>NZ_CP193898.1:685000-1370000 GCF_050858885.1 Sporosarcina sp. A2 | reverse complement strand
CTCCAAGTTTCTCAAGGTCCGGGGTGACCGCTTGTTTAAATGCGAGACGCTCCGCTTGTTCATCCACAGGATTTTCTGCTTTTTCTAGTGCGTGCAACGCTTTTGAAAGAGCCGTCAACGCTTCTAGACGCAGGACAGACCCTTTCGCTTGCTCTGCTTCTTTCAACGCATGTTCAACTTGCTTACTTTCCTTCGCAGGGTGGTCTTCTGGCTTCCACGTAGCTTTAAATTCCTTTAGTGCAGTGTCAGCTGCAGACGTATCGTCTTGCTTAGACGCCATGATGGCATCGCCTATTGCGATATATAAGTCACTATACGAAGGTGCCTCCGCGTGAACGAGGGAGGCGGGGAAAAGAGACAAAAGCAGGACTGCGATGAGCAGTGCCTGCTTACAAAACTTTGAATAACGATTCACCGATATAGCTCCCTTTCTGAACACCAGGGAAGCAGGCAAACAATGCGCTGCCACGGTGTGTGATGTATTCGTTTAACTTATCGACACGGCCGAAACTTTTTTGGATGGCGATAAATTGCTCCGGATCTTTTTGATAAGAGATGAACAGCAAACCTGCATCATATGCACCGGTTGCATCCATTGTTCCAGAAGAGTAGGAGAAAGAACGTCTATGAATCTGCGTTTTAGCTTCTTTTGCTAGCCGTACATGCGAATCGACGGGAATGACAGGTGCTCCTGATGCATCTTTTTGGTCAAGGGGCACTTCATCATGTTCACCTTTTAAACCAAGTGGAGCACCCGATTCGCGGTGTCGGCCGAATGTCGCTTCTTGCTCACTGAGTGCTGTACGGTCCCACGTTTCCAAATGCATCTGGATACGACGGACTGCCATATAACTACCTCCAGCTAGCCAACCTTTGTCTGCCCAAACAACATCATTCATCACGGGTTTGCTTGCTGTATCAGGACCTGATGTTCCGTCTTTAAAAGCGAACAAGTTCCGTGGTGTTTCGCGTTTCTTGTTTTTCTCTGGGAACGAGTTGAAACCAGCTTGTGACCATTTCAACCGTACTTTTCCTGAAGCGGCGCGAATCAGATTGCGCACTGCGTGAAACGCAACTTGCGGATCTTCTGCACACGCTTGGATACATAGATCGCCTCCCGTATACGCGGGATCGAGTTGATCCTTAGGGAAGTGAGGGAGATCTTTGAGTTCTGTAGGACGTTTTGATGAAAGACCTAGTTCGCTTTTATCGAAAAGGGAAGGACCGACGCCGAACGTCAACGTCAATCCAGATGCATCGAGTCCGCCTGCTTCACCTGTATCTTTTGCAGGGATAAAGCCGTTTGAAGAGAGATCGCCGATTGGCTCGCCATTCATGAGGCGTACCGCCATCGGTGTCCATTGCTGAAACAGTTCTTTCAGCTCCGCTTGAGATTTCACAAGAACTTCCAGAGATGCAAAGTAGACGTGAGTTTGTACGAGTGTAATGATACCGGGTTGATGCGCACCATAAAAGTTTACTTTGTTTTTGGACTTCGGATTATCATCTTCTGTCGCCATTCCAAATACATTCAGAATGCCCCCGAGTCCAGATACTCCGATTGCTGCACCAGCAGCTCCGGCTCCTGTCAGTTTCAACATTTGACGTCGGGAAATCTTCTTCTCAAACAACTTTTCTTCTTTCATTAGTACCTCACTCCATTACGATGCCCATCATGCTCAATGGTTCACCGAGTTGATTAACTGCATCCGCTAATTGCTTCGTGTCTTCTTTCGTCAAGTCCTCATAAGAGATATAGCCACCATTTCCATCTTCGTGTTTCGCAAGAAGTCCGTTCAAAGTTGCAAACTTACTCGTCAAGTCCGTTGCAAGTTTTGTATCTTTTTGTTTAATGACTGCTTCGAAAATGTGGAAGATTTCTTCTGCACCTTCAACGTTTGCTTTGAAATCATATAAATCGGTATGAGAAAAAATTTCCTCTTCACCCGTAATTTTTGATGTGGATACTTCATTCAATAAGTCGACTGCCCCTGTAATCATCAGGTCCGCACCGACTTCAACCGTTTCAACACGAGCGCGTAATTCTTTTGCATCTTTTAACAACTGATCGGCAACATCTTCATAGCCTTTTGTTGTGTTATCGACCCATAGACCGTATTCAATCTTATGATAGCCGGACCACTCTTCTTCGCCTTGACCTGCGTCTTCTAAGTCTGCGAGACGTGCGTCAATACGCGGATCGAGATCTCCGAAACTTTCTGCAATCGGCTCAGAACGTTCAAAGTACATACGCGCTAGGGGATAGATTGCTTTTGCGTCTTCAAGTCTTCCTTCTTTCACAGCAATGACAAATTTTTCCGTTTCCACCACGAACTGATCCATCTGTTCCAATGCGAATTGCTGGTATGCGTCCGTCTCTTGTTGAAGATCAGTAGGAGCTACAGCTTCCGCTGATTCTTTCTCAGTTGCTTTATCGGTACCGCACCCAGAAAGGATAAGGCCTGTTGCGAGTAGTGAAGCGAGCAAGGCGTGGGATTTCATAATATATGTTCCTACTTTCCGTCTTTTTCTCAATGATAATCATTATCACCTTATCAAGTCAACTATTTTCTGCAGGAATCAGTGGCAATTTCATGGCGAATTTCCATTTCCCAAAAATAAATTAGTGAAAAGGAGGGCGGAATCTCAACGTCTCACTACATTTGGAAGAGAATGGTTGTTGTATAACACGTTTGCAAGACTTATAATAAGGGAACAAACGTTCTAGGAGGAGACATTATGAACCGACTACCCGAACGAAAGATCATCTGTTTGGATATGCGCAGTTTTTACGCAAGTTGTGCTGCTGCCTTGGAAGGACTCGATGTCATGGAAACGCCGATTGCGATTATTGGGAATAAAAAGCGTAAAGGTGGTGTCGTATTAGCGGCTTCGCCTCCACTCAAAAAAAAATTCGGCATTCAAACAGGGATGCGCCTTTTTGAAATTCCAGATGATCCATCTATCCGTTTGATCGAACCGACGATGGAGTTCTACATAAAAATATCGATGGAAATCACACATTTACTCAACCAATATGTACCGAAAGAAGCGATCCATGTGTACAGCATCGATGAAAGTTTCGTCGACTTAGATGGAACGGAAAAGCTGTGGGGCCCCGCAAGAGAAACCGTTGCCCGCATTCAAGATGAGTTGCTGCGTCAGTTCCAACTGCATTCTGCATGTGGAATGGGACCAAATATGTTGCTATCAAAACTCGCACTAGATCTGGAAGCGAAGAAAACGGGCTTTGCGTACTGGGGATATGATGATGTGCCTGAAAAATTATGGCCCGTCGCACCACTTAGTTCAATGTGGGGAATCGGAAGGCGTCTTGAACACTCGTTGAACGAACTAGGTATTTATTCGGTTGGTGATCTTGCACACGCGCCACTTATCCAGTTGGAGGAGAAATTCGGTGTCATAGGGAACCAACTCTATCATCATGCACATGGAATTGACTTGTCTGATTTAGGTGCGCCATTAATTGAAGGGCAAGTCAGTTATGGAAAGGGACAGATTCTCTTCAGAGATTATCGACGTCGCGATGAAGTACTTGCAGTAGTACTCGAGATGTGTGAAGACGTTGCCATGCGTGCCCGCACTGCAAGGCGTGCAGGTCGTACAGTACATTTATCTGTCGGATACTCTAAAAACGCCTTAGGCGGAGGATTCAGTCGTTCTAAGTCGCTTGTAGAAGAGACCAACGATACGATGAAAATTTATAGACTCTGTATAGAACTGTTCGATAAATTCCATGACGGACGCCCCGTCCGCCAACTATCGCTGAGCCTATCCAATCTAGTGGAAGAGCATTCGATGCAATTAAGCTTGTTCGACCAACGCAAATGGAAAACACGCAAACTCGGAGAGACAGTGGATGAGCTCCGTAGTAAATATGGATCCACTGCCGTTTTACGTGCAGTGTCGTATACCGATGCAGGAACTGCGCGGCATCGAGCGGGACTCATTGGCGGTCATGTGAAATGACGGTACTTGACGGACGGAAGGAGGCGATAGGATGCTACGAGATCGTGGAAAGATTAAATGGACGTCGCTAATGTTACCCGAACACATTGAGCGCTTGCGTGCGTGGCAAGCTGAAGACGCGCTCCCTACGCGGAGTGAGCCGGACGAACAACAATTGGAGGAATGGAATTATATCATCGCCTCTGCCATGGAGATCCATCAAGCGATTGCAATTACCCATTGGCAGACTGGGCAACCCGTGACGGAAGAGTTCCATGTCCATTGCCTAGAACCTGAAAGAAAACAGTTGCGTGTTGTGACGCAGGAAGGGGCGGCACGGATACTTTCACTCTTCGATATTGAAACTATTTCTGAAATCGAATGATTCGAAACAAATACTGTCCGAAATGTGTGGAAATCTGCTAAACTGTTCAGAGTCCTATTATAGATTGGCAGGGGAATTCATTGAACGTACTCATTCAGCTCGGCTGGTTTTTCAAACAGCGTAAAAAGCAGTATGCAGTTGGGATTACAGCACTTGTCCTCGTTTCCATATTGCAACTACTGCCGCCAAAAATCATCGGCTACATTGTCGATGACATTACCAAAGGAACGTTAACTGCGAATCAGCTGACGAAGTGGCTTGTTATTTTAGCTGCTGCCGGGATTGCCATGTACCTATTCCGCTATTTATGGCGCGTCATGATTTTTGGTTCATCAATTGTTCTTGCACGAACGATTCGAAAGCAATTATTCGATCACTTTTTAAAGATGTCACCTGCGTTTTATCAAAAACGTCGTGTAGGTAATTTAATGGCACACGCCACCAATGATGTAAATGCTGTACAGCAAACTGCAGGCATGGGCGTGTTGACACTCTTTGACTCGATTTCAACAGGCGGCTTCGTCATCTTAACAATGGCCTTGACGATTAACTGGAAGTTGACGCTAATTGCATTGATTCCGATACCAATCATGATCGGATTGACTAGCTTTTACGGAAAGTTGCTACGTCGTCACTTCCGGACCGCTCAAGAAGCGTTCTCGGGCATGAACGATAAGACGCAAGAGAGTATTTCCGGAGTGAAAGTAATTAAGACGTTTGGACAACAGCGGGAAGACATTGAGGATTTCAGTCAACTGTCCGATGAAGTCGTTGAAAAAAATATGCGCGTTGCTCGCATAGATGCCTTATTCGACCCGACGATTGGTGCAGTTTTTGCAGTTTCTTCTATTATGTCATTCATCTTCGGTACCCGCTTCATCATCGCAGGGGAAATGAGTGTTGGCGATATGGTGGCATTCAGTACCTATCTGGGCTTGTTGACGTGGCCAATGCTTGCGTTCGGATTCCTATTCAACATTGTAGAACGCGGAAATGCTTCGTACACACGTATTCGTGAATTGCTGTCCGTCGATCCTGAAGTGGTCGATGTAGTCGGTGCAATCGACGAACGGCCAAAAGGAGATTTGTCTGTCGATATCGATGAATTCACGTTCCCCGGAGATCCAAAACCTGCACTTTGGGATGTCCATTTCAATTTACGACAAGGAGAAACCCTTGGAATCGTTGGGAAGACTGGATCCGGGAAAACCGCAATTTTGAAACTGTTGCTTCGGGAATTCGATGACTATAAATGTGTCATTTCATATGGAGGGCATTCCATTCATCGTTACAAACAGCAACGTCTCCGGGAATCGATTGGATATGTCCCACAAGATCATTTCCTATTTTCAACGACATTGGCGGAGAACATCGCCTTTACGAATCCAACAGTTCCGCAAGAAGACATTCATCGAGCAGCGAAACTTGCGCATATTCATGACGATATCGAAGGTTTCACAGAAGGATATCGGACGATTGTCGGAGAACGAGGCGTATCACTATCCGGAGGACAGAAGCAACGGATATCGATTGCTCGTGCTCTTCTTATGCAACCTGAGTTACTCATTTTAGATGACTCGCTGTCAGCAGTGGATGCGAAAACAGAAGAAGCAATCCTTCATTCATTGAAAGAAACACGTAATGGAGAAACAACAATTATCACATCTCACCGGTTAAGCGCCATTCAACATGCGCACCGAATCATTGTGATGGATGCCGGAACAATCGCAGAGTCCGGAACCCACGCAGAACTAATGGAACTCGATGGCAAGTATAAAGAAATGTACGACTTGCAACAACTTGAAGCATCTGTTGAACAAGGAGGTGAGGCGTAATGGCGGAAGTGAAACAGACTAAATTGTCAGCTCGTGGGCAAATGAACGTACTTGTACGACTTCTTAAATATTTGAAGCCCCACCGCGTGTCGATTGCCATTGCGTTGTTCCTTCTTGCATTGACAATTACGGGAAGCATTGTAAGCCCGCTTCTAATTCAATCTTTCATTGATAATCATCTAGTTCCATTGGATTTTGAGCGATCCAGTGTCATCCAGCTGCTCATCGCCTATGTCATCATCCAGTTAACGGTCGTTGTGATTTCCTATTTCCAGTCACTTCGTTTCCAACGGATTGCGCTTAAAGTCATTCAACAATTGCGCATCGATGCGTTTACTAAAGTGCAAGGACTCGGTATGCGTTATTTTGATAAAACACCAGCAGGTGCAATTGTCTCACGCGTGACGAATGACACGGAAGCGATTAAAGAAATGTTTGTCAGCGTGGTAGTCACCTTCTTGCAGGCGATTTTCGGCATCATCGGTGTCTATATTGCGCTCTTTTCACTGGACGCGAAATTAGCATTATACTCAATGGTATTGTTACCGTTATTTGTTACTCTCATATCGGTCTATCGTTATTACAGTGCAGATTTCTATCAAGACATTCGAGAACGACTCAGTCAATTGAACGGAAAGATTTCGGAGTCCTTATCTGGAATGGGGATGATTCAAGCATTCCGCCAAGAAAAACGGCTTGCAGATGAATTTGAATCCATCAACGATGGGCATTACCGAGCGGGTATCCGCAACATTAAATTTGACAGTATCCTACTCGGGCCATTCATCGACTTGCTATATGCAGCAGCTGTTGTCTTTACGCTAGGCTATTTCGGATTCTCGTCACTTTCAACTGCCGTGGATGTCGGAGTAATTTATGCGTTCACAACGTTACTGAGCCGTTTATTCCAACCTGTGCAGCAAGTAATGAACCGATTGTCAATTTTCCAACAGGCTCTTGTTGCAGCATCACGCGTTTTTGCGCTTATGGACGAACCCGATATGGAACCAGTTCAGCAAGCACAACGCGATAGAAAGATTACCGACGGATCTATAACTTTTGACGGCGTTACATTCAGTTATGATGGGAAAACAGAGGTATTGAAAGATATATCATTCACCGCAAAAGCAGGAGAGACTGTCGCACTCGTCGGACATACGGGGAGCGGTAAGAGTTCGATTATCAACTTGCTCATGCGGTTCTATGAGTACGAGCGCGGTTCCATTACGATTGATGGACGTTCCCTGAAGACCTATCCGATGGATGAATTACGTAAGAAAGTCGGGCTTGTCCTTCAAGATCCATTTATGTTTTACGGAGATGTTGAAAGTAACATCCGTCTGCATAACGAATCGATGACATCTGAAGAAGTACGAGCCGCTTCAGAGTTTGTGCAAGCTGATAAGTTCATCGAGCAATTGGAAGGGGCTTATGCCCACAAAGTAATGGAACGTGGCGCGACCTTATCTAGTGGACAGCGACAACTCATTGCCTTTGCACGCACGATGGCGACAGATCCGAAAGTACTTGTACTCGATGAAGCAACAGCGAATATCGATACAGAAACCGAAATTGCAATTCAAGCAAGTTTGCAAAAGATGCGTAAAGGCCGAACGACGATTGCAATCGCCCACCGACTTAGTACGATCCAAGACGCGGAACTAATTTTAGTGCTGCATAAGGGAGAGATTGCTGAGCGTGGAACTCATCAGGAACTTCTAAGTATGAAAGGGCTTTACTATAAAATGTATCAATTGCAAAATGGTCAATCCGCTTAAATAATGCTGAAAACCGTACATGACATGGAGCATGTGCGGTTTTTTCATGTGTCATAAACTGTTCACAGACAAAAAGTACGTATTCAACGTCCCGTTCTGATACGATGGAGAGGAAAAAGAAAATTACTAAAGGGGGAAGTTCCTTGGCAACAGATGTGAACATATTCCTTGCATTCGGTGCAGGCTTTTTAAGTTTCATCTCTCCGTGCGTCTTGCCTTTATATCCGGCATTCATCTCTTATATAACGGGGATGTCAATTGACGACTTACGTTCTGATAAGAAACGGATGAGCCGAAACGGCATGTTACATACGCTATTTTTCCTACTCGGATTTTCTATCGTATTCATTTTCCTTGGATTTGGCTCTTCATTTATCGGCCGTTTCTTTATCGAATACATGGATATTCTTCGACAAGTCGGTGCTATCTTCATCGTTCTATTCGGATTGATGGTAGTCGGGATTTTTACACCGAAGTTTTTAATGCAAGAACGCAAACTACAATTTAAGAACCGGCCATCCGGTTACTTGGGATCCGCATTAATCGGACTCGCATTTTCAGCCGGTTGGCAACCTTGTATGGGACCAATTATTGGTGCTATCATTGGTTTAGCTGCATCCAATCCAGGTTCAAGCATGCTCTACATGATGACATACGTTCTTGGATTTGCAATTCCATTCTTCGTGCTCTCGTTCTTCGTGACACGTCTCGGATGGATCCGCAAGCATAACCAGTTAATCATGCGGATTGGCGGAGCTTTCATGATTATCTTCGGAATTGTGTTGTTCTTTGACGGAATGACATTCCTAATCAGCTTACTTAGTCCAATCTTTGGAGATTTCCAAGGTTTTTGACCATCAGGGAGGATTGAACAATGAACGAAGTCACGTCTTTTAAATCCTGGCAAGATCTTTTAACACAACGAGAAGCAGTGCTCCTATTCGTAAAGACAGATCATTGTTCTGTATGTGAGGGACTGTATCCACAAGTGGAAGAACTTCACGAACAGTATCCATTCCCGTTCTATTCTGTGAACGTGGCGAAAGTGCCGGAAATGGCGGGGCAGCTGTCGCTCTTTGCGGCACCCGCTGTGTTGTTATTCCATCAAGGCAAAGAAACGGCTCGCTTTGCGCGTTTCGTTCCTATCGAACCACTTTGTAAACGGATGGACGAACTGAAGGAGGCGACGCGAGGATGAGTCAACTGCAAGAATTTGTTGATGCGATTTTCACCAAAATTCCGCCTGTCTATCTAATCGTTGGATCGACAGTCGCTTTCTTCTTCATGGGCGTCATGGGATTTATTGTACGTTCTAAAGCAGCAGAACGTCCGATTTCTCCAATCCGTATCATACTGCCGCCACTCTTCATGTCTTCCGGAATGCTAATGTTCTTGTTTACACAATTCCAAGTTCCGTGGAGTCAGGTGTTTGAGGCTGCAACTGTTGGTCTTATCTTTTCAACGATCTTGATTGCTACGACGAATTTCGAGAAGAAAAACGGTCAATTATTTGTCAAACGTTCGAAAGCGTTTATCTTTATCTTGGCGGGATTACTCATCTTCCGTCTTGTCGCTAAACTGATTTTAAGTAGTTCGATCGACGTAGGGGAACTGGCTGGCATGTTCTTCATTCTCGCATTTGCGATGATTGTCCCATGGCGCATCGGAATGCTCATCAAATACAATAACCTCCAAAAAAGAGAGGGACTCGTGGTCAAATGACCCGGTCCCTCTCTTTTTTTGTTAAAACAAATGCTCATATGGAGTCATATCGACATCCATTGTTTTAAGCTTCTTGCGTAAAAATTTGTGGTCGCGTTTCGGCGTTGCTACAATATATCCCCGTATAATATGGTCGAATTCAATCGTTTTCGCATGCTCATCGAGCGCAATCTGACCGATACGACCAGCAATCTTTTGCTTTGCCACAGGACGGAATAATTCAGGAACTGGCTGAACGAGTTCATTCAACAAGACCTTCGCTTTATCGTTCCATAGGTGCAGGGAACGATCCACATAGTACTCTTCCCAGTCCAATGTCGATTTGCCATCTTCTTTTGGGAACACTTTAAGGAACTTACGGAACATGAAAAATCCACCGATTGCAAATAGACCGACTAAGACGATACACCAAAATACAATAAACCAGATAAACCAGCCTGGCATAATACGTTCACCTCTTTATGACTCTCTACACTATCGATTGTACATGTAAACTTAAAAACTTTCACGAACATTGTATCCTTTTCTCATCCATTCGTCTATCTAGACTGTGAAAGGAGGGGAACGCACATGGCAGCAGCACTCGAGTTCCAAACAGCAGTCGGCAAGATTTTCTTCAATGCAGGTTCAACACCTGATGGACGTCTCATCCGCAAATCTAAAACGTATCGCTTTGTCACACAAGACGCAACACCAGCTAACTTGAAGCTTGCACTCTCATCACTTGGCCAATTGTCCGCAATGGGAGTCATGTCTTACGAGAAGATCTTAACATCAGAAATTACAGGCTAATGAGCCGGATAAGGAGGAACTGACAAATGGCACTTACACTACAACTTGTATTTACACAATCCGATGGAAAGGATTTTGTCTTAACCGTCGATGAGCCACGTCCTGGCGTAACACCGACTGAAGTCCAAACTGTAATGGAACAAATTATTGCATCTGATGTGTTCAAAAAAGAGGGGAAGGCACTCATAGCTGTTAAAGGCGCTAGAATTGTCGATCACACAGTGAATAATCTCATCAATACTGAGAAATAAGTCATTAAGGAACCGGTCCCTAGTCATCTGACAGGGATCGGTTTTTCACTACACAGCAAGTGCTTATCAAAAAGGAGGCGAAACGGAATGGAACAAATAATGGAACAAGCGATGGGATTCATCCAAGAGGTGGGGTTCCCAGTTTTTGTTTCTTTCTATCTGCTCCACCGTCTAGAAACAAAGCTCGAAGCAATTCATGGAGCACTCGTCACTCTAAAAGTGAAGTAGGCTTCACATAACAGACAAACAAACGCCAAACAACCCAGGAATCAATGGTTGTTTGGCGTTTGTCAGTTCGATATGATAAGGTGAATGTATAAAGTCTGGGGGCAGAGTGATGAAGAAAAGAGTACTGTTTTTTAGCGTAATTATGATGGCGCTTATATTAGGTGCCTGTTCTAGTGGGTTTAAAGCAGATCATCATTACAGCATTGATCCTTTCGAATTTACAAACCAAAACAACGAATCGGTAACACTGGATGATTTGAAAGGTGAAATTTGGTTAGCACAATTTGTCTTCACGTCATGTACGAGTGTATGTCCACCGATGATGACCAATATGTCAGATCTCCAGGAAAAATTAGTCGATAAAAACATAGAAGACTATAAAATTGTTTCCTTTAGTGTAGATCCTGAAGTGGATACGCCTGAAAAATTAGCAAAATATCTGGATGATTTTAGCGTTCCAGACCCATCGAAGTGGATCATGCTTACAGGCTATTCAATGTCGGACATTAATGATCTTGCAGTAAAATCATTTAAAATGCCGGTCATCGATGATCCAAACACAGACCAAGTCATACATGGTTCACGGTTCGGGTTAGTTAATAAAGAAGGTGAAGTTGTTAAATCCTATGCCGGATATGAAGACGTTCCGTTTGATACAATCGTAGCGGACATGAAAGCCCTTAGCGAAGAAGACTAATTAGCAGAGAGGAGAGGGACGAGTGAAGAAAAAGAAACGCAGCCTATCTGCGAAAGGCAAGATTCTCATAATTGCGTTGCTAATTCCTGTTTCAGTCGTCCTGTTCACCTTAACTGCAATTATCTGGACGAGTCTTAAACACCCGGAAGTTATTCAAAAGTCCGCTAGCACGTTGATGGATTTGTCCGATAGACATGGCGGATTGACGATTCCGGAAGAATATATTCCTGTTTATAAGGCAGCGGCAGCAGAGTACGGTGTTCCGTGGACGCTACTCGCTGCACATCACCGGGTCGAAACTCGTTTTTCTACGATGAAAACCATGGTTTCTCCAACAGGAGCAGAAGGGCATATGCAGTTCATGCCATGCACGTTTGTCGGTTGGGGCTACCCAGGATGTAAAGACTTAGGAAAAGGGGAAATTCCAGAGGACGACAAAACAAACCTGGACGTCATCGCAAAGTATGGTGGATATGGCGTAGACGGAAACGGTGATGGAATTGCTGATCCATATAATTTAGAGGACGCGATTTTTAGTGCAGCAAACTACTTAGCGCAAAGTGGCGCAGCAGACGGCCAAATTGAAAAAGCGATATTCCATTATAACCATAGTGATAAATATGTAGAAGACGTACTCTGGTTCTATAAAGAATTCGAAGCACAACAAACAAAACAAGCACAAAAATAAAAGGACTTCGCATTTGCGAAGTCCTTTTTGTTACGATTATGCTGCTTTACGCATAGCTTTCATAATTAGGCTGACAATGAAGACAAGAACGACAGCACCAATGATCGCTGGTACAAGATAGAAGTCCGATACTTTAGGACCCCAAGAACCGAGTAGCATTCCGCCGATCCACGCACCTACGATACCTGCAATAATGTTACCAATGATTCCGCCCGGGATATCTTTCCCAAGAATAAGTCCAGCTACCCAACCGATGATTCCACCGATAATTAAGAACCAAATAATACTCAATGTAAACACTCTCCTTTTAGCTAATATAATTTGTCGCTTATAGTTATTGTAATAACCTTAAATGACCTACTTGAAACCTATTGGCTAAAATTATTTACATTATTTTATCGAATCACCGTTGCACCGAGCGTGTTTTCGAAATGACGCAACGCCCATTCATGCCCAGTAGTGTCAAAACTTGCAACACCACGTTCATGTACAAACGTTGTGAATCCTTTGTTATAGGCATCCACTGAAGTATGTAAGATACAAATATCTGTACACACGCCAACTAAATGAATTTCCTGGATACCTCGAGCGCGTAACCAAATTTCAAGGTTTGTTCCTGCAAACGCGCTATACCTGGTTTTATCCATCCAATGAATAGCATCCTTATTGTCTTCGTAAAGCTGCTTCAAAGAGCGGAATGGTTCTCTACCGGCCGTCCCGCTAAGATTATGGGGAGGGAATAGACGTGTTTCCGGATGGTAAGGATCATTTTCGTCATGTACGTCAACTGCGAAAACGACTGCTTCTTTTTCATCGATAAATTGCTGCGTAAGTTTTGCAATATAACCTTCGAGTGCAATTCCTGGTGCCCCGCACGTTAACGCACCTTCTACTGCAACAAAATCCTCCGTGTAGTCAATAACTAGTAAAGCTTTCTTCACTTACTTCACTCCTCAACTCATTATTCTTCTATTATGACAGGCACCCCAAAATATGCATCATTGAACTACTATTCTATCTATCATGTTTACTTATGGATTACTATAAATTTAATGTAATTTACTTATAGACTTTGCTGTTATATGATGGAGTAGAGAAAAGATGCTTACTTATAGAGCCTTTTCAGTACGTAAAGGAGGAATTCAGCAATGACAAAAAGCAATTTTCATAACAGCCGATCGTCGTTTGATCTAAACGGTAACACGTATAACTATTACCGCATTGGAGCGATTGAAGACGCAGGTATTGCGAAAGTCTCAAGACTACCTTACTCGATCAAAGTACTATTAGAGTCCGTTCTACGCCAACACGACGGATATGTCATTCAAGACAATCATGTAAACAACTTGGCAAAATGGGGTAAGGACGCAGATGCGGATGCAGAAGTACCATTCAAACCATCTCGCGTAATCTTACAAGACTTCACTGGTGTACCAGTTGTCGTTGACCTAGCATCCCTTCGTTCTGCAATGGCAGAAATGGGCGGAGACCCAGATAAAATCAACCCTGAAATTCCAGTAGACCTTGTTATTGACCACTCGGTTCAAGTTGACAGCTACGGAACAGCAGATGCACTTCAGAAAAATATGGAACTTGAATTTGAACGTAATGCTGAGCGTTACCAGTTCTTGAGCTGGGCACAAAAAGCATACGACAACTATCGTGCGGTTCCACCTGCAACGGGTATCGTTCACCAAGTAAACCTTGAATACTTGGCAAGCGTTGTACATGAAATTAAAAATGAAGATGGAACGTTCGAAACGTATCCAGATACATTAGTTGGAACCGACTCGCATACAACGATGATCAACGGAATCGGCGTACTTGGCTGGGGCGTTGGCGGAATTGAAGCAGAAGCAGGCATGCTTGGACAGCCTTCTTACTTCCCAATTCCACAAGTTATCGGTGTTAAATTGACAGGTGAGCTACCAAACGGAACAACTGCGACTGACCTTGCACTTAAAGTGACGCAAACATTGCGTGCTCACGGTGTTGTAGGCAAATTTGTCGAGTTCTTCGGACCAGGCGTTCCTCAATTACCACTTGCAGACCGTGCAACAATTGCAAACATGGCACCTGAGTACGGCGCAACATGTGGGTTCTTCCCGGTTGATGAAGAATCACTTAACTACATGCGCTTAACAGGACGTGATGCAGATCATATCGCTGTCGTGAAGAAGTACCTACAAGAGAACGACATGTTCTTCACACCAGACAAGGATGATCCTATCTACACAGAAGTCATCGAAATCGATTTGACTCAAGTAGAAGCGAACCTTGCTGGACCAAAACGTCCACAAGATATGATTCCACTCACAGAGATGAAGCGTGAATTTAATGACGCGGTTGTTGCACCTGAAGGCAACCAAGGATTCGGACTTACGCCGAAAGAAATGAAGAAGAGTGGTACTATCGAGTTCGCAAATGGTACAAAAATGGAAATGAAAACAGGCGATCTTGCGATTGCTGCCATCACTTCATGTACTAATACATCGAACCCATACGTAATGCTTGGTGCTGGACTTGTCGCTAAAAAAGCGGTTGAGCTCGGACTTACACCTCCTGCATACGTGAAAACTTCACTCGCACCAGGTTCAAAAGTTGTTACAGGATACCTACAAGACTCAGGTCTTGATAAGTACCTCGACCAAATCGGATTCAACACAGTTGGATACGGTTGTACAACTTGTATCGGTAACTCCGGTCCATTGCTTCCGGAAATCGAGAAGACAATTGGCGATAACGACTTGCTCGTTTCATCCGTTCTCTCCGGTAACCGTAACTTTGAAGGACGGATCCACCCATTCGTAAAAGCGAACTACTTGGCTTCACCGCCACTAGTTGTTGCGTATGCACTCGCTGGAACAGTGGACATCGACTTCAAAAAAGAGCCAATTGGTAAGAGTAAAGACGGCAAAGATGTATTCTTCAGCGACATCTGGCCTTCTACGGAAGAAGTAAAGGCAATGATCGAAAAAACGGTCACTCCTGAACTATTCCGCAAAGAATATGCACGTGTGTTCTCTGAAAACGAAGCGTGGAATGCAATCGAAACAACTGATGATGCATTGTATGATTTCGATGAAAACTCGACATATATCCAAAACCCACCGTTCTTCGAAGGTCTTTCAAAAGAGCCTTCAGACATCGCAACGTTGAACGACTTGCGTGTAGTAGGTAAATTTGGTGATTCAATTACAACAGATCACATTTCACCAGCTGGAGCAATCGGTAAAGATACACCGGCAGGCCTCTACCTACGTGAAAACGGCGTAGAGCCACGTTTCTTCAACTCATATGGTTCACGCCGTGGTAACCACGAAGTGATGATGCGTGGTACGTTTGCGAATATCCGTATCCGTAACCAAATCGCTAAAGGCACAGAAGGCGGGTACACAACGTACTGGCCAAATAAAGAAATCATGCCAATCTATGATGCGTGCATGAAGTACCAAGAACAAGGTACTGGACTAGCAATCATTGCTGGTAAAGATTACGGAATGGGTTCTTCACGTGACTGGGCTGCGAAAGGGACATCTCTTCTCGGCATCAAAACAGTTATCGCTGAAAGCTACGAGCGGATTCACCGTTCAAACCTTGTAATGATGGGTGTGCTTCCACTTCAGTTCGTCAATGGACAAAGCGCAGCATCTCTCGGACTTACAGGTGAAGAAGCAATCAGTGTTAATATCGCTGAAGGCGTGAAGCCACGCGACATCTTGAAAGTGACTGCTACTACTGCAGATGGCACTGTAACGGAATTCGATGCGCTTGCGCGTTTCGATTCAGAAGTCGAAATCGACTACTACCGTCACGGCGGAATTCTTCAAATGGTACTTCGTAACAAGATGTTAGAAAAGTAATACCCATAACCCCTCTTGCTGATTCATTTCAGTAAGAGGGGTTTTTTCGATTCGTCAAAACTGCTATTTTTAATCGACTTTTGTATAATTGTCTAGGTAGAAGAGGTGACAGGTTATGTTTATCAGTGAGAAGGAAATTGAAATCCGCTATGCAGAAACGGATCAGATGGGTGTTGTGTATCACGCGAATTACTTAGTGTGGATGGAAATAGGACGGACGAAGCTAATAGAAGATCTAGGCTTCACGTATGCAGGACTCGAAGCAGATGGATATCTATCGCCCGTAACTGATTTGTCCATCAAGTACAAAGCAGCCATGCGCTACGGTGCGACTGCAACTGTCCGCACATGGATTGAATCGCACGGTAAGTTACGAACCTCCTATGGTTATGAAATCGTACACGCAGACGGCACAGTGGCGGCAACAGCAACATCAGAACACGTTGTCGTGCGAAAAGACACATTCCGACCCGTTTCACTCCGTAAAATCGACCCTATTTGGGATGCAAAGTATGCCGAAATCGCAAAAACAGTCAACTAATTGCAGAAAAGGCTTCCTGGACAGCACAGGAAGCCTTTTTATATGGTTGGGGATTACCTGTAGGAGGGGAATATGATCATAACTTGGATAATTCGCTCATAAATCGCAGAATGTGATCATAACCTGAGGAATCCGCTCATAAACTTCAGAATGCGATCATAACCTGAGGAATCCGCTCATAAATCACAAAATGCGCTCATAACCCGGTGAAATCGCTCATAAATCTCGATATATGATCATAAACCCCAAATCCGCTCAAACTCCCGTCACTCCAAAACCGCACAAAAAAACACCACGCAAAAAATACGTGATGCCACCAAGGGAAACCTATAATTGCAACCCATCCAGAACGTATGTACGAGCCACTAAACTATGATATACTCGATAATGTACTAGAATAGCACGAGCTCATAGGCGGTTCGCAGACCTGCAATCCCTACTTCCTGAAAACGTATCAGGCGGGAGGAGGTGATGCGTATGACACCATTTGAAGCACTAAGTCTCATGATCGGTTTCAGTAGTTTGATCGTGGCCATTCTTGCTTTGTCATATACTTTTTCAAGAAAAAAGTAAACCGCCCTTGAGCCTCCAAGCATAGGAGCGGTTTACTTCGCACAATGCAATTCGCCTTTGAAGCGAACGCTATTTCTATTACAAAGCCAAGAAGATCATCACATCTTCTTGGTTTTTTTACGTTATCCATTTTTCATAGCCATTATACCAAAAGAAGAATTGTCTGTCTAGTTCAAGGAGCCCTAAACACAGCAATTGCGTTTACTCTGGCCTAACGTAATCATACTTCAATTCACCTAGATCTGGATTCACTCCGATATGCAAATCGTGCCCGTCAAAGTACCAAAGATCTCGTGTTTCAATGTAGTAACGAACGTCTCCGATACTAGTTTCCACAGCCACTTCATCCGGGTGTTCACTAATCACTCCTAACGAAAACCCTTCATGCAATGGACTGCTACCGCCATACCGTGCGAAAAATCGAATAGCATTGCCAGCTTCTACGTCCATTTCATCGACAAACCATTGAGCTGCTTCTTGCGAAATGTGTATATTCATTGAGAAATCCACCTCTCTGCACCGCTACTAAGTCTATTACAACCACGTTACCTTAGGTTCAGTTCCTGCTTTAATGCGTGCGATATTTGCACGGTGACGATAAAAGATGAACGCGCCCATCAAGACAATGACCAGTTCTACATAGATATCCCCTGTGAGGAAATAATACACTATCCCGTAGATTGAACCCATCACTGCAACGATCATGGAAGTGAGAGAGACCATCTTTGTAATCTTTAATGCGAGCAAAAACGTGAGGACAACGAGTACGAATATCGGCCAACTATATCCGAGTAGTACACCCGCAGAAGTCGCAACGGCTTTCCCCCCTTTAAACTTCGCAAAAATAGGGTACATGTGACCGACAACCGCTATTACACCTACCACTAACGGATGAACAGGCGTATCCGCAAAGTAGGGAAGCGACGCTATAAGGACAGCGGCAGTTCCTTTTAAAATGTCAAATACAGTAACGGCAATCCCTGCTTTTTTACCCAGGACACGAAATGTATTGGTCGCTCCCATATTCCCACTGCCATGTTCGCGAATATCTGTTTTATAAAACAGTTTTCCAATCCAAAGCGCAGAGGGTAGAGAGCCGATTAGATAAGCGAGTACGAGCAATAAAATAATATCCATGACAAGCCCCTTCGTGTAAAATTATGTATCCCTTTCATTTTAGCAGAACCTGCACAGAACGACAATTACAGATAAGTGCTAGCACGTCTGTCATTGCAATAAAAAGCTTTCTTCTATACAATTATTTAAGCATAGTGCCGATGTGTCTTGTTGACACGAGAAAAAAGGCAACGTATCATTAGATAAATAAGAACATTTGTTTGATGGAGGTTTCATCTTGACGAAACAAAAAGAAGTTAACGTGTATAATGACGATTCAATCCAGGTGCTCGAAGGTCTGGAAGCAGTACGGAAACGACCTGGCATGTATATCGGGTCAACGGATGCACGAGGGTTACATCACCTTGTATTCGAGATTGTAGATAATGCTGTCGATGAAGCACTAAGTGGCTTCGGATCTGAGATAAACGTCACGATCCATTCCGATAACAGCATTAGTGTACGGGATTACGGACGAGGCATGCCTACAGGTACACATAAAACAGGGAAACCGACAACTGAAATTATTTTGACCGTCCTCCATGCTGGAGGAAAGTTTGGTCAGGGTGGCTATAAAACAAGTGGCGGACTTCACGGCGTTGGAGCTTCAGTCGTTAATGCACTTTCTGAGTGGTTGGACGTAATCATCCACCGTGAAGGACAGATTTTCAAACAGCGTTTTGAGAATGGTGGTAAACCTGCAACAGGGTTAGAAGTTATCGGAAAAACGAAAGAGACCGGTACGACGATTCACTTCAAACCGGATACCACGATTTTTTCCACGACTAAATATCAATATGACATTCTTGCAGAACGCTTACGAGAATCCGCATTCCTACTAAAAGGATTAAAAATCGTCCTTGTAGAAGAGAGCACGGAAAAGACTGAAACGTTCCTCTACGAAACTGGCATCAAAGCCTTCGTTTCTTACTTGAACGAAGAAAAGGATACACTTCACGAAGTCGCATACCTCGAAGGCGAGTCTGAGGATCTCGAAGTGGAGTTTGCATTCCAATTCAACGACGGGTATTCAGAGACCATTCTATCGTTTGTTAACAACGTTCGAACAAAGGATGGCGGAACACACGAAACGGGTGCAAAAACTGCAATGACTCGTGTATTTAATGAATATGCGAGGAAGACTGGTTTATTGAAAGAAAAAGACAAGAATTTGGATGGCTCTGATATCCGAGAAGGTATCGCAGCCATTGTTTCTGTGCGCATTCCTGAAGAAATCTTACAATTTGAAGGTCAAACAAAAGGAAAGCTCGGTACAAGTGAAGCGCGAACGATCACAGATGCGGTCATTTCACAGCATTTACTCTATTTCTTAGAAGAAAATGCGGAATTGAGTGCAAACCTTATACGTAAGGCCGTTCGTGCACACCAGGCGCGCGAGGCTGCTCGTAAAGCACGGGAAGACGCACGTTCAGGTAAGAAGCGGAAGAAAGGGGATACCCTCCTTTCCGGCAAGCTGACACCAGCTCAATCGAGAAACGCAAAGAAGAACGAATTGTACCTCGTCGAGGGAGATTCTGCTGGCGGTTCAGCGAAGCAAGGACGCGACCGTACCTTCCAAGCGATCCTGCCACTCCGCGGTAAAGTCATTAATACCGAAAAAGCAAAACTCGAAGATATTATGAAAAATGAAGAAATCAATACAATCATCCATGCAATTGGTGGAGGGGTCGGTGCAGACTTCACAATTGAAGATGCCGCTTACGATAAAGTCATTATCATGACCGATGCCGACACGGATGGCGCACACATCCAAGTGCTATTATTGACATTCTTCTATCGCTACATGAAACCGCTTATTGAAGCTGGTAAAGTTTTCATAGCGTTACCGCCTCTTTATAAAGTCTCTAAAGGGATCGGTAAAAAAGAAAAAGTTGAGTATGCGTGGACAGAGCGGGAGCTTGGTGCTGCAACGAACAAAATCGGCAAGGGCTACATGCTTCAGCGATACAAAGGACTTGGTGAGATGAACGCAGGACAGCTATGGGATACTACCATGAATCCTGAAACTCGTACGCTCATCCGGGTAACGATTGAAGATGGCGCACAATCTGAGCGCAGAGTGACAACCTTGATGGGGGACAAAGTAGAACCTCGTCGTCGGTGGATTGAAAACAATGTCGACTTCGGATTAGAAGAAGGCAGCACAATATTGGAAAACGAATTCCTGCATGTTGAGGAGGAAGTGGAATGACTGCAACAGAACGCTTTCAGGACCTTCCGTTAGAGGAAGTTATCGGCGATCGCTTTGGTCGATATAGTAAATACATTATTCAAGATCGTGCATTACCTGATGCACGCGACGGATTGAAGCCAGTACAACGACGTATTTTGTACGCCATGTACAACGAAGGCAATACACATGAAAAAGCGTTCCGTAAATCCGCAAAAACGGTCGGTAACGTAATCGGTAACTACCATCCACACGGAGATACATCTGTGTACGAAGCGATGGTACGGATGAGTCAGGACTGGAAACTGCGTCATATGATGATCGAAATGCATGGTAATAACGGTTCTGTAGATGGCGATTCAGCCGCTGCAATGCGTTATACAGAAGCACGCCTTTCATCAATTGCAGGTGAAATGTTACGGGATCTCAACAAAGAAACTGTAGATTTCATCCCTAACTTTGACGACACAGAGCCAGAACCAACCGTGTTACCTGCGCGATTCCCGAACTTAATTGTCAATGGATCGACAGGGATCTCTGCAGGATATGCAACAGATATTCCACCACATGCGCTTCATGAAGCCATTGATGCAGTACTTATGCGCATGGATAACCCTGAAGCGACTGTGGATGAGCTCATGACAGTTATAAAAGGTCCAGATTTCCCGACAGGTGGAATTATTCAAGGGACTGACGGCATTAAAACTGCGTATGAAACAGGAAAAGGACGGATTATTGTCCGTTCTAAAACTGAAATTGAACAGTTGAAAGCCGGAAAATCCCAGATTGTCATTACTGAAATCCCTTACGACGTCAACAAAGCCAATCTTGTGAAAAAGATGGATGAGTTACGCGTTGATCGTAAACTTGATGGGATTGCCGAAGTGCGAGACGAATCGGATCGTACTGGACTTCGTATCGTCATTGAACTGAAAAAAGATATCGATGGCGAGCCGATTTTGAAGTATATGTTGAAAAACTCCGATTTACAAGTAGCTTATAACTTTAATATGGTGGCGATATCTGATCGACGTCCGAAGCTAATGTCCTTAACGATGCTACTGGATGCGTATATCGGTCATCAGAAAGAAGTAGTCACTCGACGCTCTCAGCATGACGTTAAAAAGGCTCAAGAGCGTCTACATATCGTAGAAGGTTTAATGAAAGCCTTATCTATTTTGGATGAAGTCATTCAGACAATCCGGAGTTCTAATGATAAACGCGACGCAAAAAATAACTTAATCACTCGCTTTGAATTCTCAGAGATCCAAGCAGAAGCGATTGTTTCCTTGCAACTCTATCGCTTAACAAATACCGATATTACTGAGTTGAAACAAGAACAAGACGCTTTACGTAAATTGGTAGAGAACCTCAATGCAATTTTAGAAAGTCCTGCTAAACTATCACGCGTCATACAGAGTGAACTACACGATGTCCGTAAGCGTTTTGCGGAACCTCGGAATTCTGTCATCGAAGAGAAAATCGAAGAATTGAAAGTTGATCTAGATATTCTTATTCCTAGTGAAGAAGTCGTTGTTTCTGTCACGAAAGAAGGCTATGTAAAACGTACTGGATTGCGTTCATATTCTGCTTCAAACGGAACAGGTATGACGATGAAAGAGTCCGATTACGCGGTACTCGAGCGCACTATGAATACGCAGCATCATCTGTTGCTATTTACATCACTCGGGAATTACATTTACCAGCCGGTACATGAGTTACCGGATATTAAATGGCGTGATCTTGGACAACATATTTCCAGTATTGTCTCCCTCGAGCCGAATGAATCGATTGTGGCGGCGATTGGCCTGGAACAATTTGATGACGTTCACTCGATACTAACGATTAGTGCAAACGGATTTGTAAAACTCTCCAAACTCGCTGATTTCCACGTTCAGCGATACGGCCGCGCTTATAAAGGTATGAATGTTAAAAAGGGTGACAGATTGCTAGACGCGCGCATCGTAAAGGGAAGTGAAGATGCAGTCCTAGTAACGAATCAGGCTTATATTTTACGGTTCCCACTTAGTGATGTCGGTACGACAGGCGTTCGAACAGGTGGCGTAAAAGGTATTAACTTAAAGCCGGAAGACTATGTCGTTTCTTCGGAAGTCATTACAGACAGTTCCGCATCGATTGTCGTAGCTACCCAGCGTGGTTCCGTGAAACGGACAGCATTAAAAGAAATAGAAGTCGGTTCACGTGCTCAGCGAGGGATCATGATTCTTAAAGAATTGAAAAAGAATCCATACCGCGTCATAGGTGCAAAAATCACTGGATGCAGCGAAAAACTGATTCTAACAACCGTGAAAGACGTCAAAACTGAAGTCGATCCGAGCAGTTTACGATTATCAGATCGGCAATCAAACGGAAGTGCGATTTCCGATGAAACGAAAAACGGGGCAGCAAGTCGGTTGTATTATGAACCTACAGCAAAAACCGATAAACCTACAGGTAAATAATAAATTACGATGAAAAAGCACACGGAATTCTCAAAATTTCGTGTGCTTTTTGCGTTTCTATCGTATACTAATTCGGAAAGCGAATTACTTATGGAGAAAGTGGGAAAGATGCATGTGGAAAAATCGCAATGTTTGGATCATTCTTTCTGGAGAATTGATTGCAGGAATTGGTCTATGGACGGGGATTATCGGTAATTTAGAGTTTATGCAAGAAAAAATCCCCTCTGACTTCGTAAAAGCACTTATTTTATCCCTCGGTCTCTTAGCAGGGATTCTGGCAGGCCCTTTAGCTGGAAAAATCATTGACCAGTATGCAAAAAAACGTATTCTTATTCTTGCTGGAGCAGGTCGACTTGTAAGTGTCATCTTCATGCTCGTCGCCATCGCAACTGACTCTGTGTGGTGGATGATTGCTTTTGTAATTAGTATTCAGCTCGCAGCAACGTTTTACTTCCCAGCGCTACAGGCAGCCATTCCGCTCGTTGTAAGAGACAATGACTTACTAACGATGAACGGGATGCACATGAACGTAGCAACCATTGCACGCGTGTCAGGGACTGCGTTAGCGGGTGTCACGTTAGTGTATTGGTCACTATCATCACTTTATTGGATTTCAATCCTCGCTTACGGTGTATTGCTCATTGTTACATTCATGCTACGGATAGATGAAGGGGAAGGGAAGGAGGCTATCGTTAAATCAGGAGGTTCAACCGGTGGCTTCATGGAAGTTTTTCCTGTTTTAAAAGCATATCCTGCAGTGGGTATGACACTTGTGATGACATTGATTCCGTTATTATTTTTAGGTTCCTTTAATTTAATTGTTATCAATATTAGTGAAATCCAAGATTCATCGTCTATTAAGGGTCTGATTTATACGTGCGAAGGAATTGCATTCATGGTTGGATCATTCGTAGTTAAGAAAATTGCGTTGAAATGGCGAACGACGATAATCCTGTTTTTCTTTGCAAGTATGGTAGCAGTTGCAGAATTCTTATTAGTCTTTGCGCAAAGCCAACTGTTCACAGTAGCATCATTTATCGTACTAGGATTCAGTTTAGGATGTTTTTTCCCAACAGCTATGGTTATTTTCCAGAAGCAGATGCCGAAAGAATTTCATGGGCGATTTTTCTCATTCCGAAATATGCTAGAGAGAGTTGTGTTTCAAGTAGTGTTGCTGGCAACTGGGGCGTTCCTGGATATTGTAGGACTGCAAGTAATGGTTATAGTATTCGGAACGATAAGTATCAGTTTGACGACATTATTTTTCTGGCAAATGAAACAGCGTAAGATCCAACTAGAAGAACCTGCTATAGAAGATGCAGTGATTCCAGTGAAAGTAATCTAATTGAACACAGATTAGCTATAGAAATCATACTAAAACGCGACTCAAGTAAAATAAGTCGCGTTTTAGATTTTTATTGAAATCAACTCAATTTCGCTGTTTTATCTCACTGTCCTAAGTATACTTATTAGTGATACGTAGCTTCCTATAATATATATTATGACGGGGGCGTCAAAGGAAAGCAACGTTTATTCAATCCTATATCTATGTTGCCCTGCTTTCGCCCGCTCTACATCAATGAATTGTACACCATACTCAATCACATCATTGATATATAACTTATGCTCTTTAGCCATCAATCGTATCGCTTCCAACAACGTTTTATCATATGTTGTTTTATACTGGATCCGGTCTTTTGGCCGTGTTTCTTTATTGAATAAAACCGTATCTTGTTGTAATACAACTTTCAATCCGTCTTCTAATAAATAATTCACGAATGTACCGTGTTGCTCAGATTGCTGCTTCAGCTGATCAAGTATCTCTTTACTTAGTGACGTCCTGAATTTCACGCGTGTTTCATCTGAAGTTTGTCGCAGCATTCCATTTTCGTTGATCCACATACAGTAACAACTCCTTAATCAGTAGTAAAACCAGCAGATATCAAGCATCCGCTGGCTGTTCGCATCCGTGTTCGCATACTCGTAAAACCGCACTTTTCTTCTTAAAATTCCTTTTTAAAGACTACACTTACTTTGCTATAATGCATTTTTTCTTCGTAAAAGTGATGTGCACTTGTGCGTTGCAGACCTGAAGACAGCGCGATGGATTCGTACTTGTGCTGTTTCCCCCATTGCTCTACATGTGTAAGCAACTTATCACCGTAGCCATTTGAGCGCGCTTGTTTGTCTGTCACTAAGTCACACACCCAAAGGGATCGACCATAATAGAGAGTTATCATCGGTTTGAAACCAATGATTGCTTTCAATACACCATCATCACGTAACCCAAGCAACTGGTACCGTTCTTTTGCTCCAGACTCGTAAACCAACTCTAAATACTCTTCTTGGTCTAAGTGCGTACGGAGTTGATTCATAATCGGATAAGCCTCAATCAGTTCTTCTTCTGTAATTAGCGCAACAATCGTAATTTCACCCATTGTAATCGCCTCCGATACCCATTCTATTTACATAGGGATTTATTTCATTGTTCCATGACTCAGTTGGACAATCAAGCCTTATTTAGTCCTAATACCTGATTCGCTTGTTTTACAACTTCAAATCGTGACCACTTTTAGTCGAAACAGATTCTTGAATTTTCGTCCTATTAGTGAATTAGCTAACATCTAAACTTGTTTATATATATTTACTTATAACCAACTATAACTACTTATAACTACTTATAGCTACTTATAGCTAAGAACAACTATAAATATCTTTTTATACCTATGCGTAGTAGTTATATCTAAATATAATTAATCAATTAATTCTAAACGTTCGAAATATAAACGGTTAAGTCTATTGCAATAATTCACTTAATAGGAGAAGATAGATAAAAGAGTTGGAGGGATGTAACATGACAATTCATGATGAAGTTTCCTATACTACGGAGGATCTCGCTGATTTGCTACAAGTCTCTAAATTGACCGTTTACGATCTTATTAAGAAAGGAGAAATTGTAGCATATCGAGTGGGCCGACAAATGAGGATTGAAGCTTCTGACTTTGAGGCCTATAAAGATAGAATGAAGGTTATGAAAAACCGTACATCTAAACAAAATGATTCTCTTCCGCCACAAGTGACGCCTGAAACGTCTAACCCGCCACTCGTAGAGTTGCACAGTTCTCCAACCAGCGTAGAGGTACATGCACATCAACAGATTATCGTTAGCGGACAGGACGTCGTTTTAGACTTATTAGCGAATGCTATTACTGAAACAACCGCAGCCTACCGTACACTCCGTTCACACACAGGAAGTTTGAACAGTTTGCTAGCACTTGTCCAAGGAGAAGCAGATCTTGTGAGCGTTCACTTGTTCGACGGAGATACTGGATCCTACAACATGCCCTATATACGTAGAATTTTAAATGGACGCGATTATACGGTTGTCAATCTCTTCATTCGTTCATCAGGATTTTACGTTCAACCTGGGAATCCAAAAAACCTCACAAGCTGGCGTGATCTTAACCGAAATGACGTGAAGATTATTAACCGCGAACTCGGATCGGGTATTCGTGTATTGATGGATGAACGCTTGCGACTTGAAGGCATAGTTCCAAAAACGATATCCGGGTACGATCAGATTGAACAAAATCATTTAGCAGTAGCAAGTAAAGTTGCTGCAGGAGATGCGGATGTCGGTGTTGGGATAGAATCAGCTGCTCATTTAGTGAACGTTGACTACATTCCTATGACGACAGAACAATATGACTTAGTAATACTGAAGCGTGCTGATAACGTTCCACTTCGCAAAACTATTCTTGAAATTTTACAGTCTGAAGCCTTTCAGAAAGAGCTTTCTACAATAAAAGGATACGATTTCTCTAAAATGGGACAAGTTTTAGTTGATACTCCCGAACCCACTCCCCTGTTACCATAGGAGTGGGGTTTTTTCTAGCTTTACATAATACTATTATGGTTAAAGAAACTTCGTAAAAAAACAGCCTCGCGTCGTTCGCAAGACTGTTCTCCTATTATCACTTATCTTCATCGTAACTTGGACGCTCGTAATGCATCCTTACGTCAACTTCGTATTTGTTATATCGGACTTTTAGTAATCGGAACACGTGAGAAGTGAACACTTTCAGTAACGCATACCCCGGTATTCCTAAAATCACCCCCGCCACTCCAAATAGCGAACCTGCTGTCAGTAAGACAAAGATAATGGTAATCGGATGAATGTGAAGTGATTTCCCCATAATTTGTGGTGAGATGAACTTCCCTTCCACTAACTGGACCACTGTCCATACTACTGCTAACTTAACGAGCATGAATGGAGACGTAACAATTGCGATGATGATCGCGGGAGTAATTGCAATAACCGGACCTAAATATGGAACGACACTCGTAAACATTGCAAGCACACCGAGTAACAACGCATATTTCATATCGATAATTAGGAATCCGACTGTTACCATAACTCCGATACATACCGCCACCAATATTTGGCCTTGGATGTACGCACTAATTTGACTATCCGCATCATTTAAAATCGATTGGGCGTCATCACGCATTCTCGGTGGTAGCAACTTTAAGACGTATTTGGGAAGATTGTCTCCATCTTTCAACAAATAGAACAAGATGAATGGTACTGTCACAATCGAAAGGATAATTCCTGTCAATGCCGAGATGAATGTCGTTAATCCAGAAGCAATTCCGCCAAGCGCATCGGCGATCATCGTCCCAATGTTCTCTAGTCCAGAATCAAGTAATTCAGAAGCATTAATATCCAACTGATTGTAATAAGGTGCAAACAGCGAATTACTAAAGAATGAATCTACCGTCAATATGAGTTGGTTGAAGTAGTTCGGGAACTCATCAACCAATTTCCAAAACTGTAATTTCAAAAATGGCAAAACGAGAAACACTAATAACGTAATTAGGCCAATTGCGGATAGAAAGATTATTAAAATCCCCCAAATCCTTGGTATCTTAATTCTTTCTAACAGATGCAATAGAGGACGTAGCAAGTAATACAATATCGTTGCCAGTATTATCGGTAAGACTACTGTAGAAAATAACACACGAATAGGATAGAAAATGAACGATATTTTATCGTATATCATGACATTTAATCCGAAAAACAATAGCACGATGAGGATGAATAGTGTCGTCTTCCCCCCTAGGAATCTTACAATACGATTTTGAGGGATAATTCCCTGCTCGTCTGATTCTACTTGTTTCAGTTCATCCGTATCTCTCTTACGATCCAAATTCTCCACACCTCCTTCTAACTCCTATCAGTTCTCGATAAATGATCGGATCGCCTCGCGATTCTGATCAAGATTTACTTCAATAACAGATCCTGCATGCGAGTAGTCTGCATACGAATACGATCCCTTTACGGGTACTGTCATCGTTTCAATCTCTGCTCCACCTTTTACAAGTAAGCTCATTAGACGTGATAGCTCTTCCTTTGATGTCAGATCGGTCTCAACAGTCTGCGAAATCACACCTGCAATTTTAGGAGATCGTACAAGCATGCTGGGTGTCATGGCTTGCTTTTTAACTGCCGCCAATACTTCTTGTTGACGATGGACACGGCCAAAATCCCCTTCAGAATCCGCACGGAATCGGGCATAACCAAGTAGTTCTTTACCGTTCAACTTTCGGACGCCTGGCATAAGCGTGACACCAATCTTTTCGGACATTTCTTTCTGTACATTCATTTCTACACCGTTAGGAAAAGCAGTGTCTGCGATTGTTTCAAAGTTATCAAAATCGACAATGGCAAAATGATGGATCGGTATATTAAACATACCCGTTATTGTATCTTTTGCACTTTGTACACCACCCAAATAATACGCGGTGTTTAATTTATACGATTTGTAACCAGGGATGTCTGCGTAGATATCGCGCATGAACGATATCAATTTCATCTTTTTCACTTGCTTGTCCCACGATAACACCATCATAGTATCTGTTCGGGACTTCCCACTTCCGTCATCATCGACGCCAAGAAGTAAATAGTTTTCAACAGACGAAGTCGATGGATCCAATAGATCTCCTTCGAAATCGCCTGGTTCTATTGCATTTTTTGAAGCGACCTGTTTGCCCGCTATATACTGATAGGATGAAAAAAGTCCGGTACCGATAAATCCGATCACAAGTACGGTTACGAGTAGTCTTCCTTTACGTAATCTGCGCCTTCTTCGTCTTTTCGGTACTGGGCCTTCGTATTGTTCTGACATTAGTGTATTCCCCCAATAGTGAAGTCACAAAACAGGACGTTCTCTTGAGTCGTTGGTTGCATGCTGAGCACTAGTATACCATGCTCAAACACTGGACACTTATAGAGGTAACGTCTAAGATAAAAGAATCGAATCAACGGAAAGAAGGATGCGTAATGCCACAACTTGAAAAAGCGATATTCGCAGGCGGCTGTTTTTGGTGCATGGTCAAGCCGTTTACAGATTTTGATGGAATCTACGGAGTTGTTTCCGGTTATATGGGTGGCTCAATCGAGAACCCTACCTATGAGCAAGTGAAAGAAGGAAACTCCGGACATTTAGAGGTCGTTGAGATTACTTATGACCCTGCTGTTTATCCGTATGAGGAACTACTCGCACTCTATTGGCCACAAATCGACCCAACAGACGCTGGAGGTCAGTTCCAAGATCGCGGACACTCGTACACTACTGCGATTTTCTACACAAATGAGCTACAGCGATTAGCTGCAGAATATTCAAAGTCTGAACTAGCAGCTAGTGGTCGTTTCGCTAAACCAATCGTCACAGACATTCGACCTGCTGAAGTGTTTTACATTGCAGAAGAATATCATCAGGACTTCTACAAAAATGAGAAAGAAGCTTATGAAGCTGATCGCGCACAATCTGGTCGAGACGAATTCATACAAGCCAATTGGGAAGATCGCAACTAATGCGGTCTTTTTTTATGCCGTTAAACTTGTAAAATCACAATATATTAGGAGAGCTTGGCTTTGAAGTAGAAGCCTCTCACCATGGGTCCGCACCAGGCCAACACGAAATCGATTTTAACTATGCAGATGCTTTAAGAGCTTGTGACAATATCCAAACCATTAAACTCGTCTTTAAGACAATCGCTCGAGAACATGGTTTCCACGCAACGTTTATGCCAGACCCATTTACGGCGTAAATGGATCTGGCATGCATTGTAACGTCTCACTCTTCAAGGACGGAGTTAATTCTTTCTTCGATGAAACCAGAGAACGTAAATTGAGTGAGACAGCTTATCAGTTTATGGCAGGCATATTGAAGCATTTAAATGGCTTTACATCGATTACAAACCAGACCGTCAACTCCTACAAATGGCTTGTCCCTGGATTCGAAGCCTCTTGCTACGTTGCCTGGCCTTCACAGAACCGTAGTCCAGCAATCCGTATACCCGCTAAGCACACGAATTGAAGTCCAGCTCTGTCGATTCCGTCGCAAACCCTTACCTTGCCCTCTCCGCAATTTTAAAAGCTGCACTACGGGAATTGAACAGAAACTAGATCCAGGAGATCCTAGTGATCGTAATGTCTATGAGATGACAGAAAAAGAACTAAAAGAAATCGCCGTAGGTATGCTACCGACCGACTTGGACCACGCATTGATCGCTTTAGATAATGATCCCGTCATTCAAGAAGTACTTGGTGAACACAGCTATGCGAATTTCCGTCTCGTGAAGCAAAAAGAATGGGATAGCTACCGCATCACTGTGCACCCATGGGAGATCGACAGGCACCGTAAAATGTTTTAAAACGAATGGTACTCCATCAAAAAAAGGACACTCTCTAGGCTACAGAGTGTCCGGTTTTTTTCCTACAATAAATAAAAACCGATTGCCATAATAATATACGCAGCGAACAGGATCATTCCTTCGAACCAGTTCGACTCCCCGTCGTTTGATAAGTTAATGACGAGTAATGTTGCTGCGACCATTGCGACCAATTCTTGAATTGTAAACACCAATGGCATTTGTTGTGGCATGAAAATTGAAATGAGCACAAGTGCAGGTGCAACGAACATGGCGACTTGGAGTGTCGAACCAACGGCAATCTCAACAGACACATTCATACGGTTTTTCATCGCCATCGTAACAGCGGAAACGTGCTCAGCTGCATTCCCTACTATTGCAACGATAATAATACCGATGAAAAGTTCAGACCATCCAAATTGCTCGCCCAATGTTTCAAATGTATGTACGAGGCGTTCCGACACAAATGCTACAGCCACTGTACTCAGTAGTAACACCCATATTGACTTCTTCTTCGTCCATTCAGGAATCTCTTCGTTCTCAACTTCTTCATCACCTGAAGCGAACACGCCGCGGTGTGTCACTAGCTTAAAGAATAGACCTGATAAATAAATTGCAATGAGTATGACTGAAATTCCAACACTTAAGTTGAATGTTGTCGTCTCATCCATTGACATAGAAAACACTTCTGGAATGATAAAAGCAACTATAATTGCAAAAATGAGCAATCCTGAGTTATACCGTACGTCTTGCAAACTGAATTTCTGTCTCTTAAACTTAACGCCACCAGCAAAAAAGGATAAGCCTAACACTAGAAGTAAGTTCCCTAAGACGGAACCTGTCAGTGAAGCTAGCACAATTCCAATCAAGCCAGCCTTCAATGTAAAAATGGAGATAATCAGTTCGACTGCATTCCCGAATGTGGCATTCAACAATCCGCCGATTCTTGGTCCACTTACAATTGCTAGACTTTCAGTAGCTCTTCCGATGAAGCCAGATAATCCGATAATCGTAATACAACTTAATATAAACATGACGATATCGGACCAATTTAAGAATGCACCAATAGCTACAATCGGCACACCTGCAAATACTACAATTGAAAACACACGATTCATTACTACCAGTCCCCCTACTTTACGACAATCAACGTACCCTATTATTCCCTTATTTATCAATTCATAAACTCTAAAATTGCTATAGCACTGAGAATTTCAATCTTCTTGAAAAAAATTCTTGTAATAGGGTGTAAAGTTGCGTATTATAAAAAATTATTATGCAACTTTAATAATAGTAACTTTATACAAAGGAAGTGGACTGATGAAGAATACAACAAAAGACGACATTCGAAAATATGTGGTGGAGGATAACGTGAATTTTGTACGTCTCCAATTTACTGATATTCTCGGAATGATTAAGAACGTTGAAATTCCCATCAGCCAGCTTGAAAAAGCGCTCGACAATAAAATGATGTTTGATGGATCTTCTATAGAAGGTTTTGTGCGTATCGAGGAATCTGATATGTATTTGATTCCTGATTTGAATACATGGATGGTATTTCCTTGGCCTTCAGGCTCTGGTAAAGTAGCAAGACTCATCTGTGATGTATCTTTAGCAAATGGTGAACCATTCCCTGGTGACCCTAGAGGAAACTTAAAACGAATTCTAACTGAAATGGAAGCAATGGGCTTTACTGATTTCAACTTAGGACCTGAACCCGAATTTTTTCTCTTTAAATTAGATGCAAATGGTGAACCCACAATGGAATTGAACGATCACGGCGATTACTTCGATTTTGCACCTCTTGACCTTGGTGAAAATTGCCGACGGGATATCGTGTTAGAACTTGAAGCGCTTGGCTTTGAAGTAGAAGCGTCTCACCACGAAGCAGCACCAGGACAACACGAAATCGATTTCAAGTATGCCGATGCCCTTACAGCATGTGACAATATCCAGACGTTCAAACTTGTTGTCAAAACGATTGCCCGTAAACACGGACTACATGCAACGTTCATGCCGAAGCCGATCTTCGGTGTAAATGGTTCGGGTATGCACTGTAACATCTCCTTATTCAAAGATGGAGACAATGCATTCTTCGATGAAAATGGGAACCGTAAGTTAAGTACGACTGCCTATCAGTTTATGGCGGGCGTATTAGATCATGCCGAAGGGTTCACAGCAATCACAAACCCGACAGTCAATTCCTATAAGCGTCTCGTTCCTGGATACGAAGCACCTTGCTACATTGCATGGTCTGCACAGAACAGAAGCCCGCTCATTCGAATTCCAGCATCTCGTGGACTTAGCACACGAATCGAAGTGCGCTCCGTTGACTCTGTAACTAACCCTTATTTAGCACTTGCTGTTATTTTGAAATCAGGACTTGATGGCATTCGTCGTGAACTAGACCCAGGAACTCCATGCGATCGTAATATTTATGAAATGAATGCAGCTGAACTAGAAAACGAAGGGATTGTCACACTTCCTACGGATCTGGATCATGCATTGCTTGCACTTGGTGAAGATATAGTCATTCAAGAGGCACTCGGTTCTCATATTTATGCAAACTTTAAAGAAGCGAAACAGCGTGAATGGGATAGTTATCGAATCACAGTTCACCCATGGGAAATTGATCGTTACATGAAAATGTATTAATAGAAAGTTTTACTCCATAACAAAACCGGACACTCTAGAACGTTCTAGAGTGTCCGGTTTTTAAATTAAATTTCTTTAGGGACATACTGCGCTTTCATTGTTTCAAATTCTTTATCTGAACAAAGTACAAAGTGTTCAGGAGCAATTTCACGGAATTCAACATGTTCGTTTGCACCGTAGTTATGATCTTTAGGATTATATGGTGTCCGAACGCGTGACCGTTCATAAATTGGATCCGGAAGTGGAATCGCTGATAGTAATGACTTCGTATATGCGTGCATAGGATTGCGATACAGTTCATCGGCTGGTGCCATTTCAACAAGTTTGCCAAAGTACATGACTCCAATACGATCAGAAATGTACTTTACCATGGACAAATCGTGTGCAATGAACAAATATGTCAATCCACGCTCTTCTTGTAACTCTCTCAACAAATTGACGACCTGCGCTTGAATCGATACGTCCAATGCGGAGATCGGCTCATCTGCGATGATGAACTCTGGATCTACTGCAAGTGCACGAGCGATTCCGATACGCTGACGTTGTCCACCAGAGAATTCGTGTGGATAGCGTTCTGCGTGTTCGCGGTTCAGACCAACCGTTTCGAGTAACTCGATGACACGTTCTTTACGTTCTTTTTTAGATTTAGCAAGACCGTGTACATCGATACCTTCTGCAATGATATCCATGACTTTCATACGTGGATTCAATGATGCATATGGATCTTGGAAAATCATTTGCATTTTACGGTTAAAATCTTTATTCGCAGCTTTTGACTTTTTGTCTTGGACATTAACGCCGTTAAAGAGTACTTCGCCATCCGTCGCATCATACAGACGGATGATAGTCCGTCCTGTTGTCGATTTCCCACAACCAGATTCTCCAACGAGTCCAAATGTCTCTCCACGATTAATGGAGAAACTAATATCATCGATTGCGCGGACTTCAGATGCTTTGCCTTCATTGAAATACTGCTTTAAATTTTTGACTTCGAGTAATACATCAGACATCACGCACGGCCTCCTGTCGCTTCATAGTATCTGCTTCCCGGGAATGTGCGCATCCGTTCAATAATTCCTGCAGGTGGTTCCACTTGCGGAGCTTGTGGATGCAGCAACCATGTCGCCGCAAAATGAGTTTCGCTCACTTGGAAGAATGGCGGTGGCTGCTCCATATCGATTTTCAGTGCATACTCACTACGAAGTGCAAATGCATCTCCCTTAGGAGGATTCAACAAATCAGGAGGAGTACCTGGAATCGCATACAACTTCTCTTCATTAACATCCATTGATGGCATTGAGCTCAATAAGCCCCATGTATATGGGTGTTGTGGATTGTAGAAGATTTCATCAACTGTACCGATTTCAACAATCACTCCACCATACATAACCGCAACTCGGTCAGCGACGTTCGCAACAACACCGAGGTCATGCGTGATGAAAATGATGGATGTATCAATCTTCTTTTGAATATCTTTCATTAGCTCAAGAATCTGGGCTTGAATTGTTACATCCAGTGCAGTTGTCGGCTCATCCGCAATTAGAATTTGTGGGTTACAAGCAAGCGCAGTCGCAATAACGATTCGTTGGCGTTGTCCACCTGAGAACTGGTGAGGATACATTTTATAGCGGTTTTCCGCATTTGGAATTCCAACCATGTTCAACAATTCAATTGCTACTTTACGAGCTTTCGATTTACTTACTTTTTGGTGCTTTAAAATTGGCTCCATAATCTGCTTACCGATCGTCATCGTTGGATTCAAGGAAGTCATTGGATCTTGAAAGATCATAGAAATATCTTTTCCGCGGATTTTCTGCATTTCCCGCTCAGGTAATTTCGTTAAGTCCTTACCATCAAACAAAATCTCTCCATTTTTAAACTCAGAACTTGATTCAGGTAGCAACCGCATGATGGATTTCGTCGTAACTGATTTACCAGAACCTGACTCTCCAACAATCGCAAGTGTCTCTCCCTTATTCAAATCGAAGTTCACACCACGAATCGCTTTCACTTCACCAGCAAACGTATGGAAGGAAAGCTCTAAATCTTTAACTTGTAATATTTTACTCATTTCGCTTTCCTCCTATCAGTCTTTCATTTTCGGATCGAGTGCATCCCGTAGTCCGTCACCAATTAAGTTAAAGGCAATCATCAAGATACTGATTACGATTGATGGGAATAGCAACACGTATGGTTGGAATTCCATTACTTTATAACCGTCATTGATAAGAGTACCTAGTGAAGCGGCAGGTGGCTGTAACCCAAGTCCGATAAAGCTTAGAAATGCTTCGAAGAAAATCGCATTCGGAATCGTGAACATCGTATTGATGACAATAATCCCCAAAACGTTCGGCATTAAGTGTTTAGAGATGATTTTAGAATCGTTTGTACCCAATGTGCGAGCTGCCAATACGAATTCTTGATTCTTATATTTGAGGATCTGAGCTCGTACAATACGAGACATCCCAATCCATCCGGTTATTGAAATCGCAATGATGATTGCCATTATACCTGGTTCCATGATCATAATCATCAAGATCACGACGATAAGCGTCGGTATACCAATGAGGATCTCGACGATACGTTGCATGATATCGTCCGTTCGGCCACCAAAGTAACCGGAAATCCCTCCATATATTACACCAATTACTAAGTCGATCATGGCTGCAACAAATGCAATTAGCAAGGAGATTTGTGTTCCTTCCCATAGGCGTGTAAATAAGTCACGTCCTAACCCATCTGTTCCGAACCAGTAATACTCATCTACTTTTTTGATGTCGTACAAGTTAACTTTATTACCGCCTAAGTTTCCAACACCATCCATGATGCCAAGTTTTTCAATTCCTTGCATTTTAGGTGGAAGGTTTGCATGTCTTAGGTTTTGTGTTGTACCGTCATGACCATTTAAATGTGGCCCGATCAGTGCCATGATAACGAGTAGAACAAGAACAACCATACTTACGATGGCTGCTTTGTTTTTACGTAGACGCAACCATGCATCTTGCCAAAAGCTTAAACTAGGTTTTTCAATTCGTTCAGCATGAGAGCTATCAATCTCAATTCTTTCAAACAGGTCTTGAGGCAGCTTTTCTAGATCTTTTTTCATTATGCTTTCCCTCCAGACAAGCGGATACGAGGGTCAATGACTCCATATAAAATATCCACGATGAAAATAACTACAATTAGGAACGCAGAGAAGAACAATGTCGTACCCATAATTGTTGCGAAATCGTTTACCATAATAGAAGAAACAAACTGCTGACCGATTCCAGGAATTGCAAATATTTGCTCTACTACAAGTGAACCTGTAACTAATCCAGCAGCTACTGGCCCTAAAACCGTAACAAGTGGAATCAGTGCATTTCTGAATGCGTGTTTGAAAGCAATTTCAAATCCATTCGCACCTTTTGCTTTAGCAAGTGTAATATAATCCGATCCCATGACTTCAATCATTTCAGTTCGGATGAATCGTGCTGCTAATGCAAGTGGTCCCATAGCTAAAGCGATTGAAGGAAGTACACTGGATTTCCATCCATCATTCCAAAGACCAACTGGCAGTAGGTGCCACTGTGATGCAACGTAATACTGAAGTAATGTTGCAAATACGAATGATGGAATCGAGATTCCTAGTATCGCAAAGAATGTACTTCCGTAATCCCAGAAAGTATTTTGTTTCAACGCGGCAAGCATACCAAGCAATATCCCGATAATCGTACCGAAGACCATGGCTTGAGCCCCGAGTATGAATGAGGGCTTAACGCGGGATGCAAGGAGATCATTTACGCTTTTGTTCTTAAAGGCAAATGAAGTTCCTAGATCACCTTTAGCCAAATTCTTCATGTAAATCGCGTATTGAACAGGTTTGGGTTTATCAATGCCGTACTTCTTCTCAACATTTAATTTTTGGGTCGCATTCAACTTGTTGTATGAAGCAATTGGTGACCCCGGTAATGTTTGCATTAAGAAAAATGTAGCAGTCGCAATGAGAAACATTGTTAAGAACATATAGATAATTCGTTTTCTGACATATTTAACCATGGTGCACCTCCAGATCTATGTACTGATTTATGTTAAACCAACATTATGGTTTCTTTTCAAAATGAAAGCACTTACAAAACATTCGCAAAATTCCTTGTTATTAAAAAGAGAGTATATGGTGACAAACCACCATATACTCCCATTATTCAACTGTCTAACGCTTACTCTTTACCTGAAATATAAGCCCACTTGAAGCTATAGTCAGCACCGAATGGGTGAGATACTAAACCTTTGAAGTAAGGTTTTTCAAGGAAGATCAATCCGCGTTGGTAAATCGGTGCGATCGCTGCGTCATCTTCAAGAAGAATTTTCTCAGCTTTTGCAAATGCTTCATAACGTTCTTCTGGCTTCAAAGCAAGTTCTGCTTTAGAATCAGCAATCAACTTGTCATATTCAGGGTTAGAATAAGACATTAAGTTGTTAGTACCGTCAGTAACGAACAAGTCAAGGAATGAAATTGGGTCTTGGAAGTCAGGGCCCCAACCAGAAACTTGAATGTCATAGTCTTGGTTACCGTCAAGCTCAAGGCGTACTGCAAATGGTACTTCTTTAAGTTTGATAGTCAAACCTTCAAGATTCGTTTCGAGTTGTGACTTGAAGTACTCGTCCATTTTCTTAGAAAGGTCAGTGTCTCCACCTAGGATTTCAAGCTCAAGAGAATCTACCTTAAGCTCTTCCAATCCTTTTTTCCAGAATTCTTTAGCTTCTTCAGCATTATAAACTAAGTGATCTCCACTGATGTCGCGGAAATCTTTTTTGTCTTCGTCAAACGCGAAGTCTTTTGGTACTAAGAAGTTTGCAGGAAGTGAACCGTTCGCAAGAACTACATCAGCAAGGTCTTCTTTTTGGAATGATGTTGCAATTGCACGACGAATGTTTTCGTTAGCAAGTGGTGTTTCTTTACCGCCTTTAAGTTGGTTGAACTTGAAGTAGAATACAGATGTTTCAGGCTGTACAACAGCTTCTGGATCTGTAGAATACTGCATTGCCAAGTCGCCAGAAACTCCAGCACGGTCTAGTTTACCATCGTTGTAAAGTTTAACAGCTGTTGCTGAATCTTGAACAACGTTTACATTAATTTGTGTAAGTTTTACGTTTTCTGCATCCCAATACTCTTCGTTCTTGTTATAAACCCAGCTTCCGCCAGTTCCATCCCAATCAGAAAGAGTGAATGGTCCGTTATATAGAAGGTTTTCTGAGTTAGTCGCATAAGCATCGCCTTTAGCAGTAACAAACTCTTCTTTTTGTGGGTAGAATGTTCCAAATGACATAAGTGAAAGGAAATATGGAACTGGACGCTCAAGCGTTACTTCCAAAGTCTTTTCGTCTTTCGCAACGATTCCTAGTTCTTTCTTATCCATAGTACCTTCACTGATTGCTGTTGCGTTTTTAACTGTACCAGACATCATGAATGGTCCGTATGGTGATCCAGTTGCAGGGTCAATTGCACGCTGCCAAGCAAATACGAAGTCAGCAGCAGTTACAGGTGATCCATCAGACCACTTAGAATCGCGAAGTTTGAACGTATAAGTAAGTCCATCTTCACTTTCTGTTGCTTCCTCAGAAGCCATTGCTGGTTCAGCAATGTTTTCTTGGTTCAAACGGTAAAGACCTTCGTTAACGTTGTTCAATACGTTAAATCCTACTGCATCCTCAACGATTGCAGAGTCAACTGAAGGAATTGCTGCAGATTCAGCTAAGTTCAAAATCTGCTCAGCATCTGGCTCTCCATCTTCTTTTGCAGGTGTTTCAGTTGCATTGTCATCCTTACCATCATCTTTTGTAGCGTCATCTTTTTTATCATCCGTACCGCCACATGCAGCAAGGAAAATACTTAGTACTAATGTCAGTGCCATTAGTAGCAACCATTTTGTGTTCTTCAAGGCATAGCCCCCTTTTTGTAATTGTCTGAAGAATTAACACTATTTCATTATACAATTAATTTCTCTGAAGTCAAAGCGTTTTTAAAAGAAATTTTACTAGACACAACCAATAGACGAATGTGAATTGCCACGGAATTGCGTCGGTAAGCGGTTTCTCGGTTGTATTTCCTTTGTTAAATTTGTAATAGTATTGTATTATACATAGTGAATATGAATAGGATTCAGAAAAAGAGGTTAGAATTTTGAAAAAAATTACACTGTTATTTTTAATTGGTCAATTTATTATTTTCATTCTATCTTTTGTTTCAAAAGATGGGATATCATTGCTGTCTTACATTAATAATTCGTTCTATATAGGCGGGTTGTTACTGTTAGTAGGAGGAATTGTCTACATCTTTCGTACAGGTTCGTTTGATTTTTTCACTAGTAGTATGAGAAAAGTATTGGCTACTAAAAATACCCGGGATGATTTGGACTCGATGCGCTCTCCTTCTGAAGTGTTTTCTACGAGTCCGAGAATCTTGTTCCTAACAGGTATTCCAATTTTAGTAATGATGTTCATCGCAATGGCTTTCTACTATAGTTGAACTTGCATGTCCTGAAGTGTTTATGCACAATGGAATAGTGGTACAACTAGGTATGTGGATTAAGTTGCAGACGACAGTCAGAATGGAGTGGGTTGTAGAATGGAAATTCTTTTGTACGTAAGTGCAGCTATTGCGGCACTATCACTTCTTCTCATCGCGATATTCGTCATTACGACATTAAAAAGCGCTAAGGCGACGATGAATGAAGTATCTGAAACCGTAACAAGTATACAAACAAAGCTGAATGGTATTACTGACCAAGCAAACGCATTACTATCGAACACCAACCGCATTACAGAAGATGTGGAACGGAAAATGCAATCATTGAATAGTGTTGCGAAGACAGCCGAAAAATTGGATGATTCGACTGTACATATGAATCAGTCATTTCAGTCACTGTCCGAACAAATCAGCAATCCTGATCCAAAGTATAAGGATCTAATGCAAAAAGCGAACACGATTACAGGGATTGCAGCAAGTATTTACTTCCGAGCTAAGCGTGAAAAAGCAAAACAAACTACGTATGAAACGGCAACAAAACAGAATCATCCAGGTTCACAAGATGTGGGATTGCTTCCTTATCCTCAAAAAAGGCTTCCGCAGCCGAAACAGAAAAACTAACTTAGAGGTGATGTAGATGGATTGGATGGGTATTGGTGTATTGATCATCGGAATCGCCTTTGCAGTATTAGTCGTGATTCTGATCAAGCCGCTTAAAAAACTTGGCGATGTGATGGAAAACTTGAAACAGACAACAGATAAGTTGCCTGCAGTCATGGATGATGTCACTGGTCAAGCACAACTCGTATTGAACACAAGTAATGAAACAATTGGGAATGTGAATCAGCAAGTAAGTGAAATCACTCCCCTTTTCCAGATTGTTGGTGAAACAGGTGAAGCTGCACGGTCCCTTACTCACTCAGCATTACAGAAATCGAACACACTAAAGAATACAACTGCAGATGCTGCAAACTTAACTCGTCGTGAAAGATATCAAGGTTTATATGGTTTCCTATCTTTCCTCTTCTATCTTCAACAGAACAAACAAGAAGTGAAGGCGCAAGCAGAAGTATTAAAAAAATAATGACACTAAGCCGGTGCCCTGCGCATCGGCTTTTTTCAGCCCTTTCTTATATGAAGTAGAAGCTAGCTGTTGTATTTTCTCTTTCAATTTGGTGTGAGGGAAATACACTTACAAATATACCACGCAGGCAAACTCAATTTAAATCCATACAAAAAACGCTGGCATCAGCCAACGTTTTTTTGTATTTATTGATCTGCCTTCACGTATTTACCTGACTTCGCAGCTGCTGCTGCTTCAGCTTTCATACGCTGGATATCGTTTGAACGCTGCTCCCCTTTACCAAGGAAAGTATCAGGTCGTGAATAACTTGATTTCTCTTTCATCGCTTTGCTTTTACGAATTGCAAAATACCCGAGGGCTGCAGTTCCATAAAGACCACCAATCGATTTGTTACGTGTGTTTTCATCCACTCCATCGACCTTGCGTTTTGTAGCATCTGTAACATTGTGTAAAGAAGATGTTAAATTGCGTGTCGTATTTCCAACATCCCCTACTACTTGGAACATTGGTGTAAGATTCCCTAATTTCACATTGACATCTGATAATGCATCATTAGAATGGCGTATCAGTTGTCCAGTTTCACCTAGCACTCCATCCAACTGATCAGGTAACTGGTCCAGCGTTTTATTCACACCGCCAAGCATTCCCGCTACCCCATTCAATACTCGCGCTATGTAAATCGCAAGGATCAGGAAGGCAACTCCTATTAAGAGTACTCCAATTCCAGCTAAACTCATCTTCATCCCTCCATCATTTCGTTACTTTTTCTGCTTTCTTCCACGTTGAGAACAAGCTGGTTACGAACTCTGCTACCTGAATCATACCTACAAAAGGTTTAGTGCCAGGCAAATCAGGTTGCTTCGCATATGATTCAACTAAACCATGTACACCTTCAGTTGCAGTATAAGCCGTGTCTCCAAGATTTTTTGCTGTTTCTACTACGCTGTTTAGCGCATCCAATTTAACTTGTACATCTGTCGTTGAAGTTTTTGCCTCAACAATTGTTAATTCCAATTCTTTAATGGAGACATCCAGCTTATCTTCCATTCGGTTCATCGTGTACCCCGTTGTAGTGAGTAAGCCGGAAATTCGTGCAAGTACAATACATAAATAGATTGCGAATATGGCAAACGATACGGCCAGTAAAAACACACCAATATGGACAAAAGTCATTCAGCAGTCCCTCCTTCCTACTTGTGTATACCACAAAACCTATTGTAGTATGCATCTTAATGACTTAAACAGGCGGATTTCACCTCTTTTTTGTCACTCAAACCATTTTACCGTAAACTTATGAAAAAAGGGATGTGGGTTTTTTGAATATTCATGGACAGACTGTTATTGGCGACAATGTGGACTTTGAAACTAGATGTTCACATTATCATAGCGAAATCGATCGTATCGCTATAAAATTCTACTGTTGTAATCAGTATTTCCCTTGTTATGAATGCCATACACAATACGGTTGTGGTCTTGCAAAACAATGGCCAATTAAACAATTCGACGTAAACGCTATTTTATGCGGCAGTTGCGGATATGAATTGACAATCCATGAATATTTAACATGTCAGTCCAGTTGTCCTTCGTGTGCTAACAATTTTAACCCTGGTTGTAGCTTACATACGCACCTTTACTTTCAAACAGAGCAAAGCTCATAAAACTCATGTAGTATTTCTAGATGCATACTCATCCCTGAGTGTACGTTTTAAAACTTTCCCACTTGGATTTTTAGGTAATTCACTAGCTAGCTCTACATGCTTTGGTATTTTAAATGATGACAATCTTTTTTTGCAAAATTCGATAACATCATCTTCTTGTATAGCCGAATCTGTTTTTGGCACGATAATCGCGGTCACAGCTTCAATCCAATACGAATCTGGAATACTAATGACTGCGACTTCGGACACGCCCGCCATTTCATAAATGACTTCCTCGACTTCTCTGCTTGAAACGTTGACTCCGCCCGTATTTATCATGTCTTTTTTTCGATCCACAATAGTTAAATACCCTTCTTCATCCATGACTCCTAAATCACCACTATGGAACCATCCTCCACGAAAAGCTTCAGCTGTTTTTTCAGCATCATGCAAATATCCTTTCATTGCATGTGGAGTTCTATGAACGATCTCCCCTAGTTCCCCTCGTGGAACTTCTTCGTCCAACTCATTCACAATTTTTGTCTGTACATTTAAACTAGGTAATCCTGCAGAACCCAGTTTTCTTAACTGGTCTTCTGGTTGCAACGCGGTAGCAAGAGGCGCGACTTCCGTTTGTCCATAAAAGTTCCATAAAGAAGCTCCAGGTAAACGCTTCTTTAGTTCTTTCAAGATCTCCATCGGCATAATTGCAGCACCATAATAACATTTTCTTAAAGAAGTCAGGTCTCGCTTATCAAAATCAGGATGACGTAGAAGTGCAATCCATACCGTAGGAGGACAGAACAGCACCGTAGCGCGTTCTTCTTCTATTGTTTGTAAAATCATCTCAGGCGAAGGATACTCCAATATTATCCCAGTCGAACCTAAGTAAACACTCGGACCTAGGAAGACATGTAACTGCGCACTATGATACAACGGAAGTGCGTGGATAACGATATCTTGATCACTCATTTTGCCATCGACAATGCAACTCACATACTCACTAATCAAGCTCTTATGGCTAAGCATTACGCCTTTAGGTCTCGATTCAGTACCACTCGTATAGAGTACATGTGCAACATCATCATCTCCAATTTGAATGTCAGGGGGAGTAGAGGGTTGTTCATTAGCTATAGCATGAATGGAAATCCATTTCTTATCGATGGCTATCTCGCTTTGTCCAATAATTATTTTGCTTTTTATTTTGTGTTGCCCCAAAGAACGATCTATCATTCCTGTGAATTCTTCTGATGCAAACACCGCCTGGACTCTAGCATGTTCGATGATAAAGCGGATTTCTTCCTCAGTAAGCATATAATTGATAGGAACCATCACGGAACCGATGCGAGCTAATGCAAAGTTAAGAACTACAAAATCCAAACTATTTCTAGACATGACGGTAACAAGGTCACCTTTTTCAATTCCGTTAGACAAAAGTCCGTTTGCAGTACGATTCACCAGCGTATTTAAATCCTCATACGAGATAGACTGTTTTTTAAATACGATTGCAACTTTCTTAGGGTATCGTTCACTTGTTCGAAGTAGTAAATCGCCCAATGTATTTCTTCGCACAGATTGTACATGATCGATGAGTTCTTTAGAATTTGATAGACTAGTCATAAACATCCTCCTCAATTATATATATCCATTATAATGATAATTCAGATAACTAGAGAATTCAAGAGGAGCAGATGCTAAATAAGCAATCTGCTCCTTTATTTTTATTTACTTTTAAATTCCAATCGAATCTTTTCGACCTCAGACTCACTATATGCGATTTGTAATCCCTGATCATAAATGGAATTCTTCTTTACGATACGCTGAGAATAGTTGACATGAAACGGTTCATCATAAGGAAAGCCTACCACAGTGATCGTATCATTACTGATGAATCGGATATCCATTCGATGATGTGGCAATCCATGTAATTGGCCAGGTGAAGGGATCCCATTCTTGAAAACTGAATGCTCTTCCGATTTCGAAACACCAGGTTCGTTAATACATAAGTACAACGAAAAGTTATCTCCAAGCTGCAAGAGTCCGCAATGTTGCCGGAACTTTTCTTCATAATAATTAGTCACACGTTTTTTCAACCGTTCACGACGAGCTTTTTCTTACTTCAGAAATTTTTAGCGTCGGGGTCTTCACTTTCCATTATGAATTGACAATAATGCTCACTGCATAACATCGCAGCATATGTATCTAACACTTCCAACTCTTCAATACCTTGTGTATAAAGCGCAAGCTTCGCTGGGAACCGAAAATCCGTAAAAATGTAGGGTTTCTGTTTTGCATCGTTCCAGAACGATTTCTTTTCAAACGGTGCCCAGCACCGATCGTGATGGTGAATAGCTAGCACCACAGATTGTCGTTTGTCTAAACCAGGGAAAAGTTCTTTCTTCCAATAACACATGATCTCTTCTGACAACTGACCATGATGATCTTGTTCAATCATTACAAACGTATCTTCTCGCTCTCGAGTAATCATCCAAGTACTCCTTTTCTTCTAGTTGCTATCCCCTACCCTGTAAAACATCATACAAAAAACACTTTTCAAAAGAAAAGTGCATGCACATCAGACTATTTGTATGCCTTGCGCTTCTAGCAAGATCTGTAATTCGCTATATTTGTTTCTACTTAAGGGGATTTGCTGCCCATTTGACAATTCAATAGTATGCGAACGTGCGCTAGGATCCGATTGTATAGAAACAATGTGATGCAGTGGCACAATGAAGGACTGATGAGCACGATAAAAACCATACATCTCAAACATCGATTCAATTTCTTTCATGGAATCCCCCGAGAGGAATGAATCATTGGTCGTCACAATTGACGTTTTACGTCCGCTCTTTTCGATAAATAAGATATCGGATACAGTGACAATTCGGATACCGCCGGTAACTTTCATACCGATTTTGTGATCAGGAATTGTGGTCCTCGCAGTGTCTTGAAAATAGGATTCCACAACTCGCATCGCTTTTTCCAGTCTAAAAAAGTTGATTGGTTTAATGAGGAAATCGAGTGGTCTGTAATCATAGCCGTCCAGTGCAAACCCCGCATGTCCTGTCACGAAGATGATTGCAATGTGTGGATAGACTGATTGAATGTGCCCTGCCAGTTCTAGTCCTGTAATATCACCAATCTCAATATCCAAAAACAGTAAATCAATTTTTTCATTCCGCAAGAAATCTAAAGCCGCTTTTCCACTATTCACGGTATGTACGAGCGAGATGAACGGAAAAGAAGTCAAATCAGTTATCAATAAATCAATTGCTTGCTGGTCATCATCGACAATCATTGTGCGAATTCCCATAATCCATCCCCCTCTATGGTCTCAATAGTTTTCTGTTTCTTCCGGTATTCGTACGTGTACGGTCAACCATCCTTCAACCATTTCTGGAAAGATGACTCCGAAATTGGAAGAAACAATTTTCTCTACACCTGCAAGCCCAATCCCTTCATGGGAGGCCTTCGTCGTGTAACCCGATTCAAACATACTCATGATTCGTTCCTCACTTGCAGATGTACGATTGGCAACTCGAATTACATAATGGCGCTTTTCCTTCGTAATTTCCACACGAAGTATGCGATCCGCAACAGGCATGGATTCGAGTTCTTCCATCGCATTTTGAATAAGATTCCCCAAGACTTTGTTTACATCATAGACCGAGACTGGAATTCTACGTAAATCGTCAAAAATAGAATACTGAATTTCAATGTTTTTCTGCTTGGCCAATTCACTTTGAGTATTCAACAAGGCACTCATAGCAGGATGTGCGAGAGGCAACAATTCATTCACTTCTTGAACTTGCTGAACCACTTCACCGATATACGTACGTGCATCCTCATACTCCTCTTTCTTCAGCAGACCATAAATTGACGTCAAATGGAAATTGAAATCATGGCGTTGGGAGCGAATGACAGTAAAAAAGGAAAGCATGTCTTGCTGATATTGCTGATCTAAATAGAATTTTTCTTGTTCCAATTTTTGCCGAAGTGAAGTTTTTAAGTAATACACTAAAATTGTTAGAAGGACCAATGACCAACCTGTTATGAAAAGACGATAAGCGGGGGTGAAAACTTCACGGTCGTAGTACGTATATTGAAAAAAGATACCCATTACAAGAAGCAAAATTGCACTAACAAATAAAGTAGACCGATGCATGAATTTTGCTTTATCAGTTGTTCCGAATCCCTTGAAGACTTCGGCAGGTATCAAAATCGGTTTCAAGCGTACAACCCATAAAATAACTAATAAATTATTCAAGAGAATGAATAATTCCATCAAAAACATGATGAAAGAATCCGCATCTAACTTAGCCTGTGAAATTGCTAGTTCAAATAGATTTCGTTCAGTCATATGGACAATCGTAATCTGATAAGTCCACCCTAGCAAACAAGAAAAAAATGCTTGAAGGAGCGGAATCCGTGCAAACCATACTAGCGCTGGTAGTAGAAGTACATACACGATGCCTGAATCAAGTGTCCCACTCGTAAAAAATTGGATCGCTTCAAAACACACTACTGATCCGATAACAGAACAAATTCCCTTTATGAATGAGTTGAACGGATGAATTCCTACCGCGGATAATCCTAATAAAAGTCCTGCATAAACTGTAGTTGCTAAAAATAGTCCTGAAAGAATACCCATGTATACCTCACCTTGTTAACGTGTATTGTTCGAATTATACCATACAGAAACGAGTTGGCGAAATTGTGCAAATTAAAAAAACTCTCCCCCCTCAGGGAAAAAGAGTTTTTGAGTTATTCAGGCATGATAGTGCAAACCGTTAAACGGTCTTCCTCGATCCATGAAGCGAGGAACATTTTCCAATCATTGAGTGTCAGTTGTTGAATTGATGGAATTGTTTCAAAGTAAGATAACCCACGATTACGATTCCAAATCATACCTTGTGCATTATTTTCAATGGAATTCATACGTCGCAAGGTTTTACCAATTGTTCGCTTTTTCAAGCGCTCGAACTGCTGTTCTTCGAGTTCAAATGTAGATAAGGAATTCAACTGCTTCTTAATCTGTTTAGCAAGTTGTTCAGGGTGAGCAGAATTACTGCCGACCATTGAAAACCCGAAGGTTTTATCAATCACGGAGGTAAAAACAAATGATGAATCGATTAGCTCCGAATCAGCAAGTTCTTGGTAGAACGCACCGCTCCTACTATAAAAGTAATCAAGTGTCATATTCGTTAATAGTTTACGGATCCCAAGTTCTTTTGCTGGAATTTCGCCGACATACTCCTTAATTCCAATCATCACCTTTGGAACACTTACATTCATGTGAAGGGTATGTTGTGATTTGCAGGCTTCTTTCTGTTCGTTCGGATATACACGAGTAAATGGACCGATTTCAGGGAACTTTTTTAACTCCTGATTGTTGCGGATTGCCGTCATCATTTCCTCTGTATCAAAATTCCCTGAAACAGCAAGTGTCATATTCGTTGGATGATAGAATGTCTCATAAGCCGTTAGTAATTGTTCTTTCGTCATATCATTAATCGAGTCAAGTGTACCCAGTACTTCGTTTCGAACAGGATGTTTTGCAAACAAAGATTCTTGTACAGCTAAGGAGATACGTTGATCAGGTATGTCAGCATACATTTGATACTCTTGACTAATAATCCCTTTTTCTTTATTTACAGTTTCATCTGTCAGAAAAGGATCTTGCACAAAATTCAACAGTAGTTCTACATTTTCAACTTCGTTGCCAACCGTCGTGAAATAATAAGAGGTTTCAGAGTCGTTTGTATACGCATTCACATCAGAACCAAGCTTACCAAATTCCGTGTATACATCATGATCACCTTTATCAAAAAGCTTATGCTCCAAATAATGAGCGGTTCCTGATGGAATGTGAACAGCTTCCGTTTCATTATAAGGAATGAATTCTAAATCTGCTCCTCCGAAATCCGTGGTGAAAATGCCGAATGTTTTGCTTAGCGTCTTTTTAGGGATTAAAATAACATTTAATCCGTTAGGCAATTGTTCAGTAAAAACTACTTCATCAATTGTTGTGAAATCTAACTTCTCCATTATTCTTCCCCCTTACTCGTTAAGAAGAACGTCGTATCACGCTCTACCTTACTCGTAGCTCTTTGAATATCATCACGAGTTATTGATTTAAACTTTTCTATCATGTCTTGTGGTGTTTTAGAAGTGCCCGTTAAGATTTTCTGATATTCTGTAGAAATAATTCCACCGATGCCATCCAACGCCTGCTGATAGCTACCGATCATCATGGCTTTAGTATCTTCAAGAACTTCATCGGAGAATGTACCGGCCTTTAAAACCGCCACCTGTTCGTCGATAATTTTAATCGTCTTTTCATAATCTTTTGGAGCGATTCCGCAGAAGATGATCATCTTATCACTGTATAAATCTAAATCCGCACCAACGTAGTAGGCTAGACTATGCTGTTCCCGAACAGTTGTAAACAGCAGGGAGCCTGCATGTCCACCAAGAATCATACTTCCAATCATAAGTGCTTCAAAATCCGCGTCCGTAAAGATAGTTTGAGTCCGATATCCGATATGCAATTTAGCTTGCTGGATTTCATCCGTCTCACGAATAGTTGTAGCTCTCTCTACTAATTTCACTTCACTCGGTAATGCTGCGCCTTCGCTTAAACGTTTTTCACTTCCAACCGGTACCCCGGACAGAACGGTTCCAATAAGTTCTCTTGTCTCTTCAGGATTAATATCACCAGCAACGAATACGTCAATTCTAGCTGTTTCCAAGAGCATTTTGTATGTTGCATAAAGTCCAAACTCTGAAATCGAATCAATGTCTTCTAAATAACCACTTGGGTGAATTGAATACAGTTCTCCGATTGCCATCTCGTCTATCAAACGCTCTCCTGCATAAGACGTTTTATCATCTTTACTAGCCTTGAGATTTTTCCGGAGCTTCTCTTTTTCTTGTGCAACTGTCTCTTTGTCGAATCCATCTTGAATTATTTTCGGATTAAACAACAACTCGTTCAAAAAATCAAAAATGTTTTCCTCAAGACTATTTTCGTTTTCAATAAACCGTTCGTTCGCAAATTCTATTTGAACCGTCAGAATATGACAGTTTCCTGAGACGGTTTGATACAGTTGAAGGGATGCTCCATATAAGTCATCTAGCTCATCCTGCACAGCAGAAGCTGTTGGAAAACGCTTAGTACCCGCCCTTAAAACTCCTGGAAGTATGTTCCTCTCGGTAATCGTAGCGCGATCTACTAACGTTTGAAGTTTCAATTCTACAGTTACTGTTTTGAAATTTTTGTTTTCTATTACATGAACGTTCAAATTATTAATGGTAGTATCTGCTGATTTAAGTAAGTCCATCTTTGTTCCACCCTCTCTATTTTTCTTTAATAAATCTTAGGAATGGTCTGATTACCCGTACTATGCCTGAGAATAACTCATTTATTCAGGATTAAAATCCTTGACCATCACGTCATACACTTTATCGTGATCTGGATGTCCATCAGCAATGAAGTATAGGAAATCATCTTTTGCTTCCATTGGAATTTGTCCCGATTGTCCATCAAATTCCATAGTGACTTCGCCTTTTTCTTTTGCTGATTTCAAGTTTTCACTTTCTGACTCCATCATGTAAACTTGGAAAGGAAGCATATCTTCACCATTTATGACAACACTCATTACTTGTGTTGTACCATTGATATCAGCATATCCAGTTGTTTTCTCGCCCACTTCTAGCCCCTTAGCTTTAAGCAGTTCGATAATTTTATCGAACTTAGGATCTGTCGGATCTACGCCTTCGGAACTAGCTTCCCCGTCACCTTCAGTTGCACCAGATTCTGTGACCTCAGTCTCCGGTTTTGCAGTATTGTCTTTTGAAGTGTCATCTCCACACGCTGCTAATGCTCCTGCAACAATCATCATCATGAACACTAAAAATGCTTTTTTCATTTTTTCCATATTAAGCACCCCTTTTATTAGTTTTATTCAATTAAGTGACTGACAACATTTGGTTCTTTTCGTTTTGAATCTCAATTAAGTTTCCATACAATTCATTCGTTTTCATCAATTCTACATGTGTTCCAGATGCTTCAATGCGGCCATTGTTGACAACAATAATATGATCCATTTGTTTCATCGTTCGTAAATTATGACTAATCAGGGCGGTTGTTCTTCCCTTCATAAGCAATCTAAGTGCGCGATTGATATCATGTTCACTTTGGGCATCTAGACTTGCCATAGCCTCATCTAACAGCAAATATTCAGGATCCATGACGAACGCACGTGCTATTGCGATTCGCTGACGTTGACCACCAGAGAGTTTCGTCCCAAATTCCCCGACATCTTTATCAAGCCCTTCCGGGAATTCTTTAATGAATTCCTCTGCTGATGCATGTCTAGCTGCAAGCCAAACAATTTCGTCATCGACTTGTTCATGAATTCCATAAAGAATATTTTCCCGGATAGTACCGGATAGCAACGGAGCATTTTGTGACACATAGGCAATACCTGCTCGCCATTCATCCAAATGAACTTTGTCTGCGGGCGTAGTACCGATAAGTACACGGCCGACATTTGGTTCATACAATCGTTCTAGCATGCCAAAGATGGTAGACTTCCCACCCCCACTTGGACCAACAATTGCTGTTAGTTTTCCTTTTGGAATGGTTAGATTGACATTATTCAAGGCAAGCCTTTGGTCATAGCTGAACGAAACATTCTCCAGCGTCAAGTCTGCATTTGGTTGTGTAGCTTTCTCTTTGAACGTATACGTCCTTTCAAGCTGTTCTTCACCTGCTTCTTGAATTTTTGCAATTTCTTCAGAAGCACCTTTAGCTTGTTTCACCGTTTGCCAGAACAATCCATACTTCAACACATTATTGTGTATAAACTGTACATACAAGTAGAATGAAATAACTTGACTGACTTTCATGTCACCTTTGGAAACCAAATATCCACCGTAGACAAGAACCGTACCTACTACAATTGCTTGCACGCTTTGCATAAGAGGCTCAGCGAATAGGTCAACAAAAGCACGTTTCTTATCCGCTGTGTATTGGTTTTCAATGACTCTGCTCGATTTTTCGAATTCAAAGTCTTCCTTGCCAAATGTTTTGATAAGTCTAATTTTTGGGAGACGTTCTGCGAAAAATGCGGTCATATTTGACAATTGACTTTGCACGCCATGTTGAGTTCTTTGTGTAAAGTGTCCAACAACGATTGATACAATGATAATGTAGGGAATGACCGGTAACAAAGCAAGTGTCAATTTGACATTCATGCCGTACATGATGACAAACGAACCAACCAAACTATAGGTTGTGTTGAACAGACTAGTGAAATCTGAAATACCTCTATCGATATATGCAGGATCTAGTGTTACACGACTTATCATATTCAATGACTTATTATCCCGATATTCTTTCATTGGCAATCGAATTAACTTCGGCCAGATAACTCGCTGGATATTCCTTTTCGTAATTGGGCTAGTCAAGAAAACAAAAAGGGATGAAATAGTTACAAGAACCACACTAGCAATATTCATGTATACATATTTCCAAACAATTGCCTTATCAAAAATGTTCCCTTCCATAATCTGTTGAATGACAAGAGGCATACTAAGCAAGAGTGTTGTCGTTCCTAAAGAAGTAACTATTTGGAAAAAGTAGAGATGCCAAGGCAGTTTGGCTGTTCGAATTAGATGGAAGAATTCTCCCCAAGAGCTTCTGCGTTTAAGATCATTCATTGCTGATTCCCCCGTTCTTTCTACAAACAGTCATCAGCCCTCAGTTGTATTATTTAAAAACTCAACAAACTGTCTATAAAGTTCACTTTCTTTTAGTACTTCTTCATGTGAACCTGTTGTTTCCACTTTACCTTCATTCAATAGAATTATTTGGTCTGCATTCCGTATGATAGAAAGGTCGTGAGCAACAACGACAGCTGTTCTGCCTTCCATCAAGACATTCATAGCTGCCTGTACCGCTTTTTCAGACTGGACATCTAGACTTGCCATTGCTTCGTCTAGCAATAAGAAATCTGAGTTCCTTAAAAATGCTCGAGCAATCGCAACACGCTGACGTTGTCCCCCAGATAGGCTGGAGCCCCTTTCACCTACAGGAGCATCGAATTTTTCTGGTTGTTCGTTTATGAAACCTAATATATTGGCATTTTCTGCAGCTTGTATGAGCTCAGATTCAGTTACCTCTCGGTCAAGTCCATAAACAATATTCTCGCGGATTGATCCAGCAAATAAGGGACTATCTTGTGCCACATAGCTGAAGAGACCACGCCAGCTATCTAAGTGGAATTTCTCGACCGGAGTACCACCAAACAGGATCTGCCCATCATTTGGATGATACAGTTGTTGGAGTAAGGATAATATGGTGGACTTTCCACCTCCACTTGGCCCAACAATAGCTGTCACTTGACCATACGGTATTGTAAATGAAACATCTTCAAGAACGAGCTTGTCACCATATGCAAACGTCAGATGATCAAATTCCAGATCTAGCTGGTTGTTATGGACTTCCAGTTCACGATGGTATTGTTCTAGATCATTTTCAACAAGATGAGCAATTCTAGATGTCGCTCCCTGGCTTTGTTTAATTTGCGTATACATAATACCAAAGGTTTCCAACATCCCAAAATACATACCGACGTACATGAAGAATGCAATCCATATTTGAAGGGTGATAGTTCCTTGAGTCACCAAGTAAATTCCAAATATTATGACAAATAACTCCATAACTAGATTCAAGATACTAGTTAATGGCGTATTCACCCAGGCAGTCAAAGAGCGTTTCATATTCGCTTTATAATACAACTGAATATTGTCTCTTCCTCTATTGGTTTCCTTCTTTTCATTCGCAAATGATTTGATTAGCGGAATACTTACGAGCAATTCCGAAAGAAACTGAGTCAAACCGGCAAGTCGATTCTGCGTATATTTATGTGTTCGATAATTCCATTTTCCATAAAAGATAATAGCGATCACATAAACCGGTGAATACACCAGTAACCCAGCACTTAAGCGCCAATCATATCCATACAGAACTTTGGCAATGTATACTGTCCCGTAAACCATACCGACTAGCGCAGGTAAAAGACCGGAAATGACTGCACTGATTTGAGTAGTATCGTTAACGGTACGGCTTACCATTTCGTTCGGTTTTACGGAGTCATAGAGTTTAATCGGCGAACGCATCAGACGATTCCAGATTAGTTTCCGATAGCGAATGTCAATTTTATACGATGTAATTTTTGCAATGTATCTAATTATTCCAGAAAACAGGACCCGTACAACAATCACAACGACAACGCCTGTAATAACTGTGGATGTAATTACTCCCGTTGCAACTTGAGCTGTATATGCTGGCAGTAACAAACCTAATGTTATATCTGCAATATTGAGAGCCGTAAGAAGTCCCAACCAGAACCATGGAAGTTTGGTTTTAAAAAGGAGTCGTATATACGATCTCCACATGCCATTCTCCTGCTGGCGCCGGATATCCCGCTTCACACTCTTTTGAGTTGCCGTCACCAAGATGGTTCACTCCCCCTCTCTTAAACTACATTGTCACTACAGTACGAGCTGAACCCTTCGTTCAATCTCTTCTTGATCGTAGATTCCAAGGATGTTATCAACAGGTTTTCCATTTTTTACAATGACAATTGTCGGAAAGCCCATGACATCATATGTCTTGACATGGTCATTTGTTTCGTTCATTAAATCGTCCAAGTCCACGTTGTGCTGAATAATTTTCAATTTACCAGTATATTTCTCGTCAATGTCCTTTAAGATCGGAACAATCAATTCACATGGCCCGCAACCGTCTGTTGTGAAGTCAATAACTACTGGTACCTCACTGTTTAACACCTCATTATTAAAGTCCTCTTTGCTTACTTGTCGTAATTCTCCCATTTCAATTCCTCCAATTAGTAAATAGTAGTAAAACAATCTTTCAAACTTTCTGAATACTAAAGTTAGTTTACGTCTAGAATGCCTGTAATTCAATACTTCATGCATACCTTGGTAGATTTAGAGCTTATAATGTCCTAAATCATGTCGATTTTGTCCGCAACAAAAAAACAGCCATGTCGAATGAAATTGACATGGCTGCAACCTATTATTCCGGTTACTTTTTATTTTCAATTTTTGCATTTGAAGAATCATTTGCCGAGACCAGTGGAATCGCACGTAAAAATACCGCCACTATTGCCCCTGCAACCATGATGCAAGCTGCTACAAAGAAAGTGGTCGTCAATGCTTCACTGAAAACCCCTTTAACTGTACCAACGAGTTGTTCTGCAATTGGTTGAATATCGGCTGGTATACTAGCTTTTACCTGTTCAAGTCTTGGAGTATCTAACAAGATTTCCGGATTCATAAGTTGCCCAATCTTCCCTGCTTCTTCAGGTGGTAAATTAGATAATCCACCGTCCGTTTGTCCGGAAAATGCTGAAGTCATTTTTTTCACCATAACAGAACTCATCACAGCTCCAAAAATACCGATTCCGACCGTGTTGCCAAGTGATCGGAACAACTGTGAGGAGGCAGAGGCAACACCAAGTTGCCGCAGGCTGACAGCATTTTGGACAGTGAGTGAAAATACCGGCATGCTTAGACCGAGACCAATCCCAACGATACACAAATACAAGATTATCAGCGCAACTGATGTATTGATAGTAATGTAGCTCATCAAGAAGATGCCAACGGCTCCAATGGCTAATCCAATGATGGCCAGCCCTTTATATTTACCGGTTTTGGTCATAAAACCTCCGGAAAATGTCGTTGCAAACACCATTGTAATCGACATCGGCATCATAATATATCCTGATCCACTAGGAGAAATGCCTTTTACACCTTGGATGAAGAACGGTGTATAAATCATGATCCCCATCATACCCGCGCCTAATAAAAACCCAGCGATATTGGAGATGGTAACAATGTCGTTTTTAAACAGCGAAAGTGGTAAGACTGGTGTTTTCACTTTACTTTCAGTAATGATGAACGCTATCAACGCCAGTATGGTCAATGCAAACAGTCCGATGATTTGCCAAGAAGACCATCCGTATTTGCCTACTCCTTCACCCGCCAAGCTGAATGCGAGTAAGAGTGAAACAATGGTTACTGTTAAAAATAAAGATCCGAAGTAATCGATGGACTCCCCTTCTCTTTTTGCAACTTTAGGGAACAGTTTTGCGATTAATACAAACGCAACAAAGCCGAGTGGTAAGAAGATCCAAAATACCCAATGCCAATCGAGGTGATCAACAATATATCCTCCCATCATAGGTCCAAGAACACTGGAAACTCCAAAGATTCCACTCATTGCCCCCGTCCATTTCGCCCGTTCTCTTGGTAAATATAAATCTCCAACTGCGGTAAACGCTGTGGACATGATGATACCGCCACCGATACCTGTAATCCCTCTGAAAATGATAAGTTGGAAAATCGTCGAAGAGAATCCTGACAGGAATGCACCGACCATGAAGATTCCTATTCCCGCAAGTAGAAACGGTTTCCTACCGTATATATCAGACAGCTTTCCAACTAGGATTGTTGCCACCGCCATCGTCAATAAGTAAATCGTAATAACCCACGTATAATAATCCATGCCGCCAAGCCGCGATATGATACGAGGCATGGCGACACCTATAATCGTTTGGTTGATAGCAGAGAAAAACATCGCCGTCATGATTGCAATCATAATCGTTACTTTTTGTTTTGCAGTTAAGTGATTCATTTTTCATCTCCTTTCATAATTGATATATTTCTAGCTGCCTGCTCAAAAATATCAATCATCATCGGCAATTGGTCCTCATTAAGGTGACTAAATGCTTTGGTCATTTTCGTTCTGCCTACTGATCGCAATTGCTGCAGCATTTCTCTACCATCGTCAGTTATAGCAAGGTGTACAATTCGCCTATCAGATTCATCACGAATTCGAGTGACATAACCATGACTAATCAATTTATCAGACGCAGCTGTCACGGCACCCGCAGTCAATCCGAGAATTTGTGCAAGCTCTGACATTTTCAAAGGACCTTTTCTTGCTAAAGTAAATACTAGATGAGACTGTGACCCTGGTAGATTCGCTTCGAAAACTTGCTTCCACATCTTGCCCATTTCCCGAGTAACATTCCAGAATAGTTCTTCAAACCTAACAAAATCCGTTGCGTTCCATTCAGACATAATGTCCCTCCTTATTTCAAAGAACTTCAGTGATTAAATACTTTAATCATTGAAGTATTTATTAGTATAAGTTCCAATTAGTTCTACGTCAAGCATTCAAGGGGCTTTCAATGGAAAAGACAGTGAGTAAGCGGTATGATATAAATAGTAGAGTCTATTACATCGTATTATGGAAAGAAGGATTTTGACATGAATGAAGCTATCTTACAAAAAGATGCGATGCGCGTTCTAAAAGAAACGAGCCGCACATTTTACATACCCATTAAATTATTGAATTCGACACTGCGTAAAACGGTCGGTTCTGCTTACCTATGCTTACGTGCAATTGATGAAATTGAAGATCACGAACAATTGGATCCTGTGAAAAAGACTGCGTTACTTCGTGCCACAGCAGAGTTGCTTCGAAATGGATTTAACCAGGAAGATTATGCAGCACTTTTAAAACCTGTTGAAGGACAGCTTCCAGAAGTGACACTTCGTCTAGCGGACTGGCTCGCGGTATGTCCATCGGAGTTGTATGAAAACGTGAGAAATGTAACTGCGATCATGGCAGATGGAATGGCGAAGTGGGTTGAAAAAGACTTCCAAATCGAAACTAAAGAAGACTTGGATGAATATACGTACTATGTAGCAGGACTCGTCGGCGTCATGCTTTCAGATATCTGGGAGCAATACGATGGTACAATAACAGATCGTGAGTTAGCAATCGGCTATGGCCGTGGCTTACAAGCAGTCAACATGCTCCGTAATCAAGACGAAGACGCAGAACGTGGCGTCCGTTTCCTTCCAGATGGCTGGACGCGTAATGATTTGTTCGATTACGCTAAAGAAAATCTAGAAATGGCAGACGAATATATGAAGTTAATTCAGACAAAAAACATTACCCTATTCTGTAAGATCCCATTAGCACTCGCGAAAAAGACTTTAACCGCACTTGAAAAAGGTGAAGAAAAGATGAAACGCGATGAAGTAAATGCAACAGTCGATGAAATTCTAAAAGAAACAATGTAAAAAGAGCAGCCGCGGCTGCTCTTTTTTGTTTGAATTGTGATTATCAAGTAGGATGGTGATCATAAATCTCGGATTTTGCTCATAAACTCATTGTTGTTCCGAGATACTCTATGAATATTCAATAAAACGATACACAATTCAACTGCGTTAAGGGATTAATTGGTAGCGCTACCCTTGTTTCTGGCTGGGCTAACACTATTTAAAAGTGCCCTCCTCGTTCTTCACACATACCTATTCCGCATCTCCCTCCAATCAACTGTTACAATTGAGTTTTCAACCATTGACGAACATGTTCAACTTCCACATTACAAATGCTATAATCATTCTCCTCCATTAACAACTCCACACATGCACCAGCTTCTGATAAAATAGATGCAAATTGGTTTTTTTGCTCAACGAGCACTAACGGATCATCCATCCCTCCTATTATCGCAATACGCAAATCTTTCATTGGAAACTCCACCGGTTCATCTGAAGGCACCATAGGATGAAGTGAAATTCCACCGTTTGAAATACCTGAATGTCGTAATAATATATTTGCCGCGATATTCGCCACATTTGAGTACCCTACTAGATATGACGACACTAACGAAATTCATACTGACTTGCCCATTTCTTAACATACTTAGCTAACTGATCTGTCAGATACGAAAGATCTTCGTGATCGAATACACCTTCAGCAATTCTGCGGAAGAAACAAGGCATTCCATTTTCAACCACTTCGCCTCGAACTCCTCATATATTCACTTCATCACTTTATACCTTCCCAAGCGACAACAAGCTAGACTCATCTCCTACAGTTCCATGCAACAAAATTAGTGTTGCTTCCGCATCCTCTCGTGCTATAAAAATATGCTTCATGTTATTGCCCTCCACCTAACGGCTTGAGTCGGCTTTCGATTTCTTCACGTCGTGACTCAAGGAATGGTGGTAATGCTAAAGACTCTCCCATAGTTTCAAACGGCTCATCAGTAGCAAACCCTGGGCCATCCGTTGCGATTTCTATCGTCAATCCATTTGAATCTTTAATGTAGACCGAACCGAAATAGAATCTGTCGATAAACCCAGAGTGCTGTACATTCATCTCTGTTAGTCTTTCCATCCACTGTGAAAGTTCTTTCTGATCCGCCACACGAAGTGCAACATGATGGACACTTCCACGGCCTGGTCGTTCAGTCGGTAAATCCGTACGCTCTTCTAGAATGAGTTCAGCACCCGTTCCACCTTCACCTGTTGAATAGACGACAACATTACGCTGTCCGTCTATAAGTGACGGATAGGTAGCAATCTGTTTGAATTTTAAAACTTCTACAATTAAACGCCGTGTTAGATCGCCATTTGCAACTGTCAACGTAACTGGCCCAAGCCCAGTAATCCCAAACTGCTTAGGAATCCCCTCATGTTCCCGTGGCGTTCCTCCTGCAACTCCTTCATTTGTTTCATCGGAAACGAGCATCAGTCGTTGCCCTTCAGCATCTTTAAAACGAAGTGTCTGTCGTCCCACTCGGTTTATAATATCTTCTTGTTCCACGCCATGCTTGCTAAATCGTTCCTGCCAAAATTGTAGTGCATCGTCTGACACCACTCGTAAAGAAGTTAACGAAATACTATTCGTTCCAGCACGAGTAACACCCGCGTGAGGAATTTCAAAAAACGTTAACTCCGTTCCAGGAGTTCCTGCCTCATCTGCATAAAAAAGGTGATACATGGAAGGTGCATCCTGATTGACCGTCTTTTTCACCAGTCGCATCCCCATGACTTCTGTATAGAAATGTAAATTAGCTGTTGCATTTGCAGTAATAGCTGAAACGTGATGAATCCCTTTAAACTCCATTATTATTTCCTCCTCTTACTCACCATAATTGCTCTTAATTCAAGACAATAATACCGACAGCTAATTAGAAACACAAATAAAACGAACTGCTAATGCAGTTCGTCAGATAGTTCCTATTCAATTTGACTAATAAACTCCTGGATTTCTCGTCGTGATTGAAGATGAACTACCTTTTTCCCCTCAATCAAAAAGCGCTTAATCCGTTTCCGCATATCGACTCTTCGGCGCTTATAAGTAGTCACGATGTACTTTAGAAATTTCCAGTCCAGTTTTTCTGGACACGCTTCCCCAAGTTCAGGTCTCGTTTGGCGATGATAGCGAATACGCCTTTTAAGGACTCGATATAAGCACAAGTAAAGGGGCAGCTCTAGATAGATAAGTGTATCTGCACGTTCTTCACGAACCGACGCTGATTTGGAATAGTTTCCTTCCATAATCCAACTAGAACTTGCCATCGCGTCCACTTGACGCTGTTGAAATACTTCATCAGAAACTTCTATCCACCCTGATTCAAAAAACAGACTATCCAAATAAGTAACTGGATAATTCAACTTTACTCCCAACTCACGAGCGAAAGTCGATTTCCCAGCACCTGCAGAAACGCCCATTACTAGAATCCGTTTCATAACTCTCTCCTCATTTATGTCTCGATTTGTTTTCGCTGCGCAAATTCAAAATCCCCATCGTGAACTGTAATCTGTTTTCCTTCAATCCATGCAATTTTTGTAAACAGTTTTTGTAAAAAGTAACGATCATGACTCACCGCAATTAAGGTGCCTCCGAAATTCTCAAGTGTATCTTCAAGGACTTCCCGACTCTCAATATCCAAATGATTCGTAGGTTCATCTAGTAATAGCAAGTTAATATTTTGTTGCATTAGCTGCGCAAGTCGTAATCGCATCTTTTCCCCGCCACTTAAATCTTTCACTTTCTTAAATACGTCATGACCGTAAAAAAGAAATTGTGCAAGAACATGACGTGCATCGGGTTCTGTCATTTTTATCTCCTCACGAAAGGCGTCTATTAAACGCATTTCATGATTCAAAGTATCAAATTGCTGAGCTAAATAACCGATCGTAACATTACTGCCCATTTGAATTTGGCCATAAGATGGTTCCAATTGGTGTAATATCATCTTCAATAGCGTAGACTTTCCCGTTCCATTATCTCCGACTATTGCTAAGCGATCCCGCCAATACACAGATATTGAAATATCCTCAAAAATCGGTTGTTTCTCTAATGAATAGCGGTGACTAACCCGTTCGATACGAACGACTTCTTTCCCGCTTCGTTCACTTGCTTCTAGTTGAAGTCTCATCGCTTTCTCTGTTTTAGGCTTTTTGACAATTTCGATTCTCGCGAGCATTTTCTCCATGGTCTTTGCCTTACGGAACAAATCAGGATTCGGTGGAGAAGCTTCATTGGCCCATTGACGCAATCGACGTATCGCTTCTTTAATCTTTTTGATTTTCTTTTGTTGCTCTTTATACTCTGAAAACTGTTGTTCTAATTTAGCTTCTCGATTCAACAGGAATGCGTCATAATTCCCGTGACTCTCCCAACATTGTCCGTCTTCCAACTCTATAACTTTATTAACAACATGATTCATAAATTGACGATCATGGGATACTAGTACCACAGTTCCTTGAAACTGTTGAATGTGTTGCTCAAGCCATTGGATGGCGGTGAGATCTAGATGATTCGTAGGTTCATCCAAAAGAAGGATATCCGGGTTTTTAAGCAGGATTTGCCCCAACATCACTTTCGTTTTCTCACCTCCGCTTAGCGCATCAAACTTCTGTTGCAAAAAGGACGTTATCGCTAATCCATTTGCGATGCTAATTAGCTTCGATTCCATCTCGTAGCCGCCTTGTTCCATAAATGACTCTTGAAGTTCTCCATATTGATTAAGAATTCGTTCGGAAATATCCGTGGCCATCTGTAACTCTAATTCTTTCATGCGGATTTCAATTGCTATCAGCTCAACGAATGCTTCTAACAGTACATCTTTAACGAGTAAATCCGGATAGGAAGGAATCTGATGTAAATACCCGACTTTGCTATCCTTCGCCTGAACGATACGACCCTCGTCAGGAGATTCGATCCGTGCAAGCAAGCTCAAGAGTGTTGTTTTGCCACATCCATTTCGTCCGACAAGTGCCACATGTTCCCCTGCTTTTACTTCCATAGTTAACTGCTCCAGTATGACTGAACCGCCAAACGACTTTGTAAGGTTTTCCGCTTTAATCTGCATAAGTAGTGCCTCCAGTAGCGCACTGATTTCAGGCAAACAAAAAAGACTGCCTGTTAACAAGCAATCTTTTCGTGAAAAGAGTGAAGTTAATCAGTTGCGCATAGATTTTTTGGTTTTCTAAAAAAGGACATACGTATCCCGTTCTCCCAAAAATCGAAAGTAATGACACGTGCAAAATAAGTTGAAGTATCTACTTGTACACTTGTCTGCGCTTCTGGCTTCTTCATTCTTTTCACCTCCATTCAAATTAGTTAGTGTAATTCTAACACTCTATTGATTGACTTGCAAGAAAACTATAGTCACTAGAGTTCGAGCATAATCTTTTCAGGAAATTCATTCTTTAGGTAGGTCCATCTGCCATGAAACACCAAAGCGATCTTGCACCCATCCGAATTGTTGGCTGAAACCATAGTCATCTAGCGGCATAAGTAGTTGTCCATCTTTCGCAAGGTTTTCATATAGGTAGCGGATTTCCTGTTCAGTATCACAATCGATGTATATCGAGAACGAAGGAGTGAAATTAAATTGATGGCTGACATTACTGTCTATACACATGAATTCTTGTCCCTTCAATGAAAACATTGCTTTCATCACGGTGCCTTCGTCGCCGGATTCACCCTTTCCATATCGAGAGATGCTACTAATTGCAGAGTCTCTAATGAGTGATGTATAAAAGTTAATCGCCTCTTCTGCTTGACCGCCTTGGAACATTAGGAAAGTTGATACTTTTCCCATTCTAAACACTCCTAACCATAAAGAATTTTCATACATCTAGACTTTCAGTCATTCACCCTTTTCCATCACGGCAAAATAATTACCTTCAGGATCTGCAAAGTTAAACACGCGTCCAGTTGGTATGCTTACCAATTCGCCTACTGTTACATGGCTGTTCTTGAGTTTCTCAAAAAGCTCATCCAACTTGTCCGTGAAAAATAGGAGCGAAGGGGTTCCAAGATTTAATTCAGGCTGCATTTTTGAAATAAGCTCCTTATCATGGAGAACGATACATGTGTCTGATTCTTTAGATGGTGCGATTTCAATCCACCGCATTCCTTCCCCATTGTCCTCCTCGGAAATGACGCTGAATCCAACCTGCTCTATCCAGAACTTCTTTATGTTGTCTTGATCCGAAACGTATACCATGACTTGCCCAATTTTTTGAATCATACTATTCTCTCCTTCAAATGAATGTCATCCATTGTACCAATGATTTGAATCACAACTAGATTCCTCTATTCATTCGTTGTCTACAATTGATATTCCTTTATTTTTAGAGGAGGTTCCAATAAGGAGACCTCCAGCTTTCTTCGTCTATTATTCGAAAGTCAGCTCCATGAGACAACTTACTTCAGTAAATCCTAGCTCCTCGTATAGTTGCTTTGCGTGATTCCCATTGAAAACATTTAACTGAACGGCTGGATAGCCCGCCGTACTTAGACGTTTGACCGCTTCCTGACAAAGCTTTCGACCCACCCCTTGATTCCTTGACGCAGGAAGTACATAGAGTTCAGATACGAATCCTTTCGATTCATTCATATACACGTCATTGATTTCTCCTATACCGACCCATCCTTGAATCGTGTCCCCATTGAAACAAACCAAATAATCGAAATCAGAGTAAAAAAATGGCGCTAGTGATGGTAGCTCGCTTTCCTGTTTTTCATCCAGGTAACCTGCGGTAGCTTCTGACATTACCGCTTTCCAATGTGCTACTATCTCCAAAGTTTCTAGTACGGTGGCCATTCGAATCTCCATTATTCCACTCCATTCTTTTACTTCGTACATGTAAAAATACGGACACCTAATCGATTTTTATAGATTTCCGTTAACTCCAAGTGTTGACTCAAAATGTCGTGAAAGCCTTCATCAATCCACTCTGAGAGCGAAAAATCCGTAGCGGTTTCATTGTCAGCCTTATCAGCTTCCAAATCAGGTACTTCAATTGACTGAATGGTTAACCCCGTTTTTAAGAGAGCCTTCTTCCACTCCTTCACCGTCCAAATCTCCTCCATCCCGTAAAACTTTGTGATTTCTTCTTTCACCACATCAGTTAAAGGGTGTTCGAGAACCATTTCAATTGCGATTAAGATTCCATTCTTTTTAAGGACCCTTGTCAACTCAGCGATGCTGACAGACGGGTTTGTAAAAGCAATTACAGATTCAGATAGAACTAAGTCTATGGACTCCTCCTCGTAAGGCAATTTCTCAATATCAAACAGTTCGATCTTAATTTCTTTAGTTAACTTTGTTAAACGTTCTTTTGCTTTAGAGACCATCACTGGATTGTAATCAACTGCCAACACCTGACAATTATACGTATTTACGAGATATGCAGCTGTTTGCCCTGTTCCGCAACCAGCGTCCAACACCGTCATCTTTTCGTCTATTGTTATATTCTCCAACAATTTTTTAGTGAGCTGGAGACCTCCTGGATGAGCTCCTCCTACCCCAAATGCAGCTAGACACGCTAAGTATGTGTTTTCCAACTAGTCTCACATCCCCTCTTGATATAGATATGCAAAAACCTACTCAAATGCTGGATAGGTTGCTACTTCAACAAGTAACGCTTCTGGTTCACCTATGCATACGCTATGAAAAAGAGGAGTACTGAGATGCCTGTCATTCGAACAGATGAGTGGTTGATAGACCTTTATCAAGATCCGCTAAAGCTCTGTAATCAGATGAAACCATTCTTTCCCCGCGTTTCCGCGAGTGAAATTCATGAGTACTTTTGTATGCATGGGATGTATTACGAATCCACCAAGAGTGGAACCGCACTCGTCGAAACCATGAAGCGCAACAATATATGGAAAATTGTCGAGAAGGAACTTAAGGCACTTCGCCAACGGTGGGAAGGTCCAGACGTGCCCATCATCATTTTGCCTTCAAATACAGCCGATCAGAACTTGATGAGTGACACGAATGGAAAAGCCGGATTGGCTTTTTCAGACAAACTTTTTCTTCTCGTACCTGAGTCGATTTCATCGAATGAGTTAAAAGCATTATTTACACATGAATACAATCATGTCTGTCGATTATGGCACACAAAAAACAGTGAGAACTCACTCACACTGCTCGACTCCATAATTCTCGAGGGGATTGCAGAACATGCGGTACGTGAGCGACTCGGTGAAGCATACACCGCCTCTTGGACTACTTTATACTCCAATGAACAACTTGAGAAGATTTGGAAAACCACGATCTTACCTAAACGAAATTTAATGAAATCCCACCCGCGACATAATCAGCTTCTATACGGCTGGAGAGGCGTGCCAAAAATGGCGGGATATTGCGTTGGCTATTATTTAGTGGAAACCTTTTTGAACAACAACAAACTTTCAACTTTCGATATCATGACAGAAAACGCAAAAGTCATCGCAGATCTCACTCATTCCAAAAATTGAGTTCAAATAAAAAAGAAGGCAGTACCCGGCACTTACCAGGCGCTGCCTACTTCATCATGACTCAATAACTCACCAAAAAAAGAATGGAATTAACGCTAGTGTCGCAATTGCACCTATCGCGATACCAAAACCAAAGCCTCTTCCACGATATCCATAACCTCCATATCCGTAACCAAATCCACCTAAATTTCTGCCGCCATTCATTGGTTGTAAATATACTTGTCGGTTATCTACGTGTTGAATGATTCCTCGATGTTCCCTACCATCTTTGGTTCGGATCACAACTGCTTTCCCATGATGACGGGTACACATCTGTTGCATGTTTTCTTTCGCCATTTTTCACCCTCCCATCTAGTCACTCACTAGTAGTATATGAATGGAATTAATCCACAGGAAGGGACAACACCCAAAAAAACATCATCTGTGTGAATGTCCCTATCACAGATATGTTGCCTGCATACTCTATCAACATAGGCAACGTGGAGAAGGGATGAGCGGGTCTTGATAACCATTCACTCGAACTGCTTATGACAACTCTTTAGAATTTATTCGTTTGAGGAGGTGAAAACTATGGGTTATGGATGTGATCCTTGCGGTTATGGCGGATACGGTGGTTACGGTCAGCAAGGTGGAAATTGCGGAGGTCGAGGTAACGGAGGCGGTTTTGCGCTACTAGTTGTACTATTCATTCTACTTATCATCATCGGTGCTTCTTATGCTTCAAATAACAATGATAACAATCATCATCACAAAAAAGATTGCTAAACTAAAAAAGGTTGAGTCCCGTTGGTTGTATTGACAATGGGACTCAGCCTATTCACCTATTTCCAATCATATTCGGGGTGATCGCTCTTGCTTCTTCTTATCAGACACAAAAGTTGTTGTTTCAACTAGTAACATGACAATGCCTAATTTAGGGAAGAGAAAAACGAGCCCTCAATAAAGAAATACAATATAGTTAATTTGCGGCATATTAACGATTGTAAATGAAATTAGAGAGTTCAGAAAAAAGTGAATGTCGCTTTAAATCGTGGTGCTACTTTATTAAGGAAAACCATCAGGATGAAGGACAAGACGACACATCCCATTACTACCAAACCTATCGAACCAGGGCTTGCCATAAATTCTCCTCATTTCTACAGTACTATTATTACCATGAATCTTTCATACGAACGTAGCCTACAAAGTGTTTCGTATATTAAATAAAATAGTTATAAGGACACAAAAATCTAATAAACACTTTTAATAGTACCTTGCAATGAACAATACTAAGTGATAGACTACTGTAAATGGTACGCCACTAAAACCAGTACTATTCATTAAACAATAGTGAAAGGTGGGAATAAATCGTGAACATCCAGTTTAAGAAAGGGGTACTGAACCTTTGTGTACTCGTCCTTCTTGATAAACAGGATCGCTATGGCTATGAATTGGTACAAAAGATTTCAGATCAAATCGCCATCTCAGAAGGCTCCGTCTATCCACTATTACGTCGATTAACAAAAGAAGGTTACTTCACCACGTACTTGAGAGAATCCACAGAAGGGCCGCCACGTAAATATTATACACTGACGGACACAGGACGCGATTATCTCCACGAACAATTAGAAGAATGGAAGCATTTTTCACAAGGCGTCAATACGCTTATCAAGGAGGGCATTAACCATGACTGAAAACCAATATATTGTTGAACTTGAGGGTCTACTGAGACGGCTTCCTCTAGAAGAACGTCAGGATATCGTACAGGACATTCGCGAATACTTTGTTGAAGGTCGTGAAGACGGAAAAACGGATGATGAAATCACCGCGTCTTTAGGATTCCCGAGTACTATCGCAACAGAGCTCCTCTCCTCTTACCCTGAGTCGACTGAAGTGGTGGGAACGAGTACCGGTTCTGAGGTAATACATATCCAAGAGAGTGATTATAAAAGTATTTCCATCGACGTTCAGCATGGAGCACTTATTTTGTCTCCTTCAATAAAGGATATGACCACAGTAGAGTTGACGGGTAGTAATGAGAAATTACATTTGTCAGCAGAAGTTCAAGGTGATCTTCTAGTTGTTAAACTGAAAAGTCTTCGTCCCCGTTTTATGATGTTCAGTTTTTCCATGAAAGCGGTTGTTTTGAAGGTTTCTATTCCGAAGAAACTGTATGAGGCCATTACACTGAAAACAAATAACGGTAGAATCTATGCAGAGAAGCTCCTATGTCAAGCGCTTCGTGTAGATTCAGACAATGGGCGCATTCAATTACGTGAAATTGCGACTCGTTTGCTCGAAACAAAAACGGATAACGGAATCATTGAGGTTACCAACACACAATCGGACCGGATCAGTGCAAAGAGTGATAATGGGCGAATTGAAATGCGTCATGTTGAAGGGGATGAAATTGCAGTAAAAACAGATAACGGACGGATCGAGCTAAGCCACGTGAACGGCAATATTGTCGGAGAAACTGACAATGGGAGAATTACATTGCTCACCGGTAGTTTGGATCGCAATATCGATATGCATACCGACAACGGCAGTATCTTGATTCAATCTGAAACAAAGCCGACTAATGTATCCATTCATGTGAAAACCGATCACGGGCGGGTCGACGTGTTCGGCGAAAAAAATTCACGTACCGACTTCGGATCATGTGAACATAAAATACGTCTCAAGTCAGATAATGGACGGATTACCGTTCAATAATCAAGTTCATAATTAGGAATAGAAAAAACAGAGATCCTATAATCTCTGTTTTTTTGCTTGGTACTATAAATTTATTCCCCCTGCGGATAGCTGCATAGTTCAAACAGCGTCCCTTCCGTCGAGGCTGGATTTATATAAATTAAGCGGCGACCACGAGTATTCGTGCGCAACGTGTCTTCAAGGAAACGAATCCCCTTTTCTCTCGCGTTTGTGATGGCTTGGTCCAGGTCATCGACTCGATACGCAACATGATGAACGCCCTTTCCTTTTTGCCTAATAAACCTGGCAATCGGGGAGTCCCTGTTCGTTGGTTCCAGCAATTCAATAGTTTGTCCATTGGTTTGAACAACTGCAACGTGGACTTCAACACCAGGTACATCACTTGTGTACCGATCTTCCAGTGACCCGTTCAGTACTTCTAAATAAAAAGGAAGAGCTTCTTCAATACTTCTCACAGCAATCCCAATATGATCAATTTCGTACTCCATATTAAACCTCCTCATTCACTACAATATAGTCACGACACTAGAATTTCAACGTCATTCCCTGCTCTTTCAGCGATGCCCTCAGCTTGGGAAGTGATGCAGGACCTAATCCGTGAAACTCTAACAGTTTTTTTTCTGAATATGTAGCCAGAATCTCCAACCAATGAATCCCCTGATGCTGTAATGCACGTCTCGCGGGTGCAGATAGCTGTTTAAGAAAACCACTTTCCGGTTTTCGTTCCTCTTCGCAAATCGGACACGTGGGACAGTCACTTTTTTTGTAATAGCGGTGTCCTACATCACACACATTAAACTTTTTTGCGGAGATATCCATGTATTCACCCTTCTTCCAATTAGGAGTTTCTATTTAAACTTTTTTTCAAATCGCTTTCCCGTATTCACATAGACAATCATGAAAAGTACAATTCCTAATAACAGCGTCAGCCCAACATACATAAGCCATGGTTTATCTAATAGATCACTCAATCCAAAAAAACCATACTGAATGATAATGCATACATCGTCTTACCCATGAATTTGCACAATTGAATACTATCGTATTTTTCTTGTTCTTCAGGTGCCATCGTATTGTATCCTGCAATTAAGAAGGCGCCCTTTCCCTTGATGAAAAGAGTTCCCAAGACGAGAAATAAACCAACTAACACAATCATGACAACCAACTTGCTCCACCTTCCTCATTTCATAAAATTTAGACATGTAATACTCATCGATATACTCACCATCGATATAAAGCGAATTCCTCTTAATTCCTTCAATTTCAAATTGCATTTTCTTATAAAGCCGAATACCTGCATCATTCGGCTTTGCGACAGTTAATTCCATTCGATGAATTTTATGTTCATACGCCCATTTCTCAAGGTATTTAAACAATTGGGTTCCGATTCCTTTTCCTCTACTATTAGCGGAAATGCCAATAACCAGATAGACCGTATGCAGCGTTCTTCTGGAATTTCCGCCAATCGCCATCAGATACCCCAATAACTCACTATCCATTTCAGCCATGAAAATCTCAGACTGACTATCTGTTTCTATGGAGCTTATCCTCGCTTTCAGCTGCTCTACTGATATCGTTCTCTCCCCAGATTCAAATAGCATATAGTCTGAACTGCTTTCAACGCCACTGATAAGTCGTTGAAGCAACTCGGCATCTGCCAATTGAACTTCTCTAATAAGCATATTCTTACCCTCCTCGTTAGAGTTCATTTACACTCAAACGAATAGCTATTGACTACTGGATTATGAATTTCCAGAATCACATTCCCCTCGTTCTCATAACAACCAGATGTAAGCAGTTGGATTTCCTTGGAATTGAAATAACTTGTTGAAATGACTAAAAACAAACTCACTATTAGAAGTGTTCCTATCACAACTAAACCGCTTATATAATACTTGTTAATTAGAATCAACCTTCCTTTAAATTGAGTTCTATTATAGATATTTCACTTAATCTCATGTGTGCATCTAATTCTGCTTTGCATGTTTTACGGATATATAAACCAACCGCGAAACAATTAAAATTTCAACGACCGCAACCGAAGCCACTAATCTGAGCATTCCTTGTAGAATCACCCAACCTACAGGGAATATCATGAAGAATAATAGGTAGGCTGCACCTGTCAGCATGATAACAATTGCTACATGAACGGTTTAATATCTTTCCATATGATGGTGACCAAAGCGGATACATTAAGTATCCCCACAAGCCAGGCTGTTTGCATAGTACCCCTACGAAATTCAAAATGAGATTGTTCACTATTTAACGAATTTGTGATTGGATTCGACAAATTGTAGACCATGATGACTGCAGTAACAGAACCCACCAAAAGCAGTACAAATAATAGAATCCCGCTGATACGAACAACACTATCTCATTTCTTCATTTTCCCAGCTCAACCTCATAGTTCAAAATGGGACATATTACGCAGAAGGCAATGAAATTTCCACTTTTAGCTAATAAATAGCGTGAAGACAATCACGATTACAAAAACGATTGGAATCACAATTAGGTTCCGTTTGTCGCTTGCACTCAATGGTTGAGCATTTTGTGGATTTACTGGTTTGAACAGGAAAACAAATATCCCGACAATCGCAATAACAACAAAACCGATACCTATGATTCCAAACCCCATACCTTCAAATCCGCCAATCAATAAAATACTCGAAACGATAGTGAAAATCCCTACAAGTGCTGTTATGAGCGATGCAAAATAACGTTTTTCACTTCTCTTCGTAAGAATATAGATAAATGAAAATAACAAAAACCCTAGAATAAGACCTATTGCAACTGGTACTAACACCATATATTTCACTCCCTTTAGTTTGTTATAAAATCATCAACACTATCTCATCATCTAGTACGTGATGAGTTTTAGTATTGATCACGCAACTCTTTAATACCTTTTGACTTATTGCATCTTCTCACTAATCTTATCTTGTATCATGACAACATTAGTCTTCAATAAACTTTCTGGATAGTTAAAATCGATACATTCATTCCAGTATTCCATATGCTTCTTGTCGATAAAACCATCTGAAAACACTACTTCATCGGAACGCATGCCTTGGTATGAGACCCAGTACAAGTACATAACGCCTTCAATCGTTTCTTCGAAAATGGATTCAACATACATTTTTTCAGGCGGCAGCGTTTGTTTCACATCCTCTAAATGAGTTGTCAAGAAGTCCATCCATTCTTTCGCCCTTTCTTCTTTACCTCCTATGACTCTAAACCTTTCTAATTCCACGTGAAGATTGTTCATACCCTATTCCTCTTTTCTAATTTAACTTTAAATAGATACAATTCATATCAATCTCCATCGTTCTCTAATTTTAAAGTGATGAGCAACTCTACTTTCATTTGAAAAAGGAGTTTCAACTTTAGATTTATGTCCTCTCCACCTACAAGTGCAGGTAGTAAGCTAAACGAGAAAGATTTAAAATTCTCTGTATAGTATGAAACTACAAGAAAAAAGCAAGGTATACCAATTAAGCAAATTAATGAAGCAAGTAGACTTCTAGTTAGAGTTCGGTTCAACGGCAATCCTCCTTCAGAATTGTGAATTGCGAATTGTGAATTATGAATTATGAATTAATCCAATTTTAGCATATCGTGTTATTAGATAGAAAGAAATCCCAACAATTTTACATCGATTTATCTGTTGCCATTGTAGCCATATCCTATAATATTGTGAAGTCAACTGTTCTAGTTACCGATCATAAATACATTTCTGATGAAAATGATCGAGTTAACCTATGAAAAATAGAAGCTTAAACAAAAAAAAGGCTCTTCAATTCAAAGAGACCCTTTAGTAAAACTTAGAATAGAACTCTGATGTATTTAGGCAATTAAGCCAAAAAATCTAGTCGTAATAATTATGATTACTAGACTTATGGATAGAACTAATTGTATCAAAGTCACCTTGTATTCATTCTTTTGCTCACTATATTTCTTTTGCATATAGGCTCGAATTAGTTCGAGCGTGACATTAGAAACAAGCAAATAAATTAGTGAAGTATAAAACCATAGGAGTGGTGTATAATTATCAGATGCAAAAATGACTGCCAAAAATAGCAATACAATAATAAAGACAGCCCGTAGCGGCCAGTCAATCTTACGGTGATTATCATTAACAGATCGAGTGACTAACGCTACTTTAGAATCTACACCCAACAATCTCCGAAAGATCTTTTCCGTTACATAAAAAAGAACTATCACAAAAACTGCCAATAGTACAGCAGTAGTACCAAAATCATTCATGGTATCACTTCACTTTCTTACTATACAGTGAATTGCTTTAGCTAATAGTCTCATTAGCAATACGTTCTGTGGATAGAACTTTACTGTAAATATATTCTGATAATTCCATAATACGTTTCTACTAACTATTTAGTGTAGCCAATGACTTCTTTTTATAAGGAAATATGTTTACTCGAATAGCTCTATATTGGGGATTATCGGCATTTTCAGTAAAAATCAAGGAACTTCTTACAACACGAACTAAACTTTTTTAAGTTGGCTACTCTTTCCCTTAATGTAGAGTTCCCATAGGCCGCAAATACACAGTAAGAAACCAAAAATAGTTATAAAGACAACTGGTGAAATTACTTTTACAAAGCTAAACCCAATCATCATGCAACCGACAATCAAATAATGATGAACTGCGTGTAAATGATACGTTTCCTGTTCTGAATGCCATGCGCGAAAGTAACCTTGTAACATCCCCAAGACGACTTGCATCAGAAGAACGAAATATGGAAGACCTTCATGAAAATTCTTTATAAATCCTATTAATATGTAGACACATCCCATGCCCATATAAATAGCGAAAATATAGGATTGATCTTTTTTCTTTCTTGACTGATAAATACGGTACCCCCAGGCTGCCGCAAACGAAAATGTGGCAAAGAACCAGGCGAATAAGGTGAACGTCAACGACACCTGCTTCAACCAAATTATATAATATGGAAAAATGACAACCTGTCCTACTGTAACAACTAGCGGTAAATACCGCTCACTTTTAAAATTCATGCGCTACTCCTTCATTTTAGATAATACTCGTAAAACATATTCTGGAAGACGGTATTGGGATCCAATCGTGATTTTTCTTCTTTGAATTTTCCCCAACCAGGGTAAGAACTTCTAAATTGTTCTTTTGTTTGATAACGGTAGTAAGGAAGGTAATAGGTTCCTCCATGTTGTAAGGTGAGGTCAGTCCAACTTTGGATATATGATGTTGCCTGGGCAATCTCCTCTTCTTTCAATCCATGCTGAATTAATACAACTAAACCTAACATATCCTTATTCGCATAATTTAAGGTCGTAAAGTCGTCATGAGCAGCATATCGGACCGTTATATTATGGACTTTGAAATCATGTTTTTTGTCATTAGCTGGGATCACTTGCTTTAAATCGTTTATATAGTCTTCATAAACATCCACTGGAACAAAAAACTCTTGTAACACTTCGATTCGACCGGGTTTCGTATATTCCATAAACAATGATTCAGAACGCATCACATTATTTCTGGTAATCTCATTCCCATCAATAGAAGCAATATATCGTTTTTGGGTACCCCAAAATAGATCTTCTAAGGCCCCACCCTGACGTCCCAAGTTAAGTACCAATTTAGTTAATCGAGCACCTTGTTCATGTTTTAGAGGTGTTTTATCATCCTGTTTTTCTGAGTAATCGTAGTTAATTACATACATTTCGTCCAAAAAGGAGCCAGGCGCAACACTCACTCTAGCATAGTGCATAGCAGTATTTCTACGATCCATTAACTGATTAAAATAAGATTCGTACTCGCTTGTTTTCAGCTTTTCCGTGTGGATGGTATATATGTCATTTTCCGTTACTTCCAGTGTCACGTCTAAAATAACACCAAATAATCCGTAACCCCCAAATACATACTTCATCCATTCATCTGGATCGTCCCGGGTTACATTCTTTATTTCTCCAGTAGGCGTTAAAAGTGTCATTTCTTTAACGGTTTCTGCCATCGAACCGAAACGGATATCTCGCCCGTGTGCGTTAACAGAAAGAGATCCACCTATCGTGAAAATTGATTGGGACTGAGTTACTTTTACGGCTAACCCATACGGCATTAATGCTTCTTGAACGTCCTCCCATGTTGCCCCTGCCTCTACACGAATGGTTTTTCCTCGTTCATCAATTTCAAGTATCTGGTTAAATGAGCGCATATCCAGAACAACTCCGTTTTTGTAATAGGTATGGCCGCCTTGGGAATGTTGCAATCCCGCAACAGCGATTTTCTGTCCTTTCTGATTTGCTTCTTTTACAATCCGTTGTAACTCATTTCGGTTTTTCGCAATAACTACTCTTTCAACCCTTTCTGGTAATAGACCAGTATAATCCGTTACTAAACTATTTTGTGAGAGCCCATATTTCCTCTTCTCAATCGGGATATTCCAAATAATGAGTGTCACAATAATAACAACTAGACTCCCTAGAAACCATGGCTTTTTAAGCAATCCCGTTATAAATTTCATAATTAACCCCTAAGATAAACATTTTTTAAATCGTCATCGTGATCTATCCATTATACAATATGACACTCTTAAGTGAGGGGATGTTTCTTTAAATGATTGCCAACCCGTTTTTTTGACTTATGGCGCACGCAAATGGCTGTCAGCGGATTTGCCTCTTATATCTGGCTACACCTCAGGCGAGGAGGAGGATTTATTCTAAATTAGAAACACGGTCTTGTAGTAGAAACGCTGTTTGAGGAACTTTCAGATACAAGTACTCCAGAGGTGTTAAAGGATTTACAAGTAGATGTATTGTGAAGACGCGGAACAAAATAAGAGGAGACACCTATTATTCCAAGTGGCTTCTCCTCTTATTTTTATTTTGTTCAACTGACTTAGCCAAGTTTTACTATCCATCGATTCGAAAGTAGTTGTAAACTATCGCTTTTTATCAGCACCCATTTTGTCCCTTAATATAGCTGGGATAAATGTAACTAGCAATACAATAACTAATTATATTATATTGAGTTCTGTCCAAAACCCAAGTGGAAATCCAGAGTTCTCCATTCAAAGTCAATTTCAAACTTTACTTCTCTCATTTCTTCTAATGAGCCTCACTATATTAAACAGTAGTCCCATTGAAGCTATTCATTGTACACGATTGCGCGCTAAGGGAAAAGTCGTTTTCTATTTTGATACAACAACTTTTTTTCCATTACTAGTGAAGCTATTGCAAAAAAATTAAAAAGAAAGCAAGAAGTCCATATGCCACACCTTCAAATCCTCTATTCGTTACAAAGCCAATGTAAAATAAAATAATTGCTGCTATTGTTGTTAAGATTCCTGGTATATTTCTTAAAGGTAGAGGATAATTCATTTTTATTAAGCCCCAAGTGATTAACAATACAATACTTCCCAATATAACAGCCACTAGAAAAGGTGCTAAAATCATCATTCTACTCAATCCCTTCTTTTTTTGAAGTATGGAAGTTAGGAAGTATTGATATGACGTATCAGAAAAGTGTCAGAAAAAAATTCAAAGTTATTTCTATAACTATTACGTAAATTACCAAACGAGATGTTTAATTCACTTCTCGAAAAATCATTCTACTGTTTTTCGCATCTCATATTCCCCGTTTTATAAAAGAATATTTCAGGACATGGCACAATACTAAATTGAACGCTAATGCCTATACAGATACTATGTCCTGTTTTATAGCATTAAGGGGAAGACATATACTAACAAATAGAAAAATCACTTGAAATCAGCTTTTTCTTTTTTCTCCCAAATACTAAACACAATAGCAATCAAAATCGAAAAGGTTACATACATTAGGTATGTATTCATATTGAAATACTGATTATTCATATGAATACTCAGTCCTGTAGTAATGCTTTCAATAGATTCTGCATTTGCGATACCTTCTTTTTTTGTTAAAGCATCCGTTATTAAATGACGATATTCAATCAATTCAGTTCTTTGATACAAAAAAGCACCAGTTAAATGAACGAGAATGACAAATATGCTGATAATAAAAGCAGTGTTACCAAACGAATGTACGTGAAATATCCGAACCCATAGTATTACCATAAAGATGAATAGAGGAATTAGAATGAAAGCTAACATCAAAGCTGGATTGCCGTTTCCAAATGTAGTTCTTGGATTTGGAGTCATTTGGTTAACTAACAGAAAAACCACCAACGATACCATACTAACAATTAACAGAGTAATCTTTGCGATTTTCATCGAACACGACTTCTTTCCTGTTTATCCAACTTTACAAAACTGATTGTTTAAGGCATAGTGCTTCTCCAATAACTGCACCTGTTGGTTTAATTAATTAATAGTTATTTTCTTCTTTAAAATAAATACAACTCTAATAAAAGCCCCGATTGCTGAAGATATAAAGATTATAGCAATTAAGTTTACAATTTTCACAAACATGTAGTCAGTGTAAATAACTTGAACGCTTTGAATAATTACACACAAGCTGAAAATAATAGACATCACTATTAAATATTTAGGTGTAGCTTCCTTTCGTTTATTCACAATAATCTCCTCCCACTAATTCCACAATACATTGGTCCATCGCCAGAGCAAATGAATTTTTTCCAGCCGTATTCAGCCTTCTTATTTAATAGAATTACTTTGTTTTCATGGACGGTAACAAGTATGCATCTATAATGCTCATATTACGACGCGTTTACATGAGTGAAATTAGTTGATTCATATAGTTCTAACCATAAAGTAGCTATTAAGTTAATTAAAGGAAGTAAAAATGTATTTAAATTATCTTTAATTGTTGAATATTCAAACGTTATACATAATTCTGTCACAACTTAATAACAATTTAAAAACTACCCAAAATACGACATAGTTTTCATTCAGCGTTATATATGATGAAGAAGTTGCTTCTATACTTACAGAAAATTGCTGCATGATTTGAAGCGTAATCTATTTTACGGGGGAGTAGAAATGAATATGTTTGCCACAAGGAACTTATTATTGTTTAGAATTAAAGTTAAAAGAATAGTTATGTATAAAAAAGCTGGACACTTGGGACTTACACATCCAAGCGTTGTAAAATGCAGCCATAAACTAGATACCTTATTGAACAGGGTGCAAGGAATTTGTTCATAACTATAGAAATTAAATTCACGGTATAAATATTGATATACTAACTAAAATGGCAGTTCCAGTTTTTTGGAACTGTCTTTTCGTATCTCTTCAACTTCATTATTGTTTCTAAACTTCTTTTCAATTCAATCGTACAGCAACTGTTGTTCTCCTATAAACTTACATACTCACGATTATATTATTCAGGGAGAATCCTACTCAAACCCATCACCTATAAAGCTTTTAGAAAGGAAGTGCAAGTCCGAGCATAATTCTCAATACACGCTTACTCCATGGCAGCGCCCTAATGTTGAATACAATATTCGAGTTTGACAATACTTTCGTTTCTCTATTAATAGCGAATGATCAAACGATACTTTTATTTCACACAGTGAAAAATAAAAGATTTAGCTTTTTCAGTTGCCTGTTTGAACTCCCAGTCTTCATATGTATGGATTTGTGAAAATCCCACTAGTTGTAGTGAATCTTGAATTTCTTCTAAAGTTAGAAATTTTAATTGGATTCTTTCTTGAATCAATACCTCACCTATTTGTGCATTCTTAACAGTTTCGTAAAAGTAAAAATGCCTTCTTTAAATCCTTCGTATTCCGTCCAAATTCCAAGCGGTTCCCCGGTTGTAAGATTCGTTGCAATATCAGGTGTTAGACCTTTACCCCATTGTTCCCACACTTTTGCTATTGGGTTTCGTGTATCGAAAATTATATGTCCTCCAGGTTTTAACGCACGCTTGTATTAAAGCCCATATACCAAAATCTTCAATATGAATTTGCCCGTCATTAGAAAGTACAATCAATTGTTCATCTGTAACTGTATTTTTTCTTTGCTAATCACTTCAATATTTTGGGTAGTGCTTTCAAGAACAGGATTGTAGATAGTAAAACCGAATATAAGAAACAGTACAAAGAGAAATAACAAAGAGAGTACTATGATTTTATTTTTCATACATTTCTCCTTTGAAAAGATAATATGGCCAGTTTCAAGCACAGTGCTTCATCCGCTACTGCCCCCGATTCTTGCACAATGCTGTACGATCTAAGCCCCCTACTGCGGAATAATTCTTAGTTAGCATTAATCATTAATGTCTAACTGTGGATTCCAGACTACTTCCCAAAGATGTCCGTCTGGATCTTGAAAGTATCCAGAATATCCACCCCAAAATGTTTCGTGTGCTGGGTTAGTTATAAATGCACCAGCCTTTTCTGCCTGTTCCATGACGTTATTAACCTCTTCTTTACTTCCTACATTGTGACCCATTGTAAATTCAGTAGGACTTGATTCGTTATGCGAAACTTTTGCATCAAAGTCTATATGCTTACGATTCCAAATTGCAAGTTTTAATCCCACTTGTAAGTCGAAAAATGTGACTGCCCCATGCTCAAATTCCTTACCAACTATACCTTCTGTCTTAAGATCCAAACCATCACGATAGAATTCTAAAGATTTTTCCAAATCATCTACACCTAATGTTATTACAGTAATGCGTGGTTTCATACATTGTTGATACCTCCAAAGTAATTGACTAATATTTATCCTAATTTAGTGATCACACCTAAAGGATGCCTAATTAGCTATTTCTTTACCCTTCAAAATGGCCCGTTTAATGTATTACCTAAATTACAAACTCCGTAAATGGAATTACCTAAACAGGCTTTTATTCCACTAAAAGAAAAAAAAGCCTCTTTAGACAATTCTATCCAAAGAGGTTTGTATATGCAATTTAATTTATTGTAATTTTCTTACTCTACTGTAACGCTTTTTGCTAAATTACGTGGCTTATCTACGTCGCAGCCACGTTGCAAGGATGCATAATAGCTAAGAAGTTGTAGCGGGATCACTGTAACAAGTGGCGTCAATAACTCATGGACGTGTGGTAATATAAGCTGATCCCCAGGCTCATTATCGCCTTCCATCGAGATGATGCAAGCATGAGCACCACGAGCTGTAACTTCTTTTACATTACCTCGTAGGTTAGGGCTCACGCTTGGCTGTGTTGCAAGTGCAATCACAGGCGTCCCCTCTTCAATCAATGCAATTGTACCATGTTTCAATTCTCCCCCTGCAAAGCCCTCTGCTTGGATGTAGGAGATCTCTTTCAGTTTTAAAGCACCTTCAAGGCTTACATAGTAGTCAAGATTGCGTCCAATGAAAAATGCATTACGTTTGTCGGTTAATAGCTCTTGAGAGATTTGTTCAATCTCCTCTTTTGCATCCGTTAACGTTTGAATGGCATTCGCAACAATTGCAAGTTCTTTTTTCAGATCCAGCTTATGTACGCCTTCCCCTAATGCGTATGCTGTAATCGCAAGAACCGCAAGTTGAGCGGTATATGCTTTAGTCGAAGCGACTGCTATTTCCGGTCCTGCATGCAACAATAACGTATGGTCTGCTTCTCTCGACAGTGTAGATCCTGGCACGTTGGTCATAGTGATCGTTGGATAACCGAGTGCTTTCACTTTTACAAGGACTTGTCGACTATCTGCTGTTTCACCGGATTGTGTAATGAACAAGAATAATGGTTTTTTCGAAAGAAGTGGCATATTATAACCGAATTCACTTGAAATATGAACTTCTACCGGCAATCCTGCTAATTTCTCAAAATACTCTTTACCGATTAAGCCCGCATGATAACTTGTACCTGCAGCAATAATGTAAAGACGATCTGCATGTTGGAAGGCTTGCATAATCTGTGGATCAATAGTCAACAAACCTTCTTCTGAGCTGTAAGCTTCAATAATTTTACGCATTACTCCAGGCTGCTCATCGATTTCCTTTAACATATAATGAGGATATGTACCTTTTTCAATATCACTCATATCAAGTTCTGCCGTATACGGGGCTCGCACGATTTTATCCCCAGCCAATGTTTCAATTACAATGCCATCCTTACCAAGTAACACGACTTCACCGTCATGTAGCTCGATGAACTGGTCCGTTACTTGAAGCATCGCCATTGCATCTGATGCAACCACATTACATTCATCGCTAACGCCAACTAGTAATGGACTACGATTTTTCGAAACAAATATTGTTTCTGGATCTTTTTCATCTAACATTGCAATTGCATACGACCCGTGCAACAACGACAAGGCTTTACGGAACGCTTCGTCTGTCGTCATTCCTTCGTTAGCAAAGTGTTCGATTAGCTGAACAATTACTTCCGTATCCGTTTCTGAGACGAATTGGATATCTTGTAAGTATTCTCGAGTCAGTTTTTCATAATTCTCAATGACCCCATTATGGACAAGTGTAAATCGTCCAGATGTACTTTTATGTGGATGCGAGTTTTTCTGGTCAGGTACACCATGTGTTGCCCAACGTGTATGTCCAATTCCTACTTGTGAATCGATTTCTTGCGGAAGGGCTCCTCGCAAATCTTCTATGCGACCCTTTTCCTTAAACATTGTGACGCCTTCAGAAGTCTGGAATGCGATTCCTGCAGAGTCATATCCTCTATATTCAAGCTTCTCGAGTCCTTGCAACAAAATTTTTGATGCTTGGTTCTTTCCGTTATAGCCTACAATTCCGCACATAATTTATTCCTCCGAATTAGGTAATCCGAATGCAGAACTGTGTAGGTCGTTCAGGCAGTTCCGCTTTCGGACGTACCTGATAATTTTATATGATACCTGCAACATTCCTTTTGTATCACAAAGTTGCCTCTGTGTTTTAAGAACTGCTTGTGACCGGGTATCTACGATCAGGAGGCATCCGCCGAATGTTCGATGAACCTCCACCTCGTCTGCCAAGAATCTGTGCGATTTCCTAGGCGCTGGCGCTTTAATTGATTTCCTATTTTCAAGTGCATGCTACTCTCCTTAAGTGCACCGACGAAAGTTCCGTCACTGTTAACTATAGCGAATTCAGAATTCCCCTGTCAAATAACAAATCGTTCTGACTATTAGTAAATACTTAAAAAATTACAAGTTTTTAAAGACTTCTAGCGCGATGTTCCAATAAAAAAAGACTATCCAGATGACAGTTTTCACTGAATTCTGGATAGACTTATATGTTTACTTAGTAAGCGAGACCGAATAATCCTTTGATGTGAGTCAAGTAGCGAATGTTACTTGCTTCTTTCATCAATGATGCCGGCATTCCCTTAAGGGATGTATTGTTTGCACCGATTGATGCGACTGCATCTTTGCGACCAAGGCTAGCAAGTGTACCCGAGTTAACTGGATTGAACGCTTCCATAGACTTGCCTGCAAGCATTGCATACACGTTATAACCAACAAGTTCACCCATCTGCCAAGCGTTTTGTGCAGTTGGTGCGTATGGACGTGCACCTTCTTCTACTGGGAATGCAACCGCGCTATCGCCAACAACAAATACATCAGGATGAGATTTAGATTGAAGGAACTCATTTACTGTTGCACGGCCACGATCTACTTCAATACCTGATTCTCCAACGAGTGGATTACCAGTAACGCCACCTGTCCAAACGAACGTGTTCGCTTTGATGACACGACCGTCTTTCAATGAAATTTCGTTACCTTCTACGTTTGTGACAGGAAGTCCTACCAAGAACTCAACGCCACGTTTTGTAAGGCTTTCTGTAGCACGTTCGATCAAGTGCTCCGGAAGAACTGGAAGGATTTTCGGACCTGCTTCAACTAGCATAATCTTCAAATCAGCAGGGTTTACACCGTGCTCGCGAGCGATTTTAGGCATATTGTCAACGATTTCACCGACAAGTTCAACACCTGACAAACCACCGCCACCAATCATGATCGTTGCATCTGCTTCATCATGTGAAGTTGCATATGCTTTAATGCGATCTACTAGGTGTTTAAAGATTTTGTTTGCTTCACTAGCGGATTTAAGAACCATACTATTTTCTTCAAGTCCTGGAATTCCAAAGTAAGCTGTTTTGCTACCAAGTCCAACAACTAGTGCGTCATAAGAAAGTGTTTCTCCGCCAGCCAAGTTCACTTTTTTCGTGTTTACGTCAAAGTTTTCAACTGTAGCGATTTTCAAATTGACATTCTTACCAGCAAGTAATTTCTCAAGTGGAAGTGCAACAGAACCTTCGCTTGTTGTTCCTCCAGCTAAACGGTGAAGTTCAGTTATAATTTGGTGAGTAGGAGTTTGGTTAACAAGTGTGATAGTGGCATCACTTTCTGACAGGAAATTACGAGCATTCAATGCTGTTAAAAGACCGCCGTAGCCTGCTCCTAAAATAACGATATGTTTGGTCATTGTCTAATCCCCTTCTACTGATAGTAGTTTAATTATTTTGTATGGTTACGTTGTCCAGCAATTTCAAGGTAAGCAGTTAAGAAACGGAAAACACGTTGAGCTTCGGGATCTTTAATCATTTTCATAAGACCAAACAAGCCGATAGTCTCTGTACTTTTAGCTGCAAGATCTTTTGCTTCAATGACAGTAGCTGCCATATTCTTAGCTGAATCCTTAACTGGTCCTGCGATTTCTTTCATGAATTCGACTGTATCATTTATTAATACATCGTCTGTTGCTACTGCTTTTGCAACGTCATATGATTTAGTCATTAAGTCAACTAGTTCTGTTAATTGTGGAAGCTTTTCAACAAGAGTTGTTAATGATTCTTGAACTTCTGGTTTAAGCAACTGATCTAGAATATCTTGTTTTTGGTCGGCATGTAGTTGTGTGCCTTCTGTAGCAACGTTTGTTGCTTCTTCAGGATTGAGCGGCGTAGTCATGTGCAAATCCCCTTTTTTTAATTTAATGTATTTTGTTCCGAAACCAGGTAAATTATGCGTTGAATAATTCATCGTAATATACTTAATATCCGTATGTCATAATCTCCTATTTCTATTACCATCAAGTCACTATACGCCTCTTTTAAACATTCTTCAAGTATTTAGTTTGGCACTTAATTATTATTTGTTTACTTTGCATAGAGGCGCATAAATTGCACATCCTAACATAAAAGGAGGTGCTGAAAATGGGACAGCGAATTAGATGTGAAGTGAACAATTGTAAGTTTTGGGCTGACGGAAATAAATGTGAAGCCGACGAAATCTATGTTGTCAGCAAAAAAGGCAATCACGCGAAGTCCAGTAGTGAAACGGATTGCAAAACGTTTGTTCCCCAAGTGTAATGCAAGACGAAGTATTTTAACTTTGAAAGATACTGTTGTACAATGATGAAGAGGATTGAGAACAATCCACTACTTCATCGGAGGTTTTACTAGTTCATGAAAAAACTTGCGGCAGCCTTTTTGGCACTAACACTTATTCTTTCACCGATCGGCACAATTGTATTCAATGATCATGCTCCGTCGGCTGAAGCAAAAGGATACAAATCAGGTAAAAAAAGCTTTACTCCTAACCAAAATAATTTCAACAAACCTGTGGTTGACAAAAAGAAGGATAATGCTTCTTTTACTAAAAAAAATAACACTCAAACAGCAAAGCCTAAATCACGCGGTATCATGAAAGGACTTATGTTAGGCGGATTAGCAGGACTACTATTTGGAAGCTTGTTTGCCAATATGGGAATACTCGGATCGATCTTAGGATTGCTTGTCAATGTATTTGCGATTATCGCAGTAATTGGATTGATACGCATGGCTTTCATGTATTTCAAGAAAAAGAAACAAGATAAAGATGACATGCACCGGTGGCAGAACTGATGATTGAAGAACAGGACATCATTAACGCCATTTGTCTGTATCAAGCGAAAAACAAATCGACTTTACCAGAACAAGTTGAAGTTGAACTGTTCTACGATGATACTGAGGGTTTCTATGCTGAAGCATTTGTTAACGGCATGACTGTTATTATGAACACATTTGATATGACTCAAGCTCTTCGAATGTTTATTGAAGAACAACTACATCAAGATCCTTACGCTACAGGTATTAAGTTTCTACTGGACGATGAGCGTGGGATTGTTGCATCACTTATGTAACCCTTAATTACTGGACATCCCATAATTGGATGTCCAGTTTTTCGTTCATTTAATAACCCCGCAAGCGATACGATCACCAGAATCACCAGAGGGTTGAGTCATGCCATCATCTTTTCTAGCATGGATAACTAAAGCTGTTCCAGAATCATTCAATAATGAGTTCTCCCCATTTTCACTAAGTGAGATATGTTTTGCAACAAACTTATCATCAATCTCTCCATCTTCACCTACTTCTAAATTAGGCATATCTCCTGCATGTGGCCCATTCTCCATTTCAAGTCCGTGCTCTTTATTATCAGGATTGAAATGCCCACCCGCGGATTCGAAATCAGGTACTACACAACTCCCTGTTTCATGAAAATGAAATCCATGCTTCCCCGGTTCAAGCCCTTCTGCCTTAATATGCACATTAACTCCATCTTCTACTTCTTCGAGTTCTGCAGTTCCCAACGTTTTCCCTTCAGCATCTTTCAAATCAACTAGTACCGTAAATGCTCTTGGTTCCACTTCAGTAGCAGAATCCTTATTTTCATTGTTTTTGTCAATGTCTTCTGCAGGCGTTGACGATTTGTTTTCATCATCATCATCTGCTCCACACGCTCCCAAAGCAAGCAAAAGAGCCAATGATGGAGCTATTGCAAATTTCGTCTTCATCCAAACCCCTCCTTCCTTCTCTACTGTTCTCTTTCACTTACAAGTTGTTTTTAAACCTATCAAGATTATTCAGTAAAAAAAGCCGACCTCTCATTGGATGAGAAATCGACTTTGCTTATTAAGTCAATCAACTTTTTTATAAGTTGTTACAAATGACGGTCGTGAGAAGATATTAGGCTTTTTATCGATACCTTCATCTGTCCCACGCTTTTTATGGGCTGTTGCATAGTTCTCGGAAGCTTGCCATGCTTTAAACGCTTCTTCATCTTGCCACAGCGTTAAGATTACATAAGTATCGCTTTCTAATGGACGAAGTACACGGATAGCTCCAAATCCTTCTGTGTCTTCGATTTTTCTAGCACGATTCATGAATCGCGATTCGAAGATTTCTCGTCCATCTGAAGTTACTGGAATATTATTGAAAACAGCATAATTTCCAGTAATAATTTCTCCTGAGGAGTCGAGAACTGTATAAGAATCTGCTTCTGCAAAGCCCGCGGATCCTTCATTTTCTTGAATAAGGACCGCTTCATTTCCTAATTCCATGAGTACTAAGTTCTCTGTTGCTAAACTTTCTTTAATTGCTTTTAGTTCCAATACATCTCCATACGTTACGTGAATATTCATATTTTGTCCCCTATCTAACTGAATGCGATTTTCACTTCAACAAAAGCAAAACCGGCAGAATTCGGCTGCCGGCTACATTCGAATCGTTGTTTTCAATGCCATACTTGTCTTCTACGCTCTTTAACTGCAACGATTGCTGATGAGCCAACCAATATTGTAACAACAACGAGTCCGAGGATTAATCCTGTTGAGAAATCACTCGTAAAATTACGTGCTGTCATAGCTACTAATGCAATGCCGCAAATAATTGCCGCAGCGATGATTTTTTTCATAGCACTCACCCTTCTTATCTGTACAGATGTGTCGTAGTAGACTGCATGGCGATTTATGTAGTCAATGAGATTCTTTCTCATTCTCATCATAAAACATCACGTTAAGAATCGCAACCAAAACCAACGGCTATCGCACATTAATCTTGATTATGTGTCAAAAACAAAACAGGAAACTCGGAATGATACCGAATTTCCTAAGTTAACTTTAATTTTTTATTAGATCATCTTTAACAACGCTTGTTCCCCTGTCATACCAACTTTGATCCCTAATGCTTCAGCTTCAAGTGTGACGGATTCAAGCGGTGCTGCAATTAGCTCTTCAATTGTTTTCACACCGGTTGCTCGGCCAGCTATAATACGACGATCTGCTAGCAATCGATTGAGCAATCCAACATCAAGTGCTCCACACATAATGTAGCCACTTTCATTTGAAACTGTGAGTAATGTTGTTTTGGGCAATGAAACTGAAACCGCTGTAAAACTATGTCCTTCTAGTTGAATGGACGTTACTGTTACCAAAATACCCACTCCCTTCCCTCTATAAAGTATGATACTTCACTTCATCTAGTGACTAAAAGATGATATCTGATCCCATACTCTTTAAAAGGAGGTTGTCAAATGACCGATCGAAATATCGATGGTGAGAAAAAGAAAAAGCAACCGCATCTTCCTGGCCGCGAGGAATTTTCAGCTGATTATTCAACGTATGGTGAAAGACGCCAAGCATTAAAAGAGCTTTATCGTAAATCTAAAAAACTTAAGAAAGAATAGAAAAACACCCTGCCATGGTGAGCAGGGTGTTTCCTTATTATGTGATTGACTGTCCTTCACGTCGGAAGAAACCGAAGATCCCGACAGTTTGAACAATATTTGCAAAAGCATTTGGATCAACTTCACTAATGATTTTCTCTAAATCATACAATTCATATCTAGTAATGACCAGGTATAACATGCTTTTCTCTTCTTTGGTATAACCACCCTTAGCTGGCATAATTGTAATGCCTCGCACCATCTTATTGTGAATCGCCGCTTGCAACTCATCTGCTTTTCTCGTAACGATCATTGCAGTTACTTTTTCGTGACGCGTGTGGATTGCGTCAATTACAGCAGTTGAAACGTAAAGCGCAACCATTGTATAGAGAGCGTTCTCCGGCTCATATAAGAAACCTGCAGCGACAATGATAACGCCGTTCAAAAGTAAAAAGTACGTTCCAATGGGTTTATCCTGCAAGCGGGACAATACCATTGCAACAATATCCATTCCTCCTGTGGAAGCACCTAACTTAAGAGAAATACCTACGCCGACTCCACCGATAACTCCACCAAATACTGCATTTAGAATGATATCGTCTGACAGTGACATGACGGGCAGAATGCCCATGAAGATTGTTGTGAAAATAACAGATACAATACTATAGATTGTAAACCCTTTCCCGACTTTAAACCAGCCAAGGATGAACACAGGAACGTTTAATACTAAGAGTAACACTCCCGTAGAAACAGTGATTCCCCCGTGATCTAAAAGTACACTAGATAGCAACTGGGCAATACCTGCAAAACCACTCGCATACACATTCGCGTTTATGAGAAATAAGTTCAGGGATACCGCTAATAATAACGCACCAACAATAACGGTAACAATTCGTTTTGCTTCAATAAAAAACATGTTACATCTCCTTTACACTTCATCCATATTTTGAGTTAAAATTTAAAACAAACAAAAAAAGTCCTGTCTGACGGAGAAGACAAGGACAACCCGTCACACCCTACGTAATTAAGGTGAGTCATGTTTCTATTAGTTGCTATTATAACGAGCAACATGGATTGATGCAATCGCAATCCCTTTTCCTATATGACCCATTTAAGTATTGCAAAAATACGAATTCCATCGTATGCTTCATTAGTTAGAGATGAAAATTGAATTCCAGAAAACATTTCACAACGAGATACGTCTTATTTACTGAGCAACAAACCGCATTCATGCGGTACCAACTACAGGTGGTGGCACTATGAACCGTTCTGATCGCAGAACTCATAAAAAAAAGAAGAAACTATGGATTGTTCTACTCCTATTATTCCTATTAATTGGCGGAGTAACCTACTTTTGGTTTGACCAATTTAAAGCTGGACAATCTCTTGCAGGTGCGAAGCCTGATACTGAAGAAGAAGATCTTTTTAATGCTCCTGAACCCCAATACGGGGAAATCAATATACTTCTTTTAGGATCAGATGCACGACCCGATGATAACGAAGGACGATCTGATTCCCTTATGATAGGTCATTACAACCAAGATACCAAAGAACTTAAAACTGTATCTATCATGCGCGATATATATGTTGCAATCCCAGGGCACGGTAAACAAAAAATGAATGCAGCCTACTCTATCGGTGGTCCGGAACTAGTTCGCCAAACAATAAAAGAAAATTTCGGTATAGATATCCACTATTATGCTGAGGTTGATTTTGAAGGATTCCCTAAAATGGTTGACGTCGTAGCTCCTGACGGGATAGAAGTAGACATTCCATATCAGATGTCACACGGCATTAATATGACACTGGAACCAGGCCTTCAACGTCTTCACGGTAAGGAACTATTGGGATATGTCCGATTCCGCCACGATAGCCAAAGTGATTTTGGTCGAGTCCAACGACAACAAGAAGCACTGGCAAAGTTGAAGGATGAAGCAGTCAGTCTGCATAGTCTTCTAAGCTTGCCGAAATTACTCGGAATGGCAGATAGTTATGTCTATACAAATCTCGATAAGAAAACGATGATTTCGATTGGTAAGGGCTTACTGAGCAATAAGGAGTCAGGAATTGAGTCAATTAGATTACCTGTAGATGGTTCTTATGAGGACCAACGAATTCCAGGTGTTGGAGCCGTATTAGCAATTGACTTCGAAGAAAACACACAGGCGTTAAACGATTTTCTTTCATCTGATTCAAGTAATTCGGCATCAACAGATAAGGATGCTAGAAATCAGAAAAATCCAGAAAACAAATAACTAACAAAAAACGTTAGGCCACGATAATTCTCGTGGTCTAACGTTTTTTTATCGCGTCATTTGTTGAATGATAGCACTATGTTGAGGGAACTTGACGATTAACTCATCTTCTGTGAACAGTTTGAAGTCTTCGAAATCGAATCCTGGTGATACCATACACCCTACTAATGCGTATTCACCGTTCTCTATTAGTGATGAACCAAAAACGGTCCCAGCTGGAACGAGCAACTGAGGATGTTCCCCAGCACCAATATTCAAGCCTAATTTGACTTCTGAGTATTCACCTTCCGAAGAAATCATGTGTACCGTCATGGCACTTCCATCATGATAATACCAAAGCTCATCCGACTTCAATTGGTGGAAGTGTGACAATTCACCATCAGCGAGCATGAAGTAAATACTCGTAAATAGTGGTCGTTTCCCAGCCTCTGTATCTATCGTTTCACTAGCTGTAAACGAACTAACATAACTCCCTCCCTCGGGGTGACTTCCTAAGTGTAAATGCTCTTTCCAATAAGCTGCATCACGTTTCATGAATGGTTTCCTCCTGTTTGGGGATATAGCGCTGCCGCCAACTATTACGTTCTTTCGACATAACGAGCTGTTCCAGAGTTTCGTCCCACTGTTGAGTTTGTGTGTTCCATATTCTTGCATAGATCGAATCCTGACTTTTGTGGTGAACATGGAATTCGAGACATGGAATTTGTATCGCATCAAGTTGCTTCAACTTTGTCACGCTGGCAACAATCCGTTGTTTTTCTAATGTATTCTCTATCTCAACTTGAGGCGCAAGCTGTTTCTTCACTTCCTCATCAGATAGTTCTTCCACCCTCCAGTTAGCTGTCTCTACTTCATATCGAAATACGTCAAGATCTTGATCTTCCTCAACTATATTTACGATATCCATGAAATGCTTGTGAACTGCGCTGTACTGCAGAATCACTTCATCACTTTCCGTTTCATGAAGTAACATTCCAGCGCTCAATTGTTCAATGCCTTCTTTTGTTACAACCCATCCGTGATGGTACGTAACAAGCCCAGCACCCTTCATCATCGAAAGAAGGTCTTCAATAAATAATAATTCAACGCCTAGTACTTGCGCAAGCTCATCCGGGTGTTCAATTGGAAGTTCCTGCATAGAGATAAGCATCATTTTCATAAGAACATCCATTTTTGTTTTTGTAATCGTTTCAAAAGAGACGGCAAGTTTATAAGTTGTTAGTGCCCAAGCCTGTTCACTAAGAATGCTGTTATCTATAGATTGCTGTAATTCATTTCTCAATCTTTGCTTTAATTCATGCATATGAAGTGGTCACCTCTTATTTGGTAATGGATTCAGTCAGCGAACGAATACCACCTTGCTTACTAATTTCATCAAATAACTGTTGATAAAGGTCCCGAGTTTTTTTCGATTTCGGCTTATTGATGAACATATCAGAACTCCCGACAATCATGAGCAATTCTTTCGCTCTAGAAAGTGCAACATTGAGTCGTCTGTAGTCTTTTGCAAACCCAATTTCCCCACTCGGTTCTCCGTGATTTCGAACGAAACTCACAATGATGATGTCCATTTCCATCCCTTGGAATTTATCGACAGAACCTGTTCGGAACGTTAGATTTTCGGTATCAAGCTCTTCTTGGATTAGCCGATTAATGCGCTTCACTTGTTCTCCGTAGAAACTGATGACGCCGACTTGCTTCTTAGTATCTTTCGGTAGTTTACCTAGTTCGATGGCTCGCGCTGTTGCCTGATCAAGCTCTTGTAGTTGTTCACGGATCGCTACCAATTCACTTTCATTGTATCGACTCGTTCCGCCTTTAGGTTTCGCTTCATAGAATTGCGGTGTATTCGGTAGATCAATCCACAGCAAATGATCTTCAGGTCTGATTTTACTCGTTTCAAGGTGATGGGCACGTGCTGCGTCTGAATCAGGAAGCCCGCAACGGAGTTCGTATCCATTTTCGTTGTAGAACGGTGTGATTGATTTCATAATACGTTCGTGCATTCGATATTGAATTCCAAGCATCGTCTTGTTCTGTTTCGGTAACGTTCTGAACAAGCGTTCAAAAAGCGATTCTTTCAGCAAACGGTCCATATCTTTTTTCTGTTCATCATCAGGCATTTCTTCCAAGAACTCTTCCATCGTTTCTTGACCTACTAGTGGCGGTAACTGATGATGATCCCCGACGAGGATAATCTTTTTCCCTTTTAACATTGGCAGTAATAATTCCGGTGGCGTTGCTTTTGACACTTCGTCTATAATGACTAAGTCAAACATCGGATATTCTTCTGCAAATTCTTTACGTGCCGATGCAACACATGTTGTCCCGATGACATTTGCATGTTTTATATAAAGTTTTCGAATTTCATCCAAATCATAAGGACTTGCTTCCGATAGCATCCGATGCCATTTTGTTTGAATCGATTGAATGGCTGGTACGTTTGTCAACTGCTTTTCAACGACTTCCATCTGAGTATTCAATTCATGTTGCGACTTTACATTGTCTGTAATTAAAGGTGATGGATCTTCTAGTAAAACCTTCCTTAATGAATCCACTTGTAAGTTATACCTGTTAAGATTCTCCTCAATATCGTTCAATTGCTTACAATGCTTTGCTTCAATGGTTTCGTAGGAATGGATCTCTTCTTTTAACGTTTTATGTTGGGTACGAGCATTCTCAAGTTCTTGTGTTGCAGTTTTCACTGTCTCATCTAATGTACGTGTTTCTTCAATTCTTTTAGAAATTGCTGCGTAGGAACCTTCCACCTCACTAAGAAGTGTAGAAATCGCTTCAAGCGATGTTGCTTGTTCGCTCATTTGTTGGACTTCGGCAAGCTGTGTTTGTAGCTGTACGAAATGTGCTGATAGCTCTTGCTTCTCATGTGAAACATAAGAATATCTATTTTTCAAAGTATCTTTTACGTACGTTTTAATCTCTTCAAATAATAATGTCGTGGATTGCGCTTCGACTAAAAAAGCAGATATGAAATTTTTTCGATCGTGAAGCAGATCGACAGCTTTTGTTAAGTTTTCCAAACAGTCATAGGATTCTACAGAGAAAGAAGTTGTGCTTAGTGTCTTTTTCACTTCAGGTTGAACTAAATAACGCCCTACCCGACTAACAGTTTCGTGAATGGATTGAAGGGAATGACGATTTCTAAAGCCTTTTGGTATCTGAATTCGATTATGGAACTGATGATCCTCAAGGATTTTCGTGACGGTTTTTATGGCTTTGTCCACACGGGCAACCGTATCGGACCATGCAACAAAACTCTCGTCCCCTCCTACATCTTGAATACGATCAATTTGACGTATCAGCTCTGTCATCTTTTGATCGAGTTCTGGTGTAGGAACGAATTGCACACCATCTAATAAGTTTTTGAGATCATTTAATTTCCCGATAGATTCCAACTGTTTTATGGCATTTTGATAGCTCTCGGTTTTTGTATTCGCTTCATTTATGGAAGTTTGCAACGCTTCTAATTGAGTAACCATTTCTGATATGGACTGACTCGCTTTCAGTAAGTCAATCCGTTCTTTCAATTGGTTTTGTTCCCGTTGAAGTTGAGCAAGAGTTTCACTCGTATCATGACCCGTTGTTAGTTCCTCTAATCGGTTGATTTCGCCATCTGTTTCATTCAATTTTAACGCTGCTGATTTATTCACTGATTCGTTTTTCGTGATTGCTAGTTGCTGTTCTTGTTTCTGACGTTCTATATCTTTAAGTAGCAGTTCAATTGCGCGAAGCTTTTCTTTGTTGTCATTCCATTCATTCAATTGTTCATGAAGAAGTTCATGTTGCTTCAGGAGCTGATCATTTTTCTCTTGCAAGGCTGTTTGCTCTTTGCGCAGTGTCGTTTCCAATTGACTATGTGCAGCGAGCTGTTCTTCCATAGCTTCTATTGTTTGGGTACGCCAATGCTCTGCTACGTTTTCTTCGATGAATTTGCGGCCTTCTTCTTCAATACTCTCTGTCCTGCCGTAACGTAAAATCCGTATTTCTGAGTTGTTCAGAAGCCTTCCAAGTGCATTGTCTACAGCTAAATTCGCTTGCGAAGCGACTAACGTTCGCATACCCGCTTTTACCGCTTGATTGCAAATTTCAGATATGACCGTGGTTTTACCTGTTCCTGGAGGCCCTTGAATGACATACAAATCGCTTGCGTTCATCGCACCCGTTACCGCTTCTTGTTGGAATTCGTTGAGAGTCGTTTCAAATTCGAGAGGCTCTCGACGATTGGTTATCTTGACTACAGGTCTCTCTTCGAACAAAATTTTCTCTAAGTTTGCATTCGCCGCTAGACCGTCTTGCAAATCTTTGAATCCTCTCCGCAGCCTTCTAACTTGGCTAAGTTCCGCGAAATTACTGAAAATGATGGACTCGTATTCTTTTCCATTGAAGCCTGTTTTGCGGGCGTTCTGAACTGCACCACTCTTCAGCTCAATTTCAATACGATTGGTTCTCCTGTCCCCATTGACAACATTGCCTAAATCATAAGTCAGACCTGCAAACTTAGCTGAAAACCCAGCAATGCTCTTCCATGCTTTTCCTGGCAAACCATCTACATAAATTGATGCTTGTCTGAAATCATCACTTAACGTGACTGATTTAACACGTGCATGAATGTCTTCAACATCGGCATTCTTTTCCATTATGCGTAAATAACCTTCCCAACCTCCGATTCTCTTCTTTACGTATTCAGATCGTTCTTCAGCAATAGGGAGTTCACGTAAAAGTGTTGCAAAATCAATGGGTAATGCGAGTCCTGAGCTTTTCCCTAATTTGAATGTGAGATTTGCCCGTAGTCTTCGATTTGTTGAAACAGGCTCTCTTTTACCTCTAATATGGAAACCAGTAGCAAGGAAACCATCATTTTTGACGATACACTCTAGTACAGGAACACGACCATCCAAAAGATCGCTAAGTTTTTTATTTTCCTCATTATCAAAAAAGAATGAGAACGCCTGGTTACCTTGCTGGTTATCAGGTCGCTTCTCAATATGTACGACAAATGATTTTTGCATAGCGAAAAAAGAATGTTCGTCTTTGGTGATTTTTTCAATCCCATTGCGAGCACTCGTTGTTACTGCCAATTCACATTTCACTGTCTTCTCGAACGTATTTCGATTCATGTACATCACTTCTTTCATCCCGTAAAAAAAGGTCAGCCAAATGATATGGCTGAACCAATTCTTATAATCCTTCTATCCTTCATTATAAACGAAGATGCAGTTTGTCGCGAGTGAGAAAAGACATGTTACGACGGATCCTTTTCTTCTTGGATAGAATCACTTTTAATTCCAAATTGTGTTTTCGTTTCCTCCATCTCCGGCAAACTGATGATGTTACGAGTGAAGGATTGAAGAGACTCTAGTTCCACATTAACTTGCTCTAATTCACCGCTATCGTAAAAAGGTTCTTCCCAATAGACCGCTTGTGAATCGGCAGAAGCCAGTACGCGGATCACCTGCATATTTACACCACCTGCTGTGTCCTCATCTGTAACAATCGTTTCTTCGGATGTGTAATCGGATTGGTTAACGTACAGCGTTTTGTGATTCCCTTGCAATTGTGACGCTTGTTTTACAAATTGTTCTATAGATGCTGGTTGAGTCATAATGCTACCTCCTTCAGGTTCTAGTAGGGAGTATTCCCTTCCAAGTGGGGGGTGTAAACAACTCAATTATCAAGTTTGTGATTGTAAAGTGAGTGGGATTGGTCGCGTGTTTGTGAGATTTATAAATTTGGCTTGTTGCCGCGGAACTTTATGATCAGATTAACGTAGTTTATGAGCGTTTTCTCTGGGTTATGATCACTTTTCTCGGTATATTGAGCGTTTTCCTCAATTAAGTTATCCCAAATAAAAAAATGTCGAGGGAATCTATTTTTGCAGATTCCCTCGACAGACTAATTTGTATGATTCATCACATTAAGTGAAATCGCGTTCAATTTTTTCTTCCCATTTCTTATAGAACACTTCTTTGTCGTTTTCCCATGCTTTCAATTCATTCATGAGATAATAATGGGTTTCGTCTGCCGACATGGTGCTCTTTGTCTCGAGGTATGTCTGCCAGTCATCCTTCCCGACACTTAACGTCCAATCGCATTCTACCAGTGCGCTGAGTGGATCATTTTCTTTGATCGTATAGACATTGCGATTAGTACTTCCGTATTCGAGTCCGTTGCAATGCAACTTGCGCTTTCCTTCGTCTGAGAAGTCGTTTAGCGTCCAGACTCCTGTTGCTACATCTTGCTTCACTTCCCGCGTACGGCCTGCTTCACGCAGAATATCTTTTTCCAATACTGGCGCTGTTTCCGCTTGCGCAAAAGGCTTAAGCGTGTTGTCGAGCTCTTTCGGATCTCTTAAAGGCAAGACGAGTAGCGTTTTTTCACTTGTATCCAATGAGAACGTGACGGCTTCAGGGAATGGCCAAATGTGCGGCCAGTAGTTTGGTGAAACCGCAAGTTGCCAGTGATGCCCTTTTTGCAATGTATGACCGATGACATTCATCTTCACCGTCACATCATATGGTTTTCCTGGCTCTAAGTAACTTGGATGCTCGTCGCTATCGCGGTGCGTTAAGTTCAATACACCCCACGTGACACGTGTTGATGATCCATCCGGTGCCACATCGTTCAGACGTACTACTAGATTGGCAGCCTTTTGATCAGATGTAATTCTGCAACGGAATTCAGGTGCACCGAGGATTGGCTGTTCTTCTTCAACGGGTTCTGCATCGAACACCACAGCCATTCCATTCTCGATTCGCTGGTCAGCAGGTAAATCTCCGGGTTGACCGAAAGGACAGAAAACACCCGCGTATAAGCCGTGTTGTTGAACGGAAGATACGATGACTTGTTTCCCTTCAGCTGAATCTCCCAGCATTTTTCCTGTTACGAATAGGTGCTTTTCAACAATGTTTGCTGGTGGCCATTGATGTTCTGCTACCCAATGACCCGGACGATATAAGTATTCCGTTTGAGGAGGAACGCTATCTTGCATGTAAACGCGAACCATCGGCTCATCCATAATGCCCGTACGTTCGTCTTTAAGCCATTCATCCCACCAACGGACTGCTTCTTGTAAAAATCCGATTTGCGGACCTGGTACAGCCATTTCAGGATACTCGTGTGCCCAAGGGCCAATTAAGCCTTTTTTCGGTCCTTTAAGACCTGCCAATAATCTTGGGATTGCATTGGTATAGCCATCTGCCCATCCACCTACTGCGAATACCGGTATCTTGATATCATCATAATTTTCAATGACGGAACCGTGTTTCCAGTAAGTATCCCTTCGCTGATGGCGTACCCATTCCTCTGCGTAGGGTGGAGTTAACTCCATTCGTTCTAGCCAATTCTCACTCCACGATTCACCACGCACTTCCGGGAATTGAGGTCTAGCGTTGTATGCGAACATGGTAGAAGCCCACCATAGCATATCGGACGCGAGCATCGCTCCGCCTTTGTAGTGAACGTCATCTGCATAGCGGTCATCTGTTGAGCACAATGTAATAATGGCTTTTAGCGCTGGGTGCTGGCGAGCAGCGATTTGCAGTCCATTAAATCCACCCCATGATTTACCGATCATGCCGACGTTGCCTGTTGACCAAGGTTGTTTCGCAATCCAGTCCAATACTTCAAGCGCGTCGTCTTGTTCTTGTTTTAAGTATTCATCATACAAAATACCGTCAGAATCACCAGTTCCACGGATATCGATCCGAATGCTCGCATATCCGTGACCTGCAAAGTATGGGTGACGAAGGGAGTCGCGTAACGCTGTAAATTCATTTTTACGATAGGGCAAGTACTCTAACACCGCAGGTACTGGTGTCGTTTCTGCATCTACAGGCAACCAGATATGAGCTGCTAGTTGCGTACCGTCTGAAAGTGGGATCATTACATTTGAAAGTTCTTTTGTTTGTTTCGGAAACGTAGTCCGGATTGTACGATTTGTTTCTCTAACGTTAAATACCATAGGGAATTCCTCCAATTATTTGTTTAGAGTTTCTGTAGGAAAATCTTCGCGCAACCATCTGATCAGGGAGACGAGAAGTAATATATAGATGACGAATATTGGAACTGCAACAACCACTGCAGAAGTTTGTATGACTCGGAGTCCTCCTACTAATAACAAAGATATCGATAGGATTGCCAATATAGCACCCCAAACCATGCGATGCCATCTTGCAGGATCCTCACCCGGTTGCAATTCTTTCGTTGCAACTGCGGCAAGAATATACGTTGCTGAGTCCATGGATGTGGATAAGAAAATTACACCCACTATTACAAAGAACGGCAATACAAGTATATCTAGCGGCAATGAATGGAGGATATCGACGATAGCGGCGGGTCCTCCTTGTTCAGATAGTGTTTTCGCGACATCTGTAATTCCTTGAAGCTGCAGATTCATCGAATAGCCACCAAAGACCATGAAATAAATCCATCCTCCGATGGAGCCCCAAAGTAACATGTGAGTGATCAGTTCACGTAACGTACGCCCTTTGGAAATTCGAGCGACGAATAGTCCCATAAACATTGCTGTAGCAGCGAACCAAGCCCAATAGAACACAGTCCATCCTTGAGGGAATCCTCCCTTGGCAATTGGATCTGTATGGAAACTCATGAACGTAAAGTTTTGAAGCATCATTCCAAAACTGTTCGAGAAATACGTTAGTATAAACGAAGTAGGTCCAGCGATGAAAACAAAGAGTGCAAGGGCAATCGCTAAGTAGATATTCAAATCACTTAATCTCCGAATCCCTTTTTGCAAGCCTAAATAGGCACTAGCTGAGTAGATAATAGTGATGAGTGTAACGATAACAGCGTCTAATCCAATTGATGGTTTTATAGAAAATATGGAGCCTACGACAGCAGAGACCATTGGAACACCAAGCCCGAGTGAAGTTCCAAGACCACCCACTAAACTCCAGATGACGAGTACGTCAATCAATTTCGCGACCCAACCATCAGCATATTTACCAAGTGCTCCACTCAATGCTGTACTGATTTTAAGTGAAGGACGTTTCTTCACAAAATACGAGTATGCAATGACAACAGATGGAAATGCATAGAGTGACCACGCAGAAATTCCCCAATGGAACAAGCCATAAGTCAACGACCATTCTGCGGCTGCATTTGTCCCTGGTTCAATTCCAAACGGTGGACCCGAATAGTATGAAATTGGTTCAATCATGGACCAGTACATAATACTTGTCCCCATTCCAGCGGTAAACAACATTGCACCCCAACTGAAACTGTTGAACTCTGGTTTTCCTTCTCCTAATTTAATACGGCCGAACTTACTGAATGCAAGCCATATCAAAAATACGAATAGACCGAAAGTAAGGAATTGGAAAGCCCAATCCATTTTGAATGTTATGAACGTCATTACGTTGTCCAGAACTGGTTCTGCACTTGCTCTGTATATCACAAGTAGTACGGTTGCAATTAAAATGAAAATAATTGACGTCCAAAATACGAAAGGATCTATTTTAGTTTTCTGCATTCTCCATCCCCCTTTGATGTTTCACAATCGCAACTTTGATAACGCTTTCAATTATTGCATTTTTTACAATTCAAAGAATTTCTAAGCGGTTATATAAATTTGCAGATTTCTCACTCTTAATTTATAATCATGATTATCTTGTGAACATGTTTATAATATCAGAATAGATTGGCAAGAACAAGCATCATGTATAATGGGATGATCTGGTAGTATGCAATGATTACCTATAATTAGAAAAGTGAGGCGCTTTATTTGGATAAAAAAAAGCTCCAAAAAAGTAGAATGTGGAAGTACTTTGTAGAGGCCGCAACTGAAATAATTGAAGAAGAAGGTGCACGTGCTGTAACTATACGAAAAGTCGCTGATCGAGCTGGTTATAACAGTGCGACAATTTACAATTATTTCGATGAATTTTCACACTTACTCTTTTTCTCTTCGATGCGGTTGATGAAGGACTACACGATTGAAGTGACTAGACGGATGAATGAGGAGTCCAACTCATTGGACCAATATGAGGTCGCATGGGAATGTTTTTGTGAGTACTCGTTCAAGCAACCGGATATCTTTCACTCTGTTTTCATCCGAGACCTAGGCGAGAACCCAGATCATCTATTGGATAAGTATTATGAATTTTACCCAACGGACATTGTCGATGTTCCTGAAGAGATCCGAATGAGTTTACTTGAACAAAACGTTGTAAAACGGGGGAATCCCATCTTAAGAAGAGCGGTTGACCAAGGTTGTCTGGATGAGGATAAGATTGAATCATTAAACGAAGTTACGATTCTGATTTGGCAAGGGATGCTCATGAGTTTCCTCAACAATCGCATTACTTCCTCAGCTGAAGAAGCAGCTGATCGCACGATGTTTTACGTCAGAGAGATTATCAATCGTCTAAAGTCTTAATCCGAATTCCCAAAACCATGCGTATGTCCCGCATGGTTTTTTCATTTATCAAGTAATAAGTTTACGTGATCAGCTGTGTCTTTTTCATTCAATATGAACTGTAACTGATAGCCATCGATTTTATAAATATAGCTGATTTGACTCGTTTCTTTAAGAGTATGTTTTTCGTCCGGTTCACCTATCTGTTTCACTAAATCCTCTGATGTAATTCCGCCTAAATTGGTTTGTCTTTCGACATTCGTACCTAAATATCTCGCTTCCACTAAAACACCTTTTTCGTTATACCTTAGATCATAAGAAGCTTGGCCCATTGAACCGTTATATCGATCGAATGTGTCCTGCCTTTCAGGTTTACCAATTGCATTATAAACATCCGTTTGTGTAGTTTTCCCTACATAAAACTGATCAGTTAGTCGATAAACTTTCCCTTTCCTACCCTCTTCAACTAAGCTGTTCAGTGTTTCGATTGCTATCTGCTTTTGCCCTTGGTCGACAGCATCCTCAGTGGAGTCGCTCGAATCGGATGATTGAGATCCATCTGTCGACTGTTCTTGTTCAGATTCTTGTTCACTTCCCTTACTCTCTTCTTCCACACTACCATCATGATTTCTAGTTTCCGATTGTTGATGTGTAGATTTATTCCCTCCTTCAGATGGTGACGGTGCACATGCAGTCAAGCTAGCTGTCAAAACTAACATCAGTAGCATTGGATTCTTTTTCATGGTCGTCCTCCTCCATTCGTTAACTATTCTCCTTATTTTTTTCCCCTTTACTCTACCATTTACACGTAGAAACGAAAAAAAGAGCTCCACTAGGGCTCTTTTTTTCATCTAATAAAGGATTGGAGTTATTCGGACAAGCTCGACAGAAGTACCTACACCATGGAGTTGCGTTGTAAAACGGGCTATCTTTCCGATATCATAATCAATCTTCATTTCATCCAGTAATTTCTTCTTCAATACAATATCGCCACCTGTGCTCTGTTGTTGGACACGTGCAGCCATATTCACGGTTCTCCCGAAATAGTCCAGCACTCCGTTTGCATTTACCGCTATTACAGGACCTTCATGCAATCCTATTTTAATGGTGACTGGATTATTAAGAGTTCCATTTAGTTCCGCAACAGATAGTTGAATTTCTAGCGCAGCGTTAAGTGCATGTACATTCGAGGAAAATGCCGCCATAACTGAATCTCCAATTGTTTTTACGATCGTTCCTTCATAAGTACGGATGATTGCACCTAGTGTCGTAAAATGTTTTTGCACATCACTGTAGGCGCTTGCATCCCCTACCCGTTCATACAGTTGGGTGGAATCTTTCAAATCCGTAAAAAGAATCGTCAGTTTGCCCACACCGATTTGCATACCTGGTGCAAGTACTTCTGCGGGTAATAAATCTCTGAAAAGCTGAAGCGACGTGACTTCTCTGGCAGTCAGTGCATATTCATCCCACTTGGTTTCTTCCATTGCCACAATGAATTCTTCATCACTTGTATTCACAATAGCAATGTCAGGACTTTGCGAGAGCACTTGTTCAACAATACCCGTTGGGTGAATATGTATTTGAGCCGATTCCACATCGGAAACATGAGTAAATGGTATCTTGAAATTATGTTTCAGCACTCTTATCTGCATATCTCTCGGAGTAACAGTCCATGGTATGTGCGTCGTCGTTTGTGGCGGTATTCTAAATTGTCCAATGGTGTGAGGAGAATTCGTAGGGCCATTTATGCAGAAGAGTTGTTTATTCGTTTTTCGAAGTGATCCGTTGACTTGAAAGGTCATTTCAACGTAGTTATCAAAATCAAGTTCAAAGTCCACGCCACATAAGTCACAGTGGACGGTCTTTTTTACATCTTTTAAAACGGCTGCATGATCTTTTGCAACACGACAATTCGGGCACATCAAGCTCCATTCATAATCCAATACCCCTGCCTCACTTGCAAATAAGAAAAGTCGAACGGCTTGCTGTTTCGTAAATCCATGCTCATGTGCCCAGCGATACGGTTGAATGGAAGACACAGCCTCGTCCGATTCTGTCCGAATGGTTTCAATCAGTCCACTTACTAATTCGGGCTCCAATGATAATTCGTTCAAATGGTGCTCCGCATCCAAGATGAGCTGTTCATTCACTTTAATTTCCTTCAGTTCTCGTATTGTAGGAATGTGTTCTTGTGTTTTAGAGGCTTCTTCAATGTACGAGAATGTTTTCTGCAACTGAGGAATGATGCCTTTTTTCAATGAGATTTGCCCTAAAAGTGAGTGATACTCGAACACCCCAGTAAGTGTAACCGTTGTTTCGCGTCCACCCTTTGATGAAAGCGCTACTTTCCACTCGACACGTTTGACCGGACCTTTGGTATAGACGCGTTCAACAGAGTAGAACGATTCACGCACCCATTCAAAAACATGTTCGTCCCATTCAACTTCCACCAATCCGTAGGCTTTGCCTTTAGCTTTACGAATCAGCTGTTGTGTTCTGGATGTAAAAGGAGAAAAGTCGACTGAAAATAAGCCAATGTACCGGTTCAATCTATTTGTATCAGAAACTAGTGCCCAGACTAACTCACGAGATAAGTTGAATGTGCGACTTTCTTCAAATGTAATTATCTTTGACATCACTTATCACGCCCTATCAGTATAGCTATCACGAATTGTGACAAATTCATCTAAATGGTTTAAAAACAAGTCGATAAGTGTTGGATCGAACTGTTTTCCACGTTGTTCTTCTAAGTATGAAACGATTTTTTCCAGTGGCCATGCATTTTTATAAACACGGTCACTCCCAAGAGCGTCAAACACATCCGCCACTGCAGTAATCCTTCCAAATATATGAATCTGTTCCTCTTTTATACCTCTCGGATACCCTTGCCCATCCCATCTTTCATGATGTTGGTAAGCAATGATGGCGGCTGTTTTTAACAATTCACGCTCAGAGTTTCGGAAGATATTGTATCCGACTACTGTGTGTAATTTCATATGTTCAAATTCCTCTGTCGTTAACTTCCCTGGCTTCAACAGAATGGAATCAGGCGTTGCGACTTTTCCAATATCGTGCATAGGAGAAGCGTATCTTAGGAGTAATGCACGTGACTCAGGTATACCAGCGAGAAGTGCTAGTTTATAAGAGTATTTCGCGACCCGCCTCACGTGATTTCCAGTTTCTTGTGAACGGCTTTCACCGATTTCCCCCATCGTCTCAATAATCTCTTTTTGAGTTTCCAGTAGTTCGTTTTGCAAAATGAAGGCGTCGAGAGATTTCCCTGCATAAGTTGAAGCAAACGTTAACAGAGTTTCATCTTTTCTTGTAAATTGGGAGTCTCCTATCTTATTGATAGCTTGAAATGCACCAATTATCTTCCCTTCCTGGTTTGTAAAAGGAATACAGAGCATTGAACGCGTTCGATACCCCGTTTCTCGGTCGACTTCTATATTAAAACGCTCGTCTAAATAAGCATCTTCTACACTGATTAGTATTCCGGATTGTAAACTTTCACCTACAATGCCACTTGTCTCTGATATTGAAATCCGCTCCACTCCATGACCAGCAACAGTCCATACGGTTTGTGTCGCTGTTTCACGAAGCCAGACGGTGCATCGGTCAGCCTGGACAAGCTTTGTTCCCAAGTCCGCTAATAGAAGAAGCATTTTAGAAATATCAGTTTCAGTAGACATTTTTCCCATATATTCAAAAATTGTAGATAATAGTTGATCCGATTGTGGAAAATCCTTGGAATCCAGGGGCGTTTGTCCGAGCAAATTTTTCATTTTTGGGGATCCTTTCTAAAAAACAGTTGTCACTTTACGATCTCTTTGCAATAATAGTAGCATGAAACTACTAGAATAACATAACTAAAGTCATTATATTTCACAAAAGGATTGGTAATCGGAGGTTATTTCGTGACATTGTTCTCATATTTGATAGTAGGTCATCTGGTCGGAGATTATTTACTTCAAACAAGTTGGATGGCAACTGGAAAAACAATGAAGTGGGAACCTCTCTTATTGCATTGTTTTGTTTATACATCGGTTTTAAGTGTTGCACTTTTAATAGGCGCAGGAACAATTCCTTTCTGGGCAATTAGTATTATTTTTCTTAGTCATGTCATTTTGGATCGCAGACACTTTGTACTATGGTGGGCAAGAATGGTCATGGGCGTGAAAGACGGACAACCCGCCTGGCTTGTAATTATGGCTGATCAGGTTTTCCATATCCTGATCCTCTCTTTCATCGCACACTATTTAGGCTGAGAACGACAAAAAGAAGCAGAGAAAAATCTCTGCTTCTTTTTGTTTTCTAGAATGCTGTATTAGCCAATAAGTTCCTGAACAAGTTTTTTGTTTCTGTCCTTGAAAATTTCATTGTGTGAGCTAACCATACCTCCTTGCGACGCTTGTGGATCCAAGTACATTTTCGCGCTGTTTACAGCATTCGCAGCATCTTGGAAAGCGCCTGCAATTAAGTTCACTTTGCTCTCGTGGAATAACACATCTCCAGCTGCAAAGATTCCTGGAACTGAAGTGCCGCTCATCGCTGTCCCGGCAATTCGATGATCCTTTGTAAGATCAAGATTAGCTTCACTTCCTCCTATTAAAGAAGTATCTACTTCATAACCGTGATTGATGACTACATCATCAATTTCAAGTGTCAATCCAGACTCCTCCAGACAGTGTTTCAACTCCACCTTTTCAATGGAATGATGATCATCTGACGCAATGAGTTTATCGATTCTCGTGTTGAAGTGACACACCACTTTACTCTGAAGAAGTTGCTGAACTTGCGCTTCATGACCGTTAAGATCACATTTCCTATACGTAAGAATCACTTGTTTTGCAATGGGTTCGAGCTCGTTCGCCCAGTCGATCGCAGCATTCCCACCGCCTGAAATCAGGACACGCTTCCCTACAAAATGCTGCAACGACTTTACCGTATAATGAAGATTTGTCACTTCAAAGCGCTCTGCTCCTTCGATTTCCACCTTCTGCGGTTTTAAAATCCCTCCGCCAACAGCAAGGATCACGGTTTTACTATAATGTTTGGCTCCTGAAGCTGTGGTAATAACAAAGTTCTCTTGAAGATTTTTCTCGATTCCAATCACTTTTTCATTCAGGATTACTTCAGGGTTGAAAGTCGTGCCTTGTTCGACCAACTTGTTAATCATTTCAGCGGCAGGTGCTGGTGTAACTCCACCAATGTCCCAAATCATTTTCTCTTGATAGACGTGAAGTTTTCCACCAAGCTCCGGTTGGAATTCAATGATTTTAACAGACATCCCCCGTAATCCACTATAAAAAGCAGAATACAGGCCCGCAGGTCCTCCACCAATAATTGTGACATCTACAAGTGTTGCTTGAGACATACTTCATCCCCCTAAATTTATATTTGACATCTTTGTAATCACTCTTTATAGTAGCATTATACCGATAATGAGAATCATTATCAATGATTTATGTGTAAAAAGATTGGAGTGCTCCAAATGGTACGCTTGGCAACTGAGAAATTACAGATTGCTTACGGTGAACAAATCATCGTGGATGATCTATCTGTTACAATCCCGGATAAGAAGATAACCGCGATCATCGGGGCGAACGGTTGTGGGAAATCCACTTTCTTAAAAGGAATGACTCGTCTGATTCCCAGAAATTCAGGGAAAGTTCTATTGGACGGGGGTGACATCGCTGAGCATAAGACGAAAGCGCTCGCTAAGAAAATGGCAATTCTTCCACAAACGCAAGAAGCCGCGAGTGGCCTGACGGTTGCAGAACTCGTTTCTTATGGTCGTTTCCCCTATCAGACTGGACTTGGTCGTTTAACTGCAACTGATTTCGATGTCATTAGCTGGGCACTTTCCGTTACGAACACCGAATCATTCCGCGACCGTCAAGTCGATGCCCTTTCTGGAGGACAACGTCAGCGTGTGTGGATCGCAATGGCACTCGCGCAAGAAACGGAAATCATTTTCCTGGATGAGCCGACGACCTATTTGGACATGGCCCATCAGCTTGAAGTACTTGAGCTACTTCAGAAACTGAATGTTGAACAAGAACGAACAATCATTATGGTATTGCATGATTTGAATCAAGCAGCTCGTTTCGCTGATTATTTGATTGCGATGAAAGACGGGAAAGTTATTAAAGCAGGTTCATCGGAAGAAGTCATTGAATCCACCATTCTTCGAGAAGTTTTTAGAATTGACGCGGAGATTGGTATCGATCCGAGAAGCGGAAAACCGATGTGTATTACATACGATTTACTAAAAGGAGATCACTAACATGAAAAAAGCACTTCTATTTTTAACACTTGCACTCGTTCTGGTACTCGGAGCTTGCTCATCGAAAACTGATGAATCCTCTAAAGCGCCTGAAAAAGAAGAACCTACTAAGGAATCAGGCACAATCACATACGAATCCGAAGATGGGCCAATTGAAGTTCCTGCAGATCTAAAACGCGTAGTTGTCCTATCGACTTATGCGGGTCATGTTATGGCACTGGACGTTCCTATCGTTGGGGTTGACTCTTGGTCGAAAACGAACCCTAGATTTGATGCAAAACTGAAAGATGCTGAAGAAGTGACTGACGAAGATTTGGAAAAAATCATCGAATTGGAACCAGATTTGATCATCGGGTTATCGACTATGAATAATATCGACCGATTAAAAGAAATCGCACCTGTTGTCACATTCACATACGGAAAAGTGGATTATCTGACGCAACAAGTTGAAATCGGTAAGTTATTAAACAAAGGTGACGAAGCTCAAGAGTGGGTCACTGATTTCCAAGCGCGCGCAAAAGAAGCTGGCGAAGAAATCAAAGCCAAAATCGGTGAGGATAAAACGGTTTCCGTTATCGAGAACTTCGACAAACAACTTTATGTCTACGGTGATAACTGGGCACGCGGAACAGAAATCCTCTATCAGGAGATGAAACTTCCAATGCCAGAAAAAGTGAAAGCAGATGCATTAAAAGATGGCTATTTCGCACTTTCTACTGAAGTTCTTCCTGACTATATGGGAGACTATGTTATTTTAAGCCGCAATAGCGATGCCGATAATTCCTTTATGGAGACTGAAACTTATAAAAATACACCAGCTGTTAAAGAAGGTCATGTATTTGAAGCTGAAGCAAGTGAGTTCTACTTTAATGATCCTTTAACACTTGAGTACCAGCTTGAGTTTTTCAAAGAAAACTTTTTAAAGTAATCGATATTCAAGAAGGATTCTTTCACCTTGAAAGAATCCTTTTCTTTTGCGAAAGGAGTCCTGTCTAATGAAATTGCGAAAAATGCCATTTTCAATTAAATTCTCTATTGCTTGCATCGGTTTAGTCGCTTCACTATTTCTGGCAATGATACTGGGTGCAGCAAATATATCAGTTCCTGATTTGTGGCATGCAATTATCGGTGATACAAGTAAAAACAGTTTGATATTACGGGAAATCCGCTTTCCACGAGAACTTGCTGCGTTACTAGTCGGGTCTGCATTAGCTGTTTCAGGTGCCATCATGCAAGGGATGACGCGGAATCCATTAGCCGATCCCGGCTTACTCGGCTTGACTGCTGGTTCCAATGCAGCACTCGCCATCGCGTTTGCATTAGTTCCTTCTATTAGTTATTTCGGAATCATGGCTGCCTGCTTCGTTGGGGCAGCAATTGGAGCTTTGCTCGTATTCGGCATTGCCGCAGCGAAACGTGGGGGCTTCTCCCCTATGCGCCTTGTACTTGCAGGTGCAGCCGTATCCACCTTCTTCTTTGCTATAGCCGAAGGAGTTGGCATCTATTTCAAAGTCTCTAAAGATATTTCCATGTGGACAGCTGGTGGAGTGATAGGAACTACGTGGGCACAACTTCAGATCATGACGCCTGTCATTCTGATTGGAATTGTGATTGCGCTAGTTTTGTCCAAACAATTGACTTTACTTAGTCTTAGCGAAGAAGTTGCAGTCGGACTAGGGCAAAATACGTTCAGGATCAAAGTTATTTTGTTCGTCCTTATCATTATTCTTGCAGGCTCATCTGTCGCTCTTGTTGGTAATCTGGCGTTTGTCGGTTTGATGATTCCTCATATCGTTCGGGCTGTAGTCGGAACAGATTATCGTTTCATTCTACCGATGTCAGCTGTCATAGGAGGTGCCTTCATGTTACTGGCAGATACATTAGGACGTACAATGAATGCACCTTACGAGACACCTGTCGCTGCTCTTGTTGCCGTAATGGGACTACCTTTCTTCCTAATTATCGTCCATAAAGGAGGTAGGGCGTTCTCATGATCCGTTCAGAAATTCTCAAGAAGCAACGTGTTTTGTTACTTGTATTTGGTTTACTAACCCTATTGACTGCTATTGCAGCGATAACTTTTGGCCCAGCTTCTATCGGTCCAGAAAGGATCTTCCCTGCCTTGTTCGGCAACGGAACATTTAAAGAAGAGTTTGTGTTGTTTTCAATCCGTCTTCCCCGTATTTTCATTACGTTCTTAGCAGGTGCAGCACTGGCTCTGTCTGGTTCAATACTACAAGGTATTACACGTAATGATTTAGCGGATCCAGGAATTATCGGCATCAATGCAGGGGCCGGCCTATCTATCGCAGTTTTCTTTCTATTCGTACCTGTAGAGGCAGGCGCGTTTGTTTATATGCTGCCGATTGTTGGATTCATAGGTGCATTTCTGACTGCTGTCCTAATCTATCTTTTTGCTTACGATAAGAAGACGGGCATGCAGCCGATTCGTTTGGTGTTAACAGGCGTAGGATTCTCTTTAGCACTTAGTGGAGGGATGATTGTCCTCACCTCTTCAGCTGACCAGGACAAAGTGGATTTCATAGCGAAATGGTTAGCGGGGAATATTTGGGGATCAGATTGGCCATTCGTTTTAGCCTTATTGCCCTGGCTTCTGATTCTTGTGCCATTTGCGTTATATAAAGCAAACCGGTTGAATGTTTTAGGTCTCAGTGAATCCGTGGCAATCGGAATCGGAGTTTCTGTTGAACGAGAACGAATCATACTGTTATTGACAGCGGTTGCCCTAGCAGCATCGGCAGTTTCTGTTACAGGCGGTATCGCATTCGTCGGATTGATGGCACCACACATCGCAAAATCGTTGATTGGGCCACGAAGTCAGCTCTATTTACCCATAGCGATTATACTGGGCGGATGGCTGTTGCTACTTGCAGACACAATCGGTAGGAACGTTTCGAGTGTAGGAATCATCCCTGCTGGACTTGTTGTTTCACTGATTGGCGCTCCGTATTTCATCTATCTATTGTTACGTAAATAAAAAAACACGATCCTCTAAATCAGAGGATCGTGTTTTTTGTCATTAACGTAATTTAGTTGCGCCACCGTCAACCATGATTGTTTGACCAGTGATGTAAGAAGCGTCTTCGCTACCAAGGAAGACCGCAACGCGACCGATGTCGCCTTCCAATTCGCCTAAGCGACGCATTGGGATGTTGTTGAGCATTTTATCATATGCTTCAGGCTGATCTTTTTTCCATTGTTGGATACCAGGTGAATTGGCAATTGGGGAAATCAAGTTTACGTTGATGCCGAACTGACCCCATTCATTTGCTGCTACACGAGTAATCGCACGGATTGCTTCTTTTGCAGCTGCATACGTACCTTGCATAACGTCTCCATTAATACCAGCACCTGAAGAGAAGTTGATGATAGTTCCTTCAGATTCTTTCAAGTGAGGATATGCCGCTTGCATCAAGTAGAATGTTGGATAGAATCCTGTGTTGAAAGAGAAATCCATATCTGCTTGAGTAGCATCTGCTAGCAATACTTGACGTGAAGCATGTGCATTGTTGATAAGAATGTCGAGTCTGCCATACTTTTCAACGACTGTTGCAATAATATCTTTTAACTTGTCGCGATCTGTAAGATCCGCTTGAATGAACATACATTCAGGTTGGAATTCCTGAAGTTCTTTCACCATCGCTTCCCCTGTCTCAGCGTTCAAGTCGACGATTGCAACTTTCGCACCTTCTTTAACGTAAGCTTTTGCCATTCCGCTACCAATACCACCCGCACCGCCGGTGATTACTGCTACTTTACCATCTAATTTACCCATAACGTCCACTCCTTTTTATCACTACTAGTTTAACACTTAAGAATCGTGAAATATACTAATCAGTTTCAGTATTCCCCGTTTTTTATGGAATACCCTTTAGTCGAAATACACTGAATAGACTAACTGTGGATGCCTTCATTTTCCATGCTGCGTGTAGAATACACACAGATCTGTTGTCGATCCTTGATAATTTCCTTGTTTTTTTGTTATGCTAGTCTAGAATCAGTAATTGCGAAAAATAATTGACTGAACAGAAGGAGATGTATTTATCGTATAGGAGGAATTAAATGAAATCAGAAAAAAAGACTATGAACGAATTCACGGATTTAAATGAAGATGTAGAAAGCGATTATTCCCTTGATCGAGTTCCTAGAGAAGAACGGAATAAAAGCTGGTTAAGTATTACTAATATTACGTTTGGTATTGCAACCGCAATCTTTTATTTCCAAATGGGAAGTGTTATGGCTCTATCTTATGGAGCAATAAACGCAATGATTTCATCTGTGTATGCAATTGTTGTGGCCGGTGTATTAGGCACGGTGATTGCATATTTATCCGCAAAATCAGGAATGAATGTCAATCTCTTATCTAGAGGTGGAGGTTTCGGATATGTCGGTTCTTCGCTAACGTCGCTTATTTACGCTTCAAACTTCATAATGTATTGTGCATTTGAAGGACTCATCTTAGTATCTGCAGTTCACCACTTTTTCCCTACCCTCCCAAAGTGGATTTTCATCATCGTATTCGGATCAATCGTCATCCCCTTGAATTGGTTCGGAATTGAACAGCTTGATAAATTACAAAAATGGTCAATGCCTGTTTTTATGGTATTTTTAATCGCTGCGATTGTCATATCGTTTTATAAACCTGCAGTCTATGCAGGATCGGTATTTTCTTATATGCCTGAAGGCGTAACAATTGGCGGTACAGCATTACTCATGTGTATCGGCATGCATAATGGTATCATGGGACTCACTGCCCTGCTCGCTTCGGACTATGCTCGATTCCTTAAGCCAAAAGACATTAAAATAGGATCTGTTATGATTGGATTCATCCCACAAATCTTTTGTTTCGGAGTAATGGGCGGTCTAGGTATTTGGTTCGGTGTGCGTTTTATGGAACCAGATCCGGGTGTATACATTGTACTACTTTTAGGTATTGGCGGAGCCCTATTCACAATGCTAACGCAAATCCGTATAAATGTTACAAATATTTATAGTAGCTCGTTGTCTCTATCAAACTTTTTTGAAAACATGTTCCGGTTCACTCCCGGTAGACGTTTTTGGGTAGTTGTTTCAGGTATTAGTGCCATTTTGCTCATGCTCGGAAATATAGTAGATCACTTGGACACAATGATGACGTTTCAAGGTGTTTTCCTTCTGTCGTGGGCAGCTATACTCGTTACGGATGCTTTAGTTGTGAAAAAATTGTTAAAAATCGGACCTAATTACTACGTTGCCCGACAAGAATACTTGTATAAATGGAATCCAGTTGGGGTTGCTTCACTACTAGCAGCGAGCTTACTCGGAACATTGGCAGCACTTGGTTATATGGGGATTTTTCTCGAGTCCACAGCAGCATTTTTCGCTGCGCTACTTGCTGCAATCTTAACAGTTGTCCTCGCAATCTTTACAAAAGGAAAGTATTACTTACGTCGGCAACCTGAACACATCCACGAGCAGGATCGACTGACGTAACTATTAAATTATAATCTGTTCTACGACTATCTTTTCGCATACGAAAAAGAGAGAATGCCAAGACATTCTCTCTTTTTTTAGTTTTTTTGCTTTTTAATTTCTTTATTGCTATAGTAATAACCGTTAAACACTACAAACACCTTAGGGGGAGTCATGAGAAAAATTTCAAACGTTTTTTACATTACGATCTCACTGATCGTCTTGGCAGTTGGTTACGGTGTGCTCGCGCCGGAAAGCTTTGCCGAACAAACTGGTAAAATCCAAAGTTGGGTCGCAGCAACCTTTGGTTGGTATTATCTTATGCTGTTATCTGTCCTCGTCATTATTTGTCTGTTCCTCATTTTCAGCCCATTCGGTAAGATCCGTCTTGGTAAAGATACAGATAAACCCGAGTTTTCCACAGTGTCATGGATCGCAATGCTATTTTCAGCAGGGATGGGAATCGGACTTGTATTCTATGGTGCTGCAGAACCACTTTCGCACTACGCAGTCATGTCCTCTACAGGAGAATTGAATACACCTGCAGCATATAAGGAAGGTTTACGTCAATCGTTCTTCCACTGGGGAATCCACGTTTGGGCAATGTATGGATTTGTTGCTCTTTCTCTAGCATTCTTCCAGTTCCGTAAAGGTGAACCTGGTTTAATTTCCTCAACATTAAAGCCGATTTTCGGTAACAAAATGAACGGCCCTTGGGGTGTTCTAGTTGATGTGCTCGCTGTATTTGCAACCGCTTTCGGAGTTGCAACTACTCTCGGCTTTGGCGCTGTTCAAATTAACGCAGGGTTGAATTACTTATTCGGAGTTTCGATTGGAACACAATCTCAATTCATTATTATTTTAGTCGTTACCGTTCTCTTTATCATCTCCGCATGGAGTGGTCTCAGTAAAGGGATCCAGTATTTGTCGAATCTCAACTTGATTTTAGCAGTCGCACTACTGATATTAGTAGTTATTCTTGGGCCTACGCTACTCATCTTTAACATGTATTCAGATTCACTAGGTGGATATATCGCAAACTTCGTTAAAATGAGTTTCTCTACTTCACCGTTGAATGCAGACGATCGCGTATGGCTCGATAATTGGACAATCTTTTACTGGGCTTGGTGGATTTCTTGGGCACCGTTCGTTAGTATGTTCATCGCCCGCGTTTCGAAAGGTCGTACAATCCGCGAATTCATGATCGGAGTAATGATTGCACCAACAATTCTTTGTACATTTTGGTTCACTGCATTTGGAACGACAGCAATTGAAGCACAGAAAGCTGGAGCTAATCTTGCAGATAAAGCTACTGAATTAGTAGTTTTCGAGCTGTTCCATACATTGCCTTGGGGTGTATTCATTTCGATTGTTGCTATTATTTTAATTGCTTCCTTCTTTATTACATCTGCAGATTCTGCAACATTTGTGCTAGGAATGCAATCTAGTTATGGATCGTTAACACCACCAAATAGTATTAAACTGGTCTGGGGTATACTTCAATCTGCAATCGCATTGATTTTACTTTCTGTAAACGGATTAACCGCCTTGCAGAACACGATTATTATTGCTGCCCTTCCGTTCTCTTTCGTCATATTACTCATGATTTTCTCTCTCATGAAAGCATTGACTACGGAGTTGAACTTGATAAAAGCAAAACGGAGATAACAAAGAAGACATCCCCTCGCTAGTTGAGTGGATGTCTTCTTTTAGTACGTTATATTTCTTGAATTATGTTTTTCTGCAGTTTTATAAGCATCGTAAATTCCCCATATCCATACAATTGGATAGGTGATGAAACCGATCAGTACGAAAAATAGTAACGCGTTAACAATTTGTACTACAATCAGAATCAGACCTTTTAAAATCTGTCCATTATAAATCTGTCCAACTCCTGTCCAAAAGAAGCTGAGCACTGCTGCTAATCCTGGGCTTTTCATCATAACAATTCCCCCTTAAATAAAGAAAATACCGATAACTACTAGTGCCGCAACTATCCAAAATCCACCTATTGCAACAGTATCGGAAGCTATGAGCGGCTTTTTCTGTAGCAAGTCGATGGCATGCAAGTCTTTTTTAAGCTCTGATACTTCTTCTTCTAAATCTTTCACCTTTAGTTTAAGTGAATGGACTTCCTCAGTTACGATAATTGGCAGTTGTGACTGTCCCGTCTTTTGTAATGCACTGTTATCCAACTTAACACATACCTCCTTTAATTGTTACCAAATCGGTTAATGTAAGTATATCAATAATCTGAATAGGTTGATAGAATGGTTTTCAGGAAGATGAATTTCATTCTATGATACACTTTGGGTTCTAACGATTAAGTCAATGTCAATGTCAATGGAAGGTGTGTAACTATGAGTGAAAATATGGATTCTAATAATCCCGGTTCAGATAATCACTTCAAAGAAGAGCCAGAAATAGATACAGCAAACTCTTCCGATGAAAAAAATGATAGTGAAATTGATTTGCAACTAGAGTTAACACCTGAGGAACAAGAAGACGAGGATTTCAGGCAACTTGTATTACAAGCCCAACGAGATGCACTTGCAGAAGAAGCTGCACTTCGGAATAATCCAAAACCGCGTAAACGCAAGGTACCCCGGTGGATTGTGTTAATTATGGCGTTGATCTTATTATTCCAACCTATCGCATTCATATTTGATATCTACTCATTACCCGCCATCGAATTCTTAAAAACTTCTGCTAAACTCTCTAAGCGTGAGGATATCACCACATGGAAAAAATCTGTAGTTGTCGTCCTGACAGAGGATGGGAAAGGTACAGGTTTTGCAGTTTCCCGTGACGGGTTAATTGTAACCAATAACCATGTCGTCCAAAACAATTCGCAAATCACCGTTTCATTTGAAGAAGAAGGTCGATTTCCAGCAACTATTGTTGCCCATGACTCTGTCAATGATCTGGCGATTTTACAAATAAATAGTCCTCCGGATATACCTGTCTTATCTTTAGCTAAATCTCCTACATATACAACAAATAGTACTGTTCGATTTATCGGGAATCCATTAAACTTTTTCGGAATTGCAAATGAAGGAAAACTTATCGGAGAAACGAATTGGGCGGGTAGAACGGAGCCAATTATCCTTTTAGATGCACCTATCTATCGTGGGAATAGCGGAAGTCCTGTCTTTCAGGATGATAAAGTTATTGGTGTCGTCTTTGCGACCACTGAGCTTGATGCCTATGGAAAAGTGGGCATGTTCATAAGATCGAACGAAGTTTTAGAGTTATTGAAAGAAATCGAGTAAACAAAAAGCCCGGATGCCAAAATGGCTCCCGGACTTTTTGTTTACTTGGTTGTTCGTTTATCCGCATCTTTAGTTGCGTTATCCGCCTTTTTAAAATCACTTGCGTACTCAACTTCTTGTGCCGATGATAAGTTGTTGTTTTTGTCAGTTAGCGTTTCGTGTGGTTCTTTCTTTTCTGTCACTTGAAGTCCTCCTTAAAAAATACTGTAACTGTAGCATTCCCAGAGAAGGATTTCCTATACAGTACACTATTCCTGTTTGAATTCTGGCTCTAAACGCTCCATGAATTCATCCAGTGCGCTATATCCTTGTTGTTGTAGATACCAATTATTGGAAGCTGCTTCAATAAGTCCAGCAACATCTCGACCAGGTTGCAGTTGAATTTGAATGTATGGAACAGGTACGCCCATATACTCAGAAAATTTTTCATCCAATTCTAGTTGATTGTTTAGCGAGTTGTCTTTCCACTCGGTCAATTCGATATCGAGAGCGATTCTGGTCTCTTCTTGAAATGCTGCACGGCCATATAAGCGCACAACATTCATGAGTCCAATACTTCTCAACGCTAGAAATTCACGATTGGTCTGATTGTGAGTGCCGAGCAACGTCTGCGGACTTAGCTTTCGTAGCACGACGATATCGTCTGCAACAAGTCGATGACCTCTTCCGATTAATGTATGAGCGGTTTCGCTCTTTCCTACACCCGACTTACCTCTAAGTAACACTCCAATACCTGAAACGTTTACGAGAACGCCATGTATTGCAATTTCTTCTGCCATTGAACTAATTACAAAAGCATCAAGTTTTGAACTTGCAACCCCCATTGTATCTGGCGTTCGCAACACTGGGATTCCATTCTCCGTACAAAATGTATGGAGTCCAAAAGGTTGTTCTTGGTTGGACGTAATTAAAATACAAGGTGGATCATATTCCACAAGGTTTGAAATACGTTGCTTGCATTCTTCGTCCGTTAGCGTATGTAAATAATTCACTTCGTTTTTCCCAAGAATTTGGATATGTCCTTTTGCAATGAAGTCAAACGTATCCATAAATTCCAATCCCGGTCGACGGACCTTTGTTTTTTTTAAGGGTCTGTTTAAATGACCGCTTCCAGATAGTATTTCAAATGAAAATTGATTTACAATATTTTCTACGGCTAGCTGTTTCATAAAGGAACACCTTTCCTGAACGGGTAATTTACTCTCATTTTATCATACAATTATTTATTTCTAATTAATACTTTTACGAAAAGCAAAAAAGAATTTTTAAAAAAGGTTTAATCTATGTTTTGAGGGGTATAGATTATTACAAGGCGAAATCCAGGACGGCGTTTACTAACTAGCGCATACTGGGAGAAATGCACAGCCTTGGCGGAAGATTTGCTGTACTGACGTTAGCATCACCGTAAGTTGAGTTATGAGTTACGCGTGTTTGTAAGACCAGTAAGAAGTAAGTTTTTTGTGCAAGTGCATCATGAACAAGAAGTTCGCTTTGATTTACAGAACCACCGCACAATGAAGTGGAACACTTGCAATGCAGTAGGCTTTCGTAAGACACGTCAGCTACATGCAACGAATTTAAACTAATTTTCCGCGAATGAAGAGGCGCCTGATTTTATGGGCGCCTCTTCTTCATTGTCATTCATACATAACTACTTTCAATCATTCATTTTTTTCATGAAGTACTTTCTCCCAATGCGTTCCACCAAACTTGGAGCTAGAGAATGAAGTTTGCTTGTAATCCCCATTACTCTAGGCAAGTCTACTTGGCGTTTCGGCGAATGGACAAGCGTTATCACAGCTGCAGTCACTTGTTCCACTGTTAGTAGATGCTTTCCAACAGACTCTCTATACGTTCCGCTAGAATCCGCTTTGTCTAGAAAAGCTGTGTCTATTGGACCTGGATGAATGACAGACACCTCAATCCCATAGCTCGACACTTCCATTCGCAACGCATCTGTATAACCAATAAGCGCATGTTTTGTTGAAGCGTAGACTGCGGCCTTAGGGGTAGCTACCTTCCCAGCTTGCGATCCAATATAAAGGAAGTGTCCACTTTTACGTTTCATCCAAAACGGAAGGAATCGTTGTGTTAGTTGAATCGGTGCCATTACATTCACTGAAAACATCTGATCCAATTGTTCATCATCTGTCTCATGAGCAAGCTCAAACGAGGCAACACCCGCTGAAAAAATAATTATATCAGGCATCGTTATCTTTTCTACTAAGCAATCTGCAGCACCAGCACTCGTAAGGTCTATTGCCATAGGCTCGGCACCTAGTTTTTCTAATTCAGCAAGAGCTTCCACTGACCGTCCAGTCACTTGAACACGGTGACCTTCTGAGAGTAGTCTTATCGCAGTTTGGTACCCTACTCCACTTGTCGCACCTGTTATAAGAATTACTTTACGCTTGTTCATACCGGTGGATCCCTTGTTCATCGGTTTTTCTCACCACTCGTCCTAAATCCAATAAGTAATCCATTTGTCCGAGAGTTTCTGAGAGTGTGAGCCCGAGTTCTCTCTTATAAGCTGTGGGAAAGAGTTGGACCGTTAGTTCAAACACAGATTGCGGACCTACTTTTAACATGTCATACACTTTCATCGACCGCTCGTGCTGTTTCTGCAAACGCTGTTTAATCAGTTCATGAACGTTTTTCACAGGCACACCGTGACCACTATAAACTGTCTCCACAGGCAGCTCTAACAAACGTTTCAAAGACGCATTATATTGTAACAAGGTCTTCGGTCTTGGCAACCCTGGACTTTCTGGTGGTTCTACTAGCGGATTGGAAGATACTTTAGAAAGTAATAAATCTCCTCCGATCAGTTCATTGTCAGCAGGGTTCCAAAAAGATAAATGACTTTGAGCATGACCTAACGTTTCAAGAGCTGTCCAACCTGGATGACCGGGTAAGTCATCACCCTCTTTCAAGAAAACATCTAGTGGCCGTTCTGCCATTAGGTCAGCCGCACGCTTCATCTTGCCTACGATACTTAGTGCTTTTTCAGGGACACCTTGCTCTTTAAATCGCTCCATATAGAATTGGTCATGAAAGGCAATGAAGGCAGGATCTCTTGTTAGCCATAGATTGTTGTATGAGTGACCATAAAGCTTAGCATTCGGGAATCCATCTGCCCACCCTGAATGGTCTGGATGGTGATGGGTTAAAATGACTTGTTCGACGTCTTCCAATTTGTAACCGAATTGCTGGAGTCCTACTTTGATAGCTTCGAGTGCTTCTGGAGTTCTTGGTCCAGCATCAAAAATGCTTAGTGCATCTCCCTTTACAAGAAATGCATTCACATCTCCCACAGCGTATGGTGTTGGTATCGTTAATTGTTGTATCATAATTTCGCCTCCATTATTGAATCACTATTCATTCCATTGTACATTCTTTTTATACGTTCGTCATCTATCGTTGACTGAATCGTCAGTTGACTTATTGTGATAATCACATACACTGTTTAGATATACTGCGTTAGAGAAAGAGGGATTTCCATGAAAACAATAGTATTCGTCGGTGCAGGCTCGATGGCAGAAGCTGTGATTGCAGGAATTTGTAAACAAGGCACTATTCATCCAACAAACGTTTTCGTTATGAATCGTGCAGATGAAGAACGTCTACAATTTTTGCAAGTTGAATATGGCATTTCACTTGTAAGTGCTGACAAAAGTGAGCTTCACTCGGCAGATCTCATCGTTTTAGCTACGAAGCCTAAAGATGTGCATACTGCGATGAAACAGATACGTCCTTTCATAAGTAAGTCATGCGTAATCCTTTCTGTACTAGCAGGCGTTTCTATCTCAACAATAGAATCGGGTCTAGGCAAACACGCAGTTGCTCGTTCTATGCCTAATACCTCAGCAGCTATTGGCAAGTCCGCGACTGGCGTTGCCTGGAATTCTTTGATTGGCAACAACGAAAAACAAGACATTCTTCGCCTACTACGCTCTATCGGAATCGTAGAAGAAGTAGATGAGGATAACTTACACGCTGTTACAGCGTTGTCAGGAAGCGGACCCGCTTATATATATTACTTAGCTGAAGCACTCGAAGTTGCTGCCATTCGTGCTGGAATTGAACAATCTACTGCGCGTGAACTCATTATTCAAACCATTGAAGGCGCTGCGTGCATGCTACGTAGCACAAAGGACGAACCTGCTCTTTTAAGAGAGCACGTAACTAGTCCTGGTGGAACGACAGAAGCAGGACTACAGGCACTTGAGATGGGTGGGTTTAACGAAGCGGTATTTAAATGTATCGAGCAGGCTGAAAAACGTTCTCGTGAACTTGGATTACCGATTGTTAATAATGCCTCAAGTTCTTAAAGAAGGTTTTGAAACCTTTTTTTGATATAGTATAGTCATTCTCTTAAAGGAGTGGATTTGAATTGGCTAAATTATTTGAACCGTACACGATTAGAAACTTAACGTTGAAAAATAGAATTGCAATGGCACCGATGTGTATGTATTCTTCTCATAACGAAGATGGACATGTCGAAGATTGGCACAGAGTACACTATGGCTCAAGAGCTGTAGGTCAATCCGGATTAATCATTTTGGAAGCAACCGCAGTCCAACCTCAAGGTCGAATTAGCGCACAAGATCTTGGTATTTGGGATGACAGCCATATTGAAGGTTTGACTGAACTTACAAGGCTCATTAAACAACATGGCGCAGCAGCAGGCATTCAACTCGCACACGCAGGTAGAAAGTCCACTGTAGATGGCGATATCCAGGCACCAAGTGCGGTTGCATTCAGTGATCAATATAAAACACCTGTCGCAATGAGCACAGATGCAATCCAAGAAACCGTTAAAGCCTTTGCCCTCGCGGCAAACCGTGCAGCTCAGGCTGGATTCGATCTTCTAGAGTTACACGGAGCACACGGCTATCTGATTAACGAATTTCTATCGCCCCTTTCTAATCATCGAACAGATGAATATGGTGGAAGTTCAGAAAATCGTTATCGCTTCTTGCGTGAAATTATCGACGCTGTTAGAGCAACGTGGGACGGACCCTTATTTGTTAGGATCTCAGCAGAGGACTATACTGATGGCGGCATGACACCGGAACTCTACATCGAAATGGCAAAGTGGATGAAAGAACAAGGTGTAGACTTAGTAGATGTAAGTTCTGGCGCAGTCGTCCCTGCTAAAATAAGTCCCTTCCCTGGATACCAGGTGCCTTATTCGGAAACAATTCGAACAGGTGCAGATATAGCAACAGGCGCAGTCGGTTTAATCACTTCAGGTTTGCAAGCAGAAGAAATCCTGCGAAATAATCGTGCTGATCTAATCTTAATCGGCAGAGAGCTGTTACGCGATGCTTATTGGCCGTATCAAGCAGCGAAAGACCTTCATACTGAAATCGAGGCTCCTAAGCAATATGCTAGAGGCTGGACATTTTAAAACACATTTTCACATTTAACTCATCTAACGCAATGAAGCCACAACATCTTATAAATGTAACCCTTACAGTTGAGTGAAGAAGAAACAAAATAAAGCACGTAAAAGACCACTAATTCAAATTTGAATTAGTGGTCTTTTGCGTACTGGAAGTTATTAATGAACGATTTGGTCCGATTGAATTACAGCCCCTAATTTTATAATTGCTCTCCAATAAAAAAGATTTAAAGCTGCTTTGGTTATTTAGTGAACGCTGCTGTTAGAAGAAGGCATTAGTAAATTACATCTAACATCTTCAATCATTATGGGCATTCGATTCCTTCACGATTTGCTTTAAGTATCCCTCTGGAATGGGTTCAGTCAATAGGATATTCTTCGAAAATGATTGATTCTCTATCCTCATAATTTCAAGTAACATGCTATCGTTTGAGCTAAGGTTGTATGGCTCATGTATAAAAGTGTCTACTGTATCGCCTTGGAGAAGTGTAAGGGGGAAAACCGCTTCTTTACTATCTTGCTTGAAGGAAATCATTTCTACACTATCATAATGACCAATTGAATCAATCGTGACATCTTTCGGAGATGTATACGTATAGCGGAGTGTATCCTCATTCTTTGTGACATCAGTGATGAGAACAAGTATTGTTTCAATCGGGAGATAGTCCTCAAATGAAATTTGAAAAGGTAATGTGCGCACCTCTTGGGATAGAAAATAAACACGCTCGCCATCTGTTAATTCACTATTTCTTCTCGCAATTCATAGCCATTTTGTGCTGCCAATACTTGTGTAGAATTAGTTTTCTCGTCCCAATTTCCTTTAGATACGTATCATCCTCTTGATTTACTATATATGAAACTGCTGATGTTTTAGTTATTTCGTCAAATTGAACGGACAAAATAATGGGTTTTTCTTAACTTTCTTTAGACCAAGTAAATTATACCACCATCGCAATAAAGGCAAATAAAATGATTATCCATTTCTTCATCTGGTTTAATTCCCCTATCGTTATAGAAACACAATTGTTTTTCTCTACAATCTCCATTCACTTTAACAGAAATATTCACTTATCTTACCAAGCAATGTTAACCAACGTGGCTTAAATCTAGAAAAAAGGTACAATTCCGTGTTAAAGAATTGCGCCCAATTGCTAAACAGTTTAAATTTAAGAGTTATAGCTAACAGAAATAATAAATTTCATTGCGAACAAAGATGTCACAATTAAAATCATGCACATTGAAGTTATGATTATGGCTAAAGCTTTAGGTGTATTAGAACGACTTTTCCAAGTGGCTACGAGTAAAAAAACACTCAGGGAAATCATGATTATAAAAAATGATAAGAAAGCAGAACGTTCTTTAATCACTGTCCATACTTCCATCTCTTGGATCTCAATAATGAATAACAGGAAAATAAATCCACCGACAAATACAAAACCTAAAATGAGCCAAATCAATAAAAGCCCACTAGCGGTCAAAAATATTTTCTCAACCCATTTGCTATTGAGGATCCCCATTCTCTACCTCCGTCCCTATTCAAATGGCACTATTGCGGAATAGACGCAAAATCTTATAACGCAATCGGTCCCGTTTGTTTAAAAAATCACTTTATACTATTAGATATAAACATTGATGCATCTTGATTCGCAAAAATCTGCTTCCCATAATAGAAGGTCTTAATTTTAGTAGACTTAAATCCAACTTCAGATAGTATATTTTTTAATTCATTATGCAAAAATCCATTATGGATTTTCGGATGATTTACTTTATCGTTTTTGTCAAAATCAATAATAATTAGCTTGCCCTTATCATTTAAAATGCTAAACAACTTTTGCAAAATTATTTTAGTATCTGGAATATGAAGAAGGACTAGAGACAGTAACACTATGTCCGCCTTAAGTTCAGGAGTATCTTGAGTAAAATCTGAATAAAGCACTTTAGAGTTGGTAATTCCTTTTTCGATAATTTTATCTGTTGCAACCTCTAACACTTGTTTTGAAGAATCCACCAGCAATATAGAATCTACTAAGTCAGATAGTTCTAAACTAATTAAACCAGCACCACTCCCATAATCTAATAAAGTTTTTGATTCACTACCTCGTAATACTGGTCTTACTTCTCCAACAATCACCTTAGCTAACTCCATTCGTTTTTCCGTTTCCATATTTCACTCTCCAATTTCATTTACTATACCAGTAAATTGTCATTTGGCACGTTTCAGGCACAGTTCTTCTTCAGTAATTAGACCCCTATTGCAAAAAACTGTAAGTAAATGTCTTGTATAACTAACACCCCTGTTTTTTAAGTAGTCATTAACCTTCTCGTTTATGTTGAAACAGTTAACTAGATGGCTCTCTTTTTTTCATCACTTCTGCGATTTGAAGAGAGTTAAAATCATCCTCTTCACTCAACTTATCGATAATGTTGCGGTAGTCCTGTTCATTGCGATTTTGACTTAATTTATAGGCTGCTTGAACTTCTTGTACTTGAATCTTAAATCCAACAATACCTTTTAGTTCTTTTTCTAATAGTAGAGGAGAAAGCTTATCCCATAAAGCTGGATTATCACGATGTTTTTCGTATTTTTGCAGCAACATTGTCAAGTCTTGTTTTATTTCTTCTTCGTCTAAAATGCTGGCCATACCATATAAATGTACAGCTTGGTAGTTCCATGTCGGGACATTTTCCTCATCATACCAGGAAGACGAGATATATGCGTGTGGTCCTTGGAACATAACCAACACATCTTCACAGGTTTCAAATGTTCTCCATTGAGAGTTTCCATAAGCCATATGCCCTGTTATAAAGTAAGTATCTTTTTCTTTAATTAACTGCAATGGCAAATGAGTGGCAATCGGTTTCCCCTGTTTTGTTGTGACAATCGTGCCAAATGAGTTTTTTTGAACAAAACCAAAAATTTCATCGACATTTTTGACTTTAAAATATTTTGGAATATACATAGTGATCCACCTTTCATTATTATTGTTATCTAGGTTATCAATTACTTAAGATAACGAAAAGGATGAGCTAATACTATTTATATAACTGGACAAATTGAAACGTAGTTCTTATGAAATAATCGCCCCCGATGATGGAACATTAGGAAAGCAATTATGCTCGTACTTGTCAAACAAAATAACAAATTACTCAAGGTATATTTCCTAAAATAAAAATTATTTTATATGGTTAATGAAATAGGTATCGTAGGATTCTTTAAACTCGTAACCAATCTTTTTGGCTAATTCAACAGATTCAGAATTTGCTCCATCCCAATTTGGGTACTTCCCATTGTCCAGGCAATCTAAGATTAAGGCAGAGCCCACAATAGTTGCCAAGCCTTTTCTTCTATATCCGGGATGTGTAGCAATTTCAATCTCAATACTACCGTCATACACACTAAAAGATGTCGCTGCAGCAACAACTTCACCGTAGTGTAGTATGGCATAGCCCACACCTCTTTTAATAAAATCATCAATGAATTCAAACTGACTTACAAAGTCTTCAGATAACCGATTAAAAGAAGGTGCAATTGCTATATTGTTATCAACCTTCCTAATTTCATAGCCCTCTGGCAATGAAGACATTAGCTTCAGTATATGTAACCTATTTAAGTGCTCCGGGTTCTTTTCAAAACTGTATCGTTGGAATTTCTCAATCGCACCATTATGAACTGTTTCTATCCGATCTTTCCAATCATCAGAATCAACAATTGCTAGGGTGAATTCCGGGAGATTATATAGCAATTCCTCAGCTTCTTTTGTACTTGAATCGCCAGCATAAAACACAAAAATCCCTACAGATATCTGGGCAACTATTGGATTCTTCAGGTCATCCACCCAAGCAGTTCCCATATGACCTTGAAGATATGAAAGAACAATAGTGCTCTCAATATTTTCAAACATAGGTACTAACTTTTTCCTTACCTCAGCATTTGCTTCATAGATTATTTAATTCCTACTCTCATAAATTTATTATCGAACTTCAAATTATTATAATTGCTTTTGTGACAATGGATCTTTTTCAATTTGGCCTAGTGGAGTGCAGCGTTCTTCTGTTTATGCCCACAATTACGGAATATAGGTCATTGAAAAACCTTCAACGATCATCCAATTAGTCTTTTATTATTTTAATATGTTTTATTGAATTTGTAAAAATCGGGTCTTCCTTTTTTACCTGATGCCCTACCACAATTGAAATATAATAATCTCCATTGGATAAAGGGAAGAAATTCTGATTTTCTTGCTCTTTCTCAAAGTAGATTGTGTATTTATGATTGGCAATTGTTTTCAATTCCCAACTTCCACCTAACTTCATGACAACATTGGCTGATATTCTGTTAGCAGCGAAGCCCTTTTTATCTTCCAACAGTTCGCCTACAAAATAATTGTTCTGACCTTGTTGAATTACTAACAATTCCTCATCGTTCGTTGTTGTGATCAAGTCAATAGTTCCTTTAATTCCTTCACCTTGAATAAACTCATCCAAAGTCGCTTCTTTCGAAGGGAAATAGTTTATATTATCTTTGCTGCAAGCAGATAAAAGCAATAAACCTGACATCAGTAAAATAACAATTAAGCGCTTAATGATATCACTCCCCCCTGTTACTTGGTCATGACATAGCTTTCACTTTTTAATTTTAAACTTAACAAAATACACAACTACAACTGAAATGATAGAAATTATTACAGAGTACCGTGCGAGATTAAAGAAAAAGTCTGTATAAGATGTTTCCGTGAATGAACTCATGCCATTTAAATCCGTTGTGCTTTCTTCTCTTGGAATGAGTATAAATAGCAATAAAAATGAAATAACAAATGAATATATACCTGTTTTTACTAAAAACTTCTCCACCGTAAATCGCCTACTATCTAGTTTAATAATTTTACTTTGTTTAACAATCTTGGCCCGTTCCAGGCACAGTCCATCTACTAAAAATGCCCCCTATTGAGGAAGGCTAAACAATCATTTTTAGTCCGTTTCTGGACTTTCCTTGAACAACACATGGATGAAGTAATCAATAACAACTCCGTATATTAACCACAAACAAAAATGAAATAAGAAACCTGGAAACAAGATTTTGTGATTTTCGTAGTCATACAAAAATCCACTATTGTTAAGTGTTGTAAGTAAAAAATTCAGTAATGGATCAATAGCAAAAACTATGTCTTTGATCGGGTTATAAATCAATTCATTTATATAATGTATCAAAGCCAATAAGGGTAGCCAAAATGAAAAACGTTTTAACAGGAACATGAACTACCTCCCTTTCATCATCTTTTATTAATTGGCCCGATTGAAGGGCAACCCTTATGCCATAATTGCACCCGATTACGGGAAGAAGAAATCTTAAGAAACTAGACTTCATTAGTAAATAAAAATGGTTCAAACAACTTTGAATTCCACAAAATATGGTACGAACAAAGAGCCAATACTAAGTATGGCGAGTCCAACACCCAGCGTAGCAAAAAGGTTATTAAAAGGTGAAAAGAAAATAACAAAAAGAAGCATTGGCAAAGCAGTAAGCGACACAAAAATCAACCTGCCTAAAATAGTTATTTCATGTTCCGCACCACAATTAACACATTTAACTGGTTTATATACCCAACCCAAAAAGGCTTTGTAAATTTCACTCCAGCTGAAAGGCATATTACAATTTTGACATTTCCGCAATAAGAACACCCCTTTATTCTGCAAAATGGCCATTATGTAGATCCGGGGCAAGTCCTGTTCTGGAATCGCACCCGGATTGAAGAAAAAGTATCTCTTCTAAAACTCTTTTCTCCATTCACCGTCCTCTAAAATCACGCCATTTTCAGCAATATAGGCTACGATCACCGAACCATGTTGCAATTTATCCTCATTTTTTAGAAATGATACAAATTCGTTAAAAAGTTTCTTATCGTCAGCATTTTCTTTCCCGGGAATTGTCAAATGAATAGTTGCAGCAACATCGAAATCTTTATAACTTTTAGGATCGTTTGGAACAATACCCAACCTTTTTCCAACCTTGTCTTCGAAGATAATGTAGACCTCAGTGTTTCCTTCAAAATGCTTCCTGAGAAAAGGTTGTATTTCACTATCCAATTCCTTAGCCCATTTTTTTGCAATGTTGACCTGGTTGCTCACAAGGGTTCAAATCCTTGTTAAATAATTCCCTCCCATTATGGTGTTCAGAATATTCACATTAAGCCTACGATACTTACGAAAAGTGAAAAACCAGAGACAACCAGCAAGAAGATACCAATGACTTTGCGATTTTCATGAAACTGGATGAGTCCTAAAACTAAAAACAATAAGCCAGCAAATAACTCCAAATAAGGCATTGCAACATAATTGTCAGTGACTAACCCGTAAACACCTAGAACTAATACAATGACTGCTAAAGACAGGCTAGTTATTTTCATTCTGCTTACCCCCTACAAATTCCATGATTCAAGATCAACTGATTCGAAACTAAAAGAATTGATTCTCCTTCGTATACTTAACTTTCTTTAAATGGCCCGTTTGGCGCGCAACAGGTGTTTAGTTAACGCCCCGGTCCATTGAAGAACAGAATAGTTAGATAATCAATTTAGGTAACATTGTTTTTAGCTCAATTAAATCATCTATTACCATATGAGCCTGAGAAAGTTCATCTTCTTTCGCAAAATCAAAATTACATCCTATTGAAATTAACCCATTATCCTTAGCTGCATTTATATCTGATAAGCGATCACCTACCAGTGCAGCATTGGTAATTCCATACTTTTTCACAATACTCATAACCAGGTCTGATTTATTTAATGAATCAATTTGTTGGATACTAAATGTCTCTGTAATCCAATTGTCCAAGTTATAATGACTCACTATTGCTTCTAAGTATACGGTTAAACCATTACTTGCTATGTAGATTGAAAAATTATTCTTATGTAAATAACTTAAAACTTCCTTTGTATTAGGATACAAAGAACCATTCCCATTTCTTATATTTCCAAGTAATTTTTCAAGAAAATACGTATCCGTATATTCTCTTTCTTTAGTAGAGTGATCAGGCAATAGAGTTTCCCAAACTCGTGGTAAAGGAACCCCCATAATTTCACGATATTGCTGAATTGGCGTCGCTCCATTCCATATATCCATTGATCGTAAATGTTCAAAAGTATCATCAAGTGATATTTCTAATATTGTATCTGTTTGAAAAAGTGTTCCATCCATATCAAAAATTATAGATTGCGACATTTCTTTTCCCCCTTAATTATTTGGCTCAATAGAAGGGCAGTCGCTGACCAAAAATGCCCCATTTAGTGTAAGTTCAATTTCCCACATTTAATTTGGTGAGATATTGTACATTTTTATTTATTATTAGATTTTATATACACAAAACAAATTCCTGTACTAACGACAACAATGATTCCGTATAACATGCCTGTAATAGAACCGATAAACTCCAATCCGAACGGCAGAAAAAACGTTAAGATACCGGTTCCGAGTGACAATAGCCCAATTCCCTTAGCTAACTTTTCTCTATCGCCACTATACGTTTTTTCGTTGTATCCAGATATTAATGAGAATTCCTTTTTCCTCCAAATTAAATAGCTGAATGAAAAGCAAATAACACTGACAAATAGACAAGCAATAAAACTACCTAAAAACATTCTTCCAGCACCTCCTACTCAAGGAAATACGATTTTTAAAAATAAAGCTTCGTATATTTATTCCTTATGTCAACCTATACTCTTATGAAAAGTAATGAGTCCTTAAAATGGCCCAAATGTTGAATAAACTATTCCATACATATGCTCTATTACTTGGAGCGAAAGATGGCCGACTCCGAAGGGATATGTGTTCGTCTTAAGACCCCGTAGGATGCATGTTTTCGCAACCAAGGAGGCCCAAGCCACACCCCTCGGAAAGCGTGCCATCTGTGGCGCAAAGCAATCGTTTCGTTTGGCGGGATCGCAGAACACGAAGAATCTTTATATTATCTCAACATCATTATACCAGAGATATCCAAAAATGCCTTTTTGAATATGAAAAAACACCGCTAAATGCGGTGCAAATTGATGTTCAAATTTGGATTGAATTGGACTTTTATTTAACTTTTTACCATTCATCTAACAATTAAACTATATAAATGTAGTTGTGGTTTCTTTGTTAATCAATTATTTTTTAAATACGCTTTCCACGACTTGCCCGTGCTCCAATGAATATTGGGCAAAGTCATTTGCTACAAAGACATTCGGGAAGATTTCTTGGCCTTCTTTCTGAAATGCATCGATGTCACTCGGCAGAAAGCGTGAACTGATATGTGTTGCAACAAGCGCTTTTGCACCCGCCACTCTCACAACTTCCGCAGCTTGTTGTATCGTTGAATGCCCAAAATCTTTCGCTAACTGTCCTGTTTCTTCGTTAAACGTCGCTTCGTGTACAACAATATCTGCACCTTGTGAAAGCTCTATCGACGCTTCACATACACTCGTATCACCTAAAATTGTGACGACAAATCCAGGCTTTGGTTCACCGATGACAGATTCACTGGATACAACAGTTCCATCTTCCAATCTCACATCGTTTCCACTTTTCAATTGCTGTAACATCGGACCTTTTGGAACCCCAGCAGCAATTGCTTTATCGATCAGCAATTTGCCTGCTAACGGTTTTTGAACGATTCGAAAACCAAAACAAGGAATTACATGTGCCAATTCTCTTGCTGTAATAACGAACTCATCATCCTCAAATACCACACCTTCTTCAATAATCTCGTGGATTCTGAGTGGATATGTTAAATGCGTTTTTGTCAGTCGTAACGTCGTCTGAATCCATTCTTCAATGCCTACAGGACCATAGATATCTAGAGGGCTATCCCCCCCTAAAAAGGAACGAGATCCGATAAATCCAGGAATCCCAAACAAGTGATCTCCATGGAGATGAGTAATAAACATTTTGGTTACTTTCCGGGGTTTCAACGTAGTGTGAAGCATTTGATGTTGGGTCGCTTCCCCGCAGTCAAACATCCAATAGCCTCGTTCTTCTGAAGATAAATTTAAAACGATTGAAGTTGTATTGCGCAACTTAGAAGGCATTCCTGCTCCTGTACCTAAAAATTGAAGTTCCATTGCCTATACCTCCCTTCTATTGTTTGCCTTTATGAATTGTCCCTGGACCAAATCGTTCGTTCATAGTAGAAACGAGCTTTTCCATGGACACCTCTTTTGCATGCCGCTCGTAATTATCAAACGACAACTGTTCGTGTAATTCTTCAAAAGGGATTACATTCGATATTGTTATTCCCAATAGTCTAATCGGTTCTTCGTCCCAATGGAGACGAAATAATTGTGATGCTTCATTGTATATTTCCTGCTGCTTATATAATGGATTTAACACCGTCTTACTTCTTGACTGGTTGCGCCATGCCGATGTTCGCATTTGAATTGAAATCACAGTACCCGCGAGTTGCTGGGTTTCTAAACGACCTGCGACTTTTTCAGCAAGCTTGTCAAATACCGCTAAACATGGTTCCAATTCAGTCTCATCGACAGCTAATGTAGTTGAACTTCCAACACTCTTTCGTTCTGCAGATGCCTCAGGATCTACTAATCGATCGTCATTTCCATTAGCACGTTGCTTTAATAACAGTCCTCGTTTACCTAATGTCAGTTTCATCTTTAAATCATCTGCACTAGCAAGATCCTCAATTGTTTTAATACCAGCTTGAGCAAGTTTTTCAGCGCTACTTTTTCCAATTCCATGCATTTCAATTACGGGTAGCGGCCACAATACAGTTGAAACTTCGCGTTTCCTCAGAATTGTTATTCCCATAGGTTTTTTCATGTCTGAAGCTGCTTTGGCTAAAAATTTATTCGGTGCGATACCTATCGAACAAGGTAAATCGAGTTCACCTAATATCCGTTCTTGCATATTTTTCGCAATCCCCATCGCGTCTTGCAATCCACCTATATCCGTAATGTCAATATAGGCTTCATCGATGGATACTGGTTCGACTAAATCGGTATACGTTCGCAAAATATCAAATACAGCTTTTGATGCTTGACGATACTTTTCCATATCAGGTGGCACCAATACAAGTTCTGGACATAGTCGCTTTGCTTCCCCTACGGTCATGGTTGTATATACACCGAAAGCACGTGCTTCATAGGAGCATGTGACAAGAATGCCACGTCGCGCTTTAGGATTCCCAGCGACAGCGAGGGCGAGGCCTTTCAATTCCGGATTATGAGCTTGTTCAACAGATGCAAAGAAACAGTTCATATCCAAGTGGAGAATTACCCGGCGGTAGATGTGCCCTTTGCGATCCATTTACTTCCCTCCTACTTTCAAGAAAAAACCGGGCAGCGAGCTCCCCGGTTTAAACAGTTACGCCTTTTCAGAAACTTGCTGACCAACGTAATCCGTAATGTCTTCCATTCCTGCAAGTGTCTCGGAAAGAATTGTCGGATCAATTATAGTAATAATCCGATTTTCCAAATTCGCGACAGATGAGAAATAAGGAGTTTTTGAATAGGCCATTAATCCTTTGGTTGTCAAACTGTCTTCATCAATATCCAGAATCTCTTTCGCTTCAAGGACAAGCAATCCGAAGAAGACACCTTCAGTTTGGACAACAACCACTTTTGCAATCGGATCATCTTTTGCTGAGTTACCATATAAGATTTGCTGGAAATCTAAAATAGGAACAAGTTCTCCACGTATCTTCATTAAGCCAAGAAGGTATTCAGCTAAATGAGGTATCGGATTTACTTTCTCCAATTCTTCAATAGAAACCGTCTGTTCTACTGGAATTGCATATTCTTCATTGCCACAACGGACAACAATTGCTTTCAAACTCCCCATATCATTAAGCCTTCTTTCCACGCTTTGTAACGGTGCGTACGATTTCAAGGAGAAGATCTGCAAGTTTGTTTAACTCTTCAACAGGCATACGCTCATTTTTAGTATGAATTTCTTCATAACCAACAGATAAAGTTACAGTCGGGAAGCCATGTCCATTAAAGATGTTACCATCACTACCGCCGCCACTCATTTTCAATTCAGGGTTACGACCGATGGCACGAATCGCTTCAGAAGCGACTTGCACAACTTCATCATTCTCATTAAATTGGAATCCTGGTGACATTAGCTGAACGTCAGTTGTTGCAGAACCGCCCATTTTTTCAGCAGTCTCAGCAAATGCTTGAACCATATGCTCTGTCTGCGCCTGTAATTTTTCATAATTAATCGAACGGGCTTCAGATACGATATTCACTTCATCACAAACAATATTCGTTGCTTGTCCACCGGTAAACATGCCGATATTAGCAGTTGTCTCTGAGTCGATTCGACCAAGTTTCATAGCGGCAACAGATTTTGCTGCAATTGTGATTGCTGAAATCCCTTTTTCAGGTTCAACGCCTGCGTGTGCAGTGCGACCATGAATAACGGTCTTTAACTTCGCATTATAAGGGGCTGCAGTCACAATTCCACCTACTTTACCGTCACTGTCAACGGCATAGCCATATTTTGCGTTCATCAGTGTACGATCGATTTCACGAGCACCGACAAGACCGCTCTCTTCTCCAGCAGTAATAATGAATTGTAAATCACCGTGCGCTTCTCCACTTTCTTTTAACGTTCGCATCATCTCAAACAACGCGGCAAGACCTGCTTTGTCGTCAGATCCTAGAATCGTATCCCCTGCAGAGTAAATGTAGCCATCTTCTTTTAAGACAGGTTCAATACCAACACCTGGAGTCACTGTGTCCATGTGGCTTGTGAAGTAAATCGGGTCTGCTTCTGGTACTGATCCTTTCATTGTAGCGATTAAGTTCCCAGCACCGTGTCCCGTCCGTTCTTTTGAATCATCTTCTACAACCTCGAAGCCCATTTGTTCCATTTTCTCTTTCAAAACACCAACAATTTGTTCTTCATGTAACGTTTCAGAGTCAATCTTCACCAATTCAAAAAATTCATCTAGCATGCGTTCGTAGTTCATAGAATTTCTCTCCTCTTATAGTGGCATATTGCCATGCTTTTTTTTAGGTCGTTGTTCTTTTTTATTTCGCATCATATCGAGTGCTTGTACTAATTTAATACGTGTTTCCCGCGGATCAATGACATCATCGACCATTCCTGTCGCCGCAGCTGTATATGGATTCGAGAATTTCTCTCGATATTCAGCAATTTTAGCCGCTCTCATCGCTTCAGGATCTTCACTAGCCGCAATATCTCTAGCAAATATAATATTTGCAGCGCCTTCAGCGCCCATCACTGCTATTTCCGCATTTGGCCATGCGAACACTAAATCTGCACCAATCGCTTTAGAATTGAGCGCTACATATGCTCCACCAAAAGCTTTACGAAGAATTACCGTAATTTTAGGCACTGTTGCTTCTGAGTAGGAGTAGAGAATTTTTGCTCCATGACGAATAATGCCTCCGTGTTCTTGCTTTACTCCAGGGAAAAAGCCAGTAACATCTTCAAACGTTATTAGTGGGATGTTAAAAGAGTCACATGTGCGGATGAATCTTGAGATTTTATCGGAAGAATCGATATCCAATCCGCCTGCCATTACTTTCGGCTGATTACAGACAAAACCAACTGCTTCTCCTTTAATTCTCGCAAATCCTACTACCGCATTCCGTGCAAATTCTTTTTGCACTTCCATAAATGAGTCTGTATCTGCAATCTGCTCGATGACTTTTCGCACATCATAAGGACGAATTGTTTCATACGGAACAACATCAGCTAAATCCGGACGATAATCATCGTCGCTAGATACGCATTGCATCGGAGTTTTTTCTTCATTATTTTGTGGCAGATAGGTAAGTAATCGACGTACCTCTTTAAGTACTGACTGCTCATCTGGTCCTCGGAAGTGCGCATTTCCGCTAATTGCGTTATGCACTTTAGAGCCTCCTAAGTCTTCAGATGAAATCTTTTCGCCTGTCACGGTTTCAATCACTTTAGGTCCTGTGATGAACATTTGGCTCGTCACATCCGTCATAAATACGAAATCCGTAATTGCAGGTGAATAGACAGCTCCACCAGCACACGGGCCTAATATCACAGATATTTGGGGTATAACGCCTGAGTAAATCGAATTGCGATAGAAGATCTCTCCGTAGCCATCTAGGGAAACAACACCTTCTTGAATTCTCGCACCACCTGAGTCATTCAACCCGATGAATGGAGCACCATTTTTAGCCGCAAGATCCATCACATTTGCGATCTTCATGGCGTGCATTTCACCAAGTGCACCACCAAATACCGTAAAGTCTTGTGAAAACAAGTAGATTGGCCGGCCGTTAACCTTACCATATCCTGTAACGACACCATCGCCAGGACCTTCCATCTTATCCATTCCGAAATCCCGCGTTCTATGGACGACAAATGGGCTTAACTCGACAAACGTACCTTCATCGACTAACAAGTCGATTCGTTCACGCGCTGTCAGTTTTCCTTTTTCATGTTGGCGAGCAATTCGATCATCGCCGCCACCTAACTCAATTTCACGTTTCTTATCATATAATTCATTAATCTTCTCGTATATATCCAACTTACTCATCCCCCAATGAGCGTTTGGCACACAATTCATAAAGAACACCAAACGACGATTTTGGATGCATGAACGCAACTTCCGCTCCGCCAGCACCTATTTTCGGTTCATCTTGCAGCAATCGTACACCGTGTGTTTTTAATTCTTCCATCCGCTCTCGAATATTGCTCACGCCAAATGCGATATGATGGACCCCTTCGCCACGTTTTTCTATAAAACTTGCAACGGCTCCTTCAGTACCAATGGGTTCAAGCAATTCAAGCTTTATATTGCCAGCATCTAGAAAAGCTACAGTAACATGCTGTTGCGGTACTTTTTCTATCCCTAATAGTTTCAAACCAAGTGTATGTATATAATAATCTAATGAATGATCTAGACTTTTTACCGCTATTCCGATATGATCAACTTTTTCCATGATAGCACCCCCTCTTCTATTGTACCCGCTCGTAAATTAATGTGCCACCAGTTGAGAATTCTGCAGATTCTGTTAAACTAAAAGTATCAAACCAATTAAGGGGTTTTTGCACATGAGCAATAAAAAAGTTCAAAAAACAATTGTCATTATTATGATCGTAGCTATGGTTGCTTCTAGCGTATTATTCGGTCTCAGCACACTATTCTAATAGAAGACATGAAAATGCAGACCGGCATCAGTCACACTGATGCCGGTCTGTTTTTTATAGTTCTTCGCAATACTGTTCAAACTGATCTTGCAAGTTTGTCACAACAGACATTGGATCGTGGCCTTCGATTTCATGACGTCCAACTTCTGCTACGAATTCTCCATCTTTCATCAAGACGAACGAAGGAGAAGAGGGTAAATGGTAATCTCCGAAATGCATACGTGCTTGTGCAGTTGCTTCTTTGTCTTGTCCAGCAAATACAGTTACTAAATGATCCGGACGCTTATCATAATGAATTGCGTGAAGTGCTGCTGGTCTTGCGATACCGCCTGCACATCCACAAACTGAGTTGACCATGAATAGAGTTGTACCTTCACGTTTTATAGCAGTCTCTACGTCATCCGCAGTTTTCAATTGCTCATAGCCCCCCGCTTCCATTTCTCCACGAGCCTGGCTAGTTATATCGTCCATATAGAAATTAAAATCCATTGACATATAATTGTCCCCCTTTGATGCGTACTACATCTATTATACCAGTTTACGAGTTGGATGAAAACTGTTCGGCAATTCCTCAGGTTCTCGAGCTTTCGGAACTAATCAGATTTTTTTGGAGACTGCTCAAATAATTCCTTCACCGCACCCGCAACTGTCACTTGACCATTCAATAACTTCTGCTCAAAATTAGAAACTTGCAGTTTACGGCCTGGTTCTGCGTAAAACGAGTCAATCAGGTGATCATGGATCATCGAATAGAACCAGCTCCGTGTTTGGGCTTGACGTCTATCTGTCCAATAATTGGATTGCTCCATAAGGCACTTAAATTCTTTTATCATTACCCACGTCTCCAACATGCCCGTCTCCTTTAGGGAAGAAACAGGTAATGCACGCGTCGTCCATCCTGGAGTTGCAGGCTGCAAGAAGTGAGCGAGTTGACGATACTCCCGCACCGTCTTATTTGCGAGTCGAAGGTTATCACCATCAGCCTTATGAACAATAATACCGTCCGCTAATTCCATAATGCCTTTTTTCATGCCCTGTAGTTCATCTCCAGCACCTGTTAATGCAAGCAATAGAAAGAAATCTGTCATCTCACGGACCGCCGTTTCAGATTGTCCCACGCCTACAGTTTCTACGAGGATAACATCATATCCAGCCGCTTCACACAACAGCATTGTCTCGCGTGTTTTTCGATGGACTCCGCCAAGTGTACCCGCTGTCGGGGAAGGACGGATGAATGCCTGCGAATCACGCGCCAGCAATTCCATTCTAGTTTTGTCCCCTAATATACTCCCTCCAGTTATAGAGGAACTTGGGTCAACCGCAAGAACAGCCACTTTATGCCCAGCCTTCGTCAGCATCAGCCCAAACGCTTCGATAAATGTGCTTTTTCCAGCGCCAGGCACACCTGTAACGCCGATACGTATGCTGTTTCCCGTAGAAGGAAGCAACATTCGAAGCAGTTCCTGTCCGACTGGCTTGTCGTGAATTGCCAAACTTTCTAAGAGCGTAATCCCTTTTGCGAGACTCAACCTAGAGCCTTCAGAAATTCCTTTTGCAAGCTCACCAATTTCAATCGGTGCTTTGTTTCGTTTGAATTTTCTTCTTTTCACAGACTTCATACCATCATGTGACGAATGCAGACCTTCCATAACGTTGAGAGCGGTTTCTTTCTGCTCCTCTCCATCACGTTGGTTCACTCCATCACTTCCTCGTATCCAAGTTGACGATAAATCTCTTCAATTACTTTTTGTGCAGCGACAGGGATTACAGTTCCTGGACCAAATATTGCGGCCGCCCCATTCTCACGAAGGAATTCATAATCTTGCGCAGGAATTACACCTCCGACTATGACTAGAATGTCTGGTCTTCCAATCGTCGCGAGTTCTGCCCGTAGTGCTGGAACGAGTGTTTTATGACCTGCTGCAAGAGAACTTACACCAATGACATGCACATCATTTTCCACGGCTTGTAACGCTGTTTCTTCAGGTGTTTGGAATAGAGGGCCGATGTCAACGTCAAAACCAAGGTCAGCGAAAGACGAAGCGATTACTTTTGCGCCTCGGTCATGTCCATCTTGCCCCATTTTTGCGACTAAAATTCGTGGACGACGACCTTCATTTTCAAGAAACTCGTCGGTCATAGACTTCACTTCATCGATTTCTTCCGTGTTTGAGAAGTTTTGACTATAAACACCGCTGACTGATCGAATGATGGCTTTGTGTCTGCCAGAAACTTCCTCAATCGCGTCTGAGATTTCCCCTATTGTTGCCCGTAATCTAGCTGCGTTTACAGCAAGATTAAGTAGATTGCCTGTTCCAAGTTTAGCGCTTTCGGTAATTTCGAGAAGAGCTTGCTTGACCGACTCATCATCACGCTCTTCTTTCATGCGAAGGATTCGGTCGATTTGCTTTTGACGAACTAGCGTATTATCTATATCTAAAATATCAATCGGTTCTTCTTGATCTAACCGATACTTGTTGACGCCAACAATCGTTTCGCTTTTTGAATCGATTTTCGCTTGGCGTTTAGCAGCTGCTTCTTCGATTTTCATTTTCGGAAGACCGGTTTCGATCGCTTTCGCCATTCCACCTAATTCTTCAATCTCCTCAATCAATTCCCATGCTTTTTCAATAAGATCATTCGTTAGCGACTCGACGTAATACGAACCACCCCAAGGATCAATGGTTTTCGTCATCATAGTCTCTTCTTGTAAGAACAGTTGCGTATTTCTCGCAATTCTCGCAGAGAAATCTGTCGGTAATGCAATTGCTTCGTCTAACGCGTTCGTATGCAATGACTGTGTATGCCCCATTGCAGCAGCATTTGCTTCAATTAATGTGCGCGTTACATTGTTAAATGGATCTTGTTCTGTCAAACTCCATCCTGACGTTTGCGAATGCGTTCTAAGTGCTAGTGACTTCGAGTTCTTGGGTTCAAACGTTTTCATCATTTTCGCCCAAATAATCCGAGCAGCGCGCATTTTAGCTATTTCCATGAAATAATTCATGCCAATTGCCCAGAAAAACGATAATCTTGGAGCAAATGAGTCAATATCGATTCCGGCCTTCAGTCCTGTCCGCACATACTCCAGTCCGTCCGCGAGCGTGTAAGCCAATTCGATGTCTGCTGTCGCACCCGCTTCTTGCATATGATAACCAGATATAGAAATTGAGTTGAATTTCGGCATATACTTTGACGTATAGTCAAAAATATCCGCGATGATACGCATCGACATTTCAGGAGGGAAAATGTACGTATTCCGAACCATGTATTCTTTTAGAATGTCATTTTGAATTGTTCCAGCAAGCTGTTCCGGTGAAACTCCTTGTTCTTCGGCAGCCACAATATAAAACGCCATAATTGGGAGAACCGCTCCGTTCATCGTCATCGACACAGACATCTGATCAAGTGGAATCCCGTCGAACAAAATCTTCATATCTTCAACCGAGTCAATTGCTACTCCCGCTTTACCAACGTCCCCTGTTACACGTGGATGGTCGGAGTCATAGCCTCGATGCGTTGCCAAGTCAAATGCGACCGACAATCCCTTTTGACCCATCGCTAGGTTCCGACGGTAAAAGGCATTACTTTCTTCAGCAGTAGAGAATCCTGCATATTGTCGAACCGTCCAAGGACGCGCGACATACATCGTGGGATAAGGACCTCTGGTATTAGGTGCAATCCCTGGAAAGTCCCCAAGATGATTCAGTTTATCAATGTCTTGAGCTGTATAAAGAGGTTTTACGTCAATGCCTTCATTTGTTAGGAACGTCTCTGCACCGTCTTTACGAAAGGGTTCTTCGAGTTGTGCATCACGATTCACATTCACTTTGCTAAAATCTGGCTTTTTCATACGGTAGCACCTCCTTTACATCTATCGAGAACTTGAGTTATTTTTTGGATGCGATTTTGACCATTATAAACAAACCCGTCAAGTCCCCGAGCTTTCCAATCCTCAGTAAGTTCTTCACTTACTTGACCTGCTACATCCAACAAAACACCTATCGGCTTTTTTGAACTAACTTCACCAGCGACTTGTTCCGTCATTTCTTTGTCAGCACATAGAATTACGTAATCTGGTTTTTCAACAGTCATCCAATCGATAGCTGATTGTGTATCTTCAAATGCTGGACTATGTGTTGCACTTAAGCCAGCAGTCGCAAGAAAACCAGCTGCGAAATCCGCACGTGGCTTATAGGATTTCAAACTACCAAACACAAGCAGTCGTATATCGATTGGTTGGTTTGCAGCTCGTTTCCTAAGTTCTTCAAATGGATAAGCTGGGCGTCCCTTGCCGTTTATAACGGCATCTCCATCAACAAATTGACTTGATGCGTCTGCATAGACACTTGTTCCAATGAGTGATGTCTTTCCTGTAGCTGTCTTATTTTTCCGTTCTTCTGCAAGCACGTGCAGTTGATCTGATTGTAAAAATGCTTGAGTACCGCCACTCTCAACTAATTCAAGGAAACGTTGCCATGCGTTTCGAACGAGTTCCTCTGTCAGTTGTTCAATGAAATATGAACCGCCTGCAGGATCGGCGATTTTATCAGCATGAGATTCTTCTCGTATAATTAGTTGTACATTTCGAGCGTAGCGAAGAGATTGTGATGTCTCTCCAATCAATTCGTTATACGGATAAACCGTTAGCCAGTCAGTACCTCCAAGAACCGCTGAAAACGCACTATTACCAGCTCTAAGTAAATTCACATACGGATCAATTTTTGAAAAAGAGCGTAATGAAGTCACGCCAAGGATTGGGACAGCAATCCGTTCTTGGGAATCATATGCACTACAGAATAGCTCCCACAATGTACGGAACGCTCTAAATTTTGAGATTTCCATAAAGAAATGAGTATCTGCAGGGAATCTGAAAAAGACTTCTTCAGAAAACTCTTCAAAGGAAGTGTATTTCGTTGCAAGTTCTGCAGCGCGTGTCAGTGCAAAAGCTAATTCTGTAACGCTATCAGCACCGTTCATATGAATGGATTCCAGGTCAATCCCTTCAGACCTAACGTTTCGATAATCAGCGGATAACTCATATTCTGTTGCTAGTAGCAATCCTGAAACTTGATGTCGATCTATAAGCTGAATTCGGTCAAAAACAGTTAACACACGGTCATCTGAAGTGATATGGATGAATGTAATCGGATGAAGCAGCATTAGTTCCGCAAGTCCTTCAATAGAAGCATCACCCCACTCTATCGGCATGCGTCCATCTAGATAAATTGCTTCATTCCCTTTTTCAAGACTGTCTTTCATTGATGTTAGCCAGTCACATCCCGTGTTACCAAATGAAGGTTGTGCAATCGTCCATTTACGTTTTGTAGGTCGAACATTTTCAGATTTACGATTTTGATTTGTATACAGTGGATTTAATGTAATTCCTTCTGCGGTCTCGGTTTTTAACGAATCTAGCGTTTTTCCTTTCAACGAACGTTCCGCTACTTCTACCCATTCTTCATGATTTGGAAGCTGAAATTGTTGTTCCATCATTTTATGTATGTCTGAATTACTCACTTGAATCCCTCCCTTAAATTACTAGTTAACTCCAGTGTACCTAAAACATTCCTCTTTGAAAAGACAACCCCCACGTCCATTCTTTCTATGGCCGAGGGGGTTGCGATGTCTAGCTTAGTAGACGGATGTTGTTTCAGGTGATACATTTTCTAGTATTTGTTTCACTCGAGCTAAGAAATGTCCAGCAACAAGTCCGTCTAATACACGGTGATCCAATGATAGACATAAGTTAACCATGTCTCGTACACCGATCATTCCGTTGTCCATAACAACAGGACGTTTCACGATGGACTCTACTTGCAAAATTGCTGCTTGTGGATGATTAATGATTCCCATTGACTGAACAGAACCAAATGATCCAGTGTTATTGACAGTAAATGTACCGCCTTGCATTTCAGATGACTTCAGCTTGCCGGAACGAACTTTTCCTGCAAGTTCTGTAATTTCACGGCCAATGCCTTTAATTGTTTTTTCGTCTGCTTGCTGGATAACAGGGACATACAATGCATCGTCTGTCGCTACAGCAATTGAAATGTTGATGTCTTTCTTCTGAACGATTTTATCGCCTGCCCACATTGAATTCATCATTGGGAATTCTTTCAATGCTTGAGAAACGGCCTTCACGAAGAATGCGAAATACGTTATGTTAAATCCTTCTTTTTGCTTGAATTCAACTTTTAATGAATCGCGATATTTCACCATTTCAGTAACGTCAACTTCAATCATCGTCCACGCATGCGGTGCTTCGTGTTTCGACTTCAACATGTTATTGGCAATAGCCCGTCGAACTCCTGTAACTGGAATTTCAATATCGCCAGGTGCAACAGGTACATTTGTCGTTCCTTGTGCAGGAGCACTTGCTATGGGCGCTACTGGTGCAGATTGCTGAACAGCTGCTTGAGTTGAAGCTTCAGTTGCTGCTGATGTCGGTTGTGGTTTTACACCACTATCTATAATCGCTTGGATATCTTTACGAGTAATACGTCCGTCCCGACCTGAGCCATCTACATCTGATAGATTGATGTCGTGGTCTTGAGATAGACGAAGGACTGCTGGAGAGTACCGTCCAGCTGCTGCCCCTTTTTCTTTCTTTACAGGACTCTTAGGCTTCTCAGAACCTTCGGCTGGCATTTCATTAGCCGGTTCGCTCTTAGCAGGTGCCGCTTCAGCAGGCTCACTACTTCCACCTTCAGTTTCCATCGTACATACCACTTCACCAACTGCGACTGTTTGACCTTCTTGTACAAGGATTTCTTTTATCGTCCCTGTGAAAGATGAAGGCACCTCAGCTGTTACTTTATCTGTATTCACTTCTGCAAGTGAATCATACTTTTCTACATGATCACCTGGCTTCACAAGCCACTTTTCAATCGTACCTTCTGTTACACTCTCACCGAGTTGAGGCATTTTTATTGATTCAATTGCCACAAGATTCCCCTCCGTTCATAATTAAAATTCAGCTAAGTCTCGCGCAGCTTTTTCTACTTTGTCCGGATTCACCATAAAGAATTTCTCCATTGTTGGTGCATATGGCATCGCAGGAATATCTGGTCCAGCTAAACGCTGTATGGGAGCATCCAAATCGAAAAGACAGTGTTCAGAAATAATCGCAGCAACCTCACTTATGATGCTACCTTCTTTATTGTCTTCTGTTACAAGAAGAACTTTACCAGTCTTCTTAGCCGCTTCAATGATTGACTCTTTATCCAATGGATAAATCGTTCTTAAATCAAGGATATGTGCTGAAATCCCGTCTTCAGCAAGACGTTCTGCAGCCTGTAAAGCAAAGTGGACACAAAGACCATAAGTGATGATTGTAATGTCTTCACCTTCACGTTTGACGTCCGCTTTTCCGATTTCAATGACATATTCCTCTTCAGGAACTTCGCCTTTTATTAACCGATACGCACGTTTATGTTCAAAAAACAGAACCGGATCGTCGTCACGGATTGCCGCCTTCAACAAACCTTTTGCATCGTATGGAGTCGATGGAATTACTATTTTAAGACCTGGAGTTCCTGCAAACATCGATTCAACAGACTGTGAATGATAGAGCGCACCGTGGACGCCACCGCCGAATGGAGCACGTACAACAAGTGGACAAGACCAATCATTATTAGAACGGTAACGAATTTTTGCAGCTTCCGAAACAATCTGGTTAACAGCTGGCATGATGAAATCTGCAAACTGCATTTCAGCAATTGGGCGCATACCGTACATTGCTGCACCAATAGCAACACCCGCAATTGCTGACTCTGCTAGAGGAGTATCGAGCGCACGGTACTCTCCGTATTTGTCATAGAGACCTGTTGTCGCTTTGAAGACTCCGCCTTTACGACCAACGTCTTCACCTAATACGAAAACATTTTCGTCACGTTCCATTTCTTCTGCCATAGCACTTGTAATTGCATCGATATATGAAATGACCGCCATCAGTCGTTCCCTCCTTGTTCCGCATAAACGTGACGAAGTGCATATTCTGCTTCAGCATATGGTGCAGCCTCAGCGTAGTCTGTCGCTTCGTTCACTTGCTTCATAATGCGCTCTTCAATCTCAGTATTCAACTCTTCTGTAAGCACGTTAAGTTCTTTCAAATAATTTGCAAACTGAGGGATCGGATCAAGTTTACGCTCAGCTTCTAATTCTTCAGCATCCCGGTACAATCTATGATCATCGTCAGAAGAGTGAGCCGTTAATCGATAACAAACTGCTTCGACAAGACTTGGTCCGTCTCCTCGTCGTGCTCGATCTGCAGCTTCTTTTACGACTTTATAAACTGCTAATGGATCTGTGCCATCAACTGTAGTCCCAGGCATACCATATCCAATTGCACGATCCGCAACGTTTTCACAAGCAAGTTGTTTTTCTACAGGGACCGAAATTGCATACTTGTTGTTTTCTACCATAACAACTGTCGGTAATTTGTGTACTCCTGCAAAGTTCATGCCTTCGTGGAAATCTCCTTGGTTAGATGAACCTTCACCAAGCGTCGTAAATGTGATGAAGTCTTCGCCTTTAATCTTTGCTGCAAGCGCAACACCAACTGCATGTGGAAGTTGTGTCGTAACCGGTGAAGATCCTGTTAAGATACGATTCTTGCGCTGTCCGAAGTGACCTGGCATTTGACGTCCACCTGAGTTGGGATCTTCTGCTTTTGCAAATGCAGACAACATCAAATCTTTTGGTGTCATTCCGAAATGTAAAACAACGCCCATGTCACGATAATAAGGTGCAGTCCAGTCTTTGTCTTTGTCGAGCGCATAAGCTGCCCCTACTTGAGCTGCCTCTTGACCTTGACAAGAAATTACAAATGGGATTTTACCAGCGCGGTTAAGTAACCACATACGCTCATCTATTTTTCGTGCCATTAACATTGTTTCATAGATTTGTAGTACATCATCATTCGTGAGCCCAAGCTCTTCGTGGCGATTTGTTGACATCAGTGTTTCCCCCTTTTTACATGTGAATTGCTTTACCGTCTACAGCTAATGCCGCTTCACCAATTACTTCAGAAAGTGATGGATGTGGATGAATGGTATCTGCAATTTCCCATGGTGTTGCGTCCAAGACCATCGCTAGACCTGCTTCAGAAATCATATCTGTAACACCCGCACCAATCATATGCACTCCAAGAATATCGTCCGTTTTTTCATCGGCAACAATTTTCACAAAGCCATCCGCTTTACCATTTACAAGCGCTTTACCGACAGCTTGGAATGGAAACTTACCAATCTTAACAGTAAAGCCTCGATCTTTAGCTTGTTTTTCGGTAATTCCTACACTTGCTGCTTCAGGACTTGAGTAGATACAACGAGAAATTTTTTCATAATCCATTGGTTCTGGAGTTTGGTTAGCAATGTGTTCAATTGCAGCAATTCCTTCGTGAGAAGCAACATGTGCTAATTGAAGACCACCAATACAATCACCAATCGCATAAATATGACTTTCTTTTGTTTGGAAAGTAGGACGAGTCTTAATGTATCCTTTTTCTATTTCAATTTCTGTATTGTCGATTCCAATGCCTTCAGTGTTAGCTTGGCGACCGACAGAAACTAATACCTTCTCCGCTGTGAACGACTCTGTTGAATCTCCGATCTCAGCTGAAATCGTCACACTGTCAGTAGATTTCTCTACTGTTTCAGGAAGCACTTTTGCACCTGTCACAAAATTTATGCCTTTTTTCTCAAGCAGTTTTTTCATTTCTTTAGAAATATCTTCGTCTTCTGTAGGAAGAATCCGATCTGCGTATTCAATTACAGTAATGTCCACTCCGAAATCATTGAGCATAGAAGCCCACTCAATTCCGATGACTCCACCACCGATGATTAGCATAGAAGATGGCAATGAATCAAGCGATAGTGCACCGTCTGAAGAAAGAATCTGCTGTTCATCTAACTCGAGGCCTGGCAATGTTCTAGGACGTGATCCTGTTGCTAAGACTAAGTTTTTCAAGATGAGCATCTCATTTTCTTCTCCGTTATTCATTTCGACTGAAATGGTTCCAGGCATTGGAGAGAAGATAGAAGGTCCAAGCATTCTGCCAGTTCCTTCATAGACGTCGATTTTCCCTTTTTTCATAAGTCCTTGGACGCCTTTATAGAGCTGATCAACAATCGACTGTTTACGAGCTTGAACAGCTGAGAAATTTAGCGTAACGCCTTCAGTTTCTACACCAAAACTCTGCGCTTTCTCTTTCGTAAGCTGATAAACTTCAGCACTTTTCAATAATGCTTTGCTAGGAATACATCCTTTATGTAAGCACGTACCACCTAACTTACCTTTTTCAACGAGTGCTGTTTTCAAACCGAGCTGAGCAGAACGAATAGCAGCTACATATCCACCAGTTCCACCACCAAGAATTACAACATCATACTCTTGTGCCATTAAGTTCAGCCTCCATTTCTATGTTTGTCTGTCGTGATGGATATACTTTTGCTTCTTCTTCACCGGTAAGAACACGGATTGCCCCTTCCGCAAGAGCCTGCAATTCGTCTTCCCCCGGAAAAACTACGACATTAGCTATCCAGTCTACATACGATTGAATTTCCTGTGTAAATCCTTTTCCATATGCAAGTCCACCCGTTAAGATGATTGCATCTACTCTTCCTTGTAGTACTGCTGCAGCACTGCCAATTTCTTTAGCAACCTGGTACGCCATGGCGCTATAGATTTCTTTTGCACGCTCATCACCTGATTCGATTCGCTGTTCAACTTGGACCGCATCATTTGTTCCAAGGTAACCTGTCATACCACCTTTGCCGACAAGCATCTCCATAATTTCCTGACGGTAGTATTTACCCGAAAAACAAATTTCCACTAAATCCCCTGCAGGTACCGTTCCAGCTCTTTCAGGACTAAAAGGACCGTCCCCATGCAGACCGTTATTGACATCAATAACGTTCCCATGATGATGGACGCCAACAGTAATCCCACCGCCCATATGGGTCACAATCAGATTTAACTCTTCATACTTTTTACCAGTATGTGAAGCATATCTACGTGCTACCGCTTTTTGGTTCAGCGCGTGAAAAATTGAATGACGCTGCAATAAGTTAAAGCCAGATACCCGAGCGACAGGTTGAAGTTCATCTACAACAACAGGATCGACAATATAAGCTGGAATCTTTGTATGAGCAGCTATTTCATTGGCAAGGATTCCGCCTAAATTCGAAGCATGCTGTCCTGAGAATCCTTTTTGGAGATCATTGAGCATTGCATCATTTACTGCATATGTGCCACCAGCGATGGGACGCAGTAAACCACCGCGTCCACACACTGCTGATAATGAAGAGAGTTCAATATCATGTTTCTTTAATTCTTCTACAATCATCGACTTTCGAAACTCATACTGCGCAGTGATAGAAGAAAACTGTGCTAGTTGTTCAGTAGAATGACGCAATGTCTCTTCCATGACGAGTTGATCATTATCGAACACACCAATTTTTGTAGAGGTAGAGCCTGGGTTTATCGTTAAAATTCTAGCAACAGAAGGGTGCACAAACTTCCTCTCCTTTCAAAGCACAGCTCAAAAGTTGCTTATCGACGATTGGAAAGTACGCTTTTCTCACTTTGCAAGAACGTATTACGTGCTTTTGAAACGCGTTCGATACGTTCTTCAGCCAAACGATCTGCAGCAACGTATGAAGGTATGTTATCACGCTTAGAAATTGCAAAGATCTTCTCGATTGTTTCATAGATTGTGTTGACTTTTCGTAGTGCACGTTCACGATTATAGCCATCCAACTCATCCGCCACGTTAATAACGCCACCTGAGTTAATAACGTAATCTGGTGCGTAAACAATTCCCATTTCGTGAATCTTGTCTCCGTGTTCAGGATTCTTCAACTGGTTGTTTGCAGAACCTGCAATAACTTTTGCTTTCAATTGTGGGATTGTATCATCATTGATGACCGCTCCAAGCGCACATGGTGAGAAGATATCTGCGTCTACGCTATAGATATCATTGATGCCAACAGCTGTTGCTCCAAAGTTGTCAACTGCACGTTGAACTGCTTCTTCGTTGATGTCTGTAACAATCAATTTCGCGCCTTCTTCGTGAAGGTACTCGCACATTGTATAAGCGACGTTACCGACACCTTGAACTGCGATTGTCTTGCCTTTAAGTGAATCATCACCGAACGCTTCTTTTGCTGCTGCTTTCATCCCAACAAAAACACCTAGAGCAGTAACTGGAGATGGATTACCTGAAGAACCAAATTCTGCAGAAACACCTGTTACGTAATTTGTTTCAAGGTGAATTAGGTCCATATCTTCTTCAGTTGTACCAACATCTTCTGCTGTTATGTAACGGCCGTTCAGTCCTTCAATGAAGCGACCGAATGCACGGAACATTTCATCGTTCTTATCCGTTTTAGGGTTACCCATAATAACTGCTTTACCGCCACCTAGGTTTAAGCCAGCTGCAGCATTTTTGTATGTCATTCCACGTGCCAAACGAAGAGCATCTTCAATTGCTTCTTCTTCACTGTTATATGTCCACATACGAGTTCCACCAAGTGCAGGTCCCAGAGTTGTATCGTGAATTGCGATGAATGCTTTAAGTCCAGTTGTTTTGTCTTGGCAGATCACCAATTGTTCGTAGTCATAAGTTTCCATGTATTTGATAATTTCCATTTGTAATTCCTCCAGTTAATCGATTAGTTATTGCTTACTAATAATGCAAGTGCTAATGAGTGAAGTTTCGTCTCCGCACTATCTGCACGTGACGTCACAACAATCGGCGCGGAAGCACCTTGGATGATTCCGCCTACTTTCGCACGAGCGAAGTAGGTTAACGATTTGTAGAGAATATTCCCTGCCTCTAAATTTGGCGCGATTAAAATATCGGCTTTTCCTGCTGCAGGTCCAGAAAGCCCTTTATGGTGAGCGGCTTCTGGTGAAATGGCATTATCTAGAGCCATAGGGCCTTCGACAATACAATTTTCCAACTGTCCTCGCTGATTCATCATCGTCAAGGAAGCTGCATCCAGTGTGGCTTGCATCGCAGGGTTTACGGCCTCAACTGCGGCAAGAGGAACTACCACTGGCATATTGACACCACAAGCACGAGCAACAGTAACAGCATTTTCTATGATTTGCACTTTCACTTGTAGATCGGGTGTAATGTTCATCGCTGAATCGGAAATGAAAAATAACTTATCAAATCCAGGTATTTCAAATGCGGCAACGTGTGAAAGGACATTGCCCGTTCGAAGTCCTACTTCTTTTTGAAGTGCGGCTTTCATCAAGGTTGCTGTTGGAAGGTTCCCTTTCATTAGTACCTGGGCACTACCTGTAGAAACTGCTTCGACAGCTAATTGTGCAGCTTCTTGAATTCCTTTACTGTCAATAAGCTCAATATCAGGATGATTGACTAGTTGAGGATATTTCATAGAAATGGTTTCAATTAATAATTCTTTATCGTCAAACAGTTTAAACGTTGCAAGGCCTCGCGACACGGCAAGATTAACAGATTCCAATACATCGGTGTCTGCAGCACACGCAACTGCTGTGCACGGCCTGTCCGATAAAGCAGCCGCTTGATTCACTAGTTCGGACAATGTTTGCATTCTGCCACCTCTATTTTCGTCAAATCAATTTATATTTCTCTAACTTGTAATATAACGATCGAAGCGAAATACCGAGTCGATCTGCAGTCACTACTTTTTGACCGTTATGCTCTTTTAATGATGTTTCTAGCAATAGCTTTTCATGATCTTCCATGAGAGAGGCTAATGTTCGCTCTTCAGGAAGTGCAGATTCATTGGATTGTTCACTTCGTGAAGAAAGAGCTCGTGTTATGTCTTCTTCATCCAGTTCATGAGTTCCAGATTCCGATAAAATCATTGCACGGCTTAAAACGTTTTCCAATTCTCGAACATTTCCCGGCCAGTGCTGCGCCTGAAGTTTCTGCATCGCTTTCGAAGTCACAGTATGGATGGTCATCCCGAATTCCTGATTAAGCATCGCAAGAAGCACATCGGTCATTAAAGGAATATCTTCCGTCCGTGTTCGTAATGGCGGAATCCGGATAGAAATTCTTGTCAAAAGATAGTATAAGTCCTCTGAGAGAATCCCCTCGTGAAAGGCACGTTCTAAACTCGCAGCAGATGACGCTATTATTCGCATCCCAATTTGCCGTGGTAGACCTGCTGCCATAATACTTCCTGAACGAAGATATTCTAGTAATCTCATTTGGACGTCTAATTTCAACTCTGTAATTTCATCTAAAAACAACGTACCTGAAATCGCTTTAGCTTTGCTAGTAGAATGAATCAAAGCCATCTCGATAGAATCTACGGTAAGTGATGCGCACGATACCCGGATAAAATCTCCCTCATGCCGTCTGCTACCTGTATGAATGGCATGTGCGAAAAGCTCTTTACCACTGCCAGGTTCACCACGAAGCATAATTGGGATATCTGAAGCCGCTGCAATCTTAGCTTGTTCAACTGCTATTAGCAAGTCTTCGTTAGTACCTATAATATCGTCAAATGTATACGTCGATTCTAACTCACGAATCATTGCTTTTGCATGATCCAATTGTTTCATCAAACTTCTCATTTCAGTGATGTCGTGAATAACACCGACACTACCTTTGACTTGTTGATCCACGATGATTGGGGCTACGTTGACAATTACATCACGATTATTTTCACCAATCTGCATCGTGACGCCTCTAACAGGTCGTTTCGTTTCGAGAACTTTCATATGAATGCTCTCACCGGAACTGATATCGACGGTGGCTGGTTGTCCAATGACTTCCTTTTCCGTCAAGCCAGTCAGCCGGGTATAAGCTGGATTCACGAGTATACCGAGACCATCCGAGTCTACAACGGAAATGGCATCATCACTTGAGTGAATAATCGCTTCCAGCATTGTTTTCACTCGTTTTAAATCTGTGATTTCCTCTGCTGTACGAATTACGCCGGTCACATCTTTAAACACAGCGAACGCACCAGCAATTCTGCCGTCAGGCATCATGAGTGGATATCTTGAACTTATAATATCCAATCCGTTTGTTAATTGAAGTTCAATATCTAATTCTGTAATGCCACTTTGCAAGACATTTTGTAATCCGGAAGATGGAATAATTGATAAAATCGGATTGCCGAGTACTTTTCCAACAGGGATTTTGAGCATTTTGGAAGCGCTATCATTAAATAGATTAATGGTCCCCTTTTCGTCAATACCTACCATCCCCTCTTCTACCGAGTTAAAAATGGATTGGTAGGTCACTATATCGGTTTGATATGCCTGTACTTCGCTTACTACCTTTTCAAGTAGCTGAACGATCAATTGACTCACGGGTTGCGTGATTACTTTTATATGTGGATAGCTATCTGTATACGTTATTGGAGTAATTCCAGAAAAATCGAGAACGAGCTGTACCTTATTTGAAAGAAATTCTTCAGGATCTATTCCATAAGGAACATCGCTTTGTTGCACATGCAAATTTGTGTTCTCTTGTTTTGTACGATTCGCAATACCGATGATTTGATAGGTATTGAACTGTTCAAGACGCTGTAATACGTGGATGCTATGTTCGTCCGCATCGACAATCAATACGTTTTGCAAAGATGTTCAATCCCCCTTCATCGTTGTGCAATCTTTTGCATTTCCAATTTCATCATACATCATACTTCGCTTCTTGACAATCTTTCGAGAGCAGGTAAAATTAAAAATGATTGGAGGGGTTTATATGGCCCGTTTAGCTGCGTTCGTAGTACTTATTATACCAGGTATTGCAGCTGCTCTTGGTATTAAACTGATGCGAGATGCATTATTTGGCGTCCTATTTAGCGCATTCCCATACATATGGTTGCAATTTGTTGCAGGGTTTCTGTTACTTGCAATCGGCATAGGCTTTTTTGCTGGTTTTTTGTTCAGACGAGATCAGCGAACAGGTAGAATTCAAAAAAAGAAGAAATAAAAACAGAAGACATGGCGAATTCGCCGAGTCTTCTGTTTTTATTTACTTATTCAACTCAATTGAAAACGATCTGGATAATCAGTAATCCAACCATCTATGAAATCGGGAGGATCTTTGACGAACGCTTCATTTCCGTCAACACCATAAACACGTATGGTTTTCTTTGTTTGGCTCCACATCGACAAATAGGGTTCTTTCATCATTCGTTTGTGGAAGTGAAATGCATCTGCCGACGGATAATCAGTCAGCTCTTTATCCGCCAGCATTGTCTTTTTTAACAGTAATCCAGCTTCCATCGTAGAGTCTATTTGTTTCACCTTTTGAATCAAGTTATAATCGAACGAAGACACGTAAACATTATCAAGTATTGAAATCTGATCTAAGAGCTCAGGTAAGCAATCAGGGTGTTCAGAGATGGTCTCTTTCAGCTCTATATTTAGTCCGATCCCTTCTATAGATGCAAAGGAAACAACTGAAGAAAGAGTTGGGATTTCACTACCGGAAAAACCTCTCAAAAATCGCTTACCGATACGAAGCTGTAGAATTTCTGCGGCATCCAACTCGGCTATCTGTTTATTGACCCCTGATAATCTAGAAAGCTCCGAGTCATGAATCACAAAAAACACCCCATCCTTGGATCGCTGAACGTCCAACTCAATCCCATCAGCGCCATCCTTCACAGCCCCATAAAATGCCTTCATTGTATTCTCAAAGTATTTTCCTGAAGCACCTCTGTGCGCGAATACTTCACGTCGTCCATTTAAGTTGTCACGAACAGACATCGATCAGCCTCCTGAATACATTTTAACTTAGATATTTAATACCCCATCCATCATTTCAAAAACACCTTTTGTAACGGATCCGATAACAGAAGTCTTTGTGCCAATTTGAATCGTTACACCCGGATTCGCTTGATGTGTGATCTCGATTTGCGGAGCAACCGCAGTTTTCATAATCCTTAAGTTTGATTGAATAGCTTGGTCGAGCACAAACGTTTCTTCCCGACTCATATTAAGGGTCTCTTGAATCTTATCGTATGCTTCGCGCTGCGGTCCTATTAGGGAATTTTTTATTTTCTCTAATGGTTCAACGTGTGTTTCTAAACTTAAAATTTGTTTTTGCAAGTTTTTAATGGACTGTGCCATTTTTTGCACATCAAGATGAAGAGCTTCTTTGTCGACCCCTCTTGAAGTTAATAGCGTTGAACGCTCGTGCTGGTTCCCCGCTATTGCACATTCAATTTTGTATGTACCTTCTACGTTTCCACCGATAATCCTGCCCTTATGACGATCCACATAAACGTAGTCTGCCATCACTTCGCAGCCGAGTAAATAGGAGCCAACTTGGACTGTGTGCGCAAACAAGCTACAATCGTTGGCATGCTTAATGAAAATTGTTCCTTTAGCTTCTAAAACAGTTGTTCCCCCACCGAAAATGCCGCCCTGAATATAGATGTCTGCTTGTTCAGATCTCAACTCTTTTGCATTAGTGACGCCCTCTCTTGCACCAACGGAAATATCTCCCGTAGCATTGACACTATACCCAGCTAAAATGGTACCCGTAATAACAACAGTCCCGTCGAACGTGATGGAACCTGTTTCAGGCCCTACATCTCCATTAATGACTAATTGCTTTCCAATCCCTACAATTCCATTTTCAAACTCAAGCACTCCCCCATAACTAGCACGGAGTACAATTTTATCGCCTTCATCGACTTCCTCGATAGACTTTCTATCGTAATACAATTTATTATCTAATCCTTTTTTACCTGGAATTTCGTTTCCGAAGATATCCATTCCTGAAATACCATCTTGCGCAGGGATTTTCTCCCCTAACCAGTCGCCTTTTTTTATAGGGGTTACAAAGTTCATTTCATAATAGTCTGCGGAGCCGTCTTCGCGAATTACAGGTCGCCGTTCTGGAATTTCTATGTAAGTAATAATCGCATCTTCTCCTTGAAGAGGTTGTTTTCCTTCAGCCACGATTATGGATTGTCTTGGTTTGAAAGCATCCCAATGTATTGCATATTGACCGGGTGCAATTCCTTTTTTGTTGAGCGCCTCAGCCACTAAGTTGGGAAGTTCTGCTTTTCGCTCTTCAATTTCATCTATATTTAAATAAATCTCTGCCTCTGCTTTCATTTTATCGGATGACACTATGATTTCGATAGCAGGTGCATAAGTAGCGATCTCTTCTTCATTTCCTTCAGTTGAAAGGGCTCGCCGTAAATCTGGAAAGGATATAATTTTTAATCGAGGTAATTCTTGCGTGATTTTATCAAATGATTTTATTGGAAATCCACTTTTTTTAGTAAGCATAGTTATCGTATTTTCATTACGGGTAAGCACAATGAAATCGTTTTCAAATAACACGTCAGTCACCTCTCCTTACCATCTATTATAAATCTTTGATCATTATAAGAAATAGGCGTTTCGTCTATACTTATTTTACAGGGGTTCTATTTTTTCAATATTTTTGTTCCTTTTCACTCATATCATTCGTCCATACTGATCTGAAGTATAAATAAATAAGGACAGGATCTTCAGAGCCGTCTCTAAGTAGGACATTTTACTTTATTTACATTTCAACGCAAATAAGGAAAATGAACACACAAAAAGACAGGTCATAAACTCCTGTCTCATAGGTAATACTGTATTTGATTTACCCATTTGTCATGGGATTTGGTTAGCTAGCCATATGCTCTAAACGAATCTTGTCAGCGATCATTGCGATGAACTCCGAGTTTGTTGGTTTACTTTTCAGATGATGGACAGTATATCCGAACGTTTTTGAGATTACTTCATAATTTCCGCGATTCCAGGCAACCTCGATGGCGTGTCGGATTGCACGTTCCACTCGAGATGGCGTCGTTTTATACTTCTCAGCAATGTCAGGGTACAAAATCTTAGTCACGGCTCCAAGTAATTCATTGTCATTGTACACCATTTGTATAGCTTCTCGCAGATATGAATACCCTTTAATATGTGCGGGAACACCTATTTCTTTAATGGTTGTTGTTATAGACGTGTCTAGGACTTTCAGTGACACACCCTCTTCTTGCTTTGCAACCGAAATAACAGGTTGTTGTACTGGAGACGTTTTTTGTACACGTGCTGCTTGGAAAACTTGGTTAATGAGTTGTTCAAATTCAAATGGCTTCAACATGAAATAGGACGCCCCTAATCCCGCAGCTTGCGTCATGACATCCTCTTGACCGAATGCTGTTAGCATGATGATTTTTACATCAGAAGTTAGTTCGTTTTGGCGAATATGTTCAAGGACTGCAATACCATCTAGATAGGGCATTATAATATCGAGTAACAGAACATCAGGTATCACTTGATCCATGTTCTCTAAACATAGTTTTCCATTTTGCGCAGTCCATACTACTTCAATTTCAGGATGTTTCTCAAAATATGATGTCATTGTCTTTACAAGCTCTTTGTTATCATCCGCAATTGCGACTTTAATTTTTCCCATTTTAAGTTCCCCCTTGATAGACACAACAGCAAGTCCATCGCTGTAACTCCCTGTCGATTTCTTGCTTACGTGAAATTTCCGACAAAGGTTCAGCATTTCCTTTATTGTATTTGAAAATGATTCCAATGGCGTACGGTTTCTCTTTATTTCGACAGAATTCTTTATTTGTTTACATGTACTTTATAACGAAAAACAGCCAACTCTGAAATCGAGTTGGCTGTTTTTCTCTACTTTGCACCGACTTCTGTCATTTTCCCAAGGAATAGACCGGCTCCTTTTTCAGGTTCGTCTACAAACATATGGGTAACTGCGCCAACAAACTTTCCTTTTTGGATAACTGGACTTCCACTCATCCCCTGTAAAATACCGCCAGTTTTTTCAATTAATCGTTTGTCGGTCAACTTGAACTGAAAAGAATCATGAGACAACTTAGATATTTCAATCGTAAATGATTCAACTTCTGTTCCTTGGATTGTTGTTAAAATTTCTGCTGTCCCTAACGCTAATTCGGTTGGTTGCATAACTTCTAGTGGTTCCGTCAAGACTTCTTTATAAGAAGTATTCCAATCGCCAAAGATTCCATAAACACTATTCGTCAAAATTGACCCGAGTGTTTTTTCCTGATCGATGATTGAAGAAATCTTATAACCGGGCTTTCCTGGTGAACTCTTCTTTATCTGTTCGATTTCCGACAAATAGATGGAACCACTTTCAAATTCCGGTGCACTCTTTAAGGAACTGTCAATGATTTGGTGCCCTAAAGCTCCATACGTACCATCACTTAAATCTACATACGTGAGTGTTCCAGTTCCTTCTGTAGTGTCTTTTAAGAAGGGCAGGGCTCGTTTAAATGACAGTCCGTCCGTTTCTAAGTTAATTACATCTCCATTACGTTGAATGGACACCTGAACAATCCCTTCATTGTTCAAAGACCCCACTTTGTCATGAAGGATTTGCAATGATCCAATGTCAGTATCATCGACACGAACAAGCTGATCACCCGCTTTAAGCGAATTCTTCTTTTCGCTTAATGGTACGTCACTTGTGACAAAAATACCTGCGAGTTCTAATTGGATCCCGATAGAATTCCCCATCGGAATGATGGATCCACTTGTTGCTATAGCTGCAATCGATCCTACGCACATAACGAATACCATAGCAACAGACGACATGAAAAATTTCAGCTGTCTATTCCATTCCATATGTCACCTCCTTCAATTTAAGATTACTGTTAGAGTGTGCGTTCTACAGCTTGTTATGAAAGGGTAAAACATGCAAAGGAGGAATTGAAAAAAGAACACCGGTATGAATCTCCCAATGTTCCAATTTATTCTATAAAGTACTTTTGCGGACTTCTGCGAGCTGTAGTAGTTCATCTGCATGACGCATCGTAAGTGGTGTCACTTCTGCACCTGACAACATTCTGGAAAGTTCACTCGTCCGGTCATCATCTAGAACGTCTTGTATAGATGTTCGGGTTCTTTCATCTGTAACATCTTTTCTGATCAGGTAATGATGATCAGCCATTGCTGCAACTTGAGGAAGATGGGAAATACATAAGACCTGTGAATTCATTGCAACCATTGCAATTTTTTCAGCAATTGCTTGCGCAACTCGTCCACTCACGCCTGTATCAACTTCATCAAAAATTATTGAAGTAATTCCTTGGTGTTTGGAGAAAATCGTCTTTAAAGCAAGCATGACTCGTGACATTTCACCGCCTGAAGCTACTTTTACTAAAGGTTTCATCGGCTCGCCCACATTGGTTGAAATATAAAATGCAACATCGTCGAACCCATTGTAATCAAAAGATCTAGCTTCTTTTCGTTCAATTTTCACTTGGAATTCTGCTTTACCCATATGTAATTGCACCAGCTGATCCATTATTGCAGCTTGCAACATAGACGAAGACTCTTTTCGAATGGCAGAAAGTTCTCCCGCTTCAATTTCTAGATCAGCACGTAAATTTTGTAGTCTTTCCTGCTCTTTTTCGAGACGATCATCCCGATTTAGCAATTCATCTAACCGATCTGCAATTTTATCTCTGTAGAGTAATATTTCTTCGATGGATTGACCATACTTTCGCTTTAATGTTGTAAATAAAGCTAGGCGATCTTCAACAATTTCTAGACGATTCGGATCATACTCCATTTCGTCCAGGATGACTTTAATATCATGTGCGACATCTTGAAGTGAATAAAAACTTTCTCCAGCTGTTTCAGCATACGTTTTTAAGTCTTTATCGACTAAAGCAGCATCTTCTAAATCACTCATTGCAGTACCTAGAAAATCCAAAGCGTGCGAATCCCCTTGTAACGCTTCATAAGCATTATTTAACCTGTCGAACAGACGATGGAAATGCTGAAGTTTAATTCGTTCAGATTCCAACGCCTCCTCTTCACCTATTGCAAGAGAAGCCTCATCGATTTCAGTTAATTGAAAAGAGTACAAGTCAATTCGTTGTGCAATTTGCTGCTCGTTATCAGACGCTAGGCTTAACTTTTTATTTAACTTTACATATTCTTCATACAGTTCACTATAATTGTTCATTGCCAACTTAAAAGATTCTCCAGAGAACGAATCCAACAAATGAATATGACGTTTTTGATGCATTAACTCTTGATTTTCATGTTGTCCATGAATATCAATGAGTTGAGTTCCTATTTCACGAAGAATGGCAATAGTAACCAGTTTACCGTTCACTCTGCATGTTGCTTTGCCGTTATGATTCAGCTCTCTACGTAAGATAATTGTGCCATCTTCTGATTCAATACCGAACTCTTCCAGCTTTTGAAATACAGGATGCTTCAAATCATCAATGGTAAACATCCCTTCAAGTTCAGCCTTCTTGGTACCGTGACGTATGAATTCTACCGAACCTCTGCCTCCAGCAACGAGTTGAACAGCGTCAATGATAATTGACTTACCAGCTCCAGTTTCTCCGGTCAGTACAGTGAGCCCTTCTTCAAAGGATACGTCAAGATCTTCAATTATAGCGAAATTCTTAATGGACAGTTCACTTAACAAGGGACTCTCCCCCTTCCTTACAGCATAGCTAGCAAGCGGTCTTTTACGGAAGTAGCGGCATTCTCATCGCGACATATAATCATACAAGTATCATCACCACAAATAGTTCCAAGCATTTCCGCCCACTCCAGATGATCAATCAGTGATCCAACTGCATGTGCATTACCTGGTAGCGTTTTCAAGATTAAAAAGTGACTCGCACCATCAATACTTACGAACGCATCCGTTAACATCCGATGTAATTTACTCGCAATATTAAATTGAGGATTCGCAGGCAAACTATACTTATATCTGCCGTCAGGCAATGGAGTTTTGAATAAGTGCAACTCTTTAATATCTCTGGAAACCGTAGCTTGCGTCACATCTACTCCTGAACCCTTCAATGTGTCTACGAGCTGATCTTGTGTTTCGATGGCTTGAGACGTAATAATTTCGCGTATGCGAAGATGACGTTGGCCTTTATTCATGTCCATCACTCCCTGCATATCATTTGTATGTAAAAAGAAAGGGAATACACCTTTATACAGATGATTCCCTTTTTCTCTTACGTTAATTCTGAATGTGCTTGTTTTGCCAGTACAGAAAAATCTTTTTCAGTGAAGTTCGTAGTAGGTTCATCCTCAGTAACAAGGTGGAATAGGAATTCAATATTTCCTTCCCCTCCAGTAACAGGGGAGTAAGTCATGTTGCGTAGACTGAAGCCTTCACTGGAAGCAAAACCAGCAACTTTCTGAAGAACTTCTTTATGAATAGCGACATCACGAACAATCCCTTTTTTACCTACATTTTCTTTACCTGCTTCAAACTGCGGCTTTACTAATGCCAAAACATCTCCACCTGGGATCAGTATTTTCTTTAATGGTGGTAAAATCAACGCTAACGATATGAAAGATACATCGATTGTCGCAAAATCAGGTAAGCCTTCTGCAAACATATCCGGTGTCGCATAGCGGAAGTTACATTGCTCCATAACTGTAACGCGTTCGTCAGACCGGATTTTCCATGCTAGCTGATTTGTCCCGACATCTAATGCATAGCAATGTTTTGCGCCATTTTGTAGTGCGCAATCCGTAAAACCACCTGTTGAAGATCCAATATCGAGCATTATCCGATCCTCAACCAAGACTTCAAACTGTTCCAATGCCTTTTCCAATTTCAAGCCTCCACGGCTTACATATTTCAATGTAGAACCTTTGACTTGTAGTGGTAAGGAGGATTTAATCTTTTCTCCTGGCTTATCCATTCTCGTCTCATTTGAATAGACAATGCCTGCCATGATGGAGCGTTTCGCTTGTTCTCTCGTCTCAACAAGTCCACGTTGAACGAGTAATACATCTACTCGTTCTTTAGGATCTAAATTCGTCATTGGATTTCCTTCTTACGACTGGTTGCAATAATTGCATCTGCTGTTAAATCAGCAAGTCCAACTGGTGTCATTCCAATTTCAGCAAGTAACGCATCAACATCGCCATGCTCAATGAAGTGATCTGGAATTCCCATTCTGTAAATCGGAGCGCTTACTCCAGAATCGTGTGCATACTCAAGAACTGCACTTCCGAATCCACCTGCAAGAACTGCTTCTTCTAAAGTAATAATCGGTTTGCCAGCAGCAAAGAGTTCATCCAACATTTCAAAATCAAGTGGTTTTATAAATCTTGCATTTACAATACCCACAGAAATTCCGCGCTCTGCTAAAATTTCGGCAGCTTCATAAGCCATTGGAATCGTTGTTCCGAATGTTAATATAGTTGCGTCCTGTCCTTCTGTTAACCGCTCCCATTTGCCGATAGGCAAGACTTTAAGTTCTTCGTCCATAGGGATTCCAAATCCGTTACCACGAGGGTAGCGCATAGCGATTGGTCCATCATCGTAAGCTAATGCTGTATTGACCATATGTTGGCCCTCATTTTCATCTTTAGGCATCATGATGACCATGTTCGGTATATGGCGCAAGAAGGCAATATCGAAAACACCTTGATGCGTTTCTCCGTCAGCTCCTACCAAACCGGCACGGTCAATACCGATGAATACATTTAAGTTCTGACGTGCTATATCGTGAACAACTTGGTCATAAGCCCGTTGCAGGAATGTCGAGTAGATTGATAAGAACGGTTTCATACCTTGCGTTGCCATACCAGCTGCCATAGTTGTTGCGTGTTGTTCTGCAATACCGACATCGTAAAAACGATCCGGGAATTCCGCTGAAATTGCTTCTAGCTTCGAGCCCACCGGCATCGCTGGTGTAATCGTTGCAACACGTCGATCGTCTCTCGCAATTCGAGCTACGGTAGCTGCAACCAAACCACTCCATGAAGGGCCTTTAGCAGGTGATTTCACAAAGTCGCCTGTTTCGATTTTGTATGGACCCGTCCCATGCCAAGTACCGATCTTGTCATTTTCAGCAGGATGGTATCCCTTACCTTTTTTCGTAATGACGTGAAGAAGAACAGGTCCATCCATTTTCTTCGCATATAGCAGATTTCGTTCCAGCTCATTGAAATCATGTCCATCAATTGGACCTAAATAAGTAAAGCCAAGTTCCTCAAAGAAGACACCGGAGACAACTAGATATTTCAAGCTATCTTTAAGTCGTTCTGCTAGAGAAGCCATTTTGCCACCAACTGCTGGGATCCTCTTGATCAATTCTTCGACGTCATCTTTAACGCTGTTGTACTTACCAGCTGTACGAAGTTTACCTAAGATAGAGTGTAGAGCACCAACGTTCGGTGCAATTGACATTTCGTTATCATTCAAAATGACTATCATGTTCGTTTGTTGACTACCAATATGATTCAGTGCTTCAAGTGCCATACCACCCGTCAATGCACCATCACCAATAATTGGAATCACGTAATTATCTTCACCTTTTATATCACGCGCTGCTGCCATACCCATCGCTGCAGATAACGATGTGGAACTGTGTCCAGTTTCCCAGACATCATGTTCACTTTCCGCCATTTTAGGGAATCCGCTTAATCCTTTGTATTTACGCAGTGTATCAAAATCACCTGCACGTCCAGTTAAAATCTTATGCACATATGCTTGATGTCCGACATCCCATATGAATTTGTCCTGTGGACTGTTAAAAAACTTGTGAAGTGCAATTGTTAACTCCACAACACCTAAATTCGGTCCAATATGACCACCCGTTACAGAACATTTGTTAATTAGAAATTTCCTGATATCTGTCGCGAGCTCTTTCATCTCTTCTAGGTTTAAGTTTTTTATATCCGATGGACTGCTGATCTTTGTAAGATCCATCTCTATCACACACCTTCATAAGTTAATACTGCTGTTTCAATCATTTTTCTTAGTATATCAACAATCCACTAAACAGTACCATCTAGACGCCTTGCTTTATGCGTTTCGATCGATGATATAGTCTCCGATTTGCGCTAGTAAAGAATTCGACAAGTCGATTGCTTCTAGTGCTTCCATAGCTTTTCCATGATGATCTGCAAGCTTGGATTGAGCACCCTCAAGACCAAGCAGTGCAGGATATGTGCTCTTCTCACTAGCTGTGTCCTTGTTGGCAGTTTTGCCTAGTTGCTCGCTAGACGCTGTGACGTCCAAAATGTCATCTTTAATTTGGAAAGCAAGTCCGATATTACTTGAAAATACTCTAAGACTTTCCATCTGTGTTTTTGAAGCACCCGCTAATAACGCACCTGATTCAATACAACTCGCAAGCAATGCGCCTGTTTTATGAACGTGTACCTGCTCAAGTTCCGAAAGGGATAGTTGTTTTCGTTCCCCTTCCATATCAAGAATTTGGCCACCCACCATACCAGCAGCACCTGAAGCTTTACTGACAACCTTCAAAATCTCAAGGATTGTAGCTGGCGCTGTATGCTGAAGTGAGGCAAGTTCTTCAAATGCAAGAGTTTGGAGTGCATCAGCTGCAAGAACAGCCGTTGCCTCACCGTATACTATATGATTAGTAGGATTACCACGTCTGAAGTCATCGTCATCCATACAAGGTAAATCATCATGTATGAGCGAATACGTATGTATTAACTCAATAGCACTTGCTACCTGAATTGCATCCTCTGAACGCGCCTGTAAATCTTCAAGTACGGCAAGAACAAGAAGTGGTCGTATTCTCTTCCCACCAGCATTGACAGAGTAGGCCATCGATTCTCGAAGGGTCTCCGGATAGTTTTTTTCTTCAAAGAGTTTAGTGAAATGCGTATGTAAAAGAGGGATTTTCTTTGACATGAAAGATTGTAGAGGTTCACTCACTAGTTTCCACTCCTTTCGTAACATCCATTGATGAACGTTCGCCATCTTTGTCTACGATTGAAACAAGTTGTTTCTCTGCATTTTGTAGCTTTTGTTGGCAGAACGTAGAAAGTTCCATCCCTTTTTTGTATAAAGTAATGGAGTCTTCGAGTTGAACATCACCTGTTTCAAGTTGTTGTACGATTTTTTCAAGTTCCAACATCGCTTCTTCAAATTTCATAGTTTCAGTTTCCAAGTCACGACTCCTCCTTTAAAGGTACAATTGAACGGATCTCTGCAGTTGCTGTTCCATCCTGCAGGTTAATTTCAACAGAATCACCAGGGCTCAATGCATTTGCAGTTTTTATGACTTCATCATTTTTATACACAATAGAAAACCCTCGTTCCATCACACTTAACGGATTTAAAGCTTGCATCATCCGAATGCCGGTCAAAAAACGATCACGTTTAGTACCTAATGATTGACGAATGGATCGGTCCAAGCGTTCTTCTAAAACATTGGTGTCTTTTAGACGTTGCTGTAAGTTAAGAACAGGTGAAACATAATTCAATCTCACATTAGTTTGAGTAAACAATTGTGATTGCCGATACAGTAAATCTTGCGTACCGCGATGTAGACGCTCTTCAAGAGCTACCTGTTTTTCAATAAAGGGACGATAAAGACGATCGGGATAAGCAAATGGATATGCTCCCGTTAATCGATCTAAGTGCTTTTGTTCTTGCACAAGTCTTGTTGCGAGAAACCTGTAAATTACTCGCTTGCGATCTAATATTCGTCCAGATAACTCCTCTTTGGCAGGCACTGCAAGTTCTGCAGCTGCTGTAGGCGTAGGTGCACGATGGTCTGCCACAAAATCTGCAATCGTTGTATCTGTTTCGTGACCAACTGCGCTAATTGTAGGGATGCGACAAGAGAAAATTGCCCGAGCAACTGCTTCTTCGTTAAATGCCCATAAGTCTTCGATAGAGCCGCCACCTCTACCAATTATAAGGACGTCTATATCCCCTGCCTGATCCGCTTGAGAAATCGCCTGCACAATAGAAGGTACAGCTTGTGTTCCTTGAACAGCTGCAGGGAACAAAACAATTTCAGCCATTGGAAACCTTCGACCAATCGTCGAGCAAATGTCTTGGAATGCAGCGCCAGATTTAGCGGTGATTACACCAACTTTCTTTGGTATCCAAGGCAATTGTTGCTTCCATTGCACATCAAATAACCCTTCTTTGCTGAGTTGTTCTTTTAGTTGTTCGTACGCAAGGAAAAGTGCTCCAATTCCATCTGGTTCCATTGTTTGAACATATAGCTGATACTGCCCACTGCTTTCATATACATTTATATCCCCTGAAATGAGTACATTCATGCCACTTTCAGGTTTGAATTTCAAATTCGAAGCATTTCCACGGAACATGGCTGCTTGAATTCTGCTTTTATCATCTTTTAGTGTGAAATAAATATGCCCACTCGGATGTATTTTGACATTCGATAACTCACCTTTAATGTAGACATTTCGTAAGTGTGGATCCGCATCAAATTTTCTTTTTATATATTTCGTGACGGCTTGTACGGTTAAGTATGGATTACCTGACAACGAACTCCCCTCCCGCGAATAAAAAGCTGTCTCTCCAAAGCAAGAAACAGCGTTGTTAAATTCTATGTAACGGACCATGCCGTTTTATTAAATATAATTACTGCACGTAAATTGAGCGCTCTTCAAAGTGTTTCTAAGTAACATGGTGACAGTCATCGGACCTACACCACCGGGTACAGGTGTGATAGCATATGCTTTCTCTTTTACAGTTTCGAAGTCCACGTCTCCACAAAGCTTTCCATTTTCATCTCGGTTCATACCGACATCTATTACGGTTGCACCTTCTTTTATATGATCGGCGGTTATGTACTTCGCATGACCAATCGCTACAATTAGAATATCCGCCTGTCGAGTGAAATCTTCAAGGTGCTCGGTTTTAGAGTGACAATACGTAACAGTTGCATCTTTTTGTAGCAGCAATTGTCCCATCGGTTTCCCGACAATGTTACTTCGCCCAACAATGACCGCATGCTTTCCAGATATTTCCGTACCAGTTTGTTCGAGCAATTCCATAATTCCTGAAGGTGTGCAAGATACAAACGAGGTTTGTCCGATAATCATTTTCCCAACGTTCTCAGGATGAAAACCGTCCACATCTTTTTTGGGGGAGATGGATTGAATCACTTTATTTTCATCAATATGAGGAGGCAATGGTAATTGGACGAGGATTCCATGAATTGTAGGATCTTCATTCAATCGATTAACCGTATCAAGTAACTCTTTTTGACTAACAGTAATCGGCAACACAACCAGTTCCGATTTCATACCAACTGCTTTACTGGATTTCTCCTTATTACTAACATATGTACGCGATGCTTGGTCTTCTCCTACGAGAACAACAGCGAGACCTGGACGACATCCTCTTTCGATGAGTCGTTCCACGTCTATTTTAATCTCTTTACGAATCTTTTCACCAATCGCTTTTCCATCTATAATTATACTTGACAAAAGCTTCACATCCTTTGTTGTTCAAATTTAGAAAGCACGCCATTGACAAAACGTCCTGATTTTTCATCTCCAAATGTTTTACAAAGCTCAATTGCCTCGTTCACTGCCACTTTGTGTGGAACGTCTTCGTTATATAGCAATTCAAATACAGCTAATCTTAGCACTGTCCGCTCAATTTTAGGTAACCGATCTAAAGACCAATTTTCTAATTTCCCCGTAAGCACTTCGTCAATTGCTTGCTGATTCTCACGAGTTCCTGTTACAAGCATTTCATAAAAGGCATCAATCGGCCCTTCAGTAATATAGCTGATTGCCTCTTCTACAGGCAATGTCGTTCCATCAAGTTGAAAAAGGGTCTGGACTGCTTTTTCTCTCGCTTCTCTTCGTTTCATACAATTTGTCTCCTTCATCACTGGTTCGTTTAGGCTTTATCATAGCACAAATGCTGTATGAAGATACAGTCACAATTGAGAAAAGCATCATCCGAAGATGATGCTTTTCTTCATTCTGTCACTGAATTCACTTCAGAACGGATTCCGGTAACATGTACATTGACTTCCCCAGTTTCAATGAAGGTCATCAGATAAACTGCTTCCTTAATCTTTTTCTGAACGTTTGCAGCCACTTGTGGGATAATTTCGCCCTCTTCTGCAACACAAAAAACGTCAATGTTCAACTGGTTATTCACCCAATTAGTTTTCACGCCTTTGCCATGCATGACTTTACCTAGTTTTTCAGCAACACCTGTTGCAAAGTTACCTGAAGTCATCGCAATGCCTTGAACTTCAGAAGTGGCAATTCCGATAATGACTTCTAACACTTCTGGAGCGAGCTCGATACGTCCAAGACTCTCATTTAAAGAGGAGTTTGCTTCAAAAAACGAATTCGTTTTTTCTGCCATTCTAGCACGCCTCCTTTCTTACTTTGAATTCATAATATCATATTTCTCAAGAAACTTAGTATCGAAGTCTCCTGACTTAAATACATCATTATTCATGAGGTTATAGTGGAATGGAATGGTTGTCTTCACACCTTCTACAACAAATTCATCTAATGCTCGTTTCATACGTGCTACCGCTTCTTCACGAGTGTCTGCATGAACAATCAGTTTCGCTACCATTGAATCGTAAAACGGTGGAATCTTATATCCAGGATAGACTGCTGAATCGACCCGAACCCCGTTACCGCCTGGAGCTAAGTACATTTCTACAGTTCCTGGTGAAGGCATAAAATTCTTCTCCGGATTTTCCGCATTAATGCGGCATTCAATCGACCAGCCATTGATTTTAATGTCTTTCTGTTTGAACGGTAGTTTTTCTCCAGCAGCAACTTTCAACTGTTGGTGAATGAGGTCAATGCCCGTAATCATTTCTGTCACTGGGTGCTCTACTTGGATACGTGTATTCATCTCCATGAAGTAGAACTTTTGATTGATATGATCGAAGATAAATTCAACCGTGCCCGCGCCTCTATAGTTAACAGCTTCTGCCGCTTTCACTGCAGCTTGTCCCATTTCCTTACGTAGTTCAGGTGTAAGTGCAGGAGATGGTGCTTCCTCCACTAACTTCTGCATACGTCGTTGAATGGAACAATCGCGTTCGCCAAGGTGAACTGTATTGCCATGCTTATCCGCTAATACTTGGATTTCAACATGACGGAAGATTTCGATGAACTTTTCAAGATAAACTCCCGGGTTACCAAATGCAGCCGCAGCTTCTTTTTGAGTAACTTTGATGCCCTTTTTGAGTTCTTCAGGATCCCGAGCTACGCGAATCCCCTTACCTCCGCCGCCAGCAGTTGCTTTGATAATAACGGGGAAACCGATTTGCTCTGCAACCGTAAGCGCTTCCTCTTCATCGGCAACTAGACCGTCAGAACCTGGAACAATTGGAACACCAGCTAGACGCATCGTTTCACGAGCTACATCTTTCGTTCCCATACGTGCAATCGCATCCGAAGTAGGACCGATAAATTCAATATTCACTTCTTCACACATTTCAGCGAAGCTTGCGTTTTCTGCCAGGAACCCGTATCCAGGGTGGATACCGTCGCAGCCCGTCATTTTTGCAACGCTTATAATATTTGAGAAGTTTAAGTAACTGTCTTTTGAGAGTTTGGGTCCGATGCAAAATGCTTCATCGGCAATTTTGACATGCAATGCATCTCGATCAGCTTCAGAGTATACTGCAACTGTCTGAAGATCGAGTTCTTTACACGCACGGATAATGCGAACTGCAATTTCTCCACGATTCGCGATTAGGATTTTTTTCATCGTCCATTCCCCCTTCAATTTTCTTTTACAAGGAAAAGAGGCTGTCCGTACTCGACGAGTTGGCCATCTTTGACAAGAATTTCAACAATTTCACCCGAAACTTCTGCTTCAATCTCATTAAATAATTTCATAGCTTCTACGATACAAACAACATCTTCAGTGCCGACTTTTTGTCCAACTTGAACAAAAGCAGCTGATTCTGGAGAAGAAGACTTATAGAACGTACCCACCATAGGGGATACAATGCTTTTAAGTGATGCATCTACAGTCTTCTCTACTGGTACAGAAGCTGCTACTGGAGCCGCCACTTCTACTGGTGCTTCCATTTTTGCAGGTGCCGTTTGTGTTACGACTTGCGCACCAGATGTAGAATCTTGAACGTCTGGTAGTGAAGTTTGAACGTCAACTGGTGTTGCAGAAGCTACACTTCCACTGCTTTTAACAATTTTAATTTTCGCGCCCTCTGCTTCATACGTAAATTTGTCAATTGAAGATTGATCAATAAGTTTAATGATTTCCCTAATTTCCTGAATCTTTAACATGAATGATTCTCCTGACTCCATAAAGTTTTGTTTTACACCCTCATCCTCTATAGTAGACGTTTTTTACGGATTTTGAAATAGTTAACCCCCATTTCACCGCTAAAAATCTTTAAATAGAAAAAAAGACCCGCATATTGGGCCTTTAACGGATCATTCATTCCCTTTGAAATCTACTTGTACCTTCTTTGCATCATCCCAACTTGCTAGAACATATTGTGTGATTTCATCTGCCAATTTAGCAGAGTGACCTTCAGTTGAAAGCACAGTCACCTTGACTTCTCCATCTTCAGTTCGTACGAAAGCTTCAGGATAGCCAAGTGCCTTGATTTGCAATTCTAACAAAGCCTCTGCGGAATCACGTTTGTTCAATTCAGCCATTTCATCGAATGCCTCGTTTTTCTCTTCAGCTGTATAGTCAGGGGATGTCATCTTCGCATTCAGTTGTTCCGACATTTTACTACGCTCATCACGGACAGTCATCCGCATTTCTTCAAATAGGTACGATGTTGCGAATACTGGAGTTTGTTTATCAGAAGCACCTTTTTTAGGTACATCCGCAGTTTCAGTTAGATCACTTGAAAAGATGGAAATCCCGTCAAATGGCATAGGTGCTTTTTCCTTAATATAGTAAATCGAGATAACTGCAACCAAGCTCATTAGTGTTAAAAACCAGACAGTACGTTTATTTGTTCTCATCAAAGTTCCCCCTTTTGGTCATTTCCACGATAACGATTCGATGCGCTGGTAGTTGAAGAACAGAAGAAAGTATTCTGGTGAGTTCAGATTTCAGACCTGGCTCTCCAGCTCCTTCAGCTACAACAAGTAAACCTGTTACTTCTTGTGTGTCCAGATCTGCTGACTTTGTAAAGTAGTCGGAAAGCGGTGATTGCTCTTTTGCTTCCTTAGGTGGATGAAGGTAAACGGATACTTCCCCCACTCCGTCAATCATTCTCAACGCTGATTCGAGTGCTGCTACATCTGTGTATCCCTCCTTTTCACTACTCTTTCCAGACTTGGCCTCCTCTGAACTCCAAGGAGGATTGAGTAAGATGAATACGAGAACTGTGATTGCTAAAAATAGAATCACTTGCATTTTCCCAGTCGGTTTCTGCATGTTATCACCATTCCATATGTCTGTATAAGACCGGGGGCCTGTTCATCTATGAAGCAATGTATGCTCAAAATCTTAATTCTATAACCTGAGAAATGAAAAGATATTCACAAGAAGCCACATACCCGCTGCAAGTTTAGCCAATTGGCCGAATTCTTCCTTTCTCGATTCAGGTAAGATCATAGACAGAACCCCCGAAAGAACCGAAATCAGAACGACTCCTATTAAAAACTCGTCATCTGACATTCCTCCTAACTCGTCAACAGTTTTATATAGACCATGAAAAACAAAACGGTATAAACAAAAGCGAAAATCAATAAAAAGGTAATTGCGCATAAAACAAATAAGGAACGTCCGATATCATCCAACACATCTGATAATTCCATTGAAGTGAACGGCTCAATGAGTGCTGCACACCATCGATATAAAAAAGCTAACAACAGTGTTTGAATCACTGGAAGAAGAGCGATCCCCCATAACGTGACGAGCAACCAACCTCCTACCATGAATCCCGCTCCTGAGGAATACCGTCCGAGCGCACCCATACTATCAGTAACGAGCGAACCAACAAATGGAATGTTTTGTCTGATCAATTCTTTTAAAGGTTCACTAGTTGTCTCGGAAATCCCCCAAGTGAGCGCGCCACCTGCGGTTATAAAAATTGAATAGGCTGCAACTATTGAGGAAACTGTAGCGAGTAACGTAGTTCTTAGCATGTCCGACAATTTAGAGTATGAAATGATCGGGTTTAATCGGGTGACAATATCAAATAGCAAAGCGGTTGTCACTAAAGGCAATAGGAGCCGATCCGCGAAAAAAACTGCGCCATTTGCAAATAGCAGAAGTGCTGGCTGGAAATTAATGAGACTTAATGCATTTCCCGATATCACCATTCCAGCTGTCAAAATCGGATAACTCGTAATAAATAGCAGTGCAATCGATTTCATAAGCTTCTGAATTAGTAAGAGCTGCTCAAAAGCGGGACGTAAAACGACTAATGTGATAACGATGAAAACCAATTGCTTCGTCCAATTTGCAAACGTGGGGAATAGATAATTTAGGATAGTAGCGAGCAACGCTACGATTATCACGACAACGAAGCTATATAGCAAACCACTTATGAGCGAGTGAATAAAATCGAGTATGATGATCATCCCCATTTACGGCGATATAAGCGTTGTGAGTGTTTGTATAAGATTTACTAGCTCTGGCAGCCAGAGGGAAAGAATGGTGAGTTTGACGACAAAGTGTGCTAAGTTTGCAAATGATGCATATCCCGATTCTGAGATGTGACTCGTAATCGATTCTGAAATGAAAAACAGCATTGCACTCATTAATAAAAGTTTCCCATAGGGCTCAGGTACGGCACGAAAAATCCTACTCAACTTCTCAATGAACGGCAGTAATATGGTGACAATTACATAAGCAAAAACAAACAGATATAAAGCGCTGTACAGGATCGGATGCAACTGAGGGACGACGAACCGAATCATGAGAAGTAATAGGAAAACCGCTAACACTTGAAAAAGAAATGCCATTACATCGCCAACGAGAGCCATTGGAAGAACTCGGAAATCTCAGTGAAAAAAATCTTTAAAAAGCGAATCATTTCTATCGCTATATACAAGTAGGCAATGAAAAATAGAAAAAACGAGAATTCCTTTTTACCTGTTTGTTCGAAAAAGATATGCAAACATCCGATAACCAGTCCGATGCCGGCAATCCTTAGTAGATCATTCAGTTCCATCCGGCAATCCTCCTCTTGAAACACTATACGCACACACTTCAAACAATATGAAAAACGCTTGACCATTCGTTTGAATGGTCAAGCGTTTTAATTGGTCTATTTATGATGAAAGAAGTTGCAAGATTATGCGCGAGAAACGTACTCGCCTTCGTCAGTATTGATGATCAATTTGTCACCGATATTTACGAAGAAAGGAACTTGTACAGTTAGACCTGTTTCAAGTTTCGCTGGCTTAGAGCCACCGCTTGCTGTATCGCCTTTAATACCTGGCTCTGTCTCAGCTACTTCAAGAGTTACAGTTGCTGGTACTTCTACACCAAGAACTTCTTCTTTGTACTGAATTACATGGACTTCCATGTTTTCTCTCAAATAATTCAATTCTTCTTTGATTTGCTTTGTAGGCAATTCAATTTGTTCGAACGTTTCATTATCCATGAAGACATGGTCATCTCCATTAGCATATAGGTATTGCATACGTTTATTATCAATTTGAGCTTTCGCAACTTTTTCTCCAGCTCGGAAAGTTTTCTCATTCACGTTACCTGAGCGCAAGTTACGTAATTTTGAACGTACAAATGCAGCGCCTTTACCTGGTTTAACGTGTTGGAATTCCATAACGCGCCAAATATCGCCGTCTACTTCAATTGTTAATCCTGTTTTAAAATCGTTTACTGAAATCATTGTGTTTCCTCCAATAGTAATTATAAAATTTGCAGTTCTTTTGTACTGTGTGTCAGCCGTTCGCACCCATTCTCTGTAATCACGAGATCGTCTTCGATTCGAACGCCTCCGATACCTGGCAAGTAAATTCCCGGCTCCGCTGTAACGGTCATGTTAGGTTCGAGAATCGTTTCTGAACGGAACGACAGACCAGGAGATTCGTGAACTTCCAGACCTATTCCGTGACCTGTTGAATGGCCGAATGCCTCACCGTACCCTTTTGAAGCAATGTAATCCCGTGCAATCGCATCCGCTTGAATGCCGGTCATCCCTGGCTTAATGCCTTCAACTGCAAGTTCTTGTGCAGCAAGAGTAATCTCGTAGATTCCCCGCATCTTTTCCGAAGGTTCACCGACAGCAACTGTTCGCGTTATGTCTGAGATATACCCATTATACAACGCACCATAATCCAATGTCACGAGTTCTCCGGATTGAATTTTTTTATCTGTCGCAACACCATGCGGAAGTGCGCCACGAATGCCTGATGCAACAATGGTATCGAATGAGCTTGAAGTGGCTCCTTGCTTACGCATAAAGAACTCCAATTCGTTTGAAACTTCAAGTTCAGTCATACCTGCTTTAATGAATCCACAAATATGAGTAAAGGCATCATCGGCGATTTTAGCAGCTTTCTTCAACACTTCCAACTCTTCAGAAGTCTTGATCATCCGTAATTTCTCAACAAGACCTGCAGTTGGGAAAAGCTCTGCAGACACGTTACTTTTGTACAACTCATACATACCGAATGTTAAGTCTTCTTTTTCAAATCCTAAACGTTTGATTTTCATCTGCTCAACTTGTTGTGCAACCTCTTCGATAATCGTTTTTTCGTGTTGGACAATGCGGAAATCTTTAATTTGTGCAACCGCTTGTTCCATATATCTAAAATCCGTGATAAACACAGCATCCTCTTGAGAAATGATAGCTACACCTGCAGTTCCCGTAAATCCTGTCATATACCTGCGGTTATATCCGTTTGTTATAAAGAGTGCATCAATTTCCTTTTCAGTCAGTAAGTTTCTTAGTTTTGTCAGTTTCATATCTATCAATTCCTCCCCATTTTATCTAATAAATATGTTGCTCCTAATACATATCCGTCCGTACCGAGTCCGGAAATCTGACCGACACATACGGGTGCAAGCATGGATTGTTGTCTAAACGGCTCTCGTTTATGTATGTTTGAAATGTGAACTTCCACTACAGGGAGCTCTACTGAAGCGATCGCATCCCGAATCGCGATACTCGTATGCGTGTAAGCACCTGGATTAAAAACAATCCCATATGTTCCATCGTCCGCTGCTTGATGGATGCGGTCAATTAACGCACCTTCATGATTCGATTGGAAACACAATAACCCGACATTCTGATCCATGCACAACTTTCGAATACGTAGTTCAATATCCTCCAGTGTTTCATGACCATATACATCGGGTTCTCGTTTTCCTAAACGGTTCAAATTTGGCCCATTTAACAGCAATAAATCCATTGTTATCAACCCCCAACCGATTTCCTTTCTATTTTATCACAACATTTAGACGAGGTAACCTATTTCGCTTTTTGTTGTAATTCCACTTTCATAAATACAGCTGTACCAACAACAAATCTTGTTATTATAGCAATTAGACAGAGAAAAGGAATAGAAATGGATTTGATAGAACCCATAACGGAATCAGGTTTCGAGATTGTCCATTCGATTGCGCAAACAAAAACTAATGCGAGTACGATGGATGTGATACTTGGGGGAATTGTAGATGTGAACTGTAATGCTGAGTAAAGTACAAGAAAGAGAATAACCAAAGCCATTCCTAGCACAAACCATTTTATTAACGGCGAAACCCCTGAAAGAATACTCGACTTACTAATCCAACCAATCGGAGACCACGAAACAAAATGGAATACCTTTAAAAATTTCAAACTGAGTGCGGTTGCAACTGCAGCCATTAAAGCCGTCCAAAAAAGTGTGGGTTTATGCATGGCTTTCACCTCCTTCTACAAGTGTCACCGGTTTGCGTAGTTTTAAACGTGATGCTGGAGCAATCCCATATTTTCCTGTACAATAAGAACATTGATAAAAGATCGAGACTTTGAAAAGAAAGTGTGGGCTGTACATGGAAAAGAATCAGCAATCTCCTGCCTATGGCGGTCAAGCTCTTATTGAGGGCGTCATGTTTGGCGGGAAGCAGCATACAGTTACCGCGATTCGACGTAAAGATGGTACAATTGATTATTTTCACGTTCTAAAAGAAAGTAGTCCCTTACGTCAAAAATTAAAAAAAATTCCTTTAGTACGAGGCATCGTTGCCCTCATTGAATCTGCAGGGCTTGGTTCAAAACATTTAACATTTGCGAGTGACCATTATGATGTAATGCCCGGTGAAGAAGTTGTGAAAACGGATGAAGATTCCTCAAAGTTAACGATGATTTTAGGGGTAGCAGCGGTCGGAGTTCTCTCCTTCTTATTTGGTAAATTTGTTTTTACGTTGTTCCCAGTCTTTCTCGCGGGGCTATTCACTCCAATCTTCCCAGGAAAGACAAGTCAAATCTTATTGGAAACTCTATTTAAGTTAACGCTATTACTGAGTTACGTATCTTTAATATCAATGACCCCGCTCATAAAACGGGTTTTCAAATATCATGGCGCAGAACATAAAGTGATCAATGCTTACGAAAACAACTTACCTTTGACAGTCGAAAACGTTCAAGCACAATCCCGTTTACATTACCGTTGCGGTAGTAGCTTTCTATTATTTACAGTGATCGTCGGCATGTTTATATACTTCTTAGTACCGACCGATCCATTCTGGCTTCGCATCGTCAACCGGATTTTACTAATCCCTGTCGTTCTCGGTGTATCTTTTGAAGTACTGCAAATCACAAATGCTGTACGTAACATTCCTATCTTGCGCTATTTAGGATATCCCGGACTTTGGCTGCAGCTCTTAACAACAAAAGAACCTGAAGATGATCAGGTAGAAGTAGCGATTGCATCCTTCAACAAATTATTGGAAATTGAAATTCATGGTGAAGAAATCCTCACTAACCCATCACCTTTGTCACCTGAAAGTGAAATGAGTACAATGAATTTATAAACAAAGGAAGGCTCCGGATTTATAACCGGGAGCCTTCCTTTTTTGCTATTTACGATAGGTCCAGGCATCATTGGCATATTTGCGCTGTTCTATATCTTCAACAATAGCCAACCGCTCTGGAGTGAGTGTAAAAGGAACGAGTTCCATTTCGAGTGCTATTTCGAAACCTTGGGCAAATGCGAGGGAACATTCCTCAACTGTAATCTCTCGTTCACTTAAGCGATCAATCGCTACCGCTTTATCTGGAAGGCTCTTTCTAACTTGTTCGCGTATTTCATCGGATTCAAATTTGAAAAGAGAGACCAATTTGTCCTCATCCAAACTGAGTAAGATTGCACCATGTTGTAAGATGACACCTTTTTGTCTTGTTTGAGCGCTACCCGCCACTTTCTTTCCTTCTACAACCAACTCATACCAACTGGATGTGTCGAAACAGACACCACTTGACGGACGTTTTAGTTGCTCTGAGACAAGTTCAGAAGGAACGGAGAACGAAGCTTCGAGACCAAGCTTACGAAATCCTTCAAGTAACCCGCCTGAAATGACTCGATACGCTTCGGTAACTGTTTCCGGCATATCGGGATAGTCCTCAGAAACAATCACGCTGTATGTAAGTTCGTGCTCATGCAACACACCCCGCCCCCCGGTAGGTCTACGCACGAATCCAAGTCCTTGCTGCTTAACCGCTGCCATATTTATTTCTTTTTCCACACTTTGAAAATAGCCGATCGAGAGTGTCGCAGGTTCCCATTCATAGAAGCGAAGCACTGGCCCTATTTCCCCTTTACTATGCCAATCTAAGAGTGCTTCATCTAAAGCCATGTTAAAGGATGGTGAACACTTCCCTGACTGTATATAATTCCATTTCACTTTCCCATTCCCCCTAGGCTTTCATACATAATGAACTCAATTTTATCATTGCAATTGAACATGTGCCACTTAATCTTTATAATGAAGAATGAGATAGAAAGGGGAAAGATGTTGTGAATGCTAATCTTTATGTTTTAATAGGATTATTAGTTGTAATGATTGCTTATTTTGTCATTACTGCTCTTCGTCTACGAAAAGCGGTTACGAATTTGAGCCAAGAAGAATTTATTGAAGGATACCGGAAGGCACAACTTATTGACGTTCGCGAGCCAAAGGATTTTGATGCTGGTCACATACTTGGAGCACGCAACATTCCTTATACACAACTGCGTCAGCGCCATAAAGAAATCCGCCCTGACAAACCCGTCTATTTATACGACCAAAACGGTGGAAAAAGCGCGAGAACAGCTCTTTTCTTGAAAAAGAAAGACTACACGCAGCTTTATCACCTTCAAGGCGGATTCCGTACGTGGACAGGTAAAGTAAAAAGTAAAAAATAACGACATGAAAAGGACCGAAGCGATTACGCTTCGGTCCTTTTGTTATGCTTTCACTAATTCTTCTTGCAATTCAGGCGTGTAACGAAGAACAGGCTTTCGCGCAGCTTTCGTTTCATCCAAACGGCTAATAACCGTTGTATGTGGAGCTTCTTGTACGATTTCAGGGTTTTCTTCTACTTCTTTCGCGATTTGAATCATCGCATCGATAAACGAATCGAGTGTTTCCTTCGACTCCGTTTCAGTCGGCTCAATCATCATGCCTTCTTCTACGTTCAGTGGGAAGTAGACAGTAGGTGGATGGAATCCGAAATCAAGCAGTCTCTTTGCCATGTCTAAAGTACGTACGCCTAGCTTCTTTTGACGACGTCCTGACAATACAAATTCATGCTTACAATGCTGTGGGTATGGAAGATCGAAATACGGCTCCAAACGACGCATCATATAGTTGGCGTTCAATACTGCATTTTCTGTCACAGCCTTCAAACCATCCGGGCCCATTGAACGAATGTACGTATAAGCACGCAAGTAAATACCGAAGTTACCGTAGAACGGCTTTACTCGTCCGATTGATTGTGGAATATCATAATTGAATGTATAGACTCCATCGTTCTTTTCTAAAACTGGTTTAGGGAGGAAGGCAGCAAGATCTTTCTTTACGCCTACTGGGCCAGAACCTGGACCGCCACCACCGTGAGGACCTGTGAACGTTTTATGCAAGTTCAAGTGAACCGCGTCAAAGCCCATATCTCCAGGGCGTGCTTTCGACATAACTGCATTTAAGTTCGCACCATCATAATACAGCTTTCCACCAGCACCGTGGACAATTTCTGCCATTTCCATAATATGTTCTTCGAATAGTCCAAGCGTATTTGGGTTTGTCAGCATAAGTGCCGCTGTATCATTCCCGACTTTAGCTTTCAAGTCTTCAATATCTACGAGACCATTTTCATCCGAATTAACAGTAATCGTGTCAAATCCAGCAACTGTTGCTGATGCTGGGTTCGTACCATGTGCAGAATCGGGAACAAGTACTTTAGTACGTCCTGTATCTCCATTCGATTCGTGGAACGCACGGATCATCATCAACGCAGTCCACTCACCTTGAGCACCCGCTGCAGGTTGAAGCGTAACTTCATCCATCCCAGTGATTTCACATAAATGTTCTTGTAAATCATAAGCGACTTCCATTGCTCCTTGTACGGTTGACTCATCTTGTAAAGGATGGATATTCGCAAATCCAGGAATACGCGCAACCGCTTCATTGATTTTAGGATTATATTTCATCGTACATGAACCAAGAGGATAAAAACCTGTGTCTACTCCGTGATTCCGGTTCGACAATGCCGTGTAATGGCGCATAATATCTAGCTCCGAAACCTCAGGAAGTGCAGCACTTTCTTTACGTACAAAAGTTTCCGGTAGCAAATCTGTAAGATCTACTTCTGGAACATCCAAATCCGTTAAACTGTAGCCAATACGACCTGGTTTTGAGATTTCAAAAATGAGTGGTTGGTTTTCGTTATGCATGAACGGCCTCCATTTCCTGCACAAGTGCATCAATCTCTTCTTTTGTCCGCTGTTCAGTCACTGCGATCAACGCATGATTTTCCATACCTTCATACGTTTTGCTAAGATCATATCCACCGATAATCCCTTGCTCTAACAGTTGTTGGTTCAATTCTCGAATTGGACGCTTACAATCGACAACAAGCTCATTAAAGTGAGCATTCCCGCCAAGAACCGTATATCCTGCTTTTTCGAATGCTTGTTTAGCATAATGTGTTTTTGCATAGTTTTGATAAGCGATCTCTTTCGCTCCAGCTTTACCTAAAGCAGTCATTGCAACAGATGCAGCGAGTGCGTTTAACGCTTGGTTCGAACAAATGTTGGAAGTCGCTTTATCACGACGAATATGCTGCTCACGCGCTTGAAGGGTAAGAACATATCCTCTACGTCCTTGATCATCGGTTGTTTCACCAACAAGACGCCCAGGAACTTTACGCATTAATTTTTTGGTAACAGCAAAATAACCACAATGTGGGCCACCAAACTGCTCAGGAATACCGAACGGTTGCGCATCTCCAACCGTAATATCTGCACCTAGTTCACCTGGAGAAGTTAAAATCCCAAGTGCTAACGGATTTGCTGAAACAACAAACAAGGCACCAGAATCATGCGCTATTTCACCAATAGTCTTCAAATCTTCAATTTGGCCAAAGAAGTTTGGATATTGAACGAGGACGGCAGCAGTATCATCCGTTAACAGAGACTTTAATGCTTCAATATCTGTCACGCCATCCTTTTTAGGAATTGTAACCACTTCAATGTACTGTCCATCCGCATACGAACGTACAACATCCCGTGATTCAGGATGAACTGTTTCTGATACAAGCAACTTCTTACGCTTTGTATGCCCGGCTGCTAGCGTACCAGCCTCAGCAAGCGCAGTGCCACCATCATACATAGATGAGTTTGCTAGATCCATTCCCGTCAATTCACAAATCATTGTTTGGAATTCAAAGATTGCTTGTAGTTCACCTTGAGAGATTTCAGGCTGATATGGCGTATATGCCGTATAGAATTCGGAACGTGAAATTACGTGATCTACAATTATCGGCTTGTAGTGGTCATAAACCCCTGCACCAAGAAATGAAGCATATTGTTTAGAATCTGCATTTTTCGCAGCTAACCGAGACAGTTCTTTTAGCAACGCAGATTCGGATTTTGCTTCTTTAATTGCAAGATCTCTCGTGAAACGGACGCTTTCAGGTATATCCGCAAATAATTCATCTACGGATGAAATTCCGATCACATTTAACATTTCTTGACGATCAGCTTCAGTCATCGGCATATAACGATGCATCATAATAATGTCCCCTCTTTCCTTTAATGCGGAAATAGTATCCGCTTCGTTTTATGAACGTTTATAAAATGGTGTTTCGATAACTTTAGCTTTCAACTTTTTGCTGCGTACTTCTATTTCAAACTCTGTACCAAGCTCAGCAACTTCTTGCTTCACTAATGCAAAGCCAATATTCTTTTTCAATGTTGGTGATTGTGTACCAGTCGTTACTTCCCCGACTAGCTGATCATTATGATAAACAGGATATCCAGTACGTGGAATTCCTTTATCAATCATTTCAATCCCAACTAATTTACGAGGAACACCCTCTGCCTTTTGTTCAGCTAAAACAGATTTACCAAAGAAGTCTTCTTCCTTTTTCAATTTCACCACAAAACTAAGTCCTGCTTCTAAAGGTGTAATCTCTTTGGACAATTCCTGACCGTACAATGGTAGTCCAGCTTCAAATCGAAGTGTATCTCGAGCACCTAACCCTGTAGGCACTAATCCATCTTCTTTACCTTCAGTGAGAAGTCTATCCCATAGCGTAATTGCTGCTTCAGGTGAACAATAAATTTCGAATCCATTTTCCCCAGTGTACCCTGTACGTGATAGTAGAGTTGTCTCTCCTGCAACTTCTACGTTTTCTTGGAAACGGAAGAAGCGGATCTCTGACAAAGGTATTTCAGTAAGACGCTGTAAAATACTTTCTGCTTTTGGACCTTGTAGTGCAAGTAACGCCCAATCATCTGACTGGTTATCAATTTGAACTTCGTTCCCAGCATGTTGCTTCATCCAGCTAACATCCTTTTCAATGTTGGATGCATTTACAACAAGAAGGTAATCGTTATCATGACGTTTATAAATTAATAGATCATCTACTGTTCCACCATCTTCATAGCACATAGCAGTATATTGCGCTTGTCCGTCAACCAACTTTGAAACATCATTAGTTACAAGTTTTTGCAAGAATGCTAGTGCGCCCGCTCCGCTGACTACGACTTCGCCCATGTGAGAGACGTCAAATAGTCCAGCAGCTGTTCGTACAGCTTCATGCTCTGCTTTGATACCTGAAAATTGTACTGGTAATTCCCAGCCTCCAAAATCAATCGTTTTCCCATTATACGGCGCATAACTTTCAAAAAGCGGTGTTCGTTTTAAAGTTTCTAACAACACTAACTCCCCCATTCATCTTCAAAAAACAAAGAGGCCCCCTTTGTTGAAAGAGAGCCTCTGTTCATCCAGTTGAACGTTCCGAAATGTCGGAACTGTTGTCCAAAGGTCAGCCATAAACCGATACTGTTCAGAGATGCGTCCAACATGAGTCTTTTTGCCTGAGAGATTCATGACGTAGTCACTTGCTCCTTCGGCGGCGCATGTCGCGCACTCTCCCCATGTATTCATCCGCATTATTCAATTTGCTACGAAATAGTTTAAGATTCGGAAAACTACTTACTTTCGAACCTATCTTACCAGTTTGACGGGGGAAGTGCAATTACTTTCGCGCGTCTCTAAACTCAACGGTAGAGTCTGGACTAGTAGGTAAACTTCCTGATAAACGTTCCATTTGAAACGCAATATATTCGGTAACTCTACTGAGAGATCGCTGGCGAGTCTGAACAATAAAATGTGCAGATTCTTTATACATATCATACCGTTTATGATAGAGCGTCTCAATTTCAGAACGTGTCGAGCGTTGAACGATTGGTCTATTCTTATCAGTTGCTATTCGACGCCAAATATCCCGAAAAGGTGCATCAAGAAAAAAGACGAGTCCTCCCGTACGCATTAGCTTACGGTTTTCTTCACGCATGGCAACTCCGCCGCCAGTTGCAATAATACACATTTCGTCACGAAACGTCCGAAGAAACTCGGTTTCCATTTCACGAAATCGTTCTTCCCCATAGGTTGCAAAAATTTGTGGTATGGTCATCCCTGTTTTTTGCACAATTTCATGATCCATATCATAAAAGGGAAGTTTCGTAAAAAAACTCAACCGTTTACCGATAGCGCTCTTTCCGCACCCCATGAATCCCACCAAGTATACTTTGTTCATAAAATCATCCGCCCTGAATTTTTGTTATCGCTGCCTTCTCATAAATCGTCCCCAGCGAATCGTACGTTCCATATAAACTATATTACAGTCTAGTTCCGCGGATTTCTATAGTGTTCTTTTACTTCATTAGATACAACCTTTAGTAGACTTACATTTTAATGTAGTTCCGATTACTTTAGATGCCTTCTGTTATTTTTGTTAGTTTCTTGTTAGTAAAACAAAAAAGCACCCCGTCCACAATGGATAGGGTGCTTTTTACATCATGTTTTCAGTTGGTAATTTGTAACATGAGGACGTCGCCCCTTGATTTTACCGATGGCTCCTTATGCTGTCAACATCTACTTAATCCACATGTTGAACAAAATGATTTTTGAAGCTGATATACGTTCTTTTTCGAATGGATTTGTCTGGACTGATTATAAAAAATAAAAGAGGGCATCTCTCCCTCTTTTATTTTGCAGTTAATACATCCACTAACCCATTTCCGATTTCCACAACTTCGATACGTTCTGCAGCTAACAAATTGACAACATACTTGTCTTTAGTGATAACCATGTCAATTCCATTGATTTGTATTGGTTCAATGTCAAGTGGATTCTCTACCGTTTCAAATTGCATGTCTCTACCATTCTTAAACAAGATGTATACGGAATACTTTTCCACAAAATCAGCTCCTAATGCTAATTAATTACGACGCACAAAGTGGAAATCCCTTTAAATTATCTAAATATTTAGCGATCAATCAATGTGCTGTACAAAAATGATGTCCGCTGCTGATATACGTTCTTTTTCGAATGGATCCTGCAACTCGATAATCTGGTTATGTATATCAATCTCTTCTATAGTACCGTGGTAATTTGTAATCTTACCTTCTCGCCATGTTCTCACTAACGTTTGACACTTGCGTCGTATAGCTACACTGAGTTGCTCTTGAATATCTTCTATATCCCAATCTGTTAAATCGGGACGCTTGAGGTAATTATCTTCCGCTTGCCACTCCCTTAAACGGGCAATGTGTTCTGGCAACATCATTGCTGTCCATTTGATTCTTCCCCGGTCTCTGTTTCGCTTAAGCATCTAATCAGTCCCATCTCATTTTCATCTGATTCCTACAATATCGTTCATGTTGATTTTTATATCCTCGTAACCAACACGTAATGACAACACTCCTGTTTGGCCGTCCGCGCTAGAGATTACCCCCACAAACCGCTCAATCTTCTTACGAACAAAAATTGTGATTTCAACCTCATTTTCAAACTCCTGAGCATCATTAAGCTTTTCACCGATTTCTTGGTAATCGTATTCAGTTAGTTGTGGTCTAGTACTACCACCCTTCTTTACCCTTGCCGGTTTTGGAATTCCTACCATTCAACTCATCCTCTCTTTTGCAACATGCTTTATATCTCCATTACTCACGGATCCACCCTTTAAATAAATCTCCAGTAATTCTTGTGATCGATTCCGAAGACGAAAGTTCATATACCTACTTTGATATCGTTCTGGTCCGACAGTAAACAGATATGATGTGAAGTCGCCATCGTTCCCCTCATTGATTAACTTCATATTATTATGCCGAAAATGCAGATGAATCTCTTTGAGGTCGTTATGGATATTGTCCACCGCTCTCTTAATCACAGAAAGGTATGGTGAAGTAAACTTAACATGCATAGCATCGATGTGTTTTACATCCCTGTCTAGGATGGTTAACAGCATGGGTAGGTAAATCATGTGTTCGAATTGCTCTACGGTTTCGGCCGTCATCATCCTGGTTGCGAGCATTAGATCACTGCCCTTTCACGTTCGATTACGGGAACAAGTGCGAGCACATTATCGATCACGAATGTTCTTTTAGATCCACGCAAATGACAATAAGCACGGAAAGATGATTCACCCACCTGTAGCACACTAACTCTACGTTTCGTGATGGATCCATCCTTAGCTAGGTACATCATATCTAACGTTTCACCATATCTTACCGCTCTGTCCAATTTTTTACGCACGTTTGTTCCCCTCCTTGAATTTAGTATAGGGAATGTTTGTTCGCATGTAAAGTAAATAAAAAAAGTACCTCATTTGAGATACCTTCTTAATATAAAAAGATCGTTACTTCAATACTGGATTACCTAAAATAACACCCGTGTAATCCGGATTCGATCCGTTCCTTGTTAATCTAATTCCTAATTTCTTACCATTCTTGACACCAATAGTAATATCTTCAGGGAAATCTCCCGCTTTCAATTCTACTGATTTAATTATTTCTCCATCAACTAAAAAATCTACAATAGCAGTATTTCTGCTATTTTTATATTCATCACCTAATCCTAATCTTGTAGTGAATTGATTATATTTAGAACCTAATGGGAACTCTACTAACGAATTGGATAGATCACCTGAATAATCATCCAACATCATCAGCAAAAAATGTTTATAAACCGAACTCAAGTTGTCTTTTGAGGATGTAGAGCTTAAGTACCCATTATTGAGATCGATTTTATTGTTATAAACGAGTATAGCTGCATTTAATGAAGTGCTTTCTTGATAGTTCATGTATTTCACAGTATCCCCTAAATAGGAAACCTTTGGTTGAACTTGCTTCGGCGTATTGATCAGCACCGATTGTGTAGATTTATCCCAAATCACTTCTTTGTTCAAGTTTTCAGCTACAAACCTTAGTGGTACATAGGTTGATCCGTTGTAAACAAATGGCTTATTCGAAGGTGTTTTTGTTACGCCGTCGAATTTGATTGCTTTAACGTTCCACACAACGTCGATTTTTGAATTCGTTGCTGCATATGTTCCGATTCCACCAAAGAACATTGCAGCTGTCACGAATCCCAAAATAAATTTTTTCATATTACTTCCCCCTAGAACTGATATTTTCCAATATAGTACTTTATCATTATACCAATTCGGTGTAATATGTCTACCTAATATCCTGAATGACCACCATCTTTATTATCACACTTTTTTTGAATTTAGACCTAATTACTTATAAAAACGTAATTTGAACATTGAAAAAACATCCCATCCTTTATAGATAGGGTCCTAATTTTAATTTACTTTATCATAATGTAGATTAAACTTAGTCGGTAGATTTCTCTAACATCCAGTTTATTCGTATGTAAAGTGAAAAAAAGCACCTCCGAAGAGACGCTTTAAACTACTGATTGAATAAATGTTGCCCACTTCCCATAAGCCTCTATCAACTCGGGTGACCTTACAATAGCATCCATTAAACCCTTCGAACCAGATAAAAAGTTTCTTATAAGTGCTTTTCTAGGTTGTTCAGAATTCGCTTCTTGAGATGCAGCCTCTATTAACTCAGATATTTCGACTCTATGACTAGCATCCATATCTTCTAACCCTAACTGTTGAAGAAGATCTTTAGTTAGGTCTTCTATTTTCGCACCATAATTATTTGCAACATTATTAGTTGAACCAGGACCAAAGCTAATTGCGGTACCTTGTGGGTTATTTACAGTATTAGTTATTTGTCTGTAATCGTTGGTCACAAAAAACACATTCCTTCCTTCATGCTCCATTAAATGACTTTCAAGCAAATCTTTTATAAGCCTTGAATTACTTATACCATTTGGAGGTCTAATCGGTAGTTTTTCTTTTTTTTTACTGAAACATCGCGGAAGTCAGATTCTCTTAATGCATCATCCTTGAACTCATCTGAAAAAGAAAAGGCTAACAAAAAGTTTTCAGGTTCAAAGTCTGTTTTTCCGCAATGACAATCAAAATAGTCATCGTCCACAGGTTCATTCAATAGAAATTCATCACATTTATGATTGTTAGGACATAAAAGAATTTTTTTAGCTATTAATTCAGTCCCATCTTTACTCATTAGATATCGATAAACATTTTCATAATCGCTATCAGATAATCCGACAGCAAAGATTACATTTTCAACAGTAAAATCAAGAATAGAAGGGGTATTGGTGGCCCACTTTACCAATGTCTCATTAATTCTTCTATATGGAAAAGCCAAAACAATCCCCTCCTCCCTTTTATTTCAATAATACATCAGTATCTGGCTGTGAAGCAACATCAAGGTGAACATCAACTTCTATTTCCGGAAGACGTAGGAAATTCAATCCGACATCTGGAGCGTCAGTATCTGTTTCAGTTGAAATCAAACCTTCGCCATTATTTACGAGTACTAGGGTATCTAATACATGATCGACAACGCCTTCAGGTACGATCGAAGTAAATTTAAAGTAACTCATTTTAATATTGACCTCGAATTTAACTTCTATAACGACGCCAGTTCTTGTATCAGTATATGAATAAAAACAATTTTCATCCATAGTATCATCTGTTGGAAGACCCAATTCTTTAATTTTAGCGGTAATCAGTTCAAAAGTGTTATCTCTCTTTAAATTCACACCTTTTTTACCATTGAATTTTACGCTACCGACTGTAGTTGGGAGTGCTATATGAGTCGATGCTACGCCGGCTGAGAGATGTGAGCAAAGGGTTTTAGCAGCTTCTTTAGTTAGCTTAGGAACAGCGATCCATTTATAAGAAGCAAATCCCATTAAATTCATAATAAAGTCGGCATATTTTTTAGCGTCTAACATGGAACAACGTAACTCAATCAATTCCTCAGTACCAAAATGCAGGACTAAAGAAGTGAAATAAGCGTAAGAACTTTTAGACTTACTATAACCTACCTTTTTGCTACTAAAACGTTCTTCGACCAATTTAATATAAATAGAAGAACCCTCATGTTTGATTGCGCACAACTTTATTGAAGGATTATAAGATGGTTGCCATTCTGTGTTGACATTGCTACGATTAATTATTCTTTCTTGAACGAGTTTATCGATAAATAATTCAGGTGTCTTGGAAATATCGGGGAAATTAGACTCTGGTTTTAATATCGATAAATATGATGCAGGGAATTTGAATTGCTCAATGAGGTACTTTAAATCTTCCTCTTTCCCCTGGCCAACTAACTCCTCTAAAACTTGATCCTGCTCTCTGCCTCTGTACTTGACACCAGAAGCCTTTGCAAATTGATTTAGATACTTAACAGGTATCCCACTAATATCTAGCATTTTATCATCTGCCTCTCCAATATTATTTCGGAGGCTGTAGTCTCGACATAATCATAGACTATGTTATAATTATAATTGTATATTTATAGAGACTATAGCTTCCGAAGGAGATACATTGTTGCAAAATGTATCTCCTTTTTTCCTTTTCTTTAGGTATATACTATCACCATTGTCGGATTTTGGCTATTTATCTACTTAAATTCTATAGTTTTCCTTACAACATTATTATTCTGAAATAAAAAAGCCCCATCCAATTAAGGACAGGGCTTTTACACGATTGTTCTTTAGTCGCTGGAAGACTAAAGGCTATTATAAAAAAAGAGGTTAAACCGAGAACAGTATAATTTTAACATTTACTGTTTATTTGGTCAAATCAATTACTCTGCCTTCCCTACGATATGTCCACGATCAATCGCGACAAACACCAAACCAATGGCATCAGATTCTGTCAGTTCACCTTTCAATAGCTTTTCTCTCCACTGGAGATCCAGCGGCTTGTCCTCTTTTTGTTCTAAGCGCTTGAGCACAGTTGCAGTTGAATTCACAATTGCTGAAGCAGTTGGTTTGTATAACTTAGTTTCCTCCTTTTGTGGTGCTACAGATACAGGCTTTGAGCTCGTCGATGCTCCACCCTTCAGACCGAAGTATGATGCGATCCCCTCTGCGATTGCTTCACCTTGTGCTTTCAACTTTGCATCTGAACGTAGAGCGCCAATATCGGTGCTGGAATCCATGAACCCACCTTCAGTCAGAATTGCCGGCATGCGAGATTCACGTGTCATATGAAGATCCTTCACTTTCACCCCTCTATCCCGTAGACCCATTGCTGTGACGATTCTCGGATGGACAATAGCTGCAATTGCTTTTGAAGCAGCACTTGCTGTCGGGTCCACATATGTTTCCGTACCACCGTGACTACCCCACACTCCTGCGTTGGCGTTATGATGTATAGAAACTAATACATTGGCTGCCCAAGCGTTCGCCTTGTCGGTACGCGTTTTTAAAGCCACGTCCGTACTTCCTGTTGGATCGTCCAGGCGTAGGATTTGCACGTTATCATACGTTGCTAGACGAGCGGAACAAGCGAGAAGTACCTTATTGTTGAATGACCACTCTCGTTCTCCGTCGGGTGTACGTTTGCCTGCCGTGTTGATGCCATGTCCTGCATCTAATGCGATTTTAACCATTTTAATTTTCCCCTTTCGTTTTACCTTCATTTGGTGTTCCTAGTTCAAAGATTCCTGTAGCTGCTAGTCCAGCAAGTCCGCCTGACCATAACCTCAGTGCAATGTCTAACTCCGTAAACGGTGATGCTGCAAAGCCAATAAAAAGACCCACCGCGAAGGCGATGAGTGGGATGATGGTTTTGGGTAGTGTAAATGTTCGTTTGAAAAGTTCCGTGACTGCCAAGATGATTGGCGCAATAATGGTTGCGAAAATTAGTACGTCTGTCATTTCATCGTCTCCTTTAGTTTAGAAAATGGGTAAAAACGTAATACAGGAGCCCGCCCGAACCAGCCATGGTTGCTAAAGCACCGCTCACCTTTAAGGCGAAGTTAGACCATGCGTTCAGTTTTGCCATTCTTAATTCGTGGTCTTGCTCAGCAGATGCGGTTTGGTATCCCATGGACGTCTTAGCGAGCTCGTACATCTTATCCGCTTGAGTCTTGACTATTTCCTGTGTTTCTCGACTAGTGGAAAGGACAGTATTTTCCAGCTTCAAGTTTTGTGTTTCCATCTGTTGAAGCTTTTCTTCATGTTGCCGATCCTTTTCTAACAGTGTCACCGTTAACTCTTCTAACCCGATTACACGACCATCTAAGACACTGATTTTAGTTTCATGATCTTCAAGCGATTCACCCTGTTTTTTTAACATATCGTACATGCTGTCACCCACCTCGAATTTTGTCATATCTCACCCCACGACCCCTTTTCTATATTTTTTAGAAAACAAAAAGAACGCCCGGTGTGGACGTTCTTAAGTACAACCAAAATATCATTCTCTTATCTCTTCTTCAACTTCATTTAGTAGTCTTTTGGCAAACTCATATTTTTTCAACAAAATACTGGTAGTAAATATTTTCAACTGAATCCATACTCCAGCTAGTAAAATACGAATCTTCATACCATCATTCAGCTTACCATGAATAAGTTCCTGCATTTCCACATCAATTTTATGTCCTTTTAATATACTTCCGCTCAATGATGACTTCAAATCAGAATACACAATGTCATCTTTATTTCCGTATTGCAATTTATGAGCAAGATTGTTTCTAACAGTGTTAAGCTTTTTGACTGCTTCATATAGATCTTTATCCATTATTTGAAGATCATGAAGGAAGTTTAAATGGTTGATAAGCTTATCACCTATATTGACATCAGCAAGTAGTACCTTAACCGATTTTTTTAATTCTACTTCAGCAAACAAATTCATTCTAAGGATTACAGCCAGAGAATCCTCTCGCAACACTTCTTTAAATATTTTTCTCTTTTCCTCTTCTGCTGCTTTAAGATTTGAATTACATATCTTTAATACTTTTGGATAGATACCTTGACTACTCTTCATGAGAACACCCCCATTTTATCATACCCTAAAGTTGTATATTATTATCTGAATTTGAAATAGTATTGAACTTTGTAACTAACCTATCTTGACATGTTACAAAATAAAAAGAACGCCCGTGTGGACGTTCTAAAATGGTCAGTCAAAATAACCTAATAGTTTCTCAAGCTTTTCGACTTCCTTAAATGCTTCTTGATACTTTGTTTGGATATCATTAGAACGCTCATCAAAACTCGTAGTTGTTTCTTGGTCGATTACTGCGTACCTGCGCACCATAGTTATTGCTTCTCGTTCAAGTAACAAGTTCCGTGAAATCTCTTTAGCACTTGATATTTTGTTATTAATCATGTCTGTAATAGACTTTTTTAAATGGTCCTTGCCTTCGCTGCTAAGTGTCTCAAGAACAGTGCCTTGTTGAAATAAGCTATCTTCATCATAGGTCGATGTCTTAAAATTCTCTACGGATTCCTTTATTAATTGTTCCAGTTTTGCTTTTTCCATAATTCCCACCTCCCTCTCTCATCCACAATTCGACAAATATGAGGGGAATCCTTCCTGACTCACCATTCCATTCCACACCTCAGCAACTCCTACTTAAACTTGCTAATCAGGGTTGTTCTAAAGAGAGAGGCATTTATTTTCAACTACGACACATTAGTGTCCAGATGTGCAATAAACTTACTAAGTAGAACTAATGTTATTAAATTTTTTGACGATATATAATGCATCATACATTTAAGGGGTTGTAATATAATGCCTTTCAATTTTACAAATTGTCAAACCTATGAGGTTGATTATTCAAATCTGAATAATCATATCATGAAATCGGAAATATTTGATGATAAAAACCTGCAACAGTACTACATTAATAATTGGTTAAATGTTTTGAAAGAACATGATGGAATTCTTCTAAACAGCTTTAATACTACGCAGAAAATCAACAATTTTAAAATTAACATTTTGGCTTCAGAAACAGACAATGAAGTTTTTCAACAGCAAATGATTTTCGGAGATTCAAGTGTATTTATTCACTTTAGGATTTCTCCTATCTTATTCACTTTTAAAAAAATTACTATCCCTGATAAAGATATTAAAGCTATTCCATTAAATGACTTAATCAATTCCGAATCTCAATTTTTATGGCATGACGTGGGTAATGATAATAACCGTCCAATAAAAGATCCAATTTTAATTGTGCCATTTTTAAATGGACAATATAAATACTTAGTAATTGACGGAAATAAAAGGATTTCCTCAGCTATGAGGCAAAAAGCCGATAGTATTAATGGAATTTTCTTAGCAGAAGAATACATCACTGAGGCTAAATACTTCTCTAGTTCTTTTGATAAATTATTTTATATCTTCAACAATGAACTGATACACATTGGTAATCAAAAACACTATACAAACATGACGGACGAAGAACTCATTAATTTATCTATTTTATTCAAAACAAACAAATAATTTATTTGTTGATTCCCCCTAACATTTCTAAAATGATTGGGGGGGTATTTTTTGAAGAATTATTTTATAAACTTAATTGACATATTAATGTATATATTTCACATCAATGAGTTCGATAAGCTCCGTATACTCATCGGGCGACAATTGACCAACTGCAAATACAGTGTTCACACGTAACGTTGCAACATCTTTCGCATAAATCTTAGCTCCAATCATCTTTCTCCATAAGTCAATGGGTTTCATATTACACTCCTCCAATCATATTCATTTCGAGTAGTGCTGTTTGGTATTGGTTTTCTGTTAAAATTTGTTCTTCGATAGAAGGTTGTGGTTCTTCTAAAACAGGAGATTCATGAGAAGCCTCTTTAAACTCACCAGTTCCCCGTATATAATCCCAGCCCTCTTGGACGAATGGGGAATCCGTAATATCCAAAATTTCTATGTCCGGTGAAAAATATGGCTCATCTTCGGACTCAAAAATCCAATGCGCTTTTTCATTTAATATCTGGGCGAATTTTCTCAACATATGTCTCCTCCTTTCACCACTCTATTAGTACAAATCCGTCTGATCCTTTTCCTCCCGCACCAGATAGACCAGAAGTGTATTTGTTAGCACCGCCACCACCACCGCCTCCTGCGGAAATACCTGAACCGGGTTTACCGGGGGTAGGTGCATCTTGACTCAACCCGCCTTCGCCTCCAATAGATTCAGCTACATAGCGCGTTGCGGTCTGTATGGTGTTAAACCCAGGAGTAACAGGGAACGGAGTAACATTTCCAGATACCCCATTTTTTACTGACCCTTCGGGGGTTGTGCCGTACCCGTCTGTCCCGCCTCCTCCAGATCCGCCGGGAACGGATAATAGCCCTCCTACCGAGGTAACACCTCCCGACCCTCCAGGTCTTCCTATAGTGGACGTGATCGCTGTCGGAACAGGAACCCCTGCCCCCCCCATCCCACCTGCACCCACAATGACAGGGATACTACGGGCATTATGAACGTCTAGCGGTACTTTAAGAAGAGCCGTATTGGTAGACGGTACAGTGCCCCCTTTTCCGCCGAACCCGGTGTAGTAGTAATTAGACTGGGTGATATTAGCCGCGGTGCCGCTTGCCCCGCCGCCACCAGCCCCAAAAATCGTCACCAGGATCGTGTTTACTACTTCAGGAATATTAAAAGAATAAGAACCTGAGATGTCGTATACCTTTGAACCGCCGCCTCCAATTGGGCGATTCAATAGAGCTTCAGTATCTGTTTTAACATTTCCAATTTTCGTTACTATTGCATCTTGTTTTTCACTGGTTGCTAAAAAGGTTTTATCCGGCATATTAGATCACTTCCTCCTGGATGTAATAAGGTTTACCATTCTCCGAACCCATACCCCATCTGTATTGTTTTCCTGTCGTCGCGTCGGTGAATCTATGTGGCATACTTTCTGCCTCATGCGTCGTAACGGTTGCTGCAACTTTTCGAACCGCGTTAGCTGTAGCCGCCTCTGTAATTGAAAGGCTGTCGATAGAATCATTCAGCTTTACGACACCTTTGGTAATGGTTGTTGCATCTGGTGGAGCCGATATGCTCAGCTGACTACCTGGAACCTTGCCATCAAGACCTAATGTAGCGAGGCCGTTTAACGCGCCAGCCTTAGTGTCAATTGCTTCGGCGAGCGCATTTACATCACGTACAACATTCCAAGACATATTACCAGTTGTTATCGGTAATTTTAATTTTACGGTTTCTGCCATTTAAAAGCCTCCATTCAACACTTCGTCATATGTGCGTCCTTGCGCTATTAACTCGTCGTAGGTTGCGTAGTGTTCACTTGCCATATCGTACGTAACGTATTTAAACACAAAATCAATCATTAAATGTGCAGGAATCAAGTCCCTTAAAGCTTTTCGTATATCGTCCAAGTCGGGTGGGACGCCAAGTTCTGAAACAAATGTAATTGTTACTCCACCCTCATCTTCCAATACCTCTACTTGACCGAACTCAAAAGATTCTGCAGTGAACTTTACTAATGCAGGAGTTACAGTACCGACACCACGAATTTTTGCAGTCACAACGGAGCGTCTCTCTGAAATTGGTTTGTTTGGATTAGGTTCAATTCCATAGACAACTTCCCAGCGGACTATCTTTAATGCGTCTGCCGTCAGCGGAGAGCGACTGTCAACATATCGGTAATATTCATTCACATATTTAACTAACTCTGCTGTCGATTGATCCTGCATGTTCTTCATTTCTCTAATTTCTTGCCACCAAAGTGGGATTGCATAAATTAATCGCTCACGAATATCTGCTTCATTAAACATTGATTGTCACCAACCCCTTGATTGCAACACTTCCGGCGGGTATTAATATATTTGCAATACCTCCTGAAAGTGTGAAAGAGCTGATATCAATGATGCCTTCAATATCCAATAAGGCATTCTGAAGACGAACAATACGCACGATGTCCTCCGTGCCAAAAGCTAATGATTCTAAATAGGTTTGAATAGCAATCGCATACTCCGCTCGAATCGTTTCGATGTTAGAACTTGAGCTAATGACTACAGTGGCGCTAATATTTATGGGTACTTCGCCTGCCGCTTCAACAGTCACCGGATTAATGCCACCGATAATTGGACGTACACTTTCTATATAAGTCCGTACTTCTTGAACTTTTTCAGGTGTAGGAGCATTGTGGCCAGAAGACAAGACGATTACTTTTACTGTGTTTGGTCCGTTCCAAACCGGTATTACGTATGCGTCTTCAATGCCTGCTACTTCAGTCGCCCATAATCGATAATGAGCAGCATTTCCTGAAGTCGCTTCGTTTCTTCGGTTATTTAAAAAACGGGCTGCGAATTCCTCGTCAGATTCTTCATCGTATCCACCGCTTGTTTCAAATGGATTCGAAATCGTAATCATTCCTTCTAAATCACCTACGACACCTGTAATGGATTGACTCGATAAATTACCGTCCGAACCTTCATAAACTGCAGTTACAGTAACGCTAGTTCCCAGCGGAGTAGCAATACTATCGACATCCGTTTCAAATAATACATTCATCGTAGCTGGTGCGTATACTCGTGTTCCAGCAGGCACCGGTATTGGTTCGGCAGACGATAAGGAAATAACCCCTGTAGCACGTCCACCTTCTTTTCTTTTTTCTCCCCATGCAGCGGCAAACAATTCAAGCTTAGTTCCATACATGGTCACCTCACCGGATTCATTGACGATAAAATCAGCTTCTTCTTGTGCTTTTAATTCGGAATATAACAAAGCAAATTCATCGGCAACTGGTGCTAGTGCTATATAAGTGGGTGTCCCTTCTCGCACATCGACATCAGCAGGTGTATTATCCAACATATTTGTCAAGATCTGCGCAGCGAGTTCATCATTCATTTCGTAAATCATTCAATCACCACACTTCCTTTTTGTCCATTCACCAGAACATTCACCTTTGCTCTGTTACCTTGAAAATCTACTTCTACCTCAAGATTTTGAATGAGCTCATGTTCTGCAGCGAGTTCCTCTATATTTCGAACAAGCTCTCCTTCCGCAACCGCCCTTGGCAAGTCATCGGAGATCATCTGTTCAAATGGCGTACCAAAATCACCAAAGATAGGAAAACGATCTCGTTCAGTTTTACAACCGATTCCGAGCCACTGGATAGCCTTATCCGTTCCGGTAATACGTTGGGAAGTAATGCGACCGGTTTCGAAGTCAATAAAAAAATCCGCAGCATCTGTGCGGACATCCTCGATAGTTTCTATAGCTTCTGCATCTATTTCTATTACTCTGACGTTTTCAGGAATTAGAGCCATGCATTATTCCTCCTTCCCGATAATGAAACCGCTCAGGCGATCGTTGACTACCTCGTAGATGACGTATACCATCTCGTCTAGCTCCAAGCCATTGTCAATCATGATGGTCGCACTCCGTGAACCGAGGGAGTCATTAAAAACTATCTGAGCCGGATGATATTGCGAGATTAAATGTGCCATAGGCTTCAGGTTACTCGTCACTAGGTCGTTGCCTGATAACTTGACTGTAAGCGGAGCTAAATCAACCACTACAGCTGTCGTCAATGTCACGTCTTTGTTGAATCCAGATTCTTTTATCAGTCTTGCCATATCTGAATAAGGATTCGATTTTTCACTTTGTGAGTTCATTTCAACACCTACAATACTTTATTGATCTGCATGAAATGCTTGGCCCAGTATCCTGATGTATACGAATGCTCCAAACAACCAGAGTTCGCCAAGCTAACGCAATTCCCTTTTGTTGTAACAATACCAACATGAGATACACCTGCACGATACGTACCTTTGAAGAAAACAAGATCTCCTGGTTGAGCAGCTGATTTGGAAACCTTTTTCCCTTTTGTTACTTGAGAAGTTGTCCCGTGTCCTATGTCCAATCCTGCTTTCTTCATGACAGCATAAGTGAATCCCGAGCAATCTCCTGCACCTGTAGCAATATTCTTTCCACCAAATTTGTATTTCAGTTTCCCTTTATAGCCTTTAGCTATTTCCACGACCTTCTGTCGTTTGGTTGAGGCTTTGGTTGACTTGGCTGGTTTGAATTTCTTAGCGAAATTCTCCTTAACTGAAGCCCACTTATTTGCTTTGTTACGAGCATCTGCCTTACCGGTACCTTTTTCGAGGATAGCGATTTGGACCCCACGTCGACCAAATTTAGCTGTATCACTTTTCCCTTTGATTAATACATCTACTCGTTTTCCTTTGATAGCGCCTCCAGTATCCTCAGCTAAATAAATACTAGAATATTGAGGAAATCCTGGTACGTAGATGTGAACGACTGATCCATACGGGATAACTGATGGATCTACAGCTATTGTTCGATTGTAAGCCCACCGCGTACCACTGGCAGTCGTTAGATAATCACCGCTGCCATTGATGCCACCTAAACGTGGATCGTAGGCTGTACCTGTATAACCAGAGATATAGGATACATCCGTCAGTTTGCCATCAACATTCGCCAAACTCTCTTCTTTCGCTTCAGGAACTTCATATCGCACAAATTCTTGCTCGAATGATTTCGACAGTTGCAAGGACATACTTTTTCCATCACTATGCGAGTGTGAAGTAACGTAATAATAACCAGAAGCACCTGTGAACTCGTCGTATGCCTCAATCATGGTACCGGCTGTGATTGTATAATCAGCTAACGCGTCCACACTTATTTCATCCTTTGGTTCTTTAAGTTTTTTGAGTAGCGCATTTGCAAGTGACCCAAGTCCCCCTGGCCCAGTAATGTCAGGATCATTTTCAATCACCGTCATGGTTCCGTATTTCTTCTTTGCCGCAACATCAGTTCGAAGCTGTCTGGGATTGTCCGCACTTTTTCCACCAGTCATAATGACTTGCGTTTTCACGTCTTGAATAGAGGTCTCCCGATTCGCTCCCAGCATATTTGCTCCTCGTTCTATAAGTAAACGTTTCATCGACACCGCCATTTCTCGAAGAGCAAGAAAGCCGTTTTCAGAACGAATCTTATACCTTTTTCCTGTACGCAAATAAGTTTCGGAAATAACGGTCTGCATGATCTCCCAGATTGTTTTGTCGATGAACTCTAACTCAGTAAATACGAGTTTGGTATTCGCCATATAACCAATAGGGACTCCAGCAATTCGGCCAAGTTCTGCAACAATCTGATCCGCTCTTTTCTTACAGAACGACTTGGTGACTTCATTCTGTGCCAGATACCAGTTGTAGTCGTAGATTGAAAGGCTTTCTTCACCCTCTGCACTTAAAGAACGGCTGATGATGATACCACGGAAAAGTTCTTTTGGTTTGTCCGGTTGTCCTTTATCCGCCTTGTACTCCAGCATGACTTTGACCATTAGTCCTTCGTCAAATGGCAGTTTACGACGGTCATTTGACTCCTGACGATTCCAAACGGAAATTGAAAATGATTCTGCGGCTGTATTGATGTCCCCTCCAAATGAATGGGATTGGACCATCTCCGTAAAATCCCAACGGTACGAATCGTTATACAGATAAAATCGGAGCGTGGGTTTCAAGCGTTCTTCATATTCGGAATATGTTCGTGTGTAAGCCATCTTCCCACCTCCTACTTCGGTATCGTTAGTTTTTGTCCGGGATGAATTGTGTATTTGTCTCGAGCTTTTGCTTTTTTATTTGCAGCATCAATTGCTTTTTTATTAGCGTTATAGACTTTGATATAATTCGCTTTCCCATAGAAAGCAAGTGCGACTTTACCAAGGTAGTCTCCTTTTTTTACCGTATATGTAGCCGGTAGTTTTGAAGCTTTGGGAGCAGTAGGTTTCTTAGCAGTTGTTTTAATTCCACCAGAGCCACTTGTCTTTTTCAAAGCAACTCTTCGATAATGAGGCGGCTTGTAGTTCATGATGTCGAGTGTATAAAAGATATCACCAAGACTCCCAGCACGCTCGACATCATAATCTAGGTTCGTTATAACAACACTTCTATTTAAACCGCCCTCTTTGCTATAGAGCCGAAGTGGTGCTTCAAGATCAATCCAAGCGCGTAACTTCTGCAGATTTTGAGAAGGTGTTTTGTAATCGCCTTCACTCTCCACAACGTAACTTGAATCGTAGTGAGCAGGAAAGAATGTTTCCATTTTGAATCGATCAAGTTTTTCCCCGCCGAATACCACCCGTTCCCCGGCACCTACAATATCAATTGTTTCAGCTTTTCCAGCAACTGAAGTGGGAAGGGATTCGGGAAGCACAGGGATGTTGATAAAACTTTTCTTATCGTTTTCTTCCCAAATGGAAATGTGAATGTATTTTCTCATTAATGAACACCTGCCAATGCACCGTTGCCGATGGCCAAGTTCACCTCATCGACGATTTCTCTTGCGATTTCTTTAGTGGGTTTGTTGTGTCCGATGACTTGAATGGATCCGATAGATATTGGAGAACTAGACGGAATCGAGTTATCGGTCTTCTTCCCTGAAATTGTTTTCCTTCCAGATAATGAGCTGGTATCAATAACAGGCTTATCTCCACTGGATTTCAACACACCCATACCACGCAACGTATTAGATTGATTAGCGGTAAGAATCGATTCACCAACATGTGTTTCTGCTAAATATCCATTAAAAGGAACGGATGCCAATCCGGTTGCGTGTGATCCGTCTGCAGAAGTAGGTATGAAGAAATCGCCAACTGCAGAAGCGCCCTTCACCAACCAATCAGGAGGTTTAATATTCTTGAATGTATCGGTCAAATCGGTGACTCGGCTCATAACCGTATCTATCGAGTCACGTAATCCATCCAAAAACTTTGAAATCGCTTCAAGCGCTGGTTTTGCCCTCTCCGAAGCTTCTTCAAATTTATCCCCTATCCAACCAAGTATCGGTTTTACGTAATTGTTCCAAATAGTTTCTAAGTAAGAGAAAGTTATTTGAATTGCTGCAGCCAAAAGCTTTAGGATAGGGCTAACAATTCCCCATAAAATTTGGAATGTACCCCACACTAATTTCAGCAAAGGTAGCACAATGGTATTGAAAACCGTACCTACAATATCGCCAATTACACTAAAAGCTGTTCCTAGTGCAATGAAAATCGGTTGCAGGATATCCCATAAATCTTGGAATACGATGGTCACACCTGGGGCCATTTGAAGAAAGAAGTCCCATAATTGCTGGCTGACGTCTTGCATCTTACCTAAAAATGAAGTAATGCCTTCAATTGCTGCTCCAACGGAATCGGTTGAGAATGCGCTCTGGAGTGCTACGCTCACTTGTTCAAATACGGCTGGCAAATTGTTCTGCATCCAAACAATAGCTGGATGGCTCTTGATAAAATCGAAAGCCACTCCGATTGTTGTAAAAATAGCCGTAATACTTGCAGCCATTTTTTCGCCATCGATATTTTGCAAAACTCCCGTGAGACCTTTTATTCCTTCGGTGGCCACTTCTAGGAGCGGTTGACCAACGGCCGCTTTCAAATCAGTCCACGATTGCTTCATATTGCCGAGGACGTTTTCAAGACCATCTGATTCCCTAGCAGCTTGTCCCATGGCTCCAGATACTTTGTTCGCATCCTCAACCATTTTAAGAAGGGTCAGCTGTTTCTGTGCTTCAGACAATTTTTTAAACGACTTTCCGTACAAATCAGTAGCAGCGGAGTTTCTAGTGGTTTCAGTAGCAGATAAACCTAGTGCTGCATCGTTTTCGAAGTTCACATTGTTATCGCAAAGGCTTTTTATCCCTTGCTTCTGGAGGTCGCCCTCATTGGTTATCGGCTTGTCAATTCAAGCCCAGGTCGGCATACATTTTCAACTCGTTGAGTTGTCGGAGACTCGTGGGGGAGTTACAGTCTATGCTTTTTGCGCAAAACAAAAAGCATAGGATCGTCCCCTATGCTCTACGGTGCTAACAGATTTTTATATCTGTTAGTTACCTCGGTATTTTCTGTTTTTCTTGAATAATATATCAGGGTTTCTTTCACCTTTGTGATACCTGGATTTGACCGCTTGGTATGTGATTAATGGCTCGGCTTGACTATATGCCTGTTTAAGGCTCATCATTTTCCCTTGATATTCAATCCAAAGGGTATCGCGCTTATTGTTCAGTTGGACATCGAATCCTGCCCATCTGCAATTAGAAGGCTCGTAATTCCCTTCTACATTAACGCGATCAATACTGAGGTTTTCTTTATACCCATTTAACAGTGCCCATTTCTCAAATGTCTCAAAATCATTTCGCCATTCATCACAAACCGTTATGCCTTTAGCGCCGTAAAGATGATAGTTGTAGTCGTTCGGGTTATAGCAGCGACCATTCATGTGATACCAAATGGTGGCTATTCGACTATGAGATTTGCCATGAGTCCTGCGAGACAAACCGCTTCTTGCCTGTTCTTTTTGCAAGCAGCCGCATGAATTGCTTTGCTTACCAAGCAGATTACCCCGAACAGTTACTGTGTTTCCGCATTCACATTCGCAGACCCAAAACGCTCCCTGCCTTTTCTTGGCGTCGACCGCCTTAGTCTTTTCTTCATCAATGCGGATTGCGGTTAACCTACCATACTTTTTCCCAGCCCTATCCAGAAACCTTGTATACAATGAAAGCACCCCTTTCGGTTAACCCTCATTGTATCACTTACTGAAGAAACATTCAATATTTCCAGAACAGATGTTCACCGATTTTCCCCGATTTGCTACGCCGCTTCACAGCGGCGAGGGGCAACTAATTTACCCTTTAAGAATGACTGTAAGCTTTCGGTTGTATCCTCAAGAGACCGATCATAAAATGCCGCGCTATCCGCAATTGTACGCATGGATCGATCCGCTAGATCCAGTGAATCCGCTGTACTCATACCGCCCGTTTTAGCGAATGCGGCAATCTTGGTGAAGCTGCCTTTCATACGGTTTTCGAGAATAGTTGATTCCTTGCCGATGGCGCCTAGTCGAGTACCTGCTTCACCTTCAAGTTTCCCGAACACTTCCGAGAACTGGGCTTCCATTGCTTTGGCACCACCAGATGCTTCCACCATACTTACCGCTAAATCTTTGAATTTATCGATAGCAAATACAGTCGCGATGATTCCTCCAGCAGTTTTAAAAGCAGCACCAATTTTACCTCCAGCGGAATGACCAGCATTTCCCGCATCATTCAAGTTGTCACCCGCATTGCCCCCGGCATTTCCAAGACGCTCAGCTTCTTCTCGTGCCAGTTCTAATTGTCTCTGCAAATCTGCAGTGTGCTGACCACTTTGCTGGGTTTCATCGGAGAATTGACGAATCTGATCAGTGGCTTGATTAGCAGATCGTTCAATATCATTCCATAAACTATCCGTTTGGCGCATCCGCTGTTCCAACTTGTCAAACTCTTTAAGTGCGTTCCGAATGGGTTTAGTAAATTCGTCTGTCAATCTGAGCGTGGCTTTCAAATCATAGGCCATTACCGGTTACCCCCTTTCTTCGGACCCTTGGGCTTCGGCTTATCTTCACCTTCAACTAAAATCGAAGCGACTAACATACGTCTGCGAATTGGTTCCATCTCCAAAATGTCAACAATGTCGTATTTATTGTTTGTGCCGATTCGGATGGAATGCGCTATGCCCATCATGTAATCGCTTCGTATTAGTTTTTTAGTTCTTCGACTTCCTCTTCTTCCACTTCAGGAGTAGCGCCTGAAAGTTCATTGGACTTCTGCAAAATCTTGCCGATTTCAAAAGGTGTAAATAATTTGTTGATAGCTTGTTCATGGGTTTTAACACCGATTCGAGACAATGTATCCTCTTGATACAGATTGAAAGGCTCCCCATTTACTTTTTTAAGAGACTTAGCAATCATATCCATGGTGAATCCATCAGTATTTCGTTCACCTGGTCCACCTTTTCGAGGAATTGTATTTTTCTTAATAAGATTTTGAGTCGTTTTCCAATCCAAAGCTTCTAATTCCAACACCAAGCCGATGTGTGGAAGTTCTAGTTCCCCAGTCGCTTTTACATCACGTTGTAACCATTTCTCCAATGCTAAATGTGAATCGTTTGCCATTAAAAATTCCCCCTTGAGTTATAAATAGATAAATAAAAAGAAGGCACCTGGCCCTCTTAATCTTCCAGAATTTCGAATGAATCCGCTGAGAACGCAAATTCTTGTTCAACTGGTGTTCCATGTTCCCCATTGAAGAGAGGGAATTTACTGTATTTCACACCGTATAATTGAACTTTATACGGGCTGTTTACAGCAGGATCGTCATTGACTAACAAAAGATTAGTAACCAGTGGTGCTTTTTTAGGATCTCGCATGAACCCTGTGAGTCGCTTGATAAACGATGAATCATATTGATGTCCTGTCATGCTTCCAGTAATTTTATAACCGGAAAACTTTTCACCAGGATTTAATTTCCCTGACTGTTTGACTTCTTCATAAGCAACGTCCAAATCGACAGTAATGCTATGAAACTGAGCCAGCCAAACACCATCTTCTATTGCTTGTGCATATGTGCCGGAAAAGGCTTCATGCGCTTGGTATGGATTCATCTCTTACGCCCCCAATCCGATAGTAATATAAATTTCTTCCATCGCTTCTAGATCACGTACAAAGCCATTGACAACGACCTGTTGAGGTGATGGGCCTTGTTCCACTCGAACACTCCAAGTGTCTGCCTCAATGACCCCTTGAGCTTCTAGCACTCTGAGATAATCCGTTAAGTCGGCTCTCATGGATAGGCGTTGGTTCGGACCGTTCGCTACTTTGCCAATATATTTATTCTCAATCAGGAATTTCCATTCGCGTGCCAACGTGTGCTTAATTGCTGTCCGCTTCAAGCTCGTGCCTGCTGTTGTTACACCTCGAATGAGACGAACATTGCGACCTGTATATTCGAAGACAATGGCACCCGCAACCAGTGCGTCACGTACCTGCGTAGCAGACAAGCGTACATTGACGTCAGTAGCTTCAGGGACATCTAAGTATGTGATTGATCCAGACAAAGGAGTAGAGGCCCATGCACCTGCTACAAACGGAGCAATATCGACACTGTTCATCGCTACACCGCCAATTAGTGGAGCGTTAATGATATTTGTTATGTTTTCGCTTTTATCAACAGTTGATCTAGCAATACCAGCTGCTATATCCGTATCACTAGCGACACCGTAGAACATTTCATGACGGTTGTCTTTTTCTTCTTGGGTTTTAAGCCATACTTTCCAATCAGCAACCTCTGCTGGTGTAAGCGCATGATCAAACGTCAATGCTTCAAAAAATTGGAGCTCCAGCTGTGTTTGCGCTACAGAGTAATCAGCTGCTAACTTCGGTTGAGTAAACACGATTACTTTAGACGCTCCACCCTGAAATGCTCGAGTGATATCAGCTAAGTGAGTGACTCCGACTGTCTTCTTCGCTTCTCCATCACCAGAGAATTCATAAATCGTTCCCGGCGTCGCTGTTTCGTTATAGTTTTTCTTTACGATAACCACGACACCATCTGAACCTTCGATAGCTGCAACGGCCGCTTCGACAAAGTTCACAAAGACACCTGGTCTCCCTTTATCCATCGTTGTAAAGGTCATGTGTCACCCTCCTAAATTCATAATGTATTCTTGCATCAATGCATATTGCTGAGAAGTTCGTACCGAGCCGGTCTTCGTTTCCAAAACAGAAAGTGTAAAACGTTTACCTGATTCAGTTTCCTGCGGTTGACCAACGCTGTATGCGCGAACTCGTGTAAACCACATATTTCTGTCAGCATCCATATATGGAATTGTGATTCCGTGTATTAATTGTTTTGCAAGTTGAGAAGATACTCCGACAACATTGCCGATGTGGTCATGGAAATAAATCACTTGCCATTGTCGAATATGTTCGCTTGACCAAGAGTTAATCATCCTTGGTTCTTCACCTAAGAAGCGAAGGACTAACATTCCGCTATAGGGCTCTTCAGGTAAGTTCAACAACTCGATTGCTGTTTCTACTGGTAAGAACGGTTGAATGTAATTCGTAATCGCGTCTAATTCAATTAAAGGATCCATTTCCTCACCTCCATCTGCCGTCAAGACTCTTCTCAATTTCACTTTGAACGATACTCATAGAACGGCTTTCATCCATTGTGTCTTCAAGCCAAGTGAGCGATGTGCCAGCTTTTTTGGGGCTGTATCCTTTTCTAGAGCCTACTTCGTGTAAAAAGTAGGCATAGTTAAATCCCTTGCTGTATGAATTCGAGAGCAAGGTTCCTTCCATGAGACCTGTATCAATTTGTGATTTCATTTCAGAACGTAGAAATTCAATGTCAGCAGGAGCAATAGGACGCGCTCTTTGAATCCAATCATCTAACGCTTCATGTAAGCCGGTAATCGCTCCGTCTCTAATCTCTTGTGGGGCATTCACCAACAGTTGGCGAAAATTATTCCCATTGTCGAACTTAATCATATAAACACCCGAGTAAAGAGCGGTTTCCCACTCAGTCCACGAGCAGGTGCTATATTTTGAGGCTCTCGATTGGTCATCGCGTTTCCGAACTCATCAATAAACTTAAAACGATCATTGTAAAGAACTTTAAGCGCTTGCGACCGTTTCAATTCAGAGGTTTTGATTAGGACCGTAAGAGTTGTCAGAACTTCCTTACCAGCGGCATTTGTTGTTTTCTTAGTCTCATTGACAATACGAGCACGCATAGTGAATTTCTCGGTAGTCAGTGGCTCTTTGTACTTGTCCCATGCCGTCACACGTTGCAGTTCAATGGTTTGATTGTTAGGAATCATATCAATCGCCCCACCCTTGCGCGTTTCTTTTGAGTTTCGAGAAGTTCGAAGTAAGCTAGGACGTCTGGGGCAATCCCAATTCCGCTGTCAGCATCACCAAACGAAACAGACACGCCATCCACACTGTACGAAGTAGCACCTGTCCTACGAATCTTCTGAATCGCTTCTGCTTCTTCCCCTTCTACACTCAGACTCTTAGTCATGTAGAGCGTTTGGAGCGCCACTACTTTCGGGGTTAATAGACTTTCTGCATAATATAGAGAAAGTCGCTCGTAAGCAGTAAAGACATAACTTACTTGTTCTTCTGGAGTAAGTGTTTTGTAACTTTCCGTGCCGGATAACAATTTTAAATAGGCATCAGTTTTTACAAAGTCCATCATGCCAATTACCTCCAACTAAAAAACCGGAGCGATCAGGCTTCGACTTCTTGTTTTTCTTCAATCGCTTGAATCAATTCATCTTTTTTCATGTTACCGAATCCATCGATCTCCATTCCTTCTGCTAGGGTTTTCAGTTCCGCAACAGTGTTATCGGAAAGAGACAGGTTCTTTATTTCTTCTTGGATAGCGGTAACTTTATCACCCAGATGCTTTGCTTGCTCAGCAGTCAGTTCTACTTCCTCATCTATTTTCACGAGTGCTCCGTTATGAGTTAAATAAGCATTTGATTTAAACTTTGGCATACAGTTTCCTCCTTGTTTTTGAGAATATAAAAAGCGCCCGATAAAGGCGCTCACTGAATTTTATTAGACGTCCAACCAGACAATCCCAGAAGGCTGTTTTAATGCAGGGAAAGCAGATTCACCGACAAATACAGCTTGCTGTGGTGGGTTAGTCGCTTTGACTTCAGGGATTACATAGACGCCAGGCTGGTAGTTGTTCTCTACAGTTGGGCCAACCATCAGATTCCCTAGGTCTGTTCCGATTAAAGCAATACGGTTCTCAGGGAGCAGACGCTCTTCACCTTTACCTACATCTACTGCTTCATCCGTTACCACATAATCAGGCAATGACATAGCCGTGAAAACATTGCGAAGATCAACCGGCGTGATGATTCGCTGATCTGTCGGAGAACCATAAATTTGTGATTTCATTTGAGCATTTTGAAGCATGTTCGATTCTGCTGAACCAGACATATGGATTATACTAGGTGCCTGTCCACGGTTCACTTTTTTAAACTGTTTAACGGCCAATTGCAGGTCCGTCAAAGGAGTTGCGGTTGCGACAGTAGCCCATGAAGTTGTAGCAGTCAGTTTGTTGGCTGATGGAATGCCAAAGTCGATATCCAATACGATGTCATTCTCATTATAAGAAAGCTTATCGCGGTAGATTGCGGAAGCACGGAAGAATTCTTCTGTCTCACGTACTCCTTCAATCAAGTCATCTGTTTCGTTGTAAACGTAATCGATAACAGATGAACGCTCCCCATCTGAACGAGGACGATTGAATTTAATCAATTCTTTTTCATCCAATTTAAAACCATGTTGGATTTTTGCTACTGAACCATAAGCGATTGAAAGACCTTGCTTGTCACGAAGTGGAGCACCCGCATTCCATCCTGTAATTGATGCTGCACGAGCATACTTGCCTGATACTACTCCGAAAGCGAAGTCTGTATCAAACGTTGATAGCGTTGGCATTACCGCTTCAAGCAACCGACGTCTTGCTGCAGGTACGTTTTCTACATACCCCTGAAATTGTTCACGTTGAAACTCATCTAATGTTAATGGCATTTGTTTTTCCTCCTCTAGTTTTCCTTAGCGTAATTTGTAACGGCTACCAGCTGCGGTAATAAATGCAGGAGTTAGCGTTACCTTTGTTTTGTCTAAATAAGCTTCTTCGTAGGCACCAACTAGTGCATCTGAACCTACTTTTACAGATACATCATGTGTCGTCACATACGGAATAACTTCTGTCGCTAAGTCCGCCCATGGAATCGCTTTTCCGCCAGCAACAGGAATAGATACCGGAGTTCCTGCAAGTACAACACCAGCTGTAAATTTCGTACTGTCTAACGTTAAGCCGCCGACTTTAAAAACTTGACCTTGTGTTGTTTTCAAGATTTCTTTTTGGACCGTGATTGTATCTGTACGTGGTTGTAAATTCATTACTTGTCATCTCCTTTTGAGTGTCGTTGTTTCGCTCGTTCGGCACCAGCTGCATAAGGATCGATTTTCTTTTTCTTGTTCCCCTTCTGCTTCGAACCGGGAGTGAACGATTTCTTTTTAACGCCGCTTTCTTCTTGGTCGTCATCAGAAGTACCGAAGTATTCCGGAAAGTCTGCCTCTAATTCATCAAAGAGATCATCAAGATTCTCCGGTTCTCCATCTTCGTCCAATTCAATGGCATCGATATCTAACAACCGGGCAAGTAGTTTCGGATTATGGCCATTATCAATAGCAAACTCTTTGACTACTGCTTTCTTTTCTCTACGTTCAGCACGCAGGAAGCGTTTTTGTTGTTCATCGTCTCTAGATTTATCATCTTCGTCGTCTGAACCTTTGCCGTTCTTTTTGTTCTCTGTTGCCTTCAAGCGCTTATATTCTTCAGGATCCACGCCCTCGAATTTCTTCATGCGCTTGCCCAGTTGCTCTTTCAACTTCTGATTGTATTGTTTTTTGAACGCTGGGTCCTTCATGAGTTCAGCTAGATTGAGTGAATCATCCTCTGGATCTTCATCGTCCGGGTCATCCTCTGGATCGTCTCCCGGGTTGTCTTCAGGGTCATCCGCAAAGAATTGCAAATCTAGTCGGAGCGGCTGTGCTTTCTCCTCTTCCGTTTGAGCGGGAAGGTCGCTTTTAAATGTTTGAATCATGACTACAAGCCAAATGTAAAGTGTATAAAAAACTCTCATTGTTTTTCCTCCTCTGCGTAGGTGCAGGAACCGATACTCACGAAGTTTAGCGTCTCCTATCGCGGATATGGACCAGTCAGATAACCGAGACCATCGGAGATGATGATCACATCCTTTCAAATTCTAAACACAAAAAAGCACCCCGAAGGATGCTTTAAGATATATCGCCTTTCTTGCGCTCTTTAGCAAGAGCTCGACGCATTTCCCATATTTCTCTACGTTTACTGCTGCTCTCAGCGCTGTTTAACTCCCTAGCGACCTCAGAGTCTGCGACATTCACACCACGAACTTCCAAGTAACATCGACATCGGATGTTCAAACCGATTTTCGAGAAGCCGTGAGGATGTTTTGCCTTATCCCCATCAACATAAAACCAGCCTTCTGAATCAGCTTTCTGTCCGTGAAGTTCGCGATGGGCTTTTCGAACTTTCCCGTCCCGCAACGAATTCCAAATGGTATCAACATCAATTCCCTGTTCTTCAGAATCGACCACACTCTGTACCTGAGCTTGGTTTTGCATGCGAGCGGTTTCCTCTTGGACAACTATTCTAATGCGAGCAGTATCATTTCGAACAATTTCTGTCAGTCTTGTAGTTACAATAGGCAACTCTTCATTTTGACGGAATAAATCTTGCAGTGTACGACGTAAATTCCTGTTGGTCAGCTTTTTATTATGAGCCATGGTTTTTGACAAAGGATATCCCTTCTCAAACGCTCGGGCCAAAACTTCTCCTGTTACCACTTGAATAAGCGGTAATTCTAGTTCTTCTTCATAAGCCTCCATAAATCTTTCGTAAGCAGATTGGAAAGCTTCTTTTGCCTTCCCTTCCACTAAGGAAGAAACGCTTAAATAATGGTCTCCAATAAGATCAGTAATGCGCTTGAAGAACGCTTTTTTTCGTTTACTTCGGGCCATGTTCAACCCATTGTCGGTCCCGTACATTGAGAATAAGTCTGTCGTGCTAAGTAACAATGCAGCCATTAATGCTGTCTCTAGGACATCGATTTCATCAGACGTCTGTTCTTTTTCGAGTTCTTCTTGAATTATTTCGTTATCAATCATGCTTACTCACCTGCCTCTGGTGGATAAGCCGATGCTTCTTCAGCATCTAAGCGACTCAGCTCTTCGAGTATCCATTCCTCACTTGCATCTGGGTTATTGCGACGAATAGTCGTTTCAAGGGACTGAGCACCTTTCTCGAATGCAAGAACGTTTTCTTCAACCAGTTCTTTGTGAGATATCGGAATCATGCCTAGCAGTTGAATTTCGGGTTCTTCGATAACAACTGCAGCATCCTCTTGGTTTGCTAGCCACAACGCACTTTCCACAAGATGCTTCAAGAAAGAAATGTACTCACTCTGAATCTGTTCTGCTTTAACCAATGACAAAAACAAATCATAAAACTTTGCAACCCCTGATTGAGCAGCACTTGCTCCCTCTAAATAAAAATCAACAGCTTTTTCAGAGGTTTTCGTTTCAATGAACATGAGCTTCATTAAATCTTTGACCCATTGGATATCTCCGATTTTCGAGATGTCGACCTGAATGATTTCCATTGCTTTACCAGAATCATCGAAAGTAGTGATTTCTAAATCACGATGATCAATCTTCCCCTCATCACCGTAACGCTCAATCGCTCTGTTACTTAATTCTTGGAAGATACCCTTACTAACAGCAATACGGGGCTTCCCATTGCGCTCAAAAGTGATGGCGCTTCGTGTGAGTGTCCAATTGATTTCGTCTTGTTTCGCCTCTTGGTTTTTCAAGCATGAGACGCCTAATGGATTCATGAAGGTTTTTTCATTCGCCCAATAGGAAATGAATGGACGACCTCGACCAACATATACTGTTTCAAGTTCATCCATGCCAAGCAGTTCCTTCGTTTCATCCTCTTCCAGCGGCTTCGCTTGATCAGAACCATTGAGTTCATACAACAAGTGAGTGGCACGCAAATCGCCGTTCTCGATCCGTTCTCTGTATACCTGAAGATATTCTTCACCATCTTCAAACTCACGTCTGTAGGCCAAGTCAGCACCTAATCCATCAGCATGAGGATAGTAGACATCACGTGACTTGAACTCAAGTCGCAATCCTCGCTCGTCCATCCACGGTACACCCACAAGACCTCCGTCTAATTGGTGCTGCAAGATATTACTGTAATGTTCAAAATGAAGGTTTGAATTTAAGCCTATCTGACGAATCAATTCCTGCTGCAGATGTAGAATCGTTCCGTTTACCGATGTATCAATCGGACCGTCAATCAGGCCATCAGTCTTCTCATTCATTTCAGATACTTGTTCCTCGTCTTGAGTGAGTGAGGTACCGAGCTTTCCGATAGATCGACTGACAAGTAGAGCCGGTATCTCCGGTATTAATTTTGAGATATTCGCAATGATATAAGGTGTCTGTACATTTTGAGCATGAACAGAACCCTCAGTGATATTATCTACAATTTCCCCTTTAGCAATGAGCTCCTTGGCACGTGAAAAGAGTGCGGAATGATTGCCTTCGTATAGATCGCGATAGTAATAAATCTTGCCATGTGTTTTTTCAATCGTACTTTTATCAAACTGCTTCCAATTGATAGTCATGTGTTCACTCCTTTCACCATGCAGAAGCACTGCTTATGCCTGCTTTTGGTGCAAATACTATGGTCGAAACAAAATAACGGTCACTATCGAGCGCGTGATCAAACTGTTTTACCGGTTTGTCCTCGCCCTTAGCGGCCGCTTTTGTGTCCCACACATATGACGAAAATTCTCTAAATGTCTCTTTACAGCAATCGTTATATAATATCAATCCTTCGCTTAAGGCTGTCTGTACGTAACGTATGCCATCCAGTACATCGTTTTTTGCTTTTACAACGCTGAATCCGTCTTTCTCCAACTGTGCGATGAAACTAGCAGCGGATGGATCCACGATGATAGACGAAACATGAATATCTTTTACGAACTGTTTCAGTTCTGCGCTGTACTCCGCATCTGTCTTCTGCCTGCCCGCATTACGTCCGTCATGGTAGTATTCCTTGACCTTGTACCACACCTTGCCGCTCCTGCCCCAAAGACCGAACGTAGTCGGGTTCTGCGTTCCGTAGTCAATCGCAACATGATATTTCTCATACCGCCGTTTTTCGGTAGGCACAACATGCTGGGCTTGATTAAATAAATCATAAATAACACCTTCGGCCAAAACCCATAGACCGAGGATAAAGCGTTTATAGAAGATGCCACTGTACATGCGGTAGTAACGTTCTTTCACTTCCTGCGATAACGAAAGGTTATCTTCCATCGTGAAATGCAGGTGGACTAACTTCTTTTCTGCGCTCTTATCCAGCCATTGTTGCTTGAACCAATGATATGGTCCGGCCGGGTTACAGTTAAACCAGAATTTTGCACCGGTTATGGAACAACGGGCCGTCGCTTGAGAAACAAAGCTTTCAGGCATCAAGGCGACTTCATCGAAAAACATGCCGGCGAGCGTAATCCCCTGAATTAAATCTTGGGAGCCTTCATCTTTTCCGCCAAATACATAGAAATAGTTTGTAACACCATTTTTGGTAATAGACAGCATGTTTTCTGAACGATGATCTTTGACTTGGTAGCCTCGTGATTTGAGCATTCTTTTTAATGGAGTAATCACGTTACGACGGAAAGAACCGATTGTTTTTCCCGCCATACCCAAGTTCTCACCTTGGAAGGTCTCCATTGCCCACATGACATAGGAAAGAGACATCACAATGGTCTTTCCAGCACGTACGGATCCGTCGCAGATAATGCCGTCCATATCCTTAACGGGAGAATCTTCTCTCCACCAAGTGAGGACTTGCATCTGCTTCTTCGAGAATGGCTTGAATTTGAATGGAGCTGGCTTCTTACTCATTAGCCTCCCCCCACACATTTGAGGTCTTGGAATTGATAGCATCTAGGAAGCCATCGTCTTCGTACTCACCTTCATCGCCTTTAATGTGAGTAATCTCAGCTTTAGTTTTCTCGATGTCCGCTTTGAACTTCTCTTCTTGCAAGCGTTTCTTGTCATGATTAGAGAGCAAGTCTGTGTATTTTGCCAGCACATCTAACGCCTTCATCTTGTCGGACAGTTTCACTGATACTCCATCTTTGCCCTGCTTTACTTCTGATATTAGCGTGCCGTCCACTTCATCCGCATTTTTGAAATTAACAAAGTTACGCAGATAGGTGACGTTTTCACCTTCGTCATCCTTGATTGCTTCTCCGTATTCGTTCATAGCAACGACTTCTTCTGAACCGAATATCATGAAGTCTGTTATGTCCGCAAAGGCTATGTCGATGTACTTTTGCAGAATGTCATCAACGCTTAGTTTCTTTTTGCTTAATCGTTCATTACGCATCCTGTCGATCTCTGCAGAAATGTTAGGGTTTGCTAGGTGTCTATGTCCTTCAACTCTAGCTGTCGTATAGGCGCACTCATATGCTTTCTGATAAGCCTTAGTCGCATTAAAGTATTTAATGTAGTAAACACAAAAATCCCGCTGCTTATCTGTCAGTTTATCCGACAGCGCAATGGGCTCTTTTAAATCTATTTTCGGTTGCATCCTTTTAGCAGGGGTTGCAACCTTTCTTGTTTTAGTTGCATCCTTTTCGACGGCATCTCTTGACCAACCATCACGACTTTTCCTGCTCTTCAAAGTACCCAATTTCACATCATGTTTTTCAGCAAGCTTGGCAAGCGTTATCTTACTCGTTTCCCATTCTCTCTGTATCTCTTCCCAGTTTGGCACCTCACATCACCGCCGCCTCCTTTATTTTCAGGCATAGAAAAAGCACCCCATAGGATGCTTTAAACTGAATATTGTTCTGTACTCTTTACCCAATCATCATCTTTTATCTTTTCTTCGATGACATCAATAATCTCTTGTACAGCCTTGTCGACATCTTCATAAACTCTTGCCGGAGAAAAACCTTCTTCTGTCTTAATGATTTTCCCTTGCGTGCCAATTTGACCGTTTTCAAACATAAGTAACTCAAACTCTGCCATGGTTTTACCAGCTGTTACATATCTATAGGTTTTTACCTCATGGCAAACTGATCCTTTAAGCGTTGACTTAAACACATACTCACCTCCCATGCCTAATATCGGCAAAAAAGAAGTACATTTAATATTATTCGTATGTATGGGGCTGGTTGGAGGCGCTGAGTCGCTCGAGCGCACCCCTCCTTTAATGGTTCCCCTCACTTATACAGACTTCGTAAGTCAAACGTAAGTCAAGAGACTTTTTCTCTCACCTTTTTTTCAGCACGTTTAAGGTATCCTTGCACGGTTCCTTTGCTCACTCCCATCTCTTCAGCAATACGTCCCATGCTCATCTTCTGCCCAACATGCAGAATGTAGCACTGCCGCTCACGCAACGACATCTCACCAAAAATCTGTGAGAGTATCATCTTCTCCTCTTGCGTCATGTACAGCTGTTTCGCTCCCATATCCTGCAGTTGTTCCTGGATGTCCGGGATCAGGTCCATGCTCTCAAAATACTGCCGCTGATAGATTGACTTGATGTCTGCTCCTCGATAGTTCCCAGGTTGCCGCCCGGTTGCCATCCACTCCATTGAAAATGCCATGCTATCAATCATGCTATTGATCTGTGTAAGGTCTTGAGCAGAGGAAGGATCCAATCGATTCAGACCATCTCTCATACCTGATAATGCTTTCTTTCCCACTTCATATTCCTGCAGCAATTGATCAGCCCAATTCTCCATCCCGCTTCCCCCTCTTATCTTTTTCTAACTGCCCCGCGTCGCCGTATATATGTGTCCCGATTTGTCCCCATCAATTCCGCTAGGTCTTTGTCAGACAGCCGTTCTATAGGCTTGTTCGCTGTATGGGTATGCTGAATCCTTTCAGGCTTGCCTTGTCGTTCTTGGGCGTTTTTCATGACACCCCTCTTTTCTCATTGTGAAATAAAAAAAGAGGACAACAAATGACACAGCGCAATGCTGTAATCAAATGTTGTCCTCTGGTTGGCCAGGTGGACTTTTATTTTAATTGTTGAATTAAATTATGCATATTTGTATATGGAGAATGAAAAATTGAATTTGAATGTTCTATTAGTAGGAGATTATTATTAAGAGCTATTGATACCTTTTCTGCAATACTTTGTATAAGATTAACATCATTTTTATGTTTATTAAAATCAGAAATACCTAAATTTCTTGATAAGTTTCTAAAAATAATTTTTTTATCATAAGTATTCCCTTTTACTATACTTTCATAATGCATTAGCAGCCACAATTCAAAACTGGTATTTGAAAAAGCAATATTTACCGAATTTTGTTTGGCGATTTTTTGACTTTTTTCAATTTCAATAGTTGTTAAATCATCCTTATCAAAAACAACCCATACCATAATCTTAGATTTGTTTTCATTTTTTGTTTTTTGTATTGCATAATCAACTAAACTGGTACCTGAATTCCCTACACCCTTAACTCTAATTTTTAATGTTGGTACTCTTAACTTCTGTTTTAAAGCATTGAAATAATGCACTTCTGTCTCTTTACCCTCGGTAAATATGTAAATATCTCGTTTTACATCTATTTTTCTTTTACTTCTACTTGGTAGAGCCATAGTCATCACTCTCTTTAAAGATATTTACTTGAAAAAGGGAATCATTAATAATTGGTATTGCTCCAAATTTTCCTTTTATGTAGTCTTTAGCAAATTTAACGTCGCTTCTTGCTTTATTAGACGTTCCATTAAAATCGTATAAAGAATAAAAGTCAGATTGATTATATTTTGATTTTTCCACAAACCAAATTTGATCTACCCTTAATACAGTTGCGTCAAGCAAAGAAATATCATGAGTATTTAAAATAAATTGGGATTTCTCATTATAAAGGGAACTATTGAAAATCTTCAATAAAAACAAAGATATTTCATAATGAAAAGCATTATCAAATTCGTCAATAAAAACTGTTTTACCCTTTTCCATAGCATCCAAAAGAATTAAAGATATTGTAATCATCTTATTTGTTCCACGAGATTCAAAAGACTCTGCGTGCAAACTGCTTTTATCTATAACATTGTCATTCATGTCGTATTTATTATAAACAGTATATACATCAGTAAATTCAATAAAGTCATCAATTTCTGTCATGTTCTCTTTTTCCATAATACTCCTAATATATGCAGGGATTTCTGTTTTTCTTGTACGAGTTTCAATATCTACTATATTGAAGTCGGCAATTTTCAAGAAGTTCAATACCCTTTCTTTTATAGTAGGATCTTCAAGTCTGTTAACAATCCTAGAATTAATAGAAGAATAGTCAGCATCTACAATTAATAAACTATCTAAAAACCAATCGTAAACTTCTTTGCCTTGAACCCCTTCTAAGTCATTGCTAAACTCATTTAAAACGGTTAAATAGAGAACAGTTTTTTTGGTTTTATCAGTAAGGTCGGGTGTGTCATTTAATATATAATCATAATTTCCTTGTAACTCATTATAAGTCCTACTATATATTACTTCATTTCCTTTTTCCTTTAGTATATCCATAGATTCATATATAATCATTTTCTCATTGTATTTTATACTATACTTGTATAATTTTTCTTTAATCAAAAGTATGATTTCAAAAAATGTATAATCCGGTGTATCTTCAGTCATAGAAAATGGTTGATATGGAAGTCTTACCGATTTAGCGGCATTAATTCTATATGAATTCACAATCATAGTCTCAAATGTTTCAATCGCCTCAATTAAATTTGTCTTTCCACTTCCGTTAGCTCCGAAAACCACAGCATTCTTTAGCAAATTAATAGGTTGAGTATTAAAAGTATTAGACTCTCTAAATTTCTTTAAATAAGGAGCTGTTTGTAATGAAAAGGTTTTCTTCTCTAAAATCGACCTAAAGTTCTCAATTGTAAATTCAACTAACATATTTATCCCTCTTTACAACGAATTATTGTAAATAAAAAGCTACAAATTGATTATACTATGTTTATTTACATTTTAATAGCTTTAAGTTTATTAGGATAAAGCCGAATTTAAAATTTTCGAACAAAATATATTGAATTCTTCAAAATTATTTATTTCATATATTTCGTTATAAAGTTTCAATGGTGCCTGTATTATAATTTTCCCTTCACACACTCGCCATACAAAACCAGAATTTTCACTTCTTTGTAGGATAGAAATCACAAATTTAATATCATTAAAATTCAAATCGATAACCTCCTCGTTTTAAAATTTAATGCTATCTCATTAGTTAATTGAATTTTGTCATATCGCGAAACAAGTAATAATAATTCTTTCGCGAATTTCTACAATATCCCTCTTAATTAATATTTAAAATCATTAATCGACAAATTAATTATAATTAAAATTCCTCACCTTCTTCTTTTCTCATCCTTTTAACTTTCCCCTGGTGCGTCACGATCCTATATTCACCATGCTCAGGTAAAACCCGCAGCTTCGCTTTCCCCTCTGAAATTACCACAACACAGTTCATTGGTAGTTCAATTATCCCCAGACTTGTCAAAAATGTATCCATATTTATTGCAATATCTATGTTCACCAGGACCCCTCCTTGTGTTATACTAACCCTGCCAAGGACGGGAGGAATCCTGTCTTTTTATTTGTCTTAAAAGGGGTAATACTATTGAACTTGTTTGAAGGCTTAGAAATAAACATGATGATGTTTGTCGGACCGTTGTTGGTATTATTATTTACTGTCTTATTCACGGCAATAATTTATAGGATAATATTTATAAGAATACTTCCTACAAGCATTTACAACTTTCTAATTGGCCCCATTTGTCTTGTAGGATGCTATATTTGGGTCCTCCCTATGGAGATGGGCTTTTACGAATACTTTAGAGCCTTTTGACAGAGCAAACTCTGTCTTTTTTATTTGTCTCCTAACAGTCCACCCGCACGCTGCTTGATCTCCCCTAACTCCGCCTGATCCATAACCATAAGAGCAATCGTAAGTTGACTCACCTTGAACCGTTTAGCAATCGTCAGAATGTCCGCTCCGTCCTCCCACATACCGCGAAACCGTTCTAACTCCGTTGGCGTCCACACCCACTTGATAGCCGGATTCTGGAAAAGTAAATGCGTATCATCCGATTTTACGCTTACCATGTAGCTCGTCCCCTCGTTTTATGACATTCCGCGCAAACCTCAACTGCTGCTCGATGTACGGATCATCTACCTTGCCACCTGATGCAAGCCAGTCGGTTGTTCGTTTGTCGATATCCTGAAGCACCCAAGTCGGTAACTCGTGTGCTATATCCGCGATTTCCTCCATCGGATTTGCCATGTTCTCACTCCTCACAAAATGTATAGCTTGTCCTCTGACTGTAAATACTTCTAACTCGCCTGAAGGCAAAGGTGACTGTAAAAGAGCGGCTGATCGAGTATGATCAGCTTTCTTTTTCCTTAATATTTTGTTCAGAGAGACTGTTAAAGTTTCACTTCACCCTTACCCGCTACAATAATTTCCATTGCTTGCGCTTCTGTGAATCCTTCTTTTGTAAGTGCTTTGAATTTCTCGCGTTTCATTCTAGCTGCTATCTCATACTCTTCAATGAACTGAGGCAACACCGCCCATAAAGTTTTAGTGCGTTGCTCAAACTCCAACAATTCTTTCGCTGAGAAGATTGGATCCATGTTGATTTCCTCCTTTAGGTGTTGCAGATTATCTTCGTAATGCGTATTAGTCGTTGATTATTTCGTATGTTTTCGTAACTTTGATCTTAACGATTTCATACGTCATTTCTTTACCTAATAGGTATTGGGCTAAATATAAATCTTTTGGAATTAGCCAATTCATTCCGTATAATTTAGCATCTTGAATCGATTCGGATTCTTGGACATGGCTCGGTCTATATCCTAAATCTGTATAGTACTTTCCGTTGTCGAAGCGAACAGCATATGAGTACTCACCTATCATCTATTTATCCTCCTTGTCGCACATTCTCTGTCTGGTACGTCTCAACCAATATGTTTGAGATAGTGCAGCACGTACCCCTTCTCGCATTTAACTAGGTCACACTCTCCAACAAACGCTGCCCTCGGAATCGACTTTCGACCACCTTTTTGAGCATCCTCCCAGTACGTTTCTAGCAACGCAAAAGGCAACAGGTATACTTCATCCAGTTTGCTAAACAAGACCAAGAGGAACGACCGTGCGCCTTTCTGGTGCCACGACTTGAGCAGTTGATACTGATGCTCAGAAATATTGTTGAGTGGAAAGCTTGTTCGGTTGGCTGTCTCTTTGGCATCGAATACAATCGCACGTCCATCGTGAACTCCTGAGTAATCGACCCACTCTGGCTTTTGTGTGTATCCGGTAACCTTGCCCCGTACGTTGCTCTGGATCTGCACAGGAGTAGGGATTTTGCGAATGTCTGCAACGCCCTTATTGCGATACTGCATGTTGGTCATATCAACCAATCGTTCCAGTAGGGCGCCACGGTTTGCGTGTGAGTTGCTATATGTTTTCCTCATCGTTTCACCCTCTCGAGATATGCCAGCTCTTCATCGATCGTCACCTGAATCTTCAAGAACTCCGCTTCTGCTGCGTCGTGTTTCTTTTTGCAGATCGGTCCGTATCCGTTTTTGATGCTATTCGGTGTTTTGAGTGTCTTTCCGCACAATCCGCATTTGGACATGGTCGTGCTCCTTCCTGCCGGATGCCATGCTTGCCTTGAGGCTTGTCCCTCTGTTCAATTTTCCAGCCTTCCTTCTTGAGCTGGTGAACGTCTTGCTTGTTCAAATCCCCGTATACATAAATCGTTTTACCGTGCTCACGTTTATACATGCTCGTTATCATCTGGATCACTCCTAGAGATTAATAACCAGTGACTAGTATCAATTTAGGTCTGCTTCTTTTACGAATACACCGTTAACCATCTTTCCTTTGCGGTCTTTGATTTCGTCCCACGCAATAGCGGTGCACTCTTCAATATCCGTGCCTGATTCTTCTGCTAGCACAACCAGTCCTTCTTCAATAGAATCGATACACGCGAATGCTTTATTCGGGGTTTTAGTAAATAAAATATGTCCAGCTAATTTCCCAATGTCTATCATCAGACACAACATCACTGCGTTTTGCTTATCAATGCAGACGTGATTATCTTTCCTTAATTGTTCTTTCAGAATCGTTGCGACTACTTTCAAGTCGCCTATTCCGTCTTTCACCTCTGCAGCATCGCCCCTTGCCAGACCGGATGCTATTTCACCAAACTCTTCAATCAATTTCAACATTTGCTTATGTGGATCAGCCGTATGTAAATCACGGTCGGTCGCCCACTTTTCGATCTTTTCTGTAAGTTCATTTATAAGATTTGTCATTTAGATTCTCCTTGTTGTTCAATTAGCGCGAAGACTTCCTTCACCATTTCCGGGGTGGCTGGATTATTTTTGATTACCTCTGTCAAATCGATTCTCCTTTCAGTGCTTTCGCCAGTAATGTAACCTCAACGATCTTTTTGCCTAACGGCCGTATAGATAGAATCATCGACACGCGATATTCTGTGTCGTTAATCGTCACCAGTCCGCCCTGGGCGAGCTTCAATTCATTAGCTTTGAAACGAACGACAAACGGTAATGCTTTTTCTTTTGTCATTGAATCAATCCTTTCGATGGATCAGAAGGGCAAATCGTCATCCGTGACTTCTACTGGCCTGCCATTTTGAAATGGATCTTCAGAAGTCCCCTGATTCGTGCCTTGCCTTTCATTCGCTTGTCCTTGGTTTGTGTATGAATTATTAGTTTGATAGCCTTGCTGTTGATTCTGTGAGTTTTGCGGACCATCTGAACGGCTATTCTTCGGTTCTAGGAACTGCACGCTGTCCGCGACAACTTCTGTCATGAATACACGGTTTCCATCTTGCCCTTCAAAATTACTAGTTTGAATTCGGCCGTCTACGCCTGTCAGACTGCCTTTCCGCAAGAAGTTCGCGGTGTTCTCAGCTTGCTTGCGCCACGCTACGCAGTTGATGAAATCCGCTTCCTGATCGCCCTCTCCATTTTTAAAGGGTCGATTGACTGCAAGAGTGAATCGTGTAACAGCAATACCCGATTGCGTGTGTTTGAGCTCGGGATCCTTTGTTAGTCTTCCGACTAGAATTGTTCTGTTAATCAAGTGCGTTCGCCCTCCTAATTTCTATTTCTAACAAGTCTGGGAATGATGGTTCCTCAACTTCCCACTCAGTCCAGTACAAGCCGCCACCTTCTCCTCTATATGCTTCTTTTTGTTCTGCTGCTGTGTAATCGATCCTCAAGCAGATATCGTCACACCAAAGTTGGCCGGTATTTTCATTTACAAAGCCTTGGTGCATTTCACCATCACATACGATACATTTCCTCATGACCGCATCGCCCTTTCAATCGACAACAAACTTACTAACGCATCGTAAGTCAATGTTTCGAGTTTTCGGTTTTGCATAGTTTCAAAGATTCCTAGTTGGTTGAGCTGTGAAATCACGACTTGTCTTTCCATCTCTCTTGTCATGCTGCCAGCACCTCCTGACTATTCATGAGTAGTTGCATCGCACCCTCTTCAGTCGTGTTCGTTTCTATCTGTAGCAGTTTGAGATATCGAACAAAATCATTTTCTAACCGCTTTTCTTGATAACCCGTTGCCTTGTACGATCCGGTGGTAATAATCAGAAGGTTAATTAGCTTTTCCGTCTCAGTAAGTTCTTTCATGATTTGCCTCCTGTGCTAGTTTTTCGTATTCAGCTGGACTAATTCCCATTGCGCGCGCCATTGCGATGCTCTTTCGGTAGTTACCTGCCTCGTTGAGTACGCAATCCATGTTGCCGATGATGCGCCACCAAGTACGTCCCTTGTCATCCAGTTTGTACGCCATGCTTCCGCTTTCGAATTCGTCGGGAGTAATGTTGGATGTCATCCAGATGGGTTTATTCGCTCTTTCCCTGCCGTTAATAATCTGGAAGATCCAATCCTTCTCATCATTCGATAAACGTTGGCTACTCAAGAAGTCGTCCCAGATAAGCAAGTCAGCTTCTAAACAAGCACCCATGATTTCGTGGAAGGTTTCAGGATTGTTGAAGTTCCTCGTTGCTTGCAACCGACTTAATAAATCTTTTTCGGTGATGTATACAACCGCATAACCAGAATTGATTAAGGCGTTTCCGCCTGCAGCAGTAAGGTGGCTTTTGCCGTTCCCGGTTTCCCCAAAGATGAAGATTCCAAGTTTGCCCCGCTTATCAAAATCCTCCACGGCTGTCATCACTTGCTCATAAGCAGATTCAGTTCCACTCCTGCGAATGTAGTTTTCAAAAGTCATGGACTTGATATCTTCCATAGCGCTTGAGAGTTTCAATGCCTTGTTAATCCGGATTCGCTTCTCTTTGGCTTCTTGTTCACGTTTGAAGTCTTCACGTTCCTGCACTTCGCAAGGACAAGCGCATGACACCCAGTGCAACTGTTTCTTAAATGGGTGCTCCACCTGTATCTGTTCTTTATCGATTCCGCAATGTTGGCACTGGATAGGTTCGGGTTTACTTGTAGAGGCGGACATTCCCGAACGGCGAAGTATGTTCTCCATTGCGTCCCCGGTCGTCTGGTTGTTCATTGGTTGTACTCCTTTCGTAAACTGGTGGTTTGAAGGTAGCAACGTTGCTTGGTCGGGTATTATTCATCTTCAGCAGAAGCGCTGTATATCGCGACCTCAGTTTTGAAGGCGAAAGCACATTCGCTTTCTCAAAGTCATCTTGCTGCACCCAACGCATCAATACCCCGATTTCTTTTTTGTCACGTTTATCAATTTCCATCATCTTTCGGATATCATCTGACCAAGTTTGCAGATTCGGCTTATTACGTTTCGGATCGTTCTTCAAGATTTGATTATAGAAAAAGGTTGCTAGAATGAAGGGCTCGGAATCTTCGTCATAAACTTGTTTATGACTAGGTTCTTTTTTATTATCTTTATTATCTTTATTAGTGTTATTAACATTATTGTTTGTGTTCACTTGCTGTTCATCTGCTGTCCGCTTGTTGTTCATCTGCTGTTCATCTGTTGTCCACTTGCTGTTCACTTGCTGTTCAGCACCTTGATAGTCAGACCAGTTAATCACTGTAACTACGCTGAATTTTGTTGTTTTTTTGATGTTCAACATTTGCCACTCTTCGAATCTGTTGAGCCATCTCCATAGCGTAGACGATGAAATAATTTCATCTTTCTTCGCGCCTTTGTTGAATTCATCGAACAACGAATTACGGCCTGTAACGAATTCACCAGCTTCCAAATGCACCATTTGATTGCCTACCAATTGTTCTCTTTCCGTATGAGTAGCTTTCATCAAACAATGGATCCAGAGCTTCAGCATATTGGCATTTGAATAGATGGGATTGTCCATCAGTTTTCTGTGCAAGCTTATCCATCCAGCCATTTGACATTCCTCCTTCTCCACTGTTTGATTACGCCACGTACACTACTTTTCCGGTAGCAGCTTGAACCGTCTTTTTAAATTCAACTGCATCACTATTTGAATCAGATAGATGCAACAAATGAATCTCTTCCACCTTCGATAAGTCGTTTGCTTTTAAGAATGCAATCAGGTTTTCTAGTGAAAAGTGAGACTCCATAACTCGCTCTCTCAAAAAGCTGGGGATTCGTCCGTGATCTGCGTTATCATCCAGAATCTGTTGAGAGTAATTACACTCAATCATCAAATGCGTAAGGCCGGGGAACTTGTAACGGATGTAGTAGGTGTCTGTCGCAAACAACAGCCGTTCACCATCCTGATTAGCCAACATAAAGCCGAATGGTTCTGATACATCGTGTTGTACATCGAATGGCAAGATGGTCCATGTGCCGATGCGGAATTGTTTCTTGTTTTCTACTGCTTTAAAACGATGGTGCTCGATGCCGAGAGCGACCTTCGTGCCTGGTGACATGTAAATGTCCAACCCTCGGTCTGCAACCTGCTTGATGGCCTTGCAGTGGTCTTTGTGTTCGTGGGTAACCAATACACCAGCCAAATCACTAGTTTTGAAGTTCAGTGCTTTCTGAATCTGTTTGAACGATATGCCGCACTCCAAGAGGAGCGAGGTGCTGCCATCTGAAATCCAGTAGCAGTTCCCCGTCGAACCAGTTGCGAGTGTTTTGATTTCAATCATTAGAACGGATCATCCGATGGGTCTGTGATTGGTTCTGGTTGAGGTGCAGGAGTTACATCTTTCGGTTGCTTTACTTCGGATTCGAGTGTTGCTTCTGTTTCAAAGTCAAGCGTTTCTTTATTTGCGTTCTGGTCAATTTCTTGCTGGGTGTTCACTTCTTTACGAGGCTTGTCGTCTTCGAATTCATTTTCAGTTGTTCGGTTGATTGCGCCAATGAATAAATCGCTATCATCTGAAGTATTGATAAACGCTTTAGATGCTCGGTTGATAACTGTTCTCTTGGCCATCTCTTGCGGATACTTGTTTTGCACGGTCTGCATGGAGGACTGAGACCATGATGTTTGAATTTCTGCCATCGTCATCACTGTCAGGAATTGCACGCCATCTTCTCGCTCGATGATGCAATACGCTCCGAGAATATCTTCTTTTTTGCCAGTAGCCGCCATCCAGTTAACGCTATGAGACTTGAAAGCTAACTGACCTCTCTCGTTGTATTCGACGTCGAATTCCTCGCCTTTCCAGATGACGTTAGCCCATACGTCCTTCACGCCGTTCAATCGCTTCAAGACCGCCTGTGTGCCGTGGTATGAACGAGTAAACTGCATTTTGTCGCCATATACGATGAAGTAACCTTGATTCTTGGCTACACTCAACGCTTGGATTGCCATGTCTTGCAAGGAGAACGCAACGCTTGCTGGTGTAGCTGAATCCATGAGTGACGTTTTCTTTTTGAAATCTACTTCAGTTAGTTTGAAATAGGCAGCTTGTACCGCATTCACGATGGAATAGTTTTCAGGAATGTTAATTTGATTGTTCTCCACCATCGCTTGTACTTTATTTGCGACTTTGGTAACTAGATCATTTTTCTTTTCTGCCGGCTGCATTTGTTGTGTTTCTTTTAATTGGTTAGTCATTTAAAATTCCTCCACTTCTTCATGTTCGAATTTGATTTGTTTGCCATTGTGTTCGTTGATGATACTTTCAAATAAATTTACAAAGTCGCTCGGTCCTATAAGGTCGCGTTCGAGTATCGCATCTTCTGGACATTCACTAAGCGGGCCGACATGCATAACCTCTACGCCATCCACTATCAACCTCTCGCGAGTGGAGTTATCGTAATCGTCTTCATACCATTCCACTTTAATAACTACCGTTTCACGCATTTAAACAACCTTCAAATCTAAGACTGTCTTATTCTCCGAAAGACCTTGCCCTTCAATCCGCAACTGCTTGTCCGGTTCCGATACAACCAAACTGATAATCTGCGAATTCGTATCAGCAAGTCTTGTTACAGCTTCTGCATTATCTACAAAGATAGGGGCACGAATTCCAAAGTGTTCAGTGAGAGTGTTGATTATGTCGATTCCCACATTGATCTTGGCTGCATTGTTTAATCCCGAACTGTATGGCACTCCTTCAAATGTCGTCTCACATACTTCTTGAAGTCCACCGTTAATCTGTTGAGCGAACAACTTAAAGCGAGCATTTTTGAATTTGCTGTTGATTTTTTCTTCCAGTAGTTCGACTTTTGAGCGAATAAAGGCTTCTGTCAGATACAACTGGTGCTCAAGCTCTTCAAATTCTTTCGCCAGTTCTGACTGCTGTTCTTCCAACTCAGCTATGCGCTTCTCTGCAACTACTACCTGCGCTTGTTGAGCAAGCTGTGCGTTGAGCTCTGAGCGACGTGTGTGTAGCTCTGCTTGCTGTGATTCGATGTCAGCAACTGCGTCCTGTGCGTTTGCCTGTAGCTTCTGGATGGCCGCTTCAACTTCTGTACGTTCTTGGATAGCCAACTTGTAGCGTTCATCCTGTGTGACGTCCTGGACGTTGCTTTCTGCTTTCGCAAGATCCTCTTGTAGCTTGGCGATTGCTCTTGATTTCTTTTCAATGTCAGAATCTGCATCAGATAAGGAGATTTTTTCTTTTTCAATCTCGTTTTGATTGCTTTCGATCGAAGCTTTCAGCTTCACACCTTTTTCCTTGATAGCTTCGAGTTTGTTTGACCTTTGAAGATTGAAATCTGCTAGTGCCTTTTCGCGTGCCGCAGTCAGTTGCTCTTCCGGTAGGGCTTGTCCGCAAGTTGGGCAAGCGCACTCGGCTTCATGAGTAAACTCCGTAGCTTCAATGCCTTTGTACTGAGTGAGTAACTCTCGACGTTCTTTATCAACGGAATCGATACGTCCCTGGAGATACTGGATATTTTTTTGAGTCAGCCGTTTCTGTGATTCAATAATTGAGACATTCGAACGTTCTTCCTGCAACTTCACTTTTAAGCGATTCACTTCGTCAAGCGAGTCAAATTCCACAACACGCTTTATCTGCTGTAGATCCATTTCGATTTGACGGAGCTTTTGCTGTTTGTCTGTAATAACTGAACCGTTTCGGATGTTATTAATGAGTGTGCTGTTTTCATCGAGCTTCGTTTCGATTTCAGCGACTTGGCCGTCTAAACCAGATACATCTATCGGCTGTTCAGGAAGCGTATTTTGCACTTCTGAAATACGCACCGGGATCCTGTCGAGCTCCTTGTTAATTTCAGCACGACGGGAAGCAATTACTTTGCGATGGTCGTCAATCGCTCGACCTTTCAGAATCGCCGGTAAGGCTGCCAGTTCTTTGTTAGCTGCTAGGACCTCATCAAATTCCACTTCGCCACATACTTCTAGTAAGGTCTTGCGGCGGTCCTGCCATTTCATCTGTTCATTGAAGTAAAGCGGGCTAGTGAGGAGCTTGAACACATCCTCTGGCACAATCGAATCGACTGTTTCCTGATACTCTTTCTTTTTGACCGGCACGCCATCAACCTCGTAATCAGTTTCATGGCCAGTAAATTCAGCAGTTGCGGCACCGCGCTTGCGTGTCCACTTTTCCTTGTAGACTTTGCGAAGACTCATAGGTCGTCCATCAAATAGGAAGGAAGCGGATACTTCATGCTCCAGGTTGTTAATTTCTTTGCCGGCATACAGTGTCTTAATGGAGAAGTCAGAGCGATTGTTGCTGTCCTTGTTGAACAGGAGCCACACGAATGCGTCGAATACAGATGTCTTTCCAGTCGCATTGTCACCGAAGATACGAGCGTTTTCACCGTTAGCCTGAAGTTTGAAGTGCTTGATTCCCTTAAAGTTTTTCAGCGTGAGATTACTCAGTTTCAGTTGTTTCATTTATATTGCCTCCTCAAATTTTGTGATTTCCGCATCTTTACGAATCGCGTAGACACTGATGTGATTGCCGTATTGTTCTTCGAACGCTTGAGCAGCCGATAAAGCACTGTCTGTAGCGGTAAATACATAGAGGGGATCTATTTCTTCCATCGGGATAATCTCCCACCGATATGATTTAGTCATTACCTTGCTCCTTTCGAGCTTCTTTGCGCTCTTGAGATTTGCAATACACAATCGTCCAAGTCAAGAACAGTGCAGCATATGGAGCTGTGTGAACTAACGCTTCTGTCGTTCCCATGCAACCCATCTCCTTTTGTGGTATACTTAATGAAATAGTTTTTCTTCAACCGCCGATTTGACACGCCTATGTCAGTCGGCTTTTTTGTGCGTAAATTTAAATGCTTGTGCATTAACTCCTTGCGCTTTAAGTCTCGCAACTAGCATGTTTGTGCCATCATCTAGTATTCTTTCCATCTTCATCTTGCGAAGTAGTTCTAAGTTTCGAATCATGTCTTCTGTGCGTATAATCGCTTCGTCAACTTCATCTGTCCAGTTGCACAATTCGATGGTTCCGATTTGATGTTGTATCATTTTCTTTAATTCAACTGCACATTCGATATCAGTTGATTTGTAGTTCTCGAGTTTCATCCAATCCCTCCTAGAGTCATAATTACTCCTACAACAGGTACACCCATTGTGGTTATTACATTCGCCAAGATGCTGATGCCGTCCATTCCTGCGATAAATGCTACTAACACGTCTTGAGATTGAGTTACAGTTGCCCACTTTTGGAACAACGACATCGGCGGCTCTTTTGTATTATTTTCAAACTTAGATATGTCAGACTGGTTTATCATTAATTGGTGAGCCAATTCTTCTTGGTTCCACCCCACTCTTTCTCTACAGGCTTTTAATATCGATCCATACTGCATGATTCTCACCTCCTCTCGTGCGGATACTTTTTTCAAACTCCCTCTCTGATAAACTGAATACAGACAGGAGGTGTAATGCTATGGAATTTGTTGATATTGTTCGTGTGAAAGAAACTAATTTTGAATCTGTAGCTAATGACTTACTAGATTCCGGATGGGTTCTTCTTTCGTCAGGTTTCTATCAAGGAGTAGAACCTGGGTCTGATCATCATTCTTATTCATTAGGGCTTCCAAAAGAAGTAGCCTTAGCTATTAAGTACAAAGAAGAGCATGGGAAAATGTTCAATTACGGCTTTTAATCTTTAGTCAGCACATAAACAAAACCGGTTTGTGTCGGGGTGGAGTTCCTAACGTCCATTAGTCTCCATCCCGTTTCTAACAGAAGATTTGTTTGTTCAACGTTTGTACAATGGATGATCATTAAATTCACCTTCTCTCGGTATTCCGAATTGGAATACTCAATAATGGAGGAATCTTGTATCCTTATAGATGTAGACCCCTCTACAACCTCGCAATACCTACCGCATATTAACTTTTCCAATAGCCGGGTTTCTGCCCGGCCCTCCTTTATACCGCATGGAAATATTTCGTGTTATCTTCCACCCATCGAGTATTTCGATCAATCCATTTGAACAACTTGTCCGTCGGAATCAGCAACCCAGCCTCACGAAAGACCGGGAAATCTGGTCTTGCTAAAAGTTCTGCAGCTTTTGAATGACTGATTTGCAGCAGTGCCATCATTTCTTTTCGAGTTAGCAGTGGAGGCAATGTATTGCTTGCCATTCTCTCCTGGATGGCATCGCGCACTTCTTCGCGGATGATTTGTCGGAGAGCTTCGGTGTCGAACGATACGTTTAACATTTTGTTTCAGCTCCTTTCTTTCGTTCAAACAACGTCTATAAGAGTTAAAAATTTGTTGATAAAGTAAACCTGACCTTTGCCAGTAACCTTTGTTGTTCTAGTAATTCTCACGCTGCCATCTGGGTTATTGATAGTCCGTTCTTTCACTTCGAACCAACCACGTTCCATTGCGTACTGTGTCGGCTCGTTATAATGAGATCCGCTTTTTCCTAGAAAATCATTCTCCCTCAACCATGCAAACATCCGGTTTTGACCGATATTGAAACCATTTTGTGTAATCAGTTTGGCAAGTTGACCAATGAGCACCGATGTTTCGCTTGTTGCGACTGCATCGGCGAAAAGAACTTTCGGCTTTTGTTGTTCAATCATCATTTCCGCCCGCTGACGTTTCGAACGCTCTTCTTTGAGATTAGTAGCAAGTCGAATGATTGTGTCTGGATCAGATAGGACTTGTTCGACTGTATCCGGCGTAAGATATCCACCGTGCTTTCTTATAGAAGGAATTACTTCGTGAGTAACCCATCGCTTGAATTTTTTCGCTTCTGCCTTTCGACTACCGAGAATCAATGTGTAAAGCCCGAATTCATTTACTGTATTCACTTCGCCTTGACGCCCTAAGTTGAACTTAGACCGTTCATCTTCATCTAATCTACCGATTGCCATGGACGGATTCGAAAGACCAAGAATCCCGCATACATCCGACGCTACAAACCAAGGTTCATTTTCTACCTCGAACATCCTAACCTCTTTGCCTTCAAACACTTTTGTAAGTTGATTCACATTAATTCCTCCTTCTAGTAGGTTATTTCTTCCTCTTTGTCGAATATTGACATAGGAGGGGGGTGATAACCATGAGTGATTTAATTAAGCCTGGCACAGACAATAAACCTGCTGGTAAATACAAAGAAGTCGGTCCTAGGGGCGGTAGTGTTCCAAACCCTAGGGTCGTAAAAATTGATCAGGGCGACCGTCTGCCGCCTACCCAAGAAAAGGGCCGTAAGTGGACGAAGAAGTAACATCTTCATAGAAGTCATTGTTCGCGCAATGGCTTCTATAATTTGATTCTCTTTTTCGAGAGACACCAGCAGTGGCCAAGTATATTGATTTGCAACCAAGACTCTGCATACCTTTCTCCCGCTTCTTCATACTTTGTAATGTAGTGACGAAGCATCCCTCTAACCTCCTATATTTTTCTCTCACACCCACCAAACAGAACTCGAATCACGGCTCTTTAACTCTGTTTCTCGCTCGCTTTATCAGGTCATGGCGCAGGTGGCTATTCGAATGCTGTTTACTGAGTGTGAGTTAATTATTTTTAAATTGCTGTTTCAGCAACCTTTTGATTAAAAAAATCCGTGATTTCACAATTCAATATTATTGCTAACTTTGGCAATACATCCGCCTTAAACGCATAAGCCCCACTTTCATACTTTAAATACGTAGAAGCGTTCTTCATCCCGAGTTTACTTGCTGTTTCCTGAAGAGTCATACCTAATTCAATGCGACGAAATTTAATAAAATGAAGATCAAGTGTTTTCAAGTTGCACCTCCTTAATTGCTGTTTCAGCAACTCCTTGAATTCATCTTAACATTGCTATTTCAGAAACGCAAGTGTTTTAATTTCTTTTTTAGCAATTAAATAGTTTCTGTTTTAGAAACGTGATATTATATATATATAGAAGGATGTGATGATTGCATGAATTCGGGTGATAGGATTGTGAAACTCCGCGAACGTAAAGGATGGAACCAACGAGAAATCGCTCAAAGAATCGGCATTAATGTGAGTGTAATGAACCGAATCGAGTCCGGAGATAGGCCTATAAAAGATCACGAGCTTGCTAGTCTTGCCAAATCCTTAGAAACAACAACTGACTATATACTAGGGTTATCTGAAAACCCTAAGACGACAGCGGAAGAAGAATTTCAAGCATTCGCCAATGATCCTGAAATGGGACGCTGGTATCGAGAGTTGCCAGAATCAGACGAAGAAGACTTACGTAAACTACGTGAAATGTGGGAAATTATTAGAAGAGACCCGAAAAGAAAATAGGTTTGACAATTACACGGTTTTTTGACCGTGCTTATTTTTACATATGTAATGGAAGTATCTCACTAACTTGTATTAGTGAGACAAATCTTTTAAGAGGGGTAGATAAAATGGCAACGAATACAATTGTTGAAAACACTGCATCAATAGAAGTAAAAAACAGGCCGCGTTCTTTTTTTGATGGAGGCTTACTTGAGTATATTGGGTGGTCCATCTTAGGTTTTTTGGTAACAGTTTTCACTTTAGGCATATGTGCACCTTGGGCAATTACGATGATTTACGGATGGAAGATCAACCATACAGTCATTGAAGGAAAGAGAATGAAGTTTAACGGCTCCGCTGTAGGGTTGTTTGGCCATTGGATTAAATGGTGGCTATTGACGTTAATTACTTTTGGGATATATGGATTTTGGCTATTTATTAAACTGGAAGATTGGAAAGCTCGGAATACTTCATTTGCAAATTAACCACTAGCCCTACCAAGGGCTTTTCTTTTAACAACAAAAAGAACATATGTTTGATAGGTGGTTTTGAAATGTATTGTAATAGTCATTTAGAAGATTACATCATGGAAGTCTATAAAGATTTAGGAATTGAACAGCCAGAACAGATAAACCGCTATATGATTGCTGATCAATTAAATATTGGTCTTTATCCTACAAGCAGCCAGAGTGAAGCGCTCTATTCCGACGGTCGCTGCTATATTTTCATAAATAGAGAACGAGATCACAGACAACAGTGGCAAGACTTTGGACATGAATTATGCCACGTTTTAATGCACGAAGGTCATCAGAGCCGCATGTATCCACTTTTCCGTGATTTACAGGAATGGCAAGCGGATAACTTCATGTATCACTTCTGTGTTCCAACATTTATGTTACGTCGACTCTCTTTGCCATCCAGCATGCAGCATGCAGTTCCACTAGTAGCCGAAACATTCAATGTGAATTACGAGTTTGCAGAATATCGATTGTCTAAGTACCTTCAAAAAGTTTTATGTACAGGAGTGAATTGACGATGCATTGTAAAGAATTGATACGGGGTAAAAAGTGGGTTTGTGTCGCTGACGGACCTAAAGATCCTGTCACTGGTGAACGAAATCAAGTTTCTAGGCGCGCGAAAACAAAAGCAATGGCGATGGAAAAAGTTCGTGTTGCCATTGATCAGTTAAAAAAGACAGGTATCAATCAAAAGCTGGTAAAGAATATCAAGTTTAGTGAACTCGCAACACTCTGGTTAGAAGATTATAAACTTACAGGTATTAAAAACTCTACTTTTAATACGAGGGTATCAGAAGTGAAACTACTCAATACCTTTATCGGTCAGATGCCCATTACCACGATTGAGCTAAGACACTACCAGACGCTGATAAATAGTTTGTTTAAAAAAGGTTACAAACCCAGTAGCCTACGTAACTTTAATGCAACTGCTAACATGATTTTCAATTTTGCAGTAAGAAACAAGCTGCTGCCCGTCAATCCGACACAAGGTATGTTTATTCCTAAAAAAATTAAGACTGTTGAAGAGATTGAAAAAGAAGTAATTCCAGATAAGTTTTTCGAGAGACACGAATTAGAAGAGTTTTTGATGACGGCAACTAAGCATGGTTTGTTGTATGATATGGAGTTTTTTCACCTTGGAGCGTTTGGAGGATTCCGTTCCGGGGAGATTTGCGCATTGAAGTGGACTGATGTAAACTTTGAAGCAAATACAGTTCGAATTACTAAAAGTATATATTCCCCTACTAATAATATGAGAGTGTATGAAATCACTCCCCCGAAAACTTACAACTCGATTCGAGAAGTGACGATGGATCCAGGCATTATGGATATGCTTATGAAGCATAAAATCGATCAAGATTATTTAAAACGACAGTTCTCAGGAGATCCTAATTATGTCGATCACAACTTTGTTTTTTGTAGACCTACGACAGGCCACCCTTACCTAAGCGGATTTTTCGGAGGACGGATGGAACGTCTAATGAAGAAGTCAGCTATTACTAAACACGCATCTCCTCATTTATTACGTCATACACATGTCAGCATGCTCACAGAAGCCGGTGCGGATTTAAATTATATTATGGATCGCGTCGGTCACAAGGATGCTAAAGTGACACGTGACGTATATACACACGTCAGCAAAGGCATGAAGAAAACGATTAGCGATAACCTGCACCAACAGTTCGGAGATATCATTTCAAATTCGATTTCTGAGAGGAACGCGGAAGAAATGTGAGCGGAATGTTAGTTTTTCATCATATCCTCACCTATTAACTCTCACAAACGTTGATACTAAACGGTTTCCCTCTTACTTTTAGTTTAGTATAAACTACTATGCCATGAAACGAAGGTGAAAAGAAAGAGGGAGACGAAAAATAATAATGCAAGTGCCATAACAAGAACGACTCCTCGTTCATCATTCAGCAAAACCAATTGCAACCCTCCTTAAACGCTCACTTCCATCAAGAAGAGTAACTGAGACAGCTACTAAAGGACCTTCGTCGATGAATTCAACACGTTGAATTTTCGTAAGGAGCGGTACATGTCCTTGATTACCAACTCTCTTTCTTACTACACCACCGACTGCGCTATATTCTATATCGCTCTTCCCGTCTACTGAAAGTGCGTTTAATATAGTTCCTTTATCATTGATATAGATGGAGTGAGTACTAGAAAGATCTTTTTGAATATCCACCATAAACAATTCCCATTCAATGGCTTGACTGTCTGTCAATTGTTGATGTGTCGATTCTTTAAATAGCAGGAAAAGAATTATTAGATGTAAAAAGGCTGCAGCTATCAATAATTGAAACAAACTCTCTAGTAGCGTGAACCCACTCTCCTTATTTATAAAGTTCATGGAGTGCACACCTCTCCAGTTAGACCTGAACTACTATACGAAACACATATGCGTCCGCTTTCAACTCTCCAATAATAATCGGTTCCATTTTCTGTGCGAACCCCATTTGTATATTGATAATTCGTATAGAGTAACGATCCTTGAAACAGTGTTTCCTTAGCACGCATTTCATGTTTCTTCTCTTCCAATCCAGCCATCATCCGAAAAGATAGCGGCAATAGTGTACCAAAGATAATCATCATAACTGTTAATGTTAAAATTACTTCGGGCCAGGAGTAACCAGATTCATTCATACACTAGCATTCTCCCTCTCTGGAATTGAAATGTAATTTTCTTTTCACCATCAGACGTTTGAAAGATCAAAGCACCTGTTTTGAACATATTTCCATTCTCTTGAAAACTAACAAACTTTAAGTTACTCATACTATCGTATCTAATAGTTGGTGGAAAATGAGTTTCTTTTAATTCACCTGTATCCCAATATTTAACGTGATAGGTGCTCCCATTATTTGAAAAGCTTAGCCAAGTTGTTGTCTGATGCGCCATTGAATAGGCTTGCATTTCTTGCACAGTTGCTTGAAACGCTTCAAACGCGTCTCGTTCAGACTGTTCAGTCGTCCATCCATGGCTGACAGGTACAACAATGAGCGTCAGTGCCCCTAATATTGTCAGTACTAACAACAACTCTAAAAACGTCATACCCTTTTCGGATGACTTGTCCATTATGGTTGTTTGGCTAATTTAGGATTAATTACTTTTCCTTCGGCATCAATTGTTAGTTCTGTACCATCAGGACACTTAGCATCTGCAGGGAGATATTCATTTTCCATCAACTCTGCTAAACTAACTGGGATCTTTTTTGTATCCATTTTATAGGCTTGTACCTGTCCTTCAACCATTTTAAATAACGCGTTGAAAGACAACTATTACGCTCCAAAAAAATATAAAAGATCTTTTTAATCACTTATAAACATGGAAGAATACTTTTTTGAAAGTGCACCTCGAAGCTTACGAAACTTATTGTTGTTATTAATTCTATATTTAATCCTTATCATGCTCTCTTTTTTTGATTGTACATACCTGATTGTATAATCTCCGGGTTGTCTAGTTTTATTCTCTCTAAAATATTCCTCTGATTCTTTTGAGTTCCAATCTACATTCGCCCAGTATTCTCTGGCCTGTTTGTGGTCACGTCTTATAGTTTCAGTGAATTGATGGAAGCCATTTTTTAATGCTATTGCTGCCTCGTTGAATATCTCGTTAAACTGAACTATTTCCTCTTCATACGATGGAAGTGAAAACGCTACCTCACATACGTAGTCACCAACCGTAATTTTTTTAAGTAGCTTTAGTTTCTCATTTTTATTGATACGCTTAGTTTTTTTAATTTCTTCTATAAGAGTTTTTTTATCTTCAACTTTTCGCCTTATATAATGAATCGAATTGATATTTACTTTTCCTAACTGAGTGTTGAGTTCTGAAATTATCTTTTCATTAATTTCAACATCTTTTAGATAACTATCAACAGTAGTCTGTGAAGCTTTCCTAAGCTTTCCTCTTAATTCATCTCGAACCATTGCATTTTCTGTTTCAAGTGATTCAATCTTGGCAATTAGCATGGCTTTACGTTGTACTAATATATGTGACTCTGACTCAATTGCCTTCATTAATTCTTTATAATAAATATAATTCCCCATATCATCGAATTGCGTAGATGGATTTACTCTGTCGAACACCTCATTTACATTACTTATTGAAATACCTCTAACGGTACAACCTTGAGCTTTACGTCTATTTTGACAAATATAAGTAATCTTATCTTTTACCCCCATATGCCGAACGAAGCGAGAACCGCAATTTTGACAATACAGTTTCTCATGATAGATGTCGTTCACCGATGGCTTACGACCTTTTTTGGTACTTTTATTGATACGGGACTCTCTTATCCTATTAGCTTCTTCCCATTGTTCAAGTTCAATAATAGGATCCACTGCATTTGGTATTTTAATCCATTCTTCTTCTGGTATATCATAACGTTTTGTGTCTGTAACGTTTTTCTTTGAACTCCTATTAACAACAGCCGTTCCAGTGTAAATCAGATTGGAAATTATCCTTGTTATTTTATAATTACTCCATTTATTTCCTTGTTGTGTCGGAACATTTTTTTCATTTAATCTTTGTGTCAGGATATGCGAACCTTGTTTTGGATAATTATTGAATATGAATTCCACTGTCTTTCTTTGCTCTTGGTTGACGACAATTTCATTTTTTTCATTTCTTTCATATCCGTATGGCAAACGGGCGGGACTGTAAATTTTATTAACCGAATTATACTTTTTGGAAAACTTAATTCGCTTAGACATATTTTCTGATTCGATTTCTGCTATAGAAAATAAAGTTTGCATTAATTGTTTTGCGCTTGCGTCAGTGCTTTTCAAATCGGCATTTTCAAAGAGTACTGCTACTTCTTTATCTTTAAGACGGTTAACTGTTGAGATTCCAATTTCAGTGTTACGGCTGAATCTAGAAGCATCCTTTACTATAATTAAATCGAATTTAGGTTTTTTATTATCGTTCGTTCTAAAAATATCCGTTGCATTGTTGTTTTCCTCATGATCGAGTCCCGCATCTAGCATCATCTGTATAAAACCTGGTCTTTCCCTAACACTTGTTCCACTTCCAACATCTTTATAGATACCCATTAGTTCATAACCTTTACGCTCGCAATACTCTTCGTACTGCTTTTCCTGTATCTCCAATGATTTCTCTTGTTCCTTTTTGTTTGTGGAAACCCTAGTATACAAAACGGCTCTATTTTTCATGCCATTGAACCCTCTTTCATCATTAAACGCTTTACAACCATTCTAGCATAAAGTCGATACATATCAAAGTATTCTGTACATTCAAGCGTGGTCTGTATCTTATCAGAGTAACGGCCGCCACATATTCGGATAATACGGCCTCCCATCAAAAATTAAACACACTATAAAGCATTATTTAAAGTGTATCTGCAAAGTGTTGATATAAGGGTAAAATGTCGCTTTTAATAGTTGTTAGGAAAAGAGTAGCTGTCTCGTCAAAATTTAGAACAATCTGAAATCCTTCAATGAATTCGCTACCTCTTCATCTGTAATTCCAATATATCTTTTAGTAATTGATTGATCGCTATGATTGAAGATGTTCATTAAAGTAACAACGTCATGCGTGCGCTTGTAATAGTGGTAGCCAAACGTTTTTCTCATAGTATGTGTTCCAATATCTTGTCTTCCCAATAAATCGCCTGCTTGAACAAGTACTCTGTATGCCTGTGTGGTTGTGATATGGCTGTAGCCTTTCCGTGAAGAGAATAGATAACCTTCGTCATTCATTCCTTCTGTATAGTCTGCAATATCTGCCATGATAGCGTTAAGGTGTACAATACGTTCTTTTTTCGTTTTACCTTCACGAATCTTAAAACTAGATTTCCCTTTCACGTCAGACACTTTTAACTTTATAATATCGCCTACGCGTAACCCTGTCGAAACACCGATTTTGAATAAGAGTACATTTCTATTTGCATTTAGCTTGGACATTTCTAATGCCTTAATCATTTCCCCAATCTCATTTACGGTTGTTAGTGGTTGAACATCTATTATCATGCCTTCTTTTGTGTTCGAGTTTGCCATCGTAACCACCCTTTCTTTAATGTATGCTTTTTACGTTAATAACATAATACCATACATTACGGGGGTGGTCTACAACTCGATGGCTTTGCTATGCACTTAACCATGTATCCTTTTAGATAATAGCATACATTAATCTGTATGTTTTAATATGAATATCCCCAATCCTTACTAATCGTTTTTTGTTCCTTGTCTTTTAATTGTACATTGACAACCATATGATTAAACAAACCAAGACCCAGATCCCCTTCTTTGTAATCAGAAACATAATTTTTCAATTGTGAAGATACATTGTTATCTACTGGCAATAGATAATTTCTATATGTTTTTAAAGATATATACAGAGCAAAGTAGTCACCAGCAGGTATATTAGTAAGTTCGTATGAACCAAAACCATCAATCCGCGAATAATATAATCCAATAGAAGATGCATCAATTTTTCCATCTTGCATTGCAATGACTTGTTTAATCGTCACTGGTCTATTATTTTTAGGGAATAGAATAACCGATGCTCCTACATCTGGTCTAGTACCTATATACTTATTGTATTGCCAAGTGATATTGCCCTTTAATGAGGCCACCCCTTTACTATTCTCCGTGCCTGATCCAGTGCCTACACCTATATTTGGATATCTCTGCATTGCTCTAGCAATAAATGCAGATATTTGTCCTCTTGTTAAAGTTTCGTTAGGTCTAAATGTTTTATCTGCATAGCCAGTTGTAATTAAAGAATCCACTATTTTTTTAACGGCAGAAAAGGAAGCCATATTTGTACTCATATCTATAAATACCATTGGCGACTCTACTGTTAAATTAAATGCTCTAGCGATAAATATTGCCATTTGACCACGATTAACTATTTCTTTAGGTCTAAAAGTTCCGTCAGAATAGCCTTGTATAATGCCTGCTTTAACTGCTGAGTTAATATAACCAGAGGCATTAGATGTAGATGGAACATCTTTAAATGGTGTAGATGTTTTACTCCCACCCAAACCTATTGCCTTTGAAATCATTACTGCTACTTCTTCCCTCGTAACCTTTTGATTGACACCAAAAGTTTTAGATTGTGAAATAACTCCTTTCCCCACTAAAAAATTTATTTCCTTAGAAAACCCATGACTAGAAGGAACGTCACTAAATCCTTTTGCACTCACCTGTTCGTTTCCAAAAGCGGATAAAAATAATACTAATGCCAACGCCATTGCCATAACCTTCTTCAATTACAATCTCCTACCTCTCATTGTTTTGATTATTAGACTATAAAAACCCAATATAGTCTAAAAGCTCTAAAAAAACAAGTTTTATAGGTAATTTGATTGCTGTTCGAACATCATATCGAACGAATTCGAGAAAACCCTATGTCTTCCTAGCTTTTACGACTTCTTCATTATATTACCATTTAATAGATATTATGTGATGAAGAGTCCGATATATGGCTTTTAGAAGGCTTGATGGATGCATTATTTCATGAATTATCATCGTACACATTACCATCTCGTTACATAACAAGAACAAATATTCTAATCACTTTCACATTACTTATTAGTATTTTTTTGTCTGTCAATGTAATGCCTCTTGTTTTACCACTTCGTAATAATTGTATTTTGTTCGTAAGATTTCATATCTTTTAATGTTCTCATGTCTGTGATGGCCTAGAAGTTAATTCGCGATTGAATATTATGAAGTTGAATAAGCGGTCTTTATTTTGATTGTAATAATGTTCCAATGGTTCTTTATTGGCTACCGCCACAGCTTTGAGTTTAGACTTTTCTTTTTTATAGTAGTTATCCAAACGGTTATAATCTTCACGTATCTTACGGAATTTACGCTTTGTAAATCCGTCCGTTTCCATATTGTCAATATTAGATACAAAGATATATTTCTTTTCAAGTTGATTAATAATTAGCTGATGGTCGATGTCATTGAGTGGCTGTTCACCAATTTTAAATACCGTCTTAGCTTCACAACGATTAGCGTATAGGTGGCGGTTATAGTCGCTCATATTACGACTATATTCTTTTTCATTCCTATCGTAGTCGGCTGTACGATTATTCTTCCTATTAGGATTGAATGCCCCTAGATACAGTGTTGTGTGTCCGTGTTCATCGCTTATTTGTTGGTGTGATACCCTTCCATGATGCTTATATGAAAAACTGTTTTCTTTTAAGGTGAAAAAGTCATATGCAAGATCCAGTGTCGTAATATTCCATGGTAGCATTGTTAAGATTTCTAAAATGCTGTGTGGTTTATATTCGGATTTGAAAAATGCCGTTTGCAATACTATTTTCGCATTGAATTTCCATAATGGGTTATGTGGTTTATAAAACATATTGAATCCGTAGTTTTTAAGATGGTATATTGATTTGTAACCTTTGTTTGGATATGAACCCTTTTCAAATCTATCTGTAATATATTCTAGCTGTTTGTTAGTAAACTTGGCTTGTAATGTCATGGTATCAATGGATAACTTGTAAGAAGTATCGATTTGATTAAATTGGGTTATAAAAATCATTCCTTTTTTTATTGTATTCGCTGAAAAACTTTTAAAATAAATTAACTGCTCTTACAATAGGAAAATGTCTATACGAAGACTCGTTAAAATTGTATTTAATTCAAGTTTGTGGTGACTTATTATCCAACCCTTTAAAGTTTGTCCCATTCTAAACGTTCAAAAAGTAATTTGTCTCTGTTCATCGCTTCAAGTAAGTTGCTATCCACTTCATCGACTGACATTGCTTCTTGCCTTGCAATAGATGTTTTTAAAAGCTCATAGGTTTCTCTGTCTTGCTTGTCCTGTTCCTCTTTCATTACTACTGGATTACGTATCTGTTCATTCAATCTCGCTATTTTCTCATTTATCAAATCGGCGTTTACGCCTTTACCTTTGTAATTTTCTAATCGATCTATTTCCATTTGCAGGAACCCGACTCTCGTAACAGTATATGAAGGTATTGCGAATATTTGTTTTCCTGTCTCCATTAGTTCGCCTTCTTCACTTTTAATAAAAAAATCATATGGATGTTCTTTCATTCTGTTTAATTTAGTAGAAGATACATTCAGTTCATTACGCGCTTCTGTTAATGTAGGGATTGATTTGTAGCTTATCTTTCCATTTGCAACGAATATAATTGCAACTGGTTTTGCTTTTTCTTGTTGGTGTTTTCCCATTGGAAGCATTGCTAGGTTTCCTATTTCATAATATCCCTTTGAGTCGAGACGATGGATTGTAGGTCTCAAACTATCAACATATCCACTTTCCTTATAGTGTTTTTGTTGAACTATCCATGACTCCCAAAAATCTGGTTCTTCATTAATCAATTGTATGATGGCTTTCCGCGGCTCAGGATTCAATAGATACTGTACGTTCTCGTAACCCTTTCGCTTGCCTGCTCGCTCCTTAGCTTGAATATTGGACTGGTAAAGAGTACGTGCCGCCTCTGCATGTTCATTATTAATGCCGTTCTCCTCCAATGCTCTTGTTACAATTGCTAGCTGTTGTAAATGCTTTCCACTTTTTTTCTGCTGATGCTGTTTTGTCATCTGAATTCCTCCTAGTGTTGTGGTAATCGTATGAATTAATCAGAGCGTTTTAAGTCGTTTAGCTGTTGGTTATCTAGCTACAATCTTAAAACGCTTAAATCAAATGAAATCTTAAGTTCTTTCTGGTTCACCTAATGAATAAAACGAAGCTAATTATCCACTCTTCTGGTAAACATTCCAATTCTTTTACCACTTTTTTAATTTACTACGCTGAAATGTAATCCCACTAGTTCAGGGAAACACATCCAACTCTTTTCTCAATCTTTCTAATGTATCAATTAAAATACCCCCTTTTCTAATTAAATTTCATTTCGCTGTTTCCGATAAAACTCTGAAACCCTTGGCACCATTGACTTCAATACATTAGTTGTCTTTCATATCTATTGTATTCAGGTAAGCGTCGCAACCTTTTGTATCTATAGATTTCGAGTGTTTTGTAACGTTAGGAATTGCAACTAAAATTAAAACAGAAATAATGAGTAAGACAATCATCATTTCAATTAAAGTGAATCCTTTTTGATTTCTTAAAAATTTCATTAGCTACTACTCCTTCACATGTTTTTTATCATTCCATATACAGGCAATAACAACGCTAAATAGGCTGCAATAATACAAACAGCTAGAATAACAAATAATGTAGGTTGTAACATCGCCATCGTACGATTCGCTTTCCGTTCGATAGTATTTCCTAACTGTTCACTGTAGAGCAACAGTTCTTTTGCTAAATGCCCACTGTCTGACCCATGCTTTGCAAAAAATGATAAGTCCCTTGTCAGCCCGTCGGTTAAGTCGATCGCACTATGAAAAGCCTCTCCTTTTGCAGCATGTTCGTGAATGGATAGCGCTATAGTTGCTAAAATCAGATCTGTCTTCTGATTGATCAATACACTCATAGCTTCTTGTATAGAATTCCCAGCCGCTAATAAATTACCTGTTTCAGAAGCAAATAATCGAGTCAACACACTGACGTACAACTCACCCACTAAAGGTATCGAAGAAATACGTTGGATTTTAGTAGTTGGAGTTAACCGCCTTAAATAAATTCTGCCTAAAACATACGAGAATCCACCTATTGCCATTCCTATCAATAGAAAATCTGGTGCTTTAGCTACAATACGCGGTAAATACTTTTCAACGCCTTGAGTGGTTGCTGAGCGTGAAGTTGCCAGAGTTTCAAAGTTCGGTAAAAAGTAAATTTTGAATGCAATTAGAAGGAGCGCCATAGCAACCATCAATACGAGTGGATACGTCGCTGCTTGGACAAATTTTTGCTTACGTACCCTAGCAATTTCAAGCCTTTTAGAAGCACCATTCAGTGCTTCAGCCAACCTCCCATCGTTTTCGGATAGTTCTATGGACAATAAAATCTGATCTGGAAATCCAAGTGTCTTCAACACTTCAGAAACTGTTGCTCCCTTACGGAAGTTATCTTCCACTTTGATTATCAAACGAAAACTGTTTGAACAGTGGTGAGGTAGTAACAAAGTAAAACAATCATGTATCGTGTAGCCTTCGTTTAATAATTCAGAAGCTCTTGCAAGAAACATAGCTTTGTCTTTTACAATTACCGACTTTCCTTTTCTAAAAGAATCCCACTTTTTATGGAGAATCTCTGGAACTACTGTACTTGCTCGCAAGGGACTCAACTCTCCCTTCTTCAGAGAGATAAATGGGTTCATTATTCTTAAGAGATTGTTTGAGTCTTTCCAATTGTTCTTCTTGATAAATTTCAAAAACTGCAGAAAGCGCTCCATCTGGTTTACGTATGAGTCGTTGCGCTGAAATACAAACAGCCGTTTGACGGAGTTCTTCCGCTGAAATACCGAAATCCATCATACGATACAAGCATCCAATCGGATCTTTAGCATGAACAGTTGTTAGTACAAGATGCCCAGTTAGTGAAGCCTGAACAGCAATTTTAGCTGTTTCAGCATCTCGAATTTCTCCTATCATGATCACATCAGGAGAATGACGCAAAATTGCTTTTAAACCAGCTGCATAGGACATTCCTGCCCGTTCATTCACTTGAATTTGTAACAGATGCTTGTGTGGGTTCTCTACAGGATCTTCTAGTGTGATGACATGACGGCCGAGTTCGTTGACGCAATGTGCGGTCAGCGAATAAATTGTCGTTGTCTTACCCGAGCCCGTCGGACCTGTAACCAAAAATAACCCTTGTTGTTTTGCAATACTTTGTTTCAACAAGCTGGCCCATGTTGGTTCTATGCACAACTGATCGAGAGACACTATGCGATCGTGCTGTTGAATTCGTATAACTGCACTTTCATTTACATGTATGGATGGAATTGTTGAAATTCGAAAAGAATAGTTACTGCTGTTGAATTTTTTGTGGAAAGAACCGCTTTGAGGTTTTCGGCGGTCACTGATATCGAGGGAGGATAAAAACTTGTAAAAAGAAATCATTCGGGTCGCCAACTGTGGGGGGAGCTGTCCGATCCGTTCTAACTTGACACTTTTTTTGTGATATAACCCATATCCATCTTCCATCGGGACTAGATGAATATCTGTTGCATCTGCATCAATAGCCTTTTGCAATAAATGAAAACACTTTTTTTCAATGATATTTTCTTGAGTTTCCATGAACACCCCTCTCTCTAAAACATAAGACCGCTTTATGTCTTGCTCACAGTATAATGTCCAGTTCATTAAAATGGAATAGATTGTGCCAAACTAGTATTTTCGATACCCATAGCCGCATTTAAATTCAGATTCAAAAAGTACTTGATTTCTAAAAGATCACGGATCTGTCACACCGAATAGTTTACTTTAAGTTTACTTTTACCGATACTATCCTATATAATAAAGAGGAGTTTATTGTATTGTTGTATAAGGAGGGACGCACTTATGGATAATATGTTCAAGCTGTGTGGTTTCTGGACTGGAATTTTCGCAGTTATGTTTTTTGTTGGCGGAATGAATCAAGTTGCACTTTTATTTATCGCAAGTACTATTTTCTTCATGCTACTTGGATACATGAAACTTACGGAAAGAATGTACTTGTATATGTTTGGCGCGTACTTAATGATTTTCACAGTTGGGTTTACGTACTATGCTACATTCATTCACGTACCAGGAGCAGGACACTAAAAGTAAAAACAGCCGAAACTCGGCTGTTTTTTTTAATATCCATTTAAAAACGGATTTGAGTCCATTTCATCTTTAGGTGTAGTTTTGGGTCCATGACCCGGATAAACTTTGTAATCATCATCCAATGATAAAAGCTTTTGTTCAATCGCTGTGAGTAACTGGTGGGTATTCCCTCCAGGAAGGTCCGTACGACCTATTCCTTGCCGAAACAACGTATCACCTACGATAACTAACCTATCCTTATGAAAGACGTAGCTTAAGCTGCCAGGAGAGTGTCCAGGTGTATGGCGAACTTCCACTTCAAATGGACCAATTTGAAGTGTCCCTTCGCGATCAATGACATGATCTGCAAGCTCACACATTACAGGTTGTAACATTGGATACTTTGCAGATCCATTCAACTCTGCGTTACGCAACCAAAGGTTTTCCTCCTTATGGATATATACAGGTACGTTGTAATGCTTACGAATTGGCTCAAGTGCACCAATGTGGTCAAAGTGAGCATGCGTTAACAAAATAGCAATTGGAGTTAATTGTGCTTTAGTTATTGCTTCTTGTATTTTTGCAGGCTCTTCTCCCGGATCGATAATCAGGCAATTTCCGTTGTTGTCACTCATCAAATAACAATTTGCTTGTATCGGGCCGACTGGTAATGTTTTAATTTTCATCGGAATCGCCTCCTCTACTTTATAGTACGGAATTTCATCAAAGATTTCAAACAATCGTCACGATTACAACTCGACAAATGATAAACTAAACAGTACAATAGAAGATGAGTATTGCTAACTAGGCATTCATCTGTTCTTTTTTGAAAGGAGTGTCATCATTTATGAATCTTTTAATGGTTATTTTTGGTCTTATCGCAATTTTAGCTGTAGTTGGTACCGTGCAAGGATTCAAAGAGCGTAACTTGCTCAGTATCGTCTTCAACCTGTTGGCAGCCGTTATTTTTGGTGGCTTTACAATTGCAACAATTGTATTCCAAGGCTATCCACCTTCCCTACACTAATAATTCGATCCATAAACACCTATCGCTTTTATGCGAAAGGTGTTTTTTTGAGGAAATAAACAAAACCCGGATGAGATAGTAGACTCATCCGGGTTTTGCTTATTAATTATTCTTTACCTTTTATTTCAGGTTGCTGTCCTTTAGGATCCTTTTGATCATCTTTAAAGCGCAGAAGGTCTCCATTGATGATTGAATCCGAGTACTCTAATTCTTTTGAAGCACGCTCAATATAAGGCGCACATAATTCAGAATCGGTTGGTTCTCCTGTCGATGCATCATAACAAACTTCGTGTGCATAGACATATTTGTCAGTTACAAATCTACCGTCTCTAAAGATTACAAAGTCTTCGTGTTCTTTAGAGAATAAATCTGAACCAAATTGTAAATCTTCTTTTGCATCAATACCCGCCAGATTTAAAACAGTTGGACGTATATCCATCTGTCCAGCAAGCTCATGCATTACTTTACCTTTACCATTTCCAGGAATATGGATAAAGAAAGGAACTTTCTGTAGTTCAGCATTGTCGAATGGAGTAATTTCTTTATCTAGATACATACTCATTGCTTTATTATGATTTTCTGAAATACCGTAATGATCTCCATACATAACGATAATCGAATTGTCATATAGCCCGTTCTCTTTAAGCTCATCGAAGAATACTTTTATGGATTCATCTAAATAACGAGCTGTTTGGAAGTATTTATTTAACGTCTTCGAATTTGAAGTATAAGGAGGAATCAACATATCCTCGTCGTCCAAATCAAATGGGTGGTGATTCGTAAGAGTAAGCATTCGAGAAGAGAAAGGTTGCGGCATGTCTTTCATCATTTGTACAGACTGTTCAAAGTAAGGAATATCTTTCATACCCCAGTTAACAGCCTGACCCTCTCCGATATCGTAACTTTCAACATCATAAAACTTTTCAGTTTTAAGTGCTTTGTACATAATGTCACGGTTCCAGAAACTTCTGTTGTTCGCGTGCATTACGTTTGTGAAGTATCCGTTATCCGCTAATTTTTCCGACATAGAATCAAACGTATTCCCACTATGTGTAAAGAATACAGCACTACCATTACGAGGATAAATAGAGTTTTCTACAATAAATTCAGCATCAGATGTTTTACCCAATCCTGTTTGATGGTAAAAATTATCGAAGTAAAAAGTATCTTTATCCTTGGTAAGCTCATTAAGGAACGGAGTGATTACATGACCATCCATTTCCTCGTTAATGACGAAACTTTGTAGGGATTCGAGGGAAATTGTAATAATGTTACGCCCTTTTGCATCTTCAAACATATCAACGCTCGGTTGTTTATGGTTGGCATGAATATAGTTTTCTACCTCAGAAAGCTCACTGCCATCAGCAAGTACACGCTGGGCATGTGATTTCGATTGAATGATCAAGTCGTAAATGTGGTAATTGTATGTTCCAATATTTTTAACAAGTAGTTCACGGTCAAAGCTTCTTGTTAATAATTGTGGACGCTCTGCTTCAGCAAGACCCAAATTCACCATGAACAAAGCTGCTGTTGCAATGAAATATAGTCTTCTTCCCATTTTGAATTGACGAACTGTCTCAGTTGGTTGCGGTATAAATTTCACAGCTAATGCCACAATAATTACATCTGTGAAGAAGAAAATATCAGCTCCATGGATATTCGCCATTACTGATGAGGACAAGTCACCAAAGTTATTTGTTTGGAATAACGTTGGAATCGTTATAAAATCACTGAAGAACCGATAAAACACTGCATTCGCAAACATTACAACTGATGTCATAACACTTACAGTGATTAAAAATGCATTACGTCGTTTCGCCGTCTTAATGAATAAAGCAACTCCATAAACTAGGAGCAAAAAGCTTAGTGGGTTAATAAATAAAATTAATTGCTGGATCATATTATCGATGCTTAAGTTAAAACTTGTCAAATAGCCGAAGTAAGTCGTTAACCATGTTGCAACAACTGCAATCACGAGTACAGAATGTTTCGGCCAGTTAAATCTATTCATTTGATCTCTTCCTTTCTAAATCATAAACGTGCTCTAACTTATTATAACGTTCTTAGGCATCAAAAGTTTCACTTTGTCAGATTTGCTTTAAATGTATTGGTTATTCATCAGTAGATTTTTGACAGACTAAGAGCTCTTTTCGTATTAGTAATGATGCTGTAATATAATCTTCTTTTAAAATCAGTCCATCATCATAAAGATCTTTCAATTCGGACTGCATTAATAGTATATCGGCTCTTCTATCACCCGTATAGATATACGCACCGAAGCGGTTCATGAGTTTAATGACATCCCAAAATTCTTTTAATCCTGTATCTCGCATTCGATTACCCGCTCTTCTGTAATTATTCTATCTACTGGTAAATCATGAACTTCGACTGGTATTTGGCTAACCAACTGCATGTTAAAAGCCAGTGATGCGGTTACACCAGTATAGATCACTAGAAAACGATCATAATAACCGCCTCCATAGCCTATGCGATAACCCTCATCGCTAAACACAACTCCAGGCACAATTAGTAAATCAATCTCTTTTGCTTCAATCGAGGTGGTTTTAAGAGGATCAGGTTCCTGTAGATCCAAATATACAGTTTCCAACTGATTAAAAGAGGAAATTTCTCTAAAATCCATAGTTTTTGTTTTTGGATTACACTTAGGAACGACAACCTTTTTTCCTATTTCCCAGCAAATTTCAATGATTTTCCTAGTATCCACTTCAGTTTTACGGGATATAGTGAGTGCTACCGTATTTGCTTTTTTGAAGTCTGAAGTTTCAATTAAACGTATGTAGATTCGTTCCGACATGGCTCTATAATCATCCGCAGACAGATTTTTCAATTTCATTAAAACACTTTTCCTCATAAAGGTTTTCATTATTCACTCTCTTCCCTTCTTTTTGAAAGAAAAAACCAAAACCGTGAAAGGTTTTGGCATGAGCAATTATTTCGTTTCACGGTGAAGCGTTTGCTTCATTTCACGTGAGCAATATTTTTTCATTTCAAGACGTTCTGGATTGTTACGCTTGTTTTTCTTTGTGATATAGTTACGCTCACCACAATCTGTGCAAGCAAGTGTTATATTTACGCGCATTGTTGTCCCTCCCACTCATCAGTGATAGTAGAGTATTTATGAGCATGATTTATACGACTTTTCCATTGTATCATAAATACGGTGATTGTCTAGCAAGAAATCTAAATTCCCTTAATGGTTTTTGATATGTTACGATGAAATAAACTAAATAACCAAGGAGGGTGCAATTTTGTCACTGCCAAGTATTCTTTTTGTTATTGGGATTGTAGCCCTGATACTTTCAATCTTTGTTGGAGCAAAGCAAAAAAGTACAGACGAAGTCGAACAGATTTCAATTAGTCTGCATCAGGAAACGAACCACTTAAAAAAACGTTTGAAAGCTTTGGAAGAGGAATTGATGATTCAGCCAGTCCCAGTTGGACAACCCATTCATTCTCGCGAGACTGTAAAACCCGTACATACAATTATCGTGAGTCAAATCGTTGCATTGCACGGACAAGGATACTCTATAGAAGAAATTTCAAAACGTTCTTCTCTTCCTACAGATCAAGTTCGTACTGTACTGCGTTCGAAAGGTGTGCATGTATGATTCGCCAATTACTCCAAACGATTGGGATTGCCTGTCTAACTGCTGGAGCTGTATTATTTTTCACCAGTCAACCGCACCCATCAAAAAGTGTAAATAATGCTAACAAAGACATTCAAATCGCTGAACTCACACAACAATTGGCTTCTGCGAAAGAAGCTTTGGCTGATGTGCAGCAATCCTCTACTATTGAAAAACCAAGCACATCTCCAGAAGCAGAATCCAATAAAGAAGAACCTGTAATTAAAATGATACTCACTTTATCATCTGGAGATACATCAAAAGACGCCTCTGACTCACTTGAAAAATCTGGTATCATCAAGAACGCTTCTGAATTTGAAGAGTATTTATCAAAGGAAAAGTTGTCAGGTAAAATGCAAATTGGTCAACACCAAATAGATTCCTCTATGGACTTTGCAGCACTTGCAAAAGAACTTACAACGGTAAAACAATAACTAAAAACAAGCGCAGCATTTCCGATTCGCGGAACGCCACGCTTGTTTTTTATTTTGGTTTTTCACCTTCAGGCTGAACTTTGAAAGGTGGTTGAATTTTAGGTGTTTCCGTTGAAAAAATTTCGGATTCTGCACGTTTCTTCTTAAGCGCAAAATACTCTTTTACTGCAGCTTGCGCTATATCATTGTTAGGGTGCGCAAATCCAGAACTATACGTCGATACATGCGGAACAATAACCGAATAGGCGATCTCTGGATTATCGTAAGGTGCAAAACCAACATGAGTTACAGATACAGTTTGAGTCCCCCACAAAGAGCGATCATCGCCTTCATAGTAGCCTGCTTGAGCTGTACCTGTTTTACCGGCTGCATCAAACTCTTCACCTTTAAATATTCCACTTGCGGTACCTCGTGGTTGGTAATACGCATAATGCATTCCTTTTTTTACGCGTTCAATTTCTTGAGGAGTATTATTGATTCGATTTAGTACGACAGGGTCAGATTGTTTAAGTAAAGCTCCGAATTCCTCACCATCACGAGAAGGCTCATAAACTGCCTTTAGTAAACGCGGAGCAATACGGTATCCACCATTTGCCACAGTCGATACGTATTGTGCAAGTTGTAATGGCGTATACGTATCATACTGTCCGATTGCCAAGTCAAGAAGTTTACCCGGTTCTTTACGATTCGGCTCCGGTGATGATCCTGTCACTTCACCTGGTAAGTCAATCCCCGTTTTCACACCAAGTCCAAACGAAGCGTATCCGTCTCTCATTTTCGTAAAGGCATCAAAATCTATCTTCAGACTGCCATTCTTCACGTAATTATAATTCGCAATTCCCATAGCGATTTTAAACATATACACGTTGGAAGAACGTCCGATTGCTTCGACATCGTTAATAGGAATACGTGAATTTTGGTTGAATAGTGACGCTTTCCTTTGTTTACCGACAAAAATCGGTTCATCAATTTTAGTTTCATTGATTCTTGCAGCACCATACTGATAACCAGTTAAGAGCGTAGCAAGTTTAACCGTTGAACCTACTTCATATGAAGTACTAAACGCACCAAATGTATAATCTTGAACAGTTAGTTTGCCAGTATCTTTGTCTTTGACAATTTTCTTACCAACCATTGATAATACTTCACCCGTGTTCGGGTCCATCATGACTAAAAATGCTCGGTCCAAAAATTGAGAACCGCCATTTCGTTTTGCTTTCAATAAATTATCTTCTACGATTGTTTCAAGGTGAGCCTGCAATTCAGTATCTAATGTTAACATTAGATCTTTCCCGGGTTCACCCTCTCGAACGGTTTTCGTCTCAACGACTTTACCAGTCCGATCTTTAATATTCTTAACAACCGTTTTCTGTCCTTTAAGTAAGTCTTCATAGTACCTTTCGATATAACTTTTACCTACTCGATCATTTCGTGAATACCCACGTGCTAAGAAATAATCGAGATCGGATTTCGGAATTCCCTCGATTGGGCTAGTTGTAGTTCCGAGAATTGCACTATCAGACATCTTAACGCGCTCCCAGTCTGTCGTCGTATTGACACCCGATAATGTCCCTAAATGCTCTGAGACTGTGGCGAATTCCTGATCTGTCACGTCTTCACTTTTAACGATTTGAGGAGTATATGCATACCCCGACATCATTTCTCGGTAGATTGCCAACACTTCAAGTTGACTGTCAGTAAATGAATTGATCTCTTCTTCAGTAATTCGATCACGTGTCATTGAAGTGATTTTACGTTGCGCTTCTTTTTTAGACAACGTATCGTCATTTTGAAGGGCAAGCATTTCTTTCTCGGTCACTTTTTCAAGTGCCTTCTTCGGATGAATGAGAATCCAGTAATCCTTTTTGTCTCCCAACGTAACACGATTCGTCGGCTTTTCGATTAACTTCGCTAGTTTTTTTGCCGTTTCAAGTATCTCAGCAGATGTTGTAGATGTTGTCTTCGTATATGTAATCGCATTTCTAGGCTCATTATCAACGAGTAAGTGACCACTTCGGTCAAAAATTCTCCCTCTAGGTACACTCGTATTTACAGCGATCTCTTCTGTACGCTCCAACACCCGTTTATAATCTTCACCTTTTACTATTTGCAAATACCCTAAGCGGAAAATTAACAACGAAAATAAAACAAATATCGAAAAGAATAAGAAATTCATCCTGAAGGAAGTCAATTTACGCTGGCGAACTTTTGCCTGATCGACTTTGCGCTGGTTTTTTCTCAAAGCTTTTCTCCCTCCTCCATTAGATGTACATCAAGTGAATTATAGCATTAAAAAAGTAAAAAGCACACATCTTGACGAGCAAGATGTGTGCTTGGTTGCATCATAAGATTACTTATTTTCAGTGTAAAGCTTTTGTACTTCATCCCAGTTAACAACATTCCAGAAAGCTGAAATGTAATCTGGACGTCGGTTTTGATAGTTTAAGTAGTATGCATGCTCCCAAACATCAAGTCCAAGAAGTGGCGTTTTGCCATCCATCAATGGATTGTCCTGATTTGGTGTAGACATAACTGAAAGTTCGCCGTTATCAAGAACGAGCCAAGCCCATCCAGATCCAAAGCGAGTTTTTGCAGCATTTGCAAACTCTTCTTTAAACGCATCTAAGCTTCCGAACTTCTTGTCGATAGCTTCAGCAAGTGTGCCTGAAGGAGTACCGCCACCGTTTGGTGAAAGAAGAGTCCAGAATAGAGAGTGATTCGCATGACCTCCGCCATTGTTACGAACAGCTGTACGGATGTTTTCAGGAACAGCATTCATATCTGAAATGAGTTCTTCAACAGACTTTGCTGCAAGCTCTTCGTGCCCTTCCAATGCATTGTTTACATTGGTAACGTACGTATTATGATGTTTTGTGTGGTGAATCTCCATTGTTTCTTTGTCGATGTGTGGTTCTAGTGCATCATACGCATAAGGCAATTCAGGTAATTTATAAGCCATTACTATTCCTCCTTGAATGATTGAATTCTTTCCTACCTCTCAAGGGTATCAAACTTCCTATACGCATTCAAATATGTTGTCTTTTATGTGACAAAAAATATGAAAACGGCAATCATTACTGCCATAACGACTGCTTTTACGATAACTGAAGTCAAAAATCCGATTAATGATCCCACACCTGAACGCAACGCTTGCTTAAAACTGGAACGTGACACGAGTAATTCCGCAATTACAGCGCCGATAAACGGCCCAATAAGTATACCCGCAACAGGAATAACGAATGGTCCAACTAGTAGACCAATCGTACTCCCCCATCCTCCTGCCTTAGATCCCCCAAATCGCTTGATGCCAAAAAGATTCGCAAGCGTATCAGCACCAAACAACAAAATTGTAAATAAAATTTGGATTGTCCAAAACAGCCATCCCATTGAACTAAATGTATCAATGAGTCCATACAGTAAGAATCCGCCAACGATAAATAGAACAGATGGTATGACTGGATAGATGAGCCCCACGAATGCAATGACAAAAAATATACTAGCGACAATCCATGCGATCCATTCCATTAGTCACACCCCTTTTCCCTTTATGCGCGTTTTCCTAATACTGCTTCAGCGATGTTTACTGCGTGATCACCAATTCGCTCTAAGTTCGACACAATATCTACAAACACAATCCCTGCTTGTGCAGAACAAGCACCTTCATTGAGACGAATGATATGACTCTTTCTACATTTACGTTCCATTTTATCGATTAATTCTTCTTGCTTCGCTACGGTTCGTGCCAATTCCCAATCATTCGTATCTAAACAGTCAACAGCTTTTTGAACAGTTTCAATGGTCAGCGCGAACATTTCAGAAAGCTCTTCCATTGCATCTTCTGAAAGCTTTACTCTGTTAACCTCTCTGAAGTCGATCAGCTCAATAATATTTTCGAAATGATCTCCAACCCGCTCAATGTCACGCACAGTATCCATTAGCATGACATGGCGAACCGATTCTACAGATGAAATATTAACAGCAGAAATCTCAACTAAATAATCCGTAATTTTCCGATCTAGATTGTTGATTGCATCCTCTATTTGATAAGCAGTTTCTGCATGGTTTTTCTTACTGCTCTTCAAGTATTCAAACGTTTCTTCTAGTCCTTGTACAGCAAAAGAACCCATTCGAATAATTTCTTCTTTCGCTTGTCCAATTGCGACAGACGGAGATTGGTGGATAAAGTGCGGATCTAAGTGTTTCGGTTTAAATTCAATAGTGACATCTTCACCTGGTATAAGCTTTGTTACAAAATAAGCCCAAGCCCCGATGAATGGAAACTGAATCGCAGTATTTACAACGTTGAACGAACCGTGTGCAAAGGCGATTTGCATTTTCTTATCGATACCTAAAGTACTCGTGATCCATTCTACATAAGCGGTAAATGGAACCAGAAGAATCATAAATATAACCGCACCAACGATATTGAACAATACGTGCGTAGCAGCTGCTCGACGCGCTGCAACAGAAGCTCCAAGAGCCGCTAGAATCGCCGTGATTGTTGTTCCAATATTATCACCGAACAATACAGGTAGCGCTGCTCTTAAATCGATTAGATTTTCTGCGTACAATCCTTGTAAAATCCCGACCGTCGCACTAGAACTTTGTACAATCAATGTAAATACTGTACCTGCGACAACACCTAACATAGGATGATTGGACATCGAAATCGTCAAATCAGAAAACGAGTCAAGTGTTCGTAAAGGTTGCATTCCGGTACTCATCAGTTCAAGTCCCAAGAACAATCCACCGAATCCGAAAATGATTTCACCAATATGCTTAACAGATAATTTCTGAACGAAGAATATCATGAAAGCACCAACCGCCATAATAGGAAGCGCATAAGCCCCCACGTCCAAACCAATAATGAATGCTGTGACAGTTGTACCAATATTTGCACCCATGATGACACCAATTGCTTGTCTCAATTTCATGAAACCTGCACTTACAAGACCCACGGTAATAACAGTCGTACCTGAACTTGACTGAATGAGAACTGTTACAATAATACCAACGAGTACTCCCATGAAGGGATTAGTAGTAAAACGGTCAAGAATTGAACGCAGTCTGTCACCTGCTACTTTTTGTAGACCGTCCCCCATGTATTTAATGGCGAATAGGAATATCCCGAGTCCACCCAGAAATTGAAACGCTACTTCCTGCCAGTTAATATCCATGCAATGTGCAACCCCCAATAACGATATGTATACCCTCCTATTATTGTCTTGAGGTTGGTATATGTAAATAGACAACGTACAATCTTTACAAACCCTTAACAATTGAAAAACGTAACTGCCAATTTTGTCACAAGTGCTATCCATACGACCTCTCTCGATGCTAAACTACTTAGAGACGTTGAAAGGAGTTATTATTTTGAAAAACCATCAATTATTTATGGCCTCTATTTATGAACCGAAAAAACTCGCTGCTTTTCGTTTGCTTCCAATAGGGAAAGTTTTTCAATATGTGTTTCTTTTCGTGTTTCTTTCTACAGCAGTATCTTTCATACGGTTTTTGACGGGTGATATTGAGTTATTCAATGCTTCTGATGAGTTAATTGAATACGCAAAGACTGTAGGTGGGCTTCTCTATCCAATGGCTTTCGTTCTCCAGCTTGTCATCAGCACCTTCTATTTATTCATTCGAGTTAGTTTTTTCGGTCTTGTCGGACTAGGACTTTTAAAAATCTTGAAGCGACGCGGAGAATATCGACATATGTGGCGAACTTCAGCCATCTCTATTACAGTGCCTGTATTAGTTTCACTGACTCTAGAAATTTTAGGCATTAAGAACGAACTAAACTTTCCAATTACCGCTGCTGTGCATATTATCTACTTACTACTTGCAGCCAACTATTATCCGAAGCAACCTAAACCGAAGTCACCTCACGCATAACCGTCTTCCTTCTAGCATATCGTGTGCGAAGGGAGGCTTTTCTATGAGACTATTACTTGCTGCACTTGCTGTATTCGCACTACTATATATGCTGAAAAGCGATCTGACGGAAGGTACAATTCAACTGGCAGCGTTCGCATCGGACGAGCCTGCTTGTCATGAAGTGGACAAACCTGTTTCCATTGTCGTCACAACGGTCCCTGGAGACACTATAGAATCTCTATTTGCACTCTATCCTGATCCTGCTATAGTTTTTTTGGATCGGCTCACTCTTTTTTATCAATTGAATCCTCATTTACAACTTCAGGACATCTTAGGTGGAGAACAAATTGAAATTCCCCTAAGTAATGAAACCGTCACAATTTGCTCGAAAGAATAGTATGTGGAGGGCAGTTCCTTGTCTTTTTAGCACAATGATTGATAAAATGAACAGTAGTAAACAGCTTTAATGCGAAGTAAGGAGAGAGATTAATGACTGAAATGATACATCGATCCAAAACCCGTCCGGTCAAAGTGGGCAATCTCACAATTGGAGGAAGTAACGAATTATTCATCCAAAGTATGACAACGACTAAAACTCATGACGTAGAAGCGACTGTAGCGGAGATTAAACGATTAGAAGAAGCCGGTGTCCAGATTGTACGTGTGGCATGCCCAGACGAACGTGCAGCTTATTCAATTGGTGCGATCAAAGCACAAATCAACATCCCGCTCGTAGTGGATATTCACTTTAACTATAAATTGGCACTCATAGCGATTGAACAAGGTGCTGACAAAATCCGTATTAACCCTGGTAATATCGGTAAACAAGCCAAAGTAGAAGCCGTAGTAAATGCTGCTAAAGCTAAAGGCATTCCTATTCGAATTGGTGTAAACGCAGGATCTCTTGAGAAGAAAATTCTTGAGAAATATGGCTATCCAACAGCTGATGGAATGGTTGAAAGTGCCCTTCATCACATTAAAATTCTTGAGGATCTCGATTTTCACGATATTATCGTTTCCCTAAAAGCATCTGATGTGAACTTGGCGATTGAGGCATATCAAAAGGCTGCAGCTGCATTTGACTATCCTTTGCATCTTGGTATAACTGAGTCTGGAACTTTGTTCACAGGATCTATTAAGAGCTCTGCTGGTCTTGGTGCATTACTTTCAGCAGGTATCGGTAACACGATGCGTGTCTCATTGAGTGCAGACCCAGTTCAAGAAGTTAAAGTAGCGCGTGAGTTGTTGAAAGTATTCGGTCTTTCATCGAACGCTGCCACTCTAATCTCTTGCCCTACTTGTGGACGTATTGAAATCGACTTAATTTCAATTGCTAACGAAGTTGAAGAATACATTTCGCACATTAAAGCACCGCTTAAAGTAGCAGTCCTTGGTTGTGCAGTAAATGGACCAGGGGAAGCAAGAGAAGCGGATATCGGAATCGCGGGCGCTCGTGGAGAAGGTCTTCTCTTCATGCACGGCAAAACGGTACGTAAAGTACCTGAAGAAACAATGGTTGAAGAATTGAAAATTGAAATCGATAAACTTGCGGAAGAGTATTTCGAGAAAAAGAGACAGGAAGAGCTGTTAGCTGAAAGTGGAACAACTCAGTGAAAAACTATCGATTCGGTATCGATATCGATGGAACAGTAACAACTCCTTCTTCACTTCTTCCGCATATTAACAAGAAGTTCGGATGCGAACTTGTGTTAGACGATATTAAAGAGTACGATTTGACTACAGCTTTCGATGTCGATCCTACAGAGTTTTACAATTGGTATAGAGAAGCAGAACCAGAAATCTGCTTAACCTCCTCTACCCAAGAGCAAGCAAAGCAATTTTTGACAGACTGGCAAAAGCAACAAGTAGAGTTGTATTACATCTCTGCTCGCGGGCCAGAAGTGATGGATGTCACGATGCAATGGTTCGAACAAGAACAGCTGCCTTATGATCACGTTGAACTAATTGGTAGTCATCGCAAAATTGAGACAGCTCGTAAATTTGGAACAGATATTTTCTTCGAGGACAAACACGACAATGCTGTCGATCTTCACGAAGAACTCGACATTCCGGTTATCTTGTTTGACACTCCCTACAATCGTAATCCAATTCCAAACGGAGTTATCCGAGTAAATAATTGGAACGAAGCGAATGCATGGATTCAACATAACTTCTTCGCAAGTCACGTGAACTAAAAAAAGGAAAGGCTCATTTAAATTGAGCCTTTCCTTTTTTCATTGGCATTGTGGACATTTACCATACACTTCGAACTTATGGCCTTGAATTTCCACTCCGGGTAAATTGACCGCGATGTGGTCCATTGGGCAAGACGGGATATGCTTGGTCTTTCCGCATACCGTGCATATGAAATGATGGTGATGAACACCCGGTTCACAATGCATACGGTACTGTCGTTCTCCATTTAAATCAGTCTCTTCCAAAATACCGAGGGCTGCAAATGTGGACAAGTTTCTGTAAATGGTATCGAAGCTAACTCCAGGATTTTCTTTTTTAAGAAATTCACCAACATCCATTGCAGCGATGTAGCCATCTCGCTCAGCAAGAAAATCTAAAATCGCTTCTCTGTTTTTCGTCCGTTTAAATGAATGCTCTTTAAGTGTATCCCACGCTTTTTCTACATTCACAGTACTTCCCCCTTTCTTCTCATAATACTTTTCCCTGTTAATCGTTTACCTATTAACACTAATAGCAAGATGACAATTGCAGTTACGACAATCGTACCTCCAGGGGCAATATCCAAGTGATACGCCGCAAATAGCCCCACCACAACAGATACCTCACCGAAAATAATGGAAAGAAGCATTGAAGATTTAAAACTTTTCGCAACTTGGATAGCTGCCGCTACTGGAAGTGTCATGAGAGAGGATACGAGAAGTATCCCTACAATTCGCATAGACGCACCGATAACTAACGCTGTCAAAACCATGAAAAACATTTGAATCCATCGTCCCTTTATTCCTGACGCTTTTGAGTAATCATCATCAAATGATAGCGTGAATAATTCTTTATAAAATAAATAGATGAAAACAAATACTGCAATAGCTAGAACTGCGACAACAAGGAGGTCTTGCCGACTTACTGCCGAAACGGAACCGAATAGATAACCGACTAAGTCAGCACCGAATCCTTTTGCAAGGGAAATGAAAATTGCACCGAATCCGATTCCTGCAGAAAGAATAATCGGAATCGCTAATTCTTCAAAATTACGATATGCGCGACGTAAGCGTTCGATCAACAACGAGCCTCCGACCGCTGCTGCCATACCGAGATAAATTGGATTTAGCCCTGCGAAAAACAGCACTTGTTGACTCAAGTACAAGCTACCTGCAATCCCTGCCAGTGATACATGGCTCAATGCATCCGCTATTAACGCTAGACGTCTCACAACTATGAACAGCCCAAGCATAGGCGCGATGATTCCGATAATTAATCCTGAGAAGAAAGCATTTTGTAAAAACTCATAGCTAAACAAAGCATCAATCATCTGAACGGCCTCCTTCCTTCTGGTGAACGAGACGAACAGAATGACCATACCAGCGTGATAAGTCATTGTCATTCAATTTAGCAAAGTCTCTTCTTCCACCATGGAAATGCATCGTCCGATTTAAACAAGCGACATGGGAAGCGAGATCGGTTACTAGATCAATCTCATGCGATACTAAAATAATTGCGATTCCATTGTCACGATTTAGTTTCTCCAGCATAGAATAGAAAGAAGCTGAGTTTTGCTGGTCTACCCCAACTGTCGGTTCATCCATAATAAGGAGCTCAGGTTTTGCAGCAAGTGCTCGAGCTATGAAAACACGTTGTTGTTGTCCACCTGAAAGTTCGCCAATATTACGACTTGCGAACATCTCCATATCCACCTCACGGAGCGCATTCATTGCAGCTCCCGTGTCAGACTTAGTAAATCGTTTAAATAAGCCTGTTTTTTTAGTCAGGCCGCTTCGTACAACTTCAAGCACTGTAGCTGGAAATCCACTATTGAAAGAATTTGACTTTTGAGAGACATAGCCAATCCGTTCTTTATGACTAACCGTAGAAATCGATTGACCGAATACCTCAACGGTTCCACTATCCTGTTTCAATAAACCTAATAGAATCTTAATGAGTGTTGACTTCCCAGATCCATTTGGCCCTATAAGCGCCCAAAATTCTCCTCGTTCAACAGCTAAAGTAATGTCTTTCAATACTTCTGTATTTCCGTATCTAAATGATACATTTGATAATTTTACTAGACTATCTTGCATACAACCATCCTTCTACTAATAGTAATGATTACGATTCACTTCAATGATTATATACGATATGGTGATGAGTTACAAATCTAAAGAAAGCAAGGTGACGATTTGGATTACACACGATTTTTGCTTGAGATGAAAAAGAGAAGTGATGCTGAGATGTTAAAGATGTCGAAGGAGTATGGATTGGATTTTTCAATCGAGGAAATTAGACTATTACGTCCCTTATTGGATGAAATTTCAATGCATTGGATTTTGACAGGAGTTCCGGAAAGTTTTATTTCAAAGGTTGAACGTATTTTAGGACAGAAACGGACACATCAAATGCTGGATGACTATTTGAATATGAGAAAGTAAGAAAAGACTGTCGCTGATCAGTAACTACTGATTCACTCGACAGTCTTCTTTCTTAACTAATTTAGTCGTTTGCCTCATCGTTCAACAAAGCATTCCGGTACTTAGTAGTAAATTCGCCACTTTTCAGCATAGCAATTTCCTCTTTATAGGGAGCTGTCTTGTTTTTCTTGTCGGTTCCAATAAACGGTGTCTCTAGTATTTTCGGAACGTTCGTAAATGACGGATGATGCACGATGTAATGCAAAGGATCGAAACCGATGTGACCGAAGCCGATATTCTCATGACGATCCTTCCCTGCTCCCCGTACATTTTTACTATCGTTAACGTGTATGACTGAAATGCGATCTCTTCCTATGAAGTGATCAAACTCTTCAAGAACACTTTCAAAATCAGTTACAATGTCGTAACCAGCATCATGAACGTGGCACGTATCAAAACATACGGATAAGCGATCACTATTTTTCACGCCATCAAAAATTCTTGCAAGTTCTTCAAAGTTCCTGCCACATTCAGTACCTTTTCCAGCCATTGTTTCCAATGCAATTCGAACGTTGGCATCTTCAGACAATACCTCGTCCAAGCCCTCTATGATTTTGGCAATCCCTTTGTCCACGCCTTCACCGACGTGTGCACCAGGATGCAAAACAATCTGATTGGCACCAAGTGCTTCTGTACGTCTAATTTCCTCTTGTAAGAAATCAACGCCTAGTCGAAACGTTTCTGGCTTGACAGAGTTTGCAATGTTGATGATGTATGGTGCATGAACAACCATGGATGACAACCCATTTTCACTCATATGCGCTTGTCCTGCATCGATGTTCAGCTCTTCAATTGGCTTACGTCGTGTGTTCTGAGGAGCTCCCGTATAGATCATGAAAGTAGTAGCTCCAAATGCAGCTGCATCTTTACTTGAACCAAGTAACATCTCTTTCCCACTCATTGAAACGTGCGATCCAATTAAAATAGATTTTTCACTCATCGTTTATTGTTCATTCTCCTTTCACGCTTTTTAAAGCGATCGACTTCTGCAGCTCGTTTTTTCTTATAACCTGGTTTTACTTTTGTAGGTTTTCGAATTAAAGCTGCTGCTTTTTTATCCACTTCGTCTTGTTCTTTAGGACGGTTTTTTCTAGAGTGTCGTTCTTTTAATTGTGACCATTCTCCATTTTTCACATCTTCGTGAACGAATGGTATTCCCATCTTCTCAATCTTAACGATTGCGTCGTCTTCAGAAGGATCGAATAATGTAATCGCGATTCCCTCTAAGCCTGCACGTGCCGTACGACCGACGCGGTGAATGTAAAATTCAAGATCCTCCGGAAGCTCATAGTTAATAACATGACTTACACCTGGGATATCGATTCCACGTGCCGCTAGATCGGTTGCTACAATGAATTGATACTCAAGATCGCGAATTTGCTTCATCATCCGTGTACGTTCCCGAGCGTTTAAGTCACCGTGTATTTTTCCTGTTTTTACGCCTTGAGATGCTAGATAGCCTGCAAGTTCATCCGCGTTTTGTTTTGTATTAGTGAATATAATCGCTAAATACGGATTGATAGCTTGGATAACTTGTAAAAGTTTCTTTTTACGATCCATACCTCTAACTGGAACGAGAGAATAATGCATCCCTTCCGTTAACGGCTTTTTAGTTCCAAGTTGAATATGAACAGGTGAGTTCATATATTTCGAAAGGAACGGTTTCAATTTTTCCGGAATCGTTGCAGAGAAGACATACATTTCCAAGTTACTTGGCATTTTACCAGCAAATTGATCAATATCTTCTATGAATCCCATGTCAAATGCTAAGTCAGCTTCGTCAATAACTAGTATTCGAGCTGTATGAATCATTAACGCGCCTGTATCAGACATGTCACGAATGCGCCCTGGTGTACCTACAACTAAATGCGGATTCGATTTTAACTTATCAGCAGAACGCTTCTTATCGGTCCCGCCAATCAGAAGACTTGTGCGGACGTCTGATGAAGCAGTCAACTTGTTGACCTCAGCGTATAGCTGATTTGCAAGCTCACGTGTAGGAGCAGTAATCACCGCTTGTAGCTCATCTGCATCGGTATCAATGCGTTGTAGGATCGGTATTAGAAAACTGTGTGACTTTCCAGTTCCTGTATGTGCTTGGCCGATTGCGCTTTGACCTTTTAGAATTAGCGGAATCATTTCCTTTTGGATGGGAGTTGGACTGGTAAAGCCCAACTTTTCAATCGCTTCTCTTAGAAACGGTTTAAATTTATAATCAGTGTATTTAGACATATTCGGTGTCCCCCTATCATCTGTTCATTGTAGCACGAAACTGTACCATTGGTTGTTTTTTTCGCATAGGATACATTATAGACAAAGTACTATCATGGAAAGGAGACTATTATGAGATATCAATCTTTTTATCCATTTGCGAATCAGCAACGTCAAATTCCCTCAGGACAACAGCCATATCAAGAAAACTTTCAACAGGCGATGCCTTTTGCGCAAGGTCAGCAAGCCCACTACCCCCAAGGTGAAGTTCATCAAAACCCATCACCCTTTTCAGGTAATCCATTTGGAATGGGTGCAGGTTTTGGTGGACAGCAGCAAGAGTCTAACGGACCCTCGCAAGCTGGTGGACCTTCCAAACCTGAAATGTATATGGAAACCGCAAACCGCTTCATCTCTACTGTGCAGCAGTATGCACCTATCGTACAACAGTTTGCTCCAATGATTCAGAACATACCCGCCATGTGGAAATTATATCGAGGATTCCAGTCTTTACCGGCCGCAGGTATAGCAAGTAATGCGGCTGTTGCTTCCGCTGCAACTCGCGCTGCAGGTCCAATTTCTTCTGTCCCTCGGCCTTCCGTACCCAAAGTGTTTCAGCCTCCAATCTAAGACTTTGAACCTTTACGCTATCTCCGCTATAATGGGTGTAGATCCCTTTAGAGGAGTGAGCATAGAATGAAAGTAATGAAGATTTCCCCGCGCGGTTATTGTTATGGGGTCGTCGATGCAATGGTGATTGCTAGAAATGCGGCACTCGACGAATCATTGCCGAGACCGATTTATATATTAGGCATGATTGTACACAATAAGCATGTGACGGATGCGTTCGAAGAAGACGGTATTATTACATTAGAAGGTGAAAATCGTCTTGAAATTCTGAACCAAGTAGAAACAGGCACTGTTATTTTCACAGCACATGGAGTATCTCCTGAAGTCCGTGAACTCGCGCGTAAGAAAGGCCTCGTGTCAATTGATGCCACATGTCCAGACGTTACAGTTACGCATGACCTGATACGTGAAAAGACTGCTGAAGGCTATGACATTATCTATATTGGTAAAGCCCATCATCCCGAACCAGAAGGAGCTATAGGTGTTGCTCCAGGTAAAGTGCACTTGGTGGAAAACTCAACAGATATTGAAAACCTAATACTTCATAACAACAAGTTGCTTGTCACAAATCAGACAACTATGAGTCAATGGGACGTTGTCCATCTTATGGAAGATTTGAAAAAGAAATATCCGCATATCGAAGTTCATAAAGAAATTTGTATGGCGACACAAGTTAGACAAGAAGCGGTCGCTGAACAAGCTGGAGAAGCTGACTTGCTGATTGTGGTTGGTGATCCGAAGAGTAATAACTCCAATCGTTTGACACAAGTTTCAGTGGAAATCGCAAATACGCCTTCCTATCGTATCTCCGATGTATCTGAAATCGATTTAAAATGGTTGGATGGCGTGGAACGTGTTGCGGTTACAGCCGGAGCATCTACTCCTACTTTAATCGTACGTGAAGTCATCGAATTCTTAACTAAGTTTGACCCTGCTGATCCAGACACACATATTGCAGAGCGTAAATTCGATTTGAATCGACTACTTCCAAAGATTAAAAATCCTACACCAGTTACACGTATCGAACCTTATGTTTAAATAAAAAATCCCCTGTCACTTTCACGAGTGACAGGGGATTTTTCAAATAAATGTAAAAGGCTCCGTATTAATTTCCGACTGTATGAATTCTACTCTGTACTTATGCTCGTTACAAAGATCGGTCATTTTTTCTGCTACACCTTGAATCATCACTTTTTCCACGTTATGACCAGGATCTATAACACAAAGATTAATGGCTTCAGCATCTTGAGCTACGTGGTAATATAAGTCCCCTGTAACTAAGACATCAGCACCTGCACGTTTTGCGGGGAAGATATATTTGTTGCCATCTCCTCCAAGTACTCCCACCTTGCGAATGACACGGGTTTTATCTCCTACCATCCGAACTGCTGGTACTTGAAGTTTTTCTTTTACAAAACGTGCAAATTCCTCAAGCGTCAACTCTGTTTCAAGCTTTCCAACACGCCCAATTCCATATTCTACATCATTATATGTAGCTGTTCGTTCCAAGAGTTGAATGTCTGTAAGCCCTAACTTTTCAGCAAGCATATCATTTACACCGCCATTGGCGATATCCAGATTCGTATGGGCTGCATAAACGGAAATGTCTTTCTTAATACATTTTTCAATCATTCTGCCTTGAGCTGAATCTGTCCAAATGTGCTTTGCCGGTCTAAACAAAGGAGGATGATGAGCAATGATAAGTGTAGCACCTTTTTCAATCGCTTCATCAACCACTGCTTCGTTCACATCTAATGTGACCAACACTTTTTCAACACTCCGGTTCAGCTGTCCGATATGTAGTCCAATCGGATCCCCTTCCATAGCCAATTTCTTTGGAGACCATTCTTCAAATAATTGGATGATTTCATGACCATTGACGTTTTTCACGACTTCAACACTCCTTCTATCAGTTCCTTTGTTTGGAGCAACTGGAGATGCTTGGCCTGTGTTTCATCAGTTAGCACTGAATTAGATAAGGCAGTAATCACGCGTTCGATTTCTTTCAGTTCACTTTGCCACTTTTCTATAAAAATAGGTGAGCATGCTTTTAGAAGAACCGGGCCCATCAAAAGTTCCTTTGGGGAATACGCAAGATTCCCACGTTCTAGCACAAGTACCTCATAGATTTTATGGTCTTCTTTCAGAATGGCTTCATCGATAACTCTCCATGAATTACTGACTGCCCACTCCCGAATTGCAATTGCATGAATGTTTGGTTGAACTATGATTCGTCGAACGCTCTCTAGGTTTTCTACACCATTTTCTAAGATTGAGCTAATTAGTGTTCCACCCATTCCAGCAATAGTTACCGTATCAACACCGTCTTCAGGTAAAATTGCTTGTAATCCATTTGCAAGGCGGACAGTAATCTGACTCGTCAAGCCTTCCTTCGCCACGTTCCGTTGTGCGGATTCAAATGGCCCCTTAACAACTTCTCCTGCAATTGCTCTTTGAGTTTGACCATTCTGAACTAGCCAGCAAGGTAAATATGCGTGGTCGCTTCCGATATCTGCTACCACTGTTCCTGCTTCAACAAATGATGCGACTAGTCGCAATCGTTCTGATAAATTTTTAGCGTTCACTCTCTTGTTCCACCTTTCAGCAGGCGCAACCATTTGCGCCGACTTCTTCCATTCATCTTATCGAAAAATAGTGTGTTTTGCACGTATCAAACAAAAGAGCAACCAGGTGGCGGAAAACCGCCACACCGATTGCTCTTCAAGTTATCATTTCAATGTAAGAATGTACTCGACCATTGCATCAATGTTCTCGTCTTCAATAAGTCCAGCAGGCATTCCGCCTTTACCGTTCTTAATGATTTCGTGAAGTGCTTTAGCGTCTTTGTCTTCACCGTGAAGGTTAGGACCCACTCCGCCTTTTAAGTCTCCACCGTGACATCCGATACATTTTTGCTGAGTAACAGCTTCAGCGTCGAATTCAGCAGATGCGCCTTCATCTTTCGTGCCTTCTTCAGTTGCTTCGCCATCAGCATCGGCAATTTCTTTTTGTTGATCAATACCATACATGGACATGAAGAAAATGAGTCCGATACCTAATGCGAAAATCAAAATATAAGGAACAACAGGATTTTTACTCAACGAACTTAACCTCCTTCACCAGAAACTATTCTGTAGTATATAGTGCACATCTCTTATTGTACTGTATTCTTGCTGAAATCGAAAGACTTATCAATAGACTTTTCTCTTTTGTGACAAATTGGACATACTTTGTGAAGTTTTTTAGTTAACAGCCGATTTGTCTTGCTATCACCATGTGTTGAACTTCTGAAGTTCCTTCACCTATTTCCAAAAGTTTTGCATCGCGCATATACCGCTCTACTTCATATTCACGCATATATCCATACCCACCGTGTATCTGGATTGCTTCATCAGCCACTTCCATTGCAATTTCTGACGCATACAATTTACACATTGCCGCTTCTTTTGTAAATGGCTTGCCCTCATCTTTCATCCAAGCGGCTTTATAGACCATATTACGAGCAAGCTCAATTTTCATCGCCATAGCGGCTAATTTAAATTGAGTCACTTGGAACTCTGATAACGACTTCCCGAACTGCTTCCGTTCTTTCGCATATTGCATGGCTCTATCATAAGCAGCTTGCGCAATCCCCACCGCCATTGCGCCAATACCAATTCGTCCACCATCCAATGTGACGAGGAATTGTCTGAATCCGTTTCCTTTTTTACCAAGGAGGTTTTCTTCAGGGACTTGAACGTTATCAAGAACGAGTTCGGTAGTGTTTGAAGCATGTAGCCCCATTTTTTCATAGTTATCAATCACTTTGAATCCTTCTGCATCTGTTGGTACGATAATTGCACTAATTTCTTTTCCACCATTCTCTGTTTTCCCTGTAATTGCTGTCAATGCAAGGTTTTTCGCATAACTTGCATTCGTAATATACACTTTAGAGCCATTGATTGTATAAGTTCCATTTTTAAGTTTCGCAGTTGTTTGTGTTCCACCAGCATCCGACCCCGCGTTCGGTTCAGTAAGACCAAATGCTCCAAAGGAAGTCCCTTCACAAATCGGACGTAAATAGGATTGTTTCTGCTCTTCAGTTCCGAATAAATTCAGTGGTGCTCCCCCAAGCGATATGTGAGCTGAATAGGTGATCCCAGTAGATGCACATGCACGACTCAGCTCTTCCGTAACGATCGCAAAACTGATTGTGTCTGCTCCAGCACCACCATATTCTTCCGAAAAGGGCAGCCCCATCATTCCCATTTCGGAAAGCTGCTTAAAGATTTCCACCGGAAACTCATTAGTGCGATCTCGCTCAATTGCTCCGGGTGCAACCACTTCGTTAGCAAATTCTCGAATTGTTCGTTGGATCATTTGTTGCTCTGATGTTAAATTGAAATCCATTATGACATCCCCTTTTTTGTGAACGCTTACAAGTTCCATTATACAGAATTAGCGGATAGTTTAACAGAAAAAAAGGATTTCTGCTCAGTAGGAAATGAGCAAAAATCCAATAATCATTAGCAAACCGGCAGTACCGGAGATTGAAAAATATAATAGTTTTAACATACGACCTGCAAACAGCCATAAAATACTATTCAACATAAGAACACCTAATAATAACATGGTTTCTCCTTCAAAGAATACAAACCATACCTTCAAAGAAATACCGAGTAACATAAATGCGGCAATAATATATGTAAAAGGAATAAGTGCAGAACGAATGGGCTTACTCATCAAAAGTCTTATTAGCAAACCAAGTACAAATATTGAAGCTAGACCGATCATAAGTACGGGATGACCACTAATCAAAAGCATCAGCGCGAAAACTCCTGCTGCTAAAATAGCCAATAGAACAATTTTCTTGACTACTAATGAGCGCTCCTTTTCAAGAACGCCTTTTTCAATCGTTTGGTCAGCTACTTCAGTTGCTTCACCTTGTGCATACAATGTAATTAGAAAATCACAATAGTGTTCTGGTAACAATCGGTTTTTCTTCCAATAATGGATTTCCGAAATTATGATTCGTTTACGCTGTACATTCAAAAACGCTCTTCCCTTCTACTGAAAAAAGACACCAGGAGTGTTTACCCGGTGCCAGTTGTCATTCTAAAAAGTCTTTCAGGCGCTTACTACGAGATGGATGGCGCAATTTACGAAGCGCTTTTGCTTCAATTTGACGAATACGTTCACGTGTTACTCCAAAGACTTTACCAACCTCTTCTAACGTTCTTGTTCTACCATCGTCTAAACCAAAACGAAGTCGAAGAACATTCTCTTCACGGTCAGTTAATGTATCAAGTACATCTTCCAATTGCTCTTTTAACAATTCATAAGCTGCATGGTCAGAAGGCGACTGTGCTTCAGAGTCCTCGATGAAATCACCTAAGTGCGAGTCGTCTTCTTCCCCAATTGGTGTTTCCAACGATACTGGCTCTTGAGCGATTTTAAGAATTTCACGCACTTTTTCTGGAGTAAGTTCCATCTCTTCGCCAATTTCTTCTGGAGACGGCTCTCTTCCAAGATCCTGCAATAATTGTCTTTGTACACGAATAAGTTTATTAATGGTTTCAACCATGTGAACAGGAATTCGTATCGTTCTTGCTTGGTCAGCGATAGCACGTGTAATCGCCTGACGAATCCACCAAGTTGCATACGTACTGAATTTAAATCCTTTTGTATGGTCAAACTTTTCAACCGCTTTAATAAGACCCATATTACCCTCTTGGATCAAATCTAAAAACAGCATTCCTCTACCTACGTAGCGTTTTGCAATACTAACTACAAGTCGAAGATTAGCCTCTGCTAAACGTTTCTTGGCTTCTTCTTCACCAGCAATGATTCGTTTTGCTAGTGCAACTTCCTCTTTACCGGTAAGTAAGTCAACACGGCCTATCTCTTTCAAGTACATGCGGACAGGGTCATTAATCTTCACACCTGGTGGAACGCTCAAGTCATTCAGATCGAATCGTTCCTCCTCTGCTGACGGTTTTAGTGGCGTCTCTTCAGAGTTGTCTTCTTTACCTTCCATTTCAATACCAGCTGCCTCGATTTGATCGAGGAACTCTTCAAACTGGTCAGGCTCCATCTCAAAAGTAGCCAGTTTCTCAGTGACTTCCTCTATTGTCAATTCGCCACTCTTTTTACCCGTTTCAAGTAAAGCAGCTTTGACTTCCTCCAACGTTGTCTCTGTTTCTCCAGTTAGTTCCTCTTTTTTAGCCATAATAACCTGTTCCTCCTTAGTACGCCGGTCGGCTTACATTGCCGATAATGATTTCCGGAGCTGTATGATCTCACGCGCTAGCTCTAACGCTGCGGATTGATCGTTCATTTTTTCTGCATCTTTAGATTCATGCATTTTTTGTGTAATGATTTGTTGAATTCTGTATTTCTTCAAATGGTTTGTGCAATCGCCTACTTCTCGTTCTGTATGTTCTGGATCACGTTCAACGACAGCAGCTTCAAGCACGATTCTACGTAAACCGCGTTCCTCGATCGTTTCAGCGAATCGATGGAAGTCGGGTGCTCCATATTGTTCATAAAATCCTGCTAAACGTATATAGAGCGTCTGATAGTCATCATGTACAAACAATTCTTCTTGTCGCTGTTGAATGGTGTCGAATAATGACCCATCATGTAGCAAATGGCCAAGAAGTAAACGTTCTGCACGTTCTGTAGCAGACATAGTATTTTTCCGTTGCGGTATCACCGGCAATCGGGGCTCGGAAAAGCTGTCAGATTGTTCCTTTCTGACAGCTTTTCCTGTGGCTTTTGCATACTGTTGTTCAAGAGCATCTACAGAAACGTTGGTATCTAACGATAACTGTCTTAACATCATGTCTTTTTCAACAGGAGCTAAGCTACCACCAAGCTCTTCCATCACTTCGTGGATATATTGAAGGACGTCATTCTCATGCGTTAAGTTTTTCGATCTCTTTGCATATTCCATAATGAAGGACATAAAGGTATGAGGACGTTCAAGAATTTTCTCTTGAAATGCTTCAATTCCATGTTCTGAAATATAATCATCGGGATCCATCTTATTGGGAAGTACTGCAATCTTTAGTGAAAATCCTTTTTGCAATACAAGTCCTGCAAAGCGTTTAGAGGCTTCCCATCCTGCATTATCTCCATCACAACAAATAATCAAGTCATTTGTTATTCGCTTCAACTTGATGAGTTGAGTATCAGACAATGATGTTCCCATGACTGCAACAGTATTCTCAACACCGTTACGGTCTGCTGATAGTGTATCCATAAATCCTTCGAATACTATTACATTACCCTTTTTCCGAGCATTGAGACGTGCTCGGTGAAAATTGTACAGCAATTTCCCTTTTTCGAATATTGGGGTTTCTGGACTATTTAAATACTTTGCTTCCTTCTCGGACTTTTCAAGCACTCTGCCAGAGAACCCGACTATTGTACCATGATCGTCATAAAGTGGAAACATGATTCTGCCTCTGAACCGGTCAAAGTGTCCTGTGCCATTATCTCGTTGAATGACAAGTCCTGCTTGTACCATATCATTCATATCGAATCCTTGGCGTTGTAAGAGAGAAGAAAGTGCCTCCCAATCATCAAGCGCCCATCCAATACTATACTTTTCGATGTTTTCTCTTGTAAACCCTCTTTGTTCAAGATATTGATATGCTTTTTCGCCTTCTACTGTATTTAAAAGAAGGTGATTATAGAAGTTTGCCGCGAATTCATGAGCTTCATACATTTGTTTATGAGCGACATTTTTTTCTTGTCTACTTCCCATCTCAACAGAGGCATCAATTGGAATATCGAGTCGTTCTGCAAGCTGCACAACTGCTTCTGTAAATGGACGATTATCAATATCCATTACAAACGTAATTGCGTTTCCGCTAGCACCACAACCAAAACAGTGAAAAAGCTGCTTTTCCTCAGATACTGAAAAAGAAGGTGTACTTTCTCCATGGAACGGACATAGACCAAACCAGTTCTTCCCTCGCTTTGTCAGACGAACGTGTTCACCGATGAGATCGACTATATCTGTTTTAGTGCGTATTTCTTCTATTGTCTGTTCAGGTATCTTCGACATGCTATCACCATCTTCACTGTCTATAAATTCGATGTATCTTTCAAAAAACCCTTTTAATTCGACAAATTTTTTATTTTTCTCCGAAACTGCTATTTTACAGGAAGGTTTATTGGAATACTAGTAAAATAGCCAAATGAATAACGGACGAAAAAAGAGGGACCAGCCTTAACGATGGAGGTCCTTCCGAATACGTTCAAATTCTCGATTATTCATCTGCGACAATATCACATTTGCGGTCTCCTCGACTGCGCGATTGGACACATCAATTACAGTACAGCCAATCTTATTGACGACTTTGTTAAAGTGGAGTATTTCTTCTTCAATTCTATCGATTTTTGCGTAACTCGCATCATCTTTAAGACCTAATGCGATTAGCCGTTCTTTACGAATTGAATTTAAAATCTCAGGAGAGATAACAAGACCAAAACATTTACTAGGATCTATATTATATAACTCAGCAGGAGGCTCTACTTCAGGAACTAGTGGTACATTCGCAACTTTGAATCGTTGGTGTGCTAAGTACTGAGAAAGTGGAGTTTTAGAAGTTCTTGAAATTCCCACTAAAACAATATCTGCATTTAAGACCCCGCGCGGATCTCGTCCATCATCATACTTCACAGCGAACTCGATTGCTTCAATCTTGCGGAAATAATCATCATCCAACTGTCGGACTAAGCCTGGCTCTTCAATCGGTCTTTCACCAAGTACATGCTCAACCGATTTCATAATCGGCCCTAATAAATCCACGCATTGAACGTTATGTTGTTCACATTCAAAAATGAGTGCTGCTCGCATATCACTTCTCACTAACGTATAAACAATCACTGCCTGCTGTTGTTCAGCGAGCCAAGCAATTTCCGTTAACTGACTTTTATCTTCAATATGAGAAAATCGCTTCATCGATACTGTGTCGAGATCTTGACGAAATTGACTGGCTGCTGCCTTTGCTACTAATTCTGCCGTTTCGCCGACTGAATCTGAAACGATAAAAAACTTGAGTTTATTCATAGGACTCACCTCATAGCTCATGATCTTGTGCAAGCGTTAAAAATGCTGCAGTGATATTTGTTTTAGTAATTCTACCTACAATTTCTAATTCCTCAGTTCCTGTTCCAATAACAGGTAACGAGTCAATTTGCTTATCGATCATCTTGCGAGCTGCAGATAATAGTGTGTCCTTTTTGTGACAATAAACAATGTTGGGCATTCGAGTCATAATCACATGCACTGGTATTTTCTCTAACTCCGTATTTCCAATACTTGTTCTTAACAAATCTTTTCTCGAAAGAATTCCTGTTAAGCAGGCTTTATCATCTACTACAAACAACGTGCCAACGTCTTGTAAGAACATGTGACAAATCGCATCATAAACCGTGCTATGTTCTGTTACGACTGCAGGAGTGGATTGGAAATCTCCTACTTTCATTCCAATCATTTCGTCTCCCACAGAGTGCACTTGCTTCTTGCCTGAGTAGAAATAACCGACACGTGGGCGTGCATCCAAAAAGCCTGCCATTGTTAAGATGGCGAGATCTGGTCGTATGGTAGCTCTTGTTAAACTTAACCGTTCCGCAATATGCTCTCCGGTAATAGGTCCGTCCGCCTTGACGATCTCCAAGATCTCCGTCTGGCGCTTATTGAGTTCCATCTATGTCACCGTCCTAAGCGTTCAATTAAACAAATCTCTCTACAGTATATATCAAAAGTAGTTCTATTGCGAAGAATCACGAACCATGCTAAACTAAATGCAACATTTGAATAGGCAAAGAAAGGTCTATAAGTACTGTCACATAAAGCGAACGAGGATAGTGAGAGCTCGTACTCGACAAGAAAAGGCAACCTGGAGCCATAGTTAGTTTTAAAGAGGACTGTTCAAGTTAGGCAGTCAATCGAGGTGGAACCGCGGGGCATTACGCACCCGTCCTCGGACATATATGTCCGGGGATGGGTGCTTATTTTAATTGGAGGGATTTTTATGTACACAATGGAACAAATTGTTAACGTTTCGAAACAAAGGGGATTCGTATTCCCTGGATCTGAAATCTACGGAGGGCTTGCAAATACTTGGGATTACGGTCCACTCGGCATTGAACTTAAAAACAATATCAAAAAAGCTTGGTGGAAAAAATTCGTTCAAGAGTCTCCTCATAACGTAGGTCTAGATGCTGCAATCTTAATGAATCCGAAAGTTTGGGAAGCGTCTGGCCATATCGGTAACTTCAACGATCCTATGATCGACTGTAAAAAATGTAAGACACGTCATCGTGCTGATAAGCTGATTGAAGATGCACTTGATGCTAAAGGAATGGAAATCGTCGTAGACGGCATGCCATTCGAAAAAATGAAAGACTTGATTATTGAACATAATATCGTTTGTCCTACATGCTCTGCTTTGGACTATACGGATATCCGTCAGTTCAACTTGATGTTTAAAACAACTCAAGGGGTTACGGATTCTTCGGCTAACGAAATTTACTTGCGTCCTGAGACAGCTCAAGGTATCTTTGTAAACTTCAAAAATGTTCAGCGCTCTATGCGTAAAAAACTTCCATTCGGTATTGCTCAAATCGGTAAAAGTTTCCGTAACGAAATCACACCAGGTAACTTCACATTCCGTACTCGTGAATTCGAACAGATGGAACTTGAATTCTTCTGTAAACCAGGTGAAGACGAAGAATGGTATGCGTTCTGGCGTGACGCTTCGAAGAACTGGTTACTTGACCTAGGTCTTACTGAAGAAAATATGCGTCTTCGTGAGCATAATGACGATGAACTCTCTCACTACTCCAAAGGAACAGTTGATATCGAGTTCAAATTCCCGTTTGGCTGGGGCGAGCTATGGGGAATTGCAAATCGCACAGACTTCGACCTAAAGCGTCATATGGAATATTCCAACGAGGATTTCCATTATCAAGACCCAATCACGAATGAAAAGTTTGTCCCTTATTGTATCGAGCCTTCTGTAGGTGCAGACCGTGTAACTCTTGCCTTTTTATGTGACGCATTTGACGAAGAAATACTTGAAGGCGATGACAAACGCACAGTTATGCGTTTCCATCCTGCGTTAGCACCTGTTAAAGCTGCTGTATTGCCGTTATCGAAGAAGTTGGCAGATGGTGCAGGAGATGTATATGCAGAACTATGCAAGCACTTCTCTGTGCAGTATGACGACTCTCAGTCTATTGGTAAAAGATATCGCCGCCAAGACGAAATCGGAACTCCATTCTGTATCACATATGATTTTGATTCCGAAGAGGATCGACAAGTGACAGTTCGTCACCGTGATTCAATGGAACAAGTTCGCTTGCCGATTGAGGAACTGAAAGCATATATCGAAGAACGTATTGCATTTTAATAAAAAAACCGGTAGATCCAGATTATTCATCTGAATCTACCGGTTTTTCTTTTGGAGGTAATAAGCTAGGGGTACGATCAAGCTGATCTAGAAAAGCACGTGATTTCAATCGTATGCCAACTTGTTCATCATAAATTTGACGAACCAACTTTTTCATAAATTGTTTTGTCGACTTTTTTAATGTAAGAGAACCCACTTGAGGGATTGGTACCGTTGCAAATGTTCGAATTAGCTTTAATTGCGCGGGAGTAATCCTAACAATATAAGGGTCGGTATGAAAACATCGATGACAAAGAAATCCGATTTCCTTAAAAGAAAATGCAAACTCACCTTCCACAGATCCGCATGACGCACATTGATGCAATATAGGATGAATACCAGCTACGGGAAGCATCTTCCACTCCACAAATAGCGCAATCGCTTCTGGATCATATCCTTCATTAATTGCATGTAATGCATCATATAATAAGTTGAAGATACCCGTTGAACGCTCTCCGTCTTCCGTCAATCTATCCGTCAATTCTACGACATAACTCGCATAGGCAGTGGCCTCTAAGTCTTCTCTAATATGGCGCATAGAATTAATGGGCTCGCCTTGTTCAAGGGACCCCATCCCTTTACCAGTGCGTAATAAAAAAGAGCCATACACAAAGAGTTGCGTTATCGACGAGAGACGACTTGCTGGCTTCTTAGCTCCCCGCGCCATCGCAGTTAACTTGCCAGCTTCTTTCGTTAAAATCGTCACAATTTTATTCGTCTCGCCGTAGGGCATCGTCCGCAACACGATCCCTTCCCATTTGTTCATCATGACGTTCGCCTCCACTAGTGTGTGACGATCAGTATTCGTCGTCGCGGAAGCCGAATTCTTTCAGCTGTCCAGGTTTGTTGCGCCAGTCTTTTTGTACTTTGACCCAAAGTTCAAGGAACACTTTTGTGCCAAGTAACATTTCGATATCACGACGCGCCTTGGTACCAATTTGCTTTAATAAAGCACCTTGTTTACCAATGACTATGCCTTTTTGTGAATCCCGGTCCACAATAATTGTTGCCATGACGTTAACAATATTTTTACCTTCATCTCTAGCTATTTTTTCAATGACTACTGCGACTGAATGCGGAACTTCTTCTCTCGTAAGGTGTAGAACCTTCTCGCGAATCAATTCTGAGATGATGAAGCGTTCAGGATGGTCAGTTACTTGATCATCTGGATAATATTTAGGTCCTACCGGAAGATACTTACCGAGAGTCTCCATTAATCGATCTACGTTATTGCCGTTAAGTGCAGACAATGGAACGATTTCTGCAAAATCGTATTCGTCTACATAGGATGTAATGATTCCTAATAAGTCATCTGGGTGAACAAGATCGATTTTATTGATAACTAAAAAGACGGGTGTTTCCGTGTTTTTCAACATTTCAATTACAAAACGATCTCCAGGACCAATTTTTTCGTTCGCATTCACCATAAACATAATAACGTCTACTTCTTTTAACGTATTCTTTGCAGATTTCACCATGAAGTCGCCTAATTTGTGCTTTGGCTTATGGATTCCTGGCGTATCAATAAATACGATTTGAGAACTATCACTAGTAACAACACCTTGCACTTTATTTCGTGTTGTCTGTGGCTTATCACTCATGATAGCAATTTTCTGGCCAACTACTTTGTTCAAAAATGTAGATTTCCCTACATTTGGACGGCCTATAATTGAAACGAATCCTGACTTAAACTCACTTGGTGCCATATTCGAGATCCTCCTTACGAAACGCACCTGGTAGTAATTCTCCAACGGTAGTTTCTGTTACATCACCTTTTAAATTTGTCAAAAAGACCGGCATGTCCATTGAGCAAAACTCTGAAATCACTTGACGACAAGCTCCACACGGAGAAATCGGTCCCTCTGTATCTCCCGTTACAGCAAGCGCTTTAAACGTTCGAATGCCACTTGAAATAGCTTTAAAGAACGCAGTCCGCTCAGCACAATTCGTCATACCATAAGCGGAGTTTTCAATATTACACCCTTCAAATACTGTACCATCCTCTGATAGCAAAGCTGCCCCTACAGGAAACTTTGAATAAGGTACATACGCATTTTCCATGGCATGTTTTGCATGTTCCATTAATTGTTGTTTGTCCAAAACTTCCACTCCATTCATTTACATCAGCCACTTCGGTAAAAAGATTAGCATTCCAATTATCGCACTTGCAATCGAAAACACAAGTACAGCACCCGCTGCGAGATCTTTTGCTTGTTTAGCTAATGGATGTATTTCTTGTGTTACTAAATCTACGACACGCTCTATAGCAGCGTTTAATAGCTCTAAAGCAATCATCAGACCGATGATAGCTGTTAGGATGATCCACTCTATTTGCCTTAACCCTGTAGCTGCACCTGCAACGATTACTAGGATCGCTGCAACCACGTGAAACTTCACATTCCGTTCTTTTGTAGCACCGTGCACAATACCCATCCATGCATACGTAAATGCCTTAAAGAATGTCCTCATCGATTTACCTACTAAGACCGAACGACTGTAAAATCGCATCTTGTCGACCGAACATTTTCTTTTCGTCATCTTCCGTCATGTGATCATAGCCAAGCAAATGCAAGAAACCATGTAACGCGAGAAAACCGATTTCTCGTTCTAATGAATGTCCGTACTCTTCAGCCTGTTTCTGAGCTGTTTGGACGGATATTAACAAATCTCCTAAGTGCCTTGGCATATCTTCCGCGCCGATAATCGGTGCTTCCCCATCGCCCTCTTCTTCCAAAGCGAACGATATGACATCTGTCGCTTGATCTTTCCCACGATAATCACGGTTCACTTCTCGAATTCCTGCATCATCTAAAAATGTCACAGACAGTTCTGTGCCGTCTTCAAGACCTTCTTCATCCGATGCAAAAGATAGAAGTTTTTGGATGAGCTGTTCTGCAACTTGACCATTGCCATCTATTTCATCGATAAAATCAATTTCCAACATACTGCTCCCTCTTCCTTATACTTATTTCGGGTATTCGATTCTACTATGGAATATACCATTTAATGTTTCACAAATCACTTGTTCGACAAGACGGATCTCTTTCATAGATAGATCACATTCGTCAAACTGTCCATCATTTAACTTTTCTTTAACGATCGATTGAACTAGTGCTGATATTTTCTCAGGAGTAGGTTCTTTCATCGATCGAACTGCTGCTTCGCAACTATCTGCAATCGAAATAACAGCAATCTCTTTTGTTTGAGGTTTAGGACCGAAATATCTAAAATCATCTTCTACCACGTCCTGACCCTGTTCTTTTGCTTTAATGTAAAAGAACTTCAAAAAGCTTGTACCGTGATGTTGTCGTGCAATATCAATAATTTGATGTGGCATCTTTTTTGACGCTAATATTTCTGCACCGTCTCCAGCATGAGCGATAATTATATCTCTACTTTCTTCAGGAGATAACTGATCGTGCGGATTAACACCATGCTGATTTTCGATGAAATATAAAGGTCTCACAGTTTTACCGATATCATGATAGTAGCTTCCAACTCTTGCTAACAGGCCGTTTGCGCCAATCGCTTCGCATGCAGCATCTGCTAAGTTCGCTACCATGACACTATGGTGATATGTTCCAGGAGTTTCGGTTAGCACCTTTTTAAGGAGCGGGTGGTTGGGATTCGATAATTCAATGAGACGCATATCAGATACTACTCCGAATATGGACTCAAAGAAAGGTAATAATCCAATAGTCAGCGCTGCTGATAGAATCGCAGAACTAATTGCAGCAATTGTATAAAATACGATTTCGGATAGGGTGTAGCTAGATTGCGTCATCAATAAATAAAACGCGACATACAGCAAATTCGCAATTGCTACTGCCACACTCGTTCTCATAATAGTTAAACGTCTTCCTTTTTCACCTAGTACCAGTAATGCAGTCGTCCCGCTTAAAAGGAAGTATAAGACGACTTCCATTTGCATAATAGAAGTGACTCCTTCTTGTAAAACGAGTCCACTTGTCGCAGAAATCATAACTACTAATAGAATTGCTAGACGTTCATTTGTTAGAAGTTTAACGAGTAATGGAGCCAATGCAGCTGGAAATAGGAATGATACCTGAACATCAAATTCCTTTTCTAATACTCCAGTTAACTTCATCATAATCACAATTAAGAAGAAAATTGAATAGAAAATCAACAAAGCCTTCTTCAGCGTCTTTTTGTCTTCATGACGTGACATAAAGTGAATGTAGACAAGTCCTGATAAAAGAACAATTAAACAAATTAATGCAAGGATTGGTTTGATAGAGGTCTGGTTTGTCAAAAGTCCCGTAATTTCAAGTTGACGATAAATTTCTTTATCAATCACTTGTCCTTCCCTTACGATAACTTGTCCTTGCAATATACGAGTAGGTTCTATACTTTCTCTCGCTTGCTTTATCCGTTGATCAGTTAATTCTTCGTTGATCATTTCAGTCGGAACCAATAACGGTCTTACTAGCTGAATCATCGTCTGGACTTGTCCGTCTGGTATAGACTGAGATGTTCTAATTTTACGTTCAGCATCATATTGGACTACAGATATATCTTTCGCTCTAATGGGTTTTGACAATTCATCCGCTACAATTGTGGTGAGTTCAGAACGCATTTCCAGTAGTATTGCCTCATTTTCAGTGAGCAGGCCAGATAAGACGGCTTCATTAAAGTAAAAATCGGGTTCTGTTTCTCTCAGTTCTTTAAGCTTTTTATTCACTTCTTTAACCGCTGCTTTTAAGCTTGCTGGTGAAACGATTTCTTCTTCTTCTTCTTCTACGGATAGCATACTTCTTTTAACTTCTAGTATATAGTCGAAGAGTGAAGCTGCAATCGATTGTCGATTCGTTGATATCTCATCGTTAAACTGATAGACGGGTGGTTGTTCTTCTATAACCCGTTGCCGTTCTTCTTCAGTTTTCACCGAATCCTCAACCGTTTTTAACGAACGGATTGTACTAGGTGAGATTTGAAATGGTGTAAGCTCATACGTTTCCGGCCTCACATCATCATATACAAGGAAAAAAAGAATGATTGCTGATAATCCTATGACTAGCCATGCAGTGACATAGAATTTTAAGGACTTGATAAGTTGGATCAACGGCTTTAACATCCCTTGAATCCCCTTTCAGTCAAAAATTAAAAAAGTATGTAGGGAGCAGCCCGTTAGGACTGCTCTTCTTCGTATGCATCGATAATTTTTGCAACAATCGGATGTCTGACCACATCTGCTGGTTCTAGGTATTGGAAGTGGATTTCACGAACCTTCGAAAGAATTGCTTCTGCGGCAACTATTCCTGACTTCACGCCCTTAGGCAAATCGATTTGCGTCTTATCCCCTGTAATGACCATCTTAGAACCGAATCCTAATCGGGTTAAAAACATCTTCATTTGAGCATGGGTTGTATTTTGAGCTTCGTCGAGAATAACAAAAGCATCATCAAGTGTACGTCCTCTCATATAAGCAAGTGGAGCTATTTCAATAGTCCCCCGCTCAATAAGACGCTCTGTATGCTCAGCACCTAACATATCGTGAAGCGCATCGTAAAGTGGACGTAAGTATGGATCCACTTTATCTTTCAGGTCACCGGGTAAAAACCCTAAACTTTCTCCAGCTTCAACTGCTGGTCGTGTTAATATAATACGTTTAGCCGATCCTGTTTTCATAGCATGAACTGCTAGGACAACAGCTAAATATGTTTTCCCCGTTCCAGCAGGTCCAATACAAAACGTTAAATCATTCTGCCGGATTGCTTGAACATATTCTCGTTGACCGATTGTTTTAGCTCGAATCACTTTACCTTTACTGTTGCGAGCAATTTCCACATCATATAACTCAGCAAAGTATTCAATAGTACCATTATTCACCATTTCAATAGCGGTTGCAACATCTCGTTGGTTAATTTGAATCCCTTTACGAATAACTTTTAAAAGTTGTTCTAAAAGCTGTTTCGCAGACTCTGAATTTTCTTCAGAACCCTTGAGTGATATCGTTTCACCTCGCGAAAGTACAGTAACGGAAAGATTTTCTTCAATTAGCTTAATGTTTTGGTCGGAAATACCAAGTAGCATAATTGCTTCGTTTGGATCTTCTAAATGAAGTTGAAGTTGTTGTTCACTCAATCAATCGTCTCCCCCTTGGGATAATGGTCTTTTCACCGCAATATTTTCATTGATCAAAAAAAGTATAGTCCCTGTTACTTTATCATTGTCAAACGTCACCTGTAAAATATTTTCATCCTTGATTTCCTTTTCAAAAGAGGTTTCAGACAGCAATTTATGTTTCAATAGAGGAACTAAAAACTTTTTCTCCATACCTTTTTCTAAAGTTAAGGTTCGAATAGGTTCATCTTTTATTTCATTTAACTTTACGACTTTCCAAAAAGGTTGTGAACTCGCTGTCTTTTTCATCCAAGGTAAATTCCATTCTAACGACATGCTCGTTTGCCCTAGTGAACGGTATTCAATAGTTTTAGGCAAGGAGAACTTGTATTCCAACCAATAATCAGCGAAGACAGCTCCTTCAGCACCTACAATTGCCACCTTGTCACCTTGCTCAAGTATGCCTGTCGCGAGCAGGTCGCCTTTTTTAACCGTTTGATGAATTCTTGCGACTCGTTCTCCGCTTTTTAACTGGAACCCCGTTACAACCCCGCCTGTACGCGCTGCGAGCTCGCTGGGTTTACCGTCCTTAGCAATCTTGTTCGTAGTTTTAGGTGACATCATAGGAACTATAGTTAATGTCGTTCCTTTCTTCTCGAATCTCACCCATGACAACTCAGGCTCTTCTGTCATAATTAAGCTACGTATTCTCCCTTCATCAGGAAGCTGGCGCAATAAACTCATTGGGACAACTGATGCCTTTTCCAGCTTTGCTTCAATTCTCTCAGCGACTTCAGGATACTCAGCATCTACATTGACTTGCCACAAAAACAGAGATGCCACAAAAGGAATAGCACATAGTAATAACGCAATCCAGGAATGAAACAGTCGGTTCATAGGCGTCTCATCGTCTAATCGGACCACACGGACTTTCACTTGATGACGTTTTCGGTTTGTACGAATATAACGAACGCCCGAACCATCCGTTTGAAACCAAATTGTCCCATCTATGTGTTCCAGATTTTTGACCCTTTTCTTATCGCGAATTAGTTCATTGACAAGGTTTGCAGGTTTTCCCATTCCACTTAGTTCAATATCGTATAACTTACGTTTCATGCGTTTCTCCTTTCTTCAAATCTTTGGTGATCCGAAGTTCATGGAGCTCTGTAAAGGAGAGTAACGCGGATTGTGCCAACAACATATCGAAATGAATATCCGTTCCGCTTATTTCAATTTTGTAGCCTTCTTTTCGAATCATCGCATAGCCATCAGTAATTTTAACAAGTTCATAGCCACCGAGTATTTTCAGTGAGGATAATTCTTCAATCGATATTAAAGAACCCATTTCAAATAGTTTTCTCAACGCATTGACCCCCTATACCATTCTTATGCTCGGTAAAGGGGGTCAATGCGTACTATTTATCGTTTAGATTTTGGAGGTCCAAGTATCTCTGAAAATACAATCCCTTTTAAGACATCACGTTTATTAGTTATGTCGACATGAAGGAATTCGTTTTCTGCTAGCATCTGTTGCTCTGGATTGTGCATAGAAAGTCTACCTGAACTGCGATCACTCGCTTTTCTTGAAGGACGAGAAGTTTGAGAGATTTCAGGCCTTTGTACAGGAACCTCAGGTATCTTAAAGGGTTCAATCGAATTCTGCTGTTCGCTTGGAGCTTTTCGCTGATCCTCTTGAATTTCTTTATAGATTTCACCTGTCAGTTCTTTTAGTCTTTTAAATGGATCCATCTGTTCTGACGAGGATGCCTGTCGAGCTTGTGGAGCCTGCGACCTTTGTGGCATCGGTTGTCTTTGTGGTATAGGTTGGTTCTGAGGTACCTCATTGGTTCTAGAGGCTTCTTGTTTTTGCTTTTGAGCCTCGCCCTTATTCTTTTTATTGAATAACGTACTGAGAAGTCCTATTGCAATTAGAATGATAATTTGTTCCATCAGCACATCCCCTTTCCGGGAAGTTGCGTCCGCACTGTTTAGTTTTTAGGCTTATCGTTCTGATCTTCAGAACCGCTGACTTTACCGATTGAATCTCTCATTCCGGTATCAGCTTGAATATTTTTATAGTTCATATAATCCATCACGCCGATATTTCCAGTGCGAAGTGCTTCTGCCATAGCGAGTGGTACTTCCGCTTCAGCTTCCACAACCTTAGAGCGCATCTCCACAACTTTAGCTTTCATTTCTTGCTCACTAGCAACAGCCATTGCCCGACGTTCTTCTGCTTTGGCTTGAGCAATATTCTTATCTGCTTGTGCTTGTTCAGTTTGCAATTCCGCACCAATGTTCTTACCGATATCAACATCAGCAATATCGATTGAGAGAATCTCAAATGCTGTACCAGAGTCTAATCCTTTTGTAAGGACTGTTTGTGAAATCAAGTCCGGATTTTCTAATACTTTAGCATGGTTAATTGAAGAACCGATCGTAGAGACAATACCTTCACCAACACGTGCTACAATTGTTTCTTCACCCGCACCACCAACAAGGCGATCGATATTGGCACGAACGGTAATACGAGCTTTTGCTTTTACTTCAATACCGTTCATTGCAACACCCGCAATGAATGGTGTTTCAATAACTTTAGGGTTTACAGACATTTGAACAGCTTGCAATACGTCACGACCTGCAAGGTCAATTGCTGCAGCACGTTCGAATGTTAGTTCAATGTTAGCACGCTGAGCCGCAATTAATGCGTTTACAACGCGGTCAACGTTACCACCAGCTAGATAGTGACTCTCTAGCTGATTAATCGTAACTTCTACTCCAGCTTTATGTGCTTTAATAAGTGGGTTTACTACACGACTTGGAATAACCCTTCTTAAACGCATTCCTACAAGTGTCAAAATACTTACTCGAACGCCTGCTGAAATTGCGGAAATCCACAATGCAACTGGTACAAACGTAAAGAAAACCGATAATACGATAATCGCAAGAACTGCGATTACTACAATCCCAATTAAACTACCATTGATAATCATTCATTTCCCTCCATTTCTTGAAGTTCACGAACAACCGTCCGAGATCCTTCAACTTTCACTATCTTAACATGCTTTCCTTTATCAATGTAGTTTCCTTCAGAAACCACATCAATACGCTCCCCATCCATCACAATTGCTCCTGACGGACGAAGCGGTGTTAGAGTAACTGCTGTTTTCCCAAGCCAGTCAATACGGTTTACGTTTGAGACATACCCGCTCTCTGTATCCGTAGCATCCATTAAGATCATTCTGTTCAACAAATGCAGCTTTTTCCCAAAGAATTTCATGATAACCACCATCCCCGTTGTAGCAATTATAAGTGCAATCAGCACCGATATTGCCATATATGCAGGATTTGCTCCTGCCATTATAATACTACCGGTGACAGCGACTGCACCTGCTACTCCTGCAATACCATGTGGCAAGAACAACTCTGCTACAATCAATCCGGCACCTAGAAGAAACAATAGTATTGCTTCATAGCCCGCTAACCCTGCAATCAAGTGCCCGTAGAAAAAGAGCAATAATGCAGAAACACCCATTGTACCGGCTACACCGAATCCAGGTGAATAGAGCTCAACAATTAACCCTAACCCTGCAACGGAAAGCAAAATTGGTACAACAACCGGATTGGTAATGAATCGGGCAATCTGCTCACTGAACGTTGGATCAGTTGAAATTATTGTAGCATTTTCTAAGTTGAGCGTTTTCAACAATTCATCGTAATTAGCGATAGTCCCCTCACTATATCCTACTTCTGAAGACGCAGCTTCCTTATCCGTTAATGTTAAAAGTTCGCCTTTTCCTGCACGGTATTCTGGTAGGTCCACTTCAGGGTTTGCCATTGCGAGCGCAAATTTCGAGTCTCTGTCGTGCGATTCAGCTGCGGTTTTCATTTCCGCAGACCAAGCACTCTGAGCTTTTTTGTTTGCTGCATTCCCAGAACCATCAATAACTGCGGCTGCTCCTATAGTAGAATTTGGAGCCATATAGATTTTGTCTGCATGAAGTGCAAGAAAAGCGCCCGCTGATAGTGCACGTTTGTTAATGTACGCGACAACTTCAATTTCCGTATCATCCATTAACTTTGCGATTTCACCAGCTGTATCTGTAAAGCCCCCTGGTGTATTAATGTCCAAAATAATAACATCAGCACCTGCTTTTTCCGCTTCACCGAAAGACCGCTTCAGAAATGCATAAAGTCCTTTTTCTACTTCTTTATGCACAGGAACTTTGTAAACGGTTTCAGTTTTCGCGATCGACGTAGCCGAAAACGGAAATGCAACTGCTGATACTATAAGTGTCAAAAGCAGAAATCCTCTAATGAGCTTCTGCAAAAATCCCACCTACTTTCTAAGATGATTGTTCCTCAAGTATACCTATTGTACGAACGAAACACACGTAAGTTTCACTATCCGAAAAGTTTATCGCAAAAAGATTAGTTGTATTCAACTACAAGATCACCTATGAAAATACTTATTGAGAACATGAACTTAAATTTACACAAAAAAATAAGTCGGAAAATCCAAGGGATTTTCCGACTTACGCGCATTTTACTGGTTTAACGTTGCTTTAAGCAAACAATATAGGAGTTAATCAGAATTTGCGTTTACGAGCAGCTTCAGATTTCTTTTTACGCTTAACACTTGGCTTCTCATAAAACTCATGCTTTCTTACGTCCTGAATCGTACCACTCTTTGATACAGTACGTTTGAAGCGGCGAAGAGCATCTTCAAGTGATTCGTTCTTACGAACAGTTGTTTTAGTCATCTCTTGTCCCTCCCTCCGAACACACTTCGAACATAGCATACTGCTATGTACTCAAAAATTATACCGCATTTATTTCTATCAGTCAATAAAAGATTTAAATTAATAGTCGGATTTTGACTGAAGACCATTCATAATTGCTACACCGGAGCTCGCACCAATTCGAGTTGCTCCAGCTTCTTTCATCGCGGTCAAATCCTCTAAGCTACGAACGCCCCCAGAAGCTTTAACTCCCATAGAAGGTCCTACAGTGCTACGCATCAACTTTACATCGTCTGCAGTTGCGCCGCCTGTCGAAAAACCTGTCGATGTTTTCACGAAATCCGCTTTTGCTAACACAGCTAATTCACAGGCTGTACGTTTTTCTTCATCAGTTAATAAACATGTTTCAATAATTACTTTAACAATGGCTTTATCTGCAGCTGCGTGGACTACTGCTTCAATGTCCTGTTGAACATATTTAGTATCGCCACTTTTCAAAGCTCCGATATTGATAACCATATCAATTTCTTCTGCACCATTTTCAATAGCATTCGTTGTTTCAAATGCTTTTACTTCAGAAGTTGTCGCTCCGAGCGGAAAACCAATAACTGTACATGTTTTCACAGAAGTACCTTTTAGTTCTTCAGCAGCTGTTTTCACCCATGTTGGGTTTAAACAAACTGATGCGAAGTTATATTGCTTAGCTTCTTTACAAAGCTCCAACACTTGGTCTTTTGTTGCATCTGCTTTTAATAGCGTATGGTCAATCATATTTGCGATTGAATTCATTTTAGGACCTCCTCGAGGATGTACGTACCTCTTACATCATAGCAGAACCATGCGGAATAGAAAAGAAACCGCTAGTCAAGCTAGCGGTTTCCAATTAATGCACTAATTCTTTTGGTTCTTCCATCACTCGAACGAATTGTCCTTCGTTGTATGGATATCCCGCTTTCAGCACTTTCACTCGAACAATCTTACCGACCATGGACTCTTCTGCAGGGAATACTACTTTCAAGTAATTATCCGTGTAGCCTACATACAGATCACTCTCTGGATCTTGGTCGAATTTCTCTTCAGGAATGACTTCAAGTACTTCATCTTCGAATTCAGCAGCATACTGTTTGGCTAATTGATCATTCAATTCGATTAGTCGATGCACACGTTCATTCTTTACTTCTTCATCCACCTGGTCTTCCATACGAGCAGCAGGTGTCCCTGTCCGTTTAGAGTATGGGAACACATGTAGTTCAGAGAATCGATGATCACGGATGAAGCTATAAGTATCCATGAACTCTTCTTCAGTTTCACCTGGGAATCCAACAATTACATCTGATGTAATTGCGAGATGCGGCAACGCTTCACGAAGTCGATCTAACCGTTCTGCAAAGAACTCCATTGTATACTTACGTCGCATCCTCTTCAGCACAGTATTTGAACCAGATTGAATTGGGATGTGCAGATGTCGAACAATGATTGACGAATTATTTAATACTGCTATAACCTCATCGGTCAATTGACTTGCTTCAATCGAACTAATCCGAAGTCGCTTAAGTCCCTTGACTTTAGTTTCGAGATCTACTAATAACTTAGCTAGATTATTATCTTTCAAATCCTCGCCATAACCACCTGTGTGTATTCCAGTTAGTACGATTTCTAAATAGCCAGCATCCACGAGCTGTTGAGCTTGGCGAACAACTTCTTCTGGATCACGTGAGCGCATAAGACCCCGAGCCCAGGGAATAATACAAAACGTACAGAAGTTATTACACCCTTCCTGAATCTTCAAAGAAGCACGAGTACGATCTGTGAATGCGGGTACATCCAGTTCTTCATAAACCCGATTTTTCATGATATTACGTACAGCATTAATCGGCTGTCGTTCTTCACGAAATTGTGCGATTAACCCGAGTAATTTAGTACGATCTTGAGTACCGACAACGATATCTACCCCAGGAATCGCCATGATTTCTGCAGGTGAAGTTTGTGCGTAGCATCCTGTTACACAAATAACTGCATCCGGATTTTGACGAACTGCACGACGGATTACTTGTCGACTTTTTTTGTCTCCCGTATTCGTCACAGTACATGTATTGATAACATATACATCAGAGTTTTTTTCAAAATCTGTACGCTCATATCCGGCATCTTTGAAAAGTTGCCAAATTGCTTCTGTTTCATAATGATTCACTTTACAGCCCAATGTATGGAAGGCAACCAAAGACATAAGCTGCTCACCTCTTTCATTCAAATTCGTAAGACATAGCGGAAAGTACGTATAATGGCGCAGTTTCTGTACGAAGGATACGAGGTCCAAGTGATGTCGCCATGAAACCGGCATCCTTTAGGCTCTCAGCCTCAGCCCTCGACAAACCACCTTCTGGTCCAAATAATACCAGTATCGATTGTCCATGATACACGTTCTCCAGACGTACTGCAATCTTATTTGACGTTCCTTCTTTTGCTTCTTCTTCATCCGCAAATAGACAAATATCAAAAGACTCGGCTTGTTTCAGAAGTTGTTTAAATGAAAGCGGCTCAGATATTTCGGGTATGACCGTACGATGAGACTGCTCGGCAGCTTCCTTCGCAATTTTACGAAGTCTACTAGTCTTCTTGTCACCCTTTTTTTCATCCCATTTCACAATCGAGCGCTCTGCTTTGAAAGGTATCATTGCAGACATACCAAGTTCTGTCCCTTTTTGAGCAATCAATTCCAACTTATCCCCTTTGGGTAAACCGCATGCTAACGTAACTGCAACAGGAAGCTCACTGTTAGATGTTGTTTTTCCCGTATTCTTAACACGAACACCAGATTCGTTGAATTGTTGAATGATTGAAATATGACCGAACCCTTTTGAGACACAACAAATTTCATCACCTTCACGCATTCGCATAACACGCGTAATATGCTTCTCATCGTCACCAGTAATAATCGCAAAACCAAATTCGTCAAAAGGTTGGTCTAGGAAATAGCGTTGCACGTTACTCCCCCCGTTTACGAGCGATTAAGGCCACCCAATCTTCCATTAAAACGGATTCAACAATTTCAAATCCTTTTTGAATAAGATCCTCTTTTACGAAGTCTTTTTTAGCACCGATAATGCCGGATACAATGAACAACCCGTTATCTGCTAGTAACTGATACGCATCCTGAGAAAATGTTACAATCACTTCCGCTAAGATATTCGCTACAATTACATCTGCAGGTTCTTTAACAGAATCCAACAGATTCCCGTGTAAGACTTCGACTGTCTCTTCACAGTGATTCAGAGCAATATTTTCTTTAGCCGAACGTACGGCAACTTCATCTAAATCTAAAGCGAGAACGCGATTTGCATCTAATAAAGTCGCACCAATAGCTAACACACCAGACCCTGTTCCTACGTCAATAACATAGTCTGCAGGTTTCACATATTTTTCGAGTGCTTGCAAACACATGACTGTTGTTGGATGAGTCCCAGTACCAAAGGCCATTCCTGGGTCCAGTTCGATAATAAGCTCATCGGACTCAACAGGTACATATGTCTCCCAAGTAGGAACAATCGTGAAACGACCTGAAATCTTCACTGGATGATAATACTTTTTCCATGCAGTTGCCCAGTCCTCTTCGTCGACTTCTGTTGTTGTAATCGCTTTTTTCCCTGTATCCAAGTTGAATTGCTTCAGCTTATCAATCGACTCACTGATTTCTTGGACCGTTTCTTTTAAAAAGCTAGTTGCTGGTAAATAAGCCTTTACTAAGACACCTTCATCAGGAAAGTCTAGAGGATCCAGATCATAGATTTCTCCGAAACGATCTTCATGAATGCGATCAGGTTCAGAGGAATCTTCAATGACAACTCCGCTTGCTCCTGCCTCATGAAGAATGTTTGCAACTGCTTCGGTTGCTTCATTTGTCGTATGAATTGCTATTTCAGACCATTTCACGCACACTCAGTCCTTTCAGTCACCTTTAATAGATCGTTTGATTTTGTCAAACAATGAACTCGAATATTCTCCAGGAGCATCTCCATCAATTGAAGCGAATTCTCGCAATAGTTCTCTTTGTTTTTCAGTCATTTTCTTAGGCGTAAGGAGTTTCACAATAACGTGCTGATCACCAACACCGTGTCCATGAACGTTTTGAATTCCTTTGCCACGTAGACGGAACGTTGTACCAGGTTGCGTTCCTGCTGGAATCTTCAAATTGACAGTTCCATGAATAGTAGGAACTTCTATTTCATCTCCAAGCGCTGCTTGTGGGAACGTAATTGCAATTTCCAATATGATATCGTCTGCTTCACGAATGAACTTTTCATGTGGACGAACACGGAAAACAATATATAGATCTCCGGCAGGTCCACCGTTCACTCCGCCTTCACCTTGACCCGCAACACGCAATTGCTGACCATCATCGACACCTGCTGGAATTGTAACGCTGATTTTCTTACGTTTTTGAACGCGCCCGTTTCCATGACAAGTTTCACACTTCTCTGGAATAATTTTACCTGTTCCCTGACAGACGTTACATACTTTCCGATTAACCATTTGACCGAGTGGTGTGTTTTGGGTAACTGAAATTTGACCTGTTCCGCCACAATTAGTACATGTTTTCACAGATGTGCCTTTTTTAGCACCACTTCCATCACACGTATCACATACTTCTTCACGAGGTATTTCAATTTCAGTCTTTTTACCGAAAGCTGCCTCCATGAAATCGATAGTCATCGTGTATTGAAGATCGTCTCCTTTACGGGGAGCGTTCGGATCACGTCGACGTCCACCGCCGCCACCACCAAAGAACGAACTGAAAATATCATCAAATCCGAAGCCATCACCGCCACCAAATCCGCTGAACCCTCCACCACCAAAGCCTTGGTTTGGGTCTGCATGGCCATACTGGTCATACGAAGCACGCTTATTTTCATCACTAAGTACTTCAAAAGCTTCTGTAACTTCTTTAAACTTATCTTCCGCACCTGCTTCTTTGTTCAAATCAGGGTGGAACTGTTTGGAAAGTTTGCGATAAGCTTTCCGTATTTCTTCTTTAGTAGCCGTTTTCGGCACTCCAAGTATTTCATAATAATCTCGTTTGCTCATTCATCTACACTCCCGAAACTCATTTAGCGTTGTGTGCATTGTAACACTTTTTGAGTAAGTTTGGTAACAAACGAAAAAGCCAAAGCCGGAATATCGGACTTTGACTTTTCCGTCAATCAGTTATTGATTTAGTTTTTCTTGTCGTCTTCTACTTCAGAGAAATCAGCGTCAACAACGCCATCATCTGAATCTGTTGCATTTTCCCCTTGAGCATTTGCTTCTGCTTGAGCTTGCTCATACATTTTCATCGTCATTTGTTGAACAACCGCTTCAAGAGCATCTTTCTTTTCTTTCATCTCTTCAAGGTTGTTCGCTTCGATAGCCACTTTTAGAGCTTCTTTTGCCTCTTCAACACTCTTCACTTCTTCTTCAGACACTTTACCTTCCAAGTCTTTCAATGTCTTTTCAGACATGAAAACGAGTTGGTCTGCTTCGTTACGAAGATCCGCTTCTTCTTTTTGCTTTTTGTCTTCTTCAGCGTGTGCTTCAGCATCTTTCACCATGCGATCGATTTCGTCATCTGAAAGACCTGAACTTGACTGAATTGTAATGTTTTGTTCTTTTTGAGTTCCCATATCTTTAGCTTTTACTGTCACGATACCATTTTTATCTATATCAAATGTAACTTCGATTTGTGGAACGCCACGTGGAGCTGGTGGAATATCCGTCAATTGGAAACGACCAAGTGTCTTATTATCAGTTGCCATCGCACGCTCACCTTGAAGAACATGGATATCAACAGCTGGTTGGTTGTCAGCAGCAGTTGAGAACACTTGTGATTTACTAGTTGGGATTGTTGTATTACGATCAATCAGTTTCGTGAATACGCTACCCATTGTTTCAATACCAAGTGAAAGTGGAGTTACGTCTAGCAATACTACATCTGTAGTGTCACCAGTAAGGATTGAACCTTGAACTGCCGCACCCATTGCTACTACTTCATCCGGGTTTACGCCTTTAAATGGCTCTTTTCCAGTTTCTTTTTTGATTGCTTCTTGAACTGCTGGAATTCGTGTAGAACCACCAACCAAGATTACGCGATCTAGTTCTGAAGGTGAAAGATCTGCATCTTTAATTGCTTGACGAGTTGGAATCATTGAACGTTCCACTAATGCTGCAGTGAGTTCATCAAACTTCGTACGAGACATGGAAACTTCCAAGTGAAGTGGTCCAGCTTCTCCTGCTGTGATGAATGGAAGTGAAATTTGTGTATTTGTAACTCCAGACAAATCTTTTTTTGCTTTTTCAGCAGCATCTTTCAAACGTTGCATTGCCATTTTATCTTTAGAAAGGTCAATACCATTATCTTTACGGAATTCTTGTACTAGATACTCAATGACGACATCATCAAAATCGTCTCCGCCTAATTTGTTATCACCAGCAGTTGAGCGTACTTGGAATACTCCATCACCAAGTTCAAGGATAGATACGTCAAATGTACCGCCACCAAGATCATAAACTAGGATTGTTTGGTCTTCATCAGTTTTATCTAAACCGTAAGCAAGTGCTGCTGCTGTCGGCTCGTTAATAATACGTTCGACTTCAAGTCCGGCGATTTTACCTGCATCTTTAGTTGCTTGACGCTGTGCATCATTGAAATAAGCAGGAACAGTAATTACTGCCTTAGTAACTTTTTCACCTAGGTATTCTTCTGCATAGCCTTTCATGTATTGAAGAATCATTGCAGAAATTTCTTGTGGTGAGTACTCTTTATCTTCAACTTTTTCTTTGTAATCTGTACCCATATGACGTTTAACGGACATAATTGTATTCGGGTTCGTGATCGATTGACGTTTTGCTACTTCACCGATTTGGCGTTCTCCATTTTTAAATGCAACAACTGAAGGAGTTGTACGGTTTCCTTCTGGATTCGGAATTACTTTTGCCTCTCCGCCTTCAAATACCGCTACTACTGAGTTTGTTGTTCCTAAGTCAATACCAATAATTTTACTCATATCTAAAATTCCTCCTAAATATATACATGAATTGTGTAGTTAGTAATGTGTTATTCGTTCACTTTAACCATTGCTGGTCGTAGTACACGATCTTTCAACGTATACCCTTTTTGTAGCACTTCAAGCACAGATCCTGAAGGGAAGTTATCATTGGAATCAGTCATGACAGCCTGATGGAAATTCGGATCGAATTCTAATCCCGCTGCTTCGATTTCAGTTAAACCGGAAGATTTCAACGCCTCTTCCAAACTGCGGAACACCATTTCCATTCCAGTGAGAAGTGATTTCGCATCTTCACTTTCAGCTTTCACAGAAAGTCCTCGCTCAAAGTTATCTAATACTTGTACAAGGTTGGTTAACACTTCTTGCGACCGGTATTTCTGTAACGCTTCTTTGTCGAGCGTTGCTCTTCTTCTAGTATTGTCTAAATCAGCCATTATACGAAGACGACGATCTTCTTCTTCAAGAAGCTGTTTCTTCAACTCAGCGATTTCAGCGTCTTTCTCATCTTCAACCGATAGAGTCTCTTCTTCAACGATTGCTTCTTCTACTGAATCACCAGCAACTGCTGTTTCTTCTTCATCAGTAGCCGTAACTTCTAATTCTTCAGATGTTAGGTTTTTTTCTGTCATGATTCGTTCCTCCTGTCCGTTCTACCATCAATCGTTAGCCGTGCGAGTGCATTTGAAAGATCATCACTTAATATGTCAAGTAATGTGATTACTCTTCCATAATCCATTCGTTTTGGCCCAATGATCGCAATGGAGCCAGTCATATCTGTCCCAACTGCATACGCCGTCGTAATGACACTAAAGTCATCTAACGTTTGCTCCTGATTCTCGGAACCGATACGCACTTGTATGCCTGCAAGATCATTTTTGAACAATGTAAGTGGCATTCCGTGTTCGATTGCCTCTAAGAACGTTTTTACTTTTTGTACATCATTGAATTCGGGTTGCTTCATCATGTTCATCTGACCGCTGTAAAATAGACGTTCCTCGGTCTTTCCTGTCATGGCGTCTTGAATCGAAGTAAGAATCGTGCCAGCATTTTTAACATGACGTTCAAATAGTAATTTCGATTCTGTTGCTAACTGACGAGGTATTTCAGACAGCGGAGTTCCTACTAGTCGCTCGTTCAGAAGATTGACCATTTTCTCAATATCCGAAGGGGACAATCCATCCGCCGCATCAAACACATGATTTTCGACTCTTCCACTATCCGTCACCATGATGGCAACTGCTTTCGTTCCTGACAATGGAACAATTGAGAAGCGTTTAACTTTATGAGCCGTTGTGTCCGGTCCAAGTAAAACCGTCGTATAGTTTGTCAGTTCCGATAGAATAGACGCTGAATTTCTAATAAGAACTTCAGCTTCGAGCACTTTTTCTTGAAAGATCGAACGTAATTGAAGGTTATCCTCCATTTTTAGCTTTTGAGGTGTCAGCAAGTGGTCGACATAATATCGATATCCTTTTTCAGAAGGAACCCTTCCCGAAGACGTATGAGTTTTTTCGAGAAATCCCAATTCTTCAAGATCCGCCATCTCATTACGGATGGTCGCCGGACTAAAAGGAGCTTCCTCCTTTTTGGAAAGTTGCCGGGAGCCCACTGGCTGAGCGGATTCGATGAAGTCGTTAACCGTCAGTTGCAAGATAAGCAATTGTCTGTTCGTCAACATAATCATCACTCCTGTTAGCACTCTTATTGAATGAGTGCTAATACTATTCATAATTTATCAAATCACAAAGACGGTGTCAAACATTTGAATCTGATTTTAGCCAAGAAATTCTTGAAAGGCTTCGTTCCCTTTAAAAATCCCGTTTCTAGTTAGTCGGATTCGATTTTCATGAATTTCCACCAAGTCTTTTTGAATTAGATTTTCAATCACTGCCCCATACTTTTCATTCATTGAAATCCCGAACTTTTCAGCAAAATGGGGAATCGAAACACCTTTAGTTTGCCTAAGACCTAAAAATAGTTCTTCTTCCATACTTTCCTGAAGAGTTACTACATTCGATTCAATTCTTGGCAATTCACCAGTTTCTACGTGTTCCATATAACGCTTTAGCGGAGCGATGTTAGCATATCGAACTCCATTTAAGTATCCATGTGCCCCTGCACCTATGCCGGCATATTCGTCGTTTTCCCAGTAGATCATGTTATGGATAGACTCTTTTTGTGGAATGGCAAAATTACTAATTTCATATTGAGCCCTTCCCGCTAGTTCCATGCGCTCAATTAGTTCAGCGAACATGATCGTTTCCGCATCTTCTCCTGGTAAAGGGAGTCGACCTTTGTTCATCAAATTATAAAACACTGTTTTCGGTTCAACGATTAATGAATAACCCGAATAATGCGGGAGCTCAAGTGCTAATGCTTGGTCCAAAGTCGAATTCCATTGTTGTTGCGTCTGACCTGGTAAAGCATAAATCAAATCTATACTGATGTTTTCAAAACCCGCTCGTCGTGCGTTATTAACAACTTCAATCGCTTGTTGAGGACTATGAGAACGTCCTATCTTTTTCAACAGTTCTTCATCAAATGACTGAACACCTAGGCTTAAACGTTTTACGTGGCCATTTTTCAACACATGCAGCTTGTCCGTCGTTAGTTCGTCAGGATTTGCTTCAGTTGTAAACTCTGTTAAGTTCTTTACATCAACGTGGCTATGAACGATTTCCAGTAATCGTTCCAGTTGCTTAGCATTAAGTGCTGTTGGTGTACCTCCTCCAAAGAAAACAGTCTCTACTTTAGAAAAGTCTGCGCCTGTCAACTTCAATATTGTTAGTTCTTTGTCAATCGTTTCAATATATTCGTCTACTGGCTGGTTTTCAAAAAATACTTTATTGAAATCACAGTAGTGACAAATTTGGTGGCAGAATGGGATGTGAATATAGATGCCTCTCATACGTTGCTTTCCCTCCTGTAAACGCCAAACAGAGGGCTATATGCCCTCTGCTCATGCATCGTAATATGCGCTTATTATTCTTCGTCCATTCGTAGAACAGCCATGAACGCTTCCTGTGGCACTTCTACAGATCCTACTTGTTTCATCTTCTTTTTACCTTCTTTTTGCTTTTCAAGAAGTTTTCGTTTACGTGAAATATCTCCACCATAACACTTCGCAAGTACATTTTTCCCCATAGATTTAATGGTTGAACGTGCTACAATCTTCTGTCCGATCGCAGCCTGTACAGGCACTTCAAATTGTTGACGTGGAATAAGAGATCTCAACTTTTCAACGATTGCTTTTCCTCGATCATATGCAAAATCGCTGTGAACAATGAAGCTAAGTGCATCGACTGTTTCGCCGTTCAACAAGATATCCATCTTATTAAGTTTAGATTTTTTATAACCAATCAATTCATAATCGAGTGACGCATAGCCTTTTGTCCCTGATTTCAATTGATCGAAGAAGTCATAGACAATTTCAGCTAACGGTAGCTCATACATAATGTTCACGCGTGATGAATCCATGTAGTCCATCGTCAAGAAGTTACCGCGTTTCTTCTGGCAAAGTTCCATAACTGAACCAACATAATCATTCGGTACCATGATGGACGCTTTTACATATGGCTCTTCTACGTATTCAGTTTTCTGAGCATCCGGCATCATCGATGGGTTATCAACTTTCATTTCGCTACCATCTGTCAAAACGACATTATAGATAACACTTGGAGCTGTCGTGATTAAGTCGATGTTGAATTCTCGCTCTATTCGTTCCTGAATGATTTCCATATGAAGCAGACCTAGGAAACCACAACGATATCCAAACCCTAGAGCTTGAGAAGTTTCTGCTTCGTATTCTAAAGCCGAGTCATTAAGTTCTAACTTCTCGAGCGCATCTCGTAAATCATTATATTTTGATGTATCAATCGGATACAATCCACAGAATACCATTGGATTCATCTTACGATATCCTTCGAGTGCTGTCTCGGCGGGATTATCTGCAAGTGTTATCGTATCCCCTACTCTCGTATCCCCAACAGTTTTAATAGCTGCTGACAAGTAGCCTACGTCACCTACAGTGAGTTCTTCGCGTGGTACAATTTTGGGTGTGAATACGCCAAGGTCCACAACTTCGAATTCTTTCCCAGTGGCCATCATGCGAATTGTATCGCCCTGTTTAACGGAGCCTTCCATGATTCGGATATTAACGATAACACCTTTGTACTGATCGTAATGCGAGTCAAAAATCAGAGCTTTTAACGGTGCACTTGGATCTCCCGTTGGTGCTGGAACTTTTTCAACGATTTGTTCGAGGATATCTTCAATACCAATTCCTGATTTCGCTGACGCCAAGACTGCTTCTGATGCATCGATGCCGATTACATTTTCGATTTCGTCTCTCACACGTTCTGGATCAGCTGCAGGTAAATCGATTTTGTTGATGACTGGTAAGATTTCTAAGTTATTATCAAGAGCCAAGTAAACATTCGCAAGCGTCTGCGCTTCAATCCCCTGTGCTGCATCTACAACTAGAATGGCTCCTTCGCATGCAGCGAGACTGCGTGAGACTTCGTACGTAAAGTCGACGTGTCCCGGTGTATCAATCAAGTGGAATGTGTAATCTTCACCGTCTTTTGCAGTATAAGATAGCTGAACAGCATTAAGTTTAATAGTGATTCCACGTTCTCTTTCTAGATCCATCGAGTCCAATGTTTGTGATTTCATTTCTCGAGCAGTAATTGTATCTGTTTTTTCTAGTAAGCGATCCGCGAGAGTGGATTTCCCGTGATCAATATGTGCAATAATTGAAAAATTTCGTATGTTTTTCTGTCGATCCAATTTCTGTTGATGATTCATCATAATTCTCACTCCTAATTCGGCTAGTATGAATTATAGCAGAAACAGAGCACTGGTGTTACACATTTCCTTAGAAGTGCAGACAAAGTCACAATATATTTGAAGAATGATGGTCCAAACAAAAAAGAAGGAGTTGAAAACTCTCCTTCTTCATACTTATATGCGTTGTTTCAATCACTCTTCAACAAATGTAGAAGTAACCGCTTCTGCAAGAACTGCAATCGTTCTGTTCAACTCTTCCTCGTTATTACCGATACCACCAAGTTCAACTAAGATAAAACCTGGATGCAGGTCTTGGTTGTACTTTCCATCCACTCCAGGTCCGCCTTTAACAATAATTGGTCGCGTGATACCTTGCACCCTGGACTCCATCTCTTTTGTAACTTGCTTAGCCACTTCGTAGTTTTTAGAATAGTTCTTATGTTCTTTACCAATTACAAACGCGACTTTAGCATAACGCTCCCCATCCACTTCAATCGTGGTTTTATCGGCCGGGATCGAGTCGCGATGGATATCCAGCACGATATCATAATTTTTCTCTGTTATTGTCTGTTGGAGATATGGACGAATCGTTTTATAAGAACGATGGTAAGGAATTTTCTTCTTCGCCATTTCTTTTTGGATATCTACAGGTAGTACATCCGCCTCCACACCAAATCCCGCAAATTGAAGTTGAAGTTTCTCTCCAACTTTAGTGATGTTCTCTGTTTTGTGGGAGACCGCGACTTTACCATCCACAGCAAGCGTAATCGGCTCATACGCCTCTTCGGAATGCGTAAAATGCACTAAAACTTTTTTGTCGCTTGATGGCTTAGGTGCTTCTAGAACATTGGATGCGTAAACAATATATGCTTTCTGTTTTAACATCACTGCGGAACTATCCGATTGTTTAGTGGGAAGCAAGTGGAGCAGTATTGGGAATATAAATAAGATAAATACAGCAAGAGTCCAGATTTTTAATGTTTTTTTCAATAGTCATCCCCCCATCCTCGCTACTATATGCGGGGGGATGCTTCTCAAGAACTTTGTTTTACACTCTGTATCCATGTTCCAAGACTAACTGATAAAGCAGATGCATAATGCTGTACCCAACCATCTATCTCTTTCGGAGAGATGAAAGTTTTCAACTGATGATTGGATAGCACTTCTTCAAATAATTGCACACGTTCTTCGTGCGGCCATGATGCCCAGTCTCCAAATACAGGGATTAGGTTACTCCGATCCGCTTTACTAGTATCAGCATGAAGCCACGGAGTCACTGACAACCTTGAAGATGGTTTGCTTTCTTCTTCAATCTTCGCTGCCATATAACCAAACAACGTATCAATCGCGTCAGCAATCAGGACTGGCCCGTCAACAACTGTAGGAATTCCAATCGCAATTACTGGAACTCCTAATGATTCTTGAGATACTTCCTTGCGGCTATTCCCAACTCCTGAACCTGGGTGGATCCCAGTATCGGTCAATTGAATGGTTCTACACAAACGCGAACTGTCCCGTGCAGCTAATGCATCGATCACAATTAGCAAATCAGGTTTGACAGTGTCAACAATCGCTTTGATGAAATCTGCAGTTTCTAATCCCGTTTGAATTGTAACTCCTGGAGAATACACATAAATTTCTGCACCATCTTCATTATAATAATCTGGAACGACTCCATTAAGCCGCTCCATAGTTAACGGTCCAACAGCATCGGGCGTCACGTCCTTATTTCCAAGTCCGATGAAGAGCAATTTACATTCCTCTTTGAGTTCTAGAGGTTCAGTAATTTTTTTAAGCTGTTGGGTCATAGATTTTGCTAACTTAGCTAAGCCCGCTTTGTCATCCGCATGCAGTAACGGATCGGTTAACGTAATGTATGTCCCTTTTTTCTTTCCAATTCGCTTTTCACCTTGTTCATCTACAACTACAGTCGTTAACACGATTCTTCCTTTTTTTTCTTCAGTGAACTCAATTCCTGTAGATTCGGCTAGCTTTGCTTTCTCCTCTGAAGTTTTGTGTTTCACCATCTCTTCACTTTCAACGACAAGGTCCGTCCTATAAAAGTCGAAGTTTTCCATGACTATCACCTCTACTACAAGTGTGTACGCGTAGGATGATTTTTATGCTCCTTCAATTTTTCGACACTTGATTTAGTTTGTATGTGTTTTGTAGTTGCATAAATGGCCTGAGTTTGATAAAATTATTTTTGTTATAAAGAGATATCCGAGAGATCGTGGAAACACTCTTCTTACCTGATTTCTGGAGGTGAATGAAATGCCAAACATTAAAGGTGCTATTAAACGCGTTAAGCAAAGCAATGCGATTAACGAACAAAACTCACGCACAAAGTCTGCAATGCGTTCTGCTTTGCGTAAAGCTGATGTTGCAATCGATAACAAAGCTGACAATGCAGAGGAATTAAAGCGCGCTGCTATTAAATCATTGGACACTGCTGCCGGTAAAGGCCTTATCCATAAAAACACAGCTGCACGTCAAAAAGCTCGTCTTACAAAAAAAGCTTTGTAATTTTAAAAGCTGTCCGTCATTGACGGACAGCTTTTTTATTACAATTTTTCCATAAAAAATAGTTCTAATACTCTTTCGCGACTTCCTGATGTGGACTTCAACTTCAAATCGATTGAAGCAAGCTCATTCAATACTTGCAACAAACGACGTTCAGAAGGTATGTTTCTGTTACTCATGACAAGTTTGACTCGATACGGATGAACGTTTAGAGTGCTAGCAATTTGTTGCTGGTGGTACCCTTTACGCTTCAGTGTACCGACATGCAACATGAGACGCACTTGACCAGCAATTAACGATGTCATGGCGATCGGTTCTTCTCCACTTCTTAATAAGTCATGGTAGACAGCTAACGTCTGTGCACGATTTCCTGAAATATAGGTATCCGTCAGGCGAAAAATTTCTGTTTCTGGAGATCTAGGTACCAAACGGTCAATTAGTTCCTTTGTAACCTTCCCCGTATCACTTAGATAAGCTCCAAGTTTCTCAAGTTCTTTTGATAACTGCATCATATTTTCCCCGGTTGTTTCAACTAGATAATCAGCCAGCTCTCGGTCCATACTAAGCCCGAATGTTGTCGCATGTTGCTGCACCCATACAGTTAAGTCCGTTTCGGTGAGTTTGTTAGCTTCCATTACGACTGCTTTTGACGTCATCATTTTCGTTATCTTTTTTCGTGAATCCAATTTTTCATAAGGCGCTATAAATATAACGGTAGCAGTTGGTGACGGATTCTGTAACCATGATTCAAGTTGGTCGAGGGAGTGTTCTACTTTTTCTTTCCCTCTATCCTTTGCCTTCAGGAATGAGGCATTTTTGGCTACAATCACTTTACGATCTTGCAAGAATGGTAGCGTGTCAGCTTCTTCGATCACTAGATCCACCGGAGTTTCTTCTAGATCGTAATACAGAATGTCTTCTTGCTCGATCCCTGGAGTCTTTGAGATGATCTTAGCGAGCGTTTGCTGCAACAAATACATCTCGGTACCCGTTAGTAAATAGACTTCTTGCCCGGGATTGTTATCGGTTTCTTTCTTTGCTTTCGAACTCATTTCAAATCACCTCATTTACATCCTTTAAGTATACATTACGTTGAGCTCTTATGGAGATATTGTGACAAATTGAAACCCAATTGCCATATCTTTGTTTTTCTATGGATTTTTAAGTGCCTTTGTTCTATACTTGAACTTGAATCAGGAGGTGTAGCAATGAACGAATTCGAAAAGGACGTCCAGTCCAAACGTAATGATCTTCTTGACTCAGGTGTTGGCTTCATTGTATCTTTCGTAGGTTTCTCTTTAATTTGGGTAATTGCTACGATTGTCGAAGTCGCCGCGCGCTGATCAGACATAGTTTAACTAGAGAAAGACTCCAAATTTGGGGTCTTTCTTTTTTATCGCGTTCCCGTAATCTTAATTCCTTGATTCTTCACCTTTACAACAATAGTTCCTTTTTCTGCTGTTGTTAACACATTTACTTGCTGGTCCAAAAGCCGTTCGACAACTTCCTCATTAGGATGTCCATATCTGTTATTTCGACCAACAGATATGATAGCTGTATCAGGTTGTAGAAAATCCAAGAATTCTTGAGTTGTAGATGTTTTACTGCCGTGATGTCCTACTTTTAGAATTAAGGGAGACAGCTTTATGCGGCCATATCTGTTGAGTACCTTTTGCTCTCCTTCCATTTCTAAGTCTCCTGTAAATAAAAAGTATCCATGCTCACTCTTCATGAGAAGTACGAGTGAACTGTTATTATGTGAATAGGCATCATCGAAGGGTGATAGGTAAGTAAATTCTACTCCCCCTTTTCTCCAACTTTCTCCTGTCAACGTACTCAATACACGGGTTTTTTGTAAGTTTGCTTCCTTCAAAACGGGCAACATATTTTCTTCTTGTAAGCTACCTGCAGGTGCATTGAGTTCTTTCACTGCCAGCTCTTGGAGTAGCTCATCTGCACCTCCCATGTGATCTTCGTGCGCGTGGGAAATGATGAGCTTATCCACTTTGCTGATTCCTTTACCTTTTAAGTAGGGCACAACAATTTGTCTTCCAACCTCAAACGATTTCTCTGGTGTTTTCCATGTTGGAGGTCCTATTGAAACAGTTCCTCCAGTGTCTATGACGTATACACCTCTCCTGAAAGGAAGCTCAATAACAATGCTGTCACCTTGCCCAACATCCAGAAAAGATACATACATATTGGAATCCATATATGGTTTTACTTGAAATGCCATTGCAGGAACGAGGACAAAAATCAGCCCAACTAGTTTTCTGTTCCACTTTTCAATAACGACAAAACTGCAACTAATACAAACAACCATTATAACAATCCAACTAACAGAGGGCTTTCCAGCTGTCCATACTTGAAAAGGTAACCCTGCAAGCCATGCAGTAGCTATCGATATCATAGTTCGTATAGGTTCGTAAATGATGAATAGCATATTCACTCCTGTTTCCGAGAGAATAGAAACGAGTAGTAGGACAATATTACTCGGAAGAATAATTATGGAGTACAAAGGTACATACACTAGATTGACTAGAAAAGAAGACAACGATAATTCAAAGAAGTGAACTAGTAAAATAGGAGCAAGTGCAACTTGAGTGATTGCTGTTACACTTGCAGAAATCATCAGAACCGATTGTTGTTTCTGCAAATAACTTGCCGAGTACAACAATGAAAATGCAGCTGCATACGACAACTGAAAGCCTGGTTGGAATAGAATGAATGGTTTAATGAGCATGAATCCAAGAGCACTTACTGCTAATGCATCATCCATTTTCAATTTTAGTCGGCCGGATGCAGATAATAGCAAGAGCATAGTCACAGAGACCGCTCGCCAAACTGATGGCGCTCCCCCTGCTATCAATGCATAGCACGGTAATAAGAACAAAAGTAATGTGTCAATCGTTTCAATGCGCAGTCGTAATCGTTTAGCTACAACTCGCAACATGATTGTTAATAGCCCAACATGAAGTCCTGATATCGCAAATAGATGGGTGATTCCAAGTGTTCTATATTGCGAAGACAATTCTTGATCCATCCCACTTCTATCCCCTATTAATAATGATTCCGCTTCAGTTTGTAGGGAGATAGGGAAAACCCGATTGATGTGTTCTTTGACCGCAGTACGTCTTATTAAAAATCGACTAAGTGGATCGTCCTTTCTTTCATACAACTTCATTTCGGTCGCGCGAAATATAAAGTCTGAACCGTTCATACGAAGGTACGATGCCATATTAAATGAATATGCATGAGCAGGGTGTTCAGGAGTTTCAAGTATTCCCTCCAAAGATATTCTCCTGCCCTCTAGCGAAGTAGCAAGTAAACGTAATTTCTCTTGTTCATTTTTAATGGTGTAAATTACGTAATAGACGATACCTTCAGTGTCTGTGGCAAAACCCTTCACTTTCGCGCCATCAATTTTCACATTATTAGACAACCTCATAGTGAGAGTATTTGGTTTATCAGTAGGAATAGGCGTATGAAGAGTTACATAATTTGAGAAGTATAAATAAGAAGACGAACTAACTGCAAGTAATAGAAAAACAGCGTAAATGTCTCTCTTACTTGAGACTATCAGGGGAAGTAGCAGGAGGTTAAGCCATAACCATTCAGTAGAACCGTATGCAGCTACTGCTGATACGGCCACTGAAAGAGTCCAGTACATAAAGCGTGTTTTAAATACTAATTTCCAAATAGTTCTTGTGCGCGTGCTGAAAAACGGTTCAGGTCGTCTTCAGAAACATCCGCAAGTTGCATAGTTTGCAACATTTCGTAAACTAATTGTTCTTTAGATGCTTTTTCAAAATCTAAATTCCTAGCATCAAACGGAATCTGCACCACTTCGATACCTACGTGCTTAAACAATTCGATTGCATACTCATTATTCCTATAATCTTCACCATAATAGACTTTAGAAATGCCTGCCTGAATTATGGCTTTAGAACATTGCAGACACGGGAAGTGAGTGACATACAAAGAAGAACCTGCAGCAGGAGTTCCATATTTCCCGCATTGCAATAGTGCATTCATCTCAGCGTGTATCGTACGGATGCAATGATTATCGACTACATAACATCCTTTGTCGATACAATGATCCCCACCTGACACTGAACCATTATAGCCGCCTGCTATAATCCGATTATCTCTTACAACGACTGCTCCAACTGCAAGCCTTGTGCAGGTACTCCGTACTGCTAGCAGGCTACATTGAGCCATAAAGAACTGTTCCCACGTAATTCTTTCCATACAATCGCCTCCAAAACTACACACGTATTTAACAATAAACTACTTAACGGAAATTGAATCAGATAAGGCTTCGAAAGTCTTTTCACCAATTCCTGAGACTTTTTTTAAATCATCTATTTTCTGAAATGCACCTTGTTCAGTACGATATTTAATAATTGCAGCCGCTTTAGCAGGGCCAATCCCTGTAAGTGTTTGCAGTTGTGATTCATCTGCAAGATTGAGATTAACTAGGTTAGTACTTGAATCACTAGTTTCCGTCGTTTCGGTATGCTGTTGAAAATCTGGTAATTCCTCACCGATTACTGGCACATAGATCACTGCCTCATCCGATAAGCGCTCGGCATGGTTAAGATGACGACTATCCGCATGCTGTGTATAGCCACCTGCAGCTGTAATCGCGTCTATTAGCCGTTGACCTTCTTGTAGTGTATAGACGTTCGGATGTAAGACAGCCCCTTTAACGTCGATTACAATAATGTCCGGGACTTCTTTAACTGGCTCTGTAAGAAGCTCCATCGATTCCGGTTCTGGAGTAGTGACTAATGAATCATATAAATTTTCGTCAGGAAGAAGCTCGTCTTCTCCTTGTCCTCGGGGAAAGAACAAAAATACTGAGAGTACGACAGCTAGTACAAGAGGTGTGGTGACTTTCCGCCATTTCCCTAAGAAAATCGTAGAAAACAGAAAAAGTCATCCTTTCTTTTAGATAAATATGAGTTGAATCCCCTATACTATAACGCATTTATCTAACAAGCGATACTGTTATTTGCGAACTTGAAAAAATATTCTTTCACTTTCCTCTTCAGGCGCTTCATCTTCCCAATCGGCAAAAATTCGTTCAACTGTAAACCCTGTACGCTCAAGCATCTCAACATATTTCATGACTGGATAGGTACGCTGGTAATGGACTTCGTCAAATCGGATATAACGTCCATCTTCTTCGCGTACAAAAAATGCAAGGTCTGAATGAACCGAATGAGTTTCTTCCCCTTCTTCCGTTTCCCATATGTATGAAATATCTTGACTGACATGCGTAAACGGACTCTCCATAATGAGTACGTCTGTTTTAAATGTCGAATGAACATCAAATAGTAAAAGTCCCCCAGGAAGTAATGCATCGTAAATTCCTTTGAATGTTTGGTTTACTTGCTGTTCATCCTCTAAATAGTTTAACGAATCGATTGGAATAACAGCCGCATCGAACTGGTCAGGTACAGCAAGTTGCTGCATAGCCTGATGCATAAATTGTAGAGAAGGAAAGCGATTTTGTGCACGTTTTTTTGCAACAGTGAGCATTTCTTCAGACAAATCGATTCCAGTGACATTCGCGCCTCTTTCAGCAAGAATAACGGAAAGAATCCCGGTGCCGCAAGCGACATCCAGGATCCTTTTATCTGACAACCCATTAAGCGCTGTATGAATCAGATCCGCGTATGCAGGATAAGGAATATCCTGCATTAGCTCGTCATATACAGATGCAAATTGAGAGTACATCATCGTATTGTTTCGTCTCCGACTTCAATCATCGGCGCATCGCCCCAAAGGCGTTCAAGGTTATAGAAACCGCGCTCGTCTTTATGGAAGATGTGAGCTACAACGTCCCCAAGGTCAACAAGAACCCAACGGCCTGAATCCATTCCTTCAATACGTTTAACTTCATAATTTTCTTCAGAAGCTTTATCTGCTATTTCACGGGCAATTGCTTGAACTTGTCGCTCAGAGTTGGCATGACAAATTACGAAATGATCTGCAATTAGTGATACGCCCTCCATATTGAGTACGACGATATCCTCCGCACGCTTGTCATCTGCTGCTTTAAATGTAACTTCTAATAATGTTGGCATTGTTCCACTTTCCTTTCACTTCACAAAATAATTGTAGCATTCAATGGAGTCTGGGTATACTGGTACCTGTTTTCCAATTAAATGAGTAACCGTCTGTATAATACATGCTCGCATCGCTTGTTCTAAAGATCCAGCTACAAGTGCTCTCAATTCCTCAACTCCAGGAAATTCGCGTCCCGGCTCAATCATATCAGCAATGTAGATAATCATCTCAAGTTTGGACATATGCGCTCTACCTGTTGTATGGAATCGTATTGCATTTAAAATATCTTTATCCTGCACACCAAACTCTGCGGCAGCAATAATGGCGCCTGCTGGTCCATGCCACAGCTCTTTATGAAATTCAAGTAACTTAGGCTCTGCGTGATGCTGGATTAACAATTCCTGCATCTCTTTTGCATCCATGAATTTCGCGATATCATGGAACAACGCAGCAGTTTCTGCAGCTTCGATTGACTCCCCGTGAATTCTGGCAAGACTCTTTGCTGTTTCAGTAACTCTTAATACGTGTTGAAACCTCTGTATAGGCATCCGTTTCTGAATATGTTGAATGAGTTCAGCGGGTTCCATATAAGCCCTCCTGTCGAATGTAGCGGTCTACACCACCAGGTACAAGATATGCGGTTGTTTGCTGCTTAGCATATTTCGTACGTATGAGTGTTGACGATACATCAATCAGTGGTGTTTCAATATATCGAATAGGGTACGATGTTTTACGTAACGAACCCGTTCTATTAATACCCACAAATTGAACCAACTTCATTAAATCATCAATTTTGTACCAAGTATGCAAGGAATCGACCATATCTCCGCCAATGATGAAATAAAATTCAGTATTCGGCTGTTTTTCAGTTAAACGTTGCATCGTATCCACTGTGTAGGAAATTCCACCGAAGGAGACTTCTTCGTTACAACTACGAAGAAATTTGTTCTCCTCAACAGCGAGGTCTACCATTTTAAGACGTTGACCTGGTGATGCTGTGTCTGCGAGTTGCTTATGAGGTGGCACAGCTGTTGGCATTAACCACACTTCATGCAGGTGTAGCGCATCGCAAACTTCATTGGCCATAATGAGATGTCCGATATGTGGCGGATTAAATGTACCACCCAAAATCCCTATTTTCCGCATACCATCGCCCCCGTTTATGGTAAAACGATTTTTTTCTTCTCGGTCGATTCTTTATAGATGACGATTGTCTTACCGATGACTTGGACAATCTCAAAACCTGCTTGATCCTCAAGGATGCCCGCAATCTCATCCTTATCTTGTTCACAATTTTGAAGAACAGATATTTTGATAAGCTCCCTAGCTTCGAGCGCTTCTTCGATTTGCTTAATAATTGCATCCGTCAAACCACTTTTACCAATTTGGAAAATAGGTTGTAATGGATTTGCTTGACTACGTAAGTAGCTCTTTTGTTTATTTGTTATCATGGTGATCCTCCAATTTTTGTGTAAGTTGTTCCATCATGCCTACAGTATTCGGTCGGATACCTGTCCATTTTTCGAAAGCACTAGCCCCTTGATGAACAAACATACCGATTCCGTTTGCTGTACGTGCACCTTTATTTCGTGCAGCTGTTAAAAATTTAGTTTCAAGAGGGTTATAGATGATATCAATAGTTGCAGCTCCAGGAGAAACGTTAGACGGATCTAACGGCATCCCTTCAGATGAAAACGCCATACCTACTGATGTAGTCTGGATAATGATCCCGAAGCGTGCTAATTGCTGTTCAGCTTCATGATTAGCAAGGCAACTGGAATTTGGCAGTCTTGCACTCAAAACTTCAGCATGTTTCATAGTTCGATTTGTGAATGTTATAGCACCATATCCAGATTCACGAAGTCCGAAAGCAATTCCTTTTGCAGCGCCGCCAGCACCGATGATTAAAATTTCGTCCTGTTTATGCTCAAGTCCGAATTTCTCTTCTAATGCTCTGACAAAACCAGTTCCATCAGTGTTAGATCCTATGAGTGAACCGGCTTCATCATACTCAACCGTGTTGACAGCTTCCATGATAGCCGCAGATTTATCGATATGACCTAGGTAAGGGAGTATATCACTTTTATGCGGGACCGTCACATTCCACCCTCTACAACCTAGCAATTGTAGACTCAAAATGACACTTTGCAAATCGTCTTTTTTTGCGTGAATAGGAATGTAACTCGCATCGATACCATTTTCCTGAAACCAAAAATCATGCATACCCGGAGACATGGACTGTTCAATTGGATCGCCAATTACTGCAAACCATTTTTTCATCACAAGTCCCCCTTGTTAGATTAGTGACGGACGTAAAACAACATCTACACCCCGTGGTGCGTGAATAGCGATTACTACATTAGCATGTTGAACTGTAATCCAACCAAGACCAGAAATGACGATATCCGTCTTCGCTTTTTTTATAGAAAACTCATGACGTACCAGTTTAGGGAACGATTCTAACGAAAGTTTCCCAGGAGGTGACAACATATCACCTAGATGTGTTGCGTACAAGTCGTCGGCATTTTCAAGCTTAGTCCGATGAAGTGGAAGTGCATTAGCCGTATGAACGTTAAACGAAGATCGTTCCCCTTTTATGAAGTCAAAGCGGGCCAATCCGCCAATAAAGAGCGTTTGCTCTGCATTCAGTTGGAAGATTCTTGGTTTGATTTCTTTTTTAGGTGTAATGGCTTTCAACTCACTTGGATCCAAGTAATGGGCTATTTGATGATTATTGATAATACCTGGTGTGTCATAGATTGCTTTCCCATCATCCAATGGAATCTCTACAAGATCCAACGTTGTTCCAGGGAAGTGTGAGGTTGTAATAACTTCACTTGTACCAGTTGCCTGCTTAATAATCCTGTTGATGAATGTTGATTTACCGACATTTGTACAACCGACAACGAAGACATCCTGTCCACGACGTAATTCATCAATGCGTTCCAACGCTTCAGGAACACCTTGGCCTCTAGCAGCTGAGACTAACATTACCTCAACCGGCTTCAACCCCAATTTAGACGATTGTTCTTTCATCCAGTTAATCAGTTTGTTACGATTAACGGATTTCGGCAAGACGTCCACTTTGTTACCGATGAGAATAATATCTTTTTTCCCTACAAATCGTTGTAAACCATGAATCCAACTTCCGTTGAAATCAAAAATATCGACAACTAGAACGACGAGACCTTCTCGATCACCAATCCCATTTAAAATGGCTAAAAAGTCATCACCCGATAGTGAAACTGGCTGTAACTCGTTATAGTTTCTCAGACGGAAACAACGTTGACAAATGACTTCTTCTTTCTCTAATGATGCAGGTGGTGCAAACCCTTCTTTTTGAGGGTTTTCCGTTTGAATCGCAATTCCGCATCCAATACATGTTAGTTCCAAATCTATTCCTCCCAAGAAATCATTCCTTTTCGTTTCAGCGTTTTCATAATACGACGTTCGATTTGACGATTGAATTTCGTCATAACCCCGTCAGAACTCGCAACAGGTACAACCAGGATTGTGTGTAATCCGAATCGATTGCCCCCAAGTATATCGGTCATTAGCTGATCACCAATCATTACCACTTCTTCTTTTTGGAGCTCCATCTGACTTAGCGCTTTTCTAAATGCTTTTGACAGTGGTTTCCGTGCTGAAAAGATGAAGGGTGTCTCAATTGGATCGCAAAACGCTTTTACACGTAACTCATTATTATTCGACAAGATTGTTACTTGAAGTCCAGCATCCTGCATATCTTTAATCCAGGTTGCTATTTCCGGCGTAGCATCAGGCCGGTCCCAAGCAACAAGTGTATTATCTAGATCAGTAATAATGCCTTTAATGCCTTTATCTAAAAAATCACTAGGTGAGAGCTGATAAACATCTTTAACATATTCATCTGGCAAGAAATTATTGTACATCCTATCCACTCCATTACTGTGCTGATTCGCACTTATTATACCACACTCGCACAAAAATACTTGCTGACCTAGTCCCCTTTTTAAAACTGCCTGTCCGCCAAAAACTGCTGTGATACGCCATCTTACAACCGCATAGGATGTCAGACAACGACACAGGAGGTGTTCCATTTGAGTGGCTTTGTTATGGCAATAGTCCAGTTGTGGCTCGAGATTCCTGCAGTACTGGGATACATTCGGGGTCAGGCATTTAAGCGCCCGCTTTCAAAAGCAGAAGAAGCCGATTGTCTCGAACGTCTCGCACAAGGTGACGAAGACGCCCGTGATGAACTGATCGAGCGCAATATGAGGCTCGTTGCGCATATCGTGAAAAAGTTCCACCCAAAACATGAACAATTGGATGATTACATTTCAATCGGTACAATTGGTCTCATGAAAGCCGTTGCTAGCTTTACACCTGACCGCAAAACTAAGCTAGCAACTTATGCTGCACGATGTATCGAAAACGAAATCCTAATGTTCTTACGTACTCAGAAAAAAACTCAGAAAGATATTTCTTTGTATGAGCCGATTGGAACGGACAGCGAAGGCCAGTCTTTGGAAATTGCAGATTTGTTGCAGACTGACGAAGATTCCCCGCACGATCACGCTGAACTGAACGAACGGAAAGAAAGACTGTACCGTCATTTGGATAAGTTAGAAGGCAGAGAGCTGGAAATCATCCAAAAACGCTTCGGTTTACTGAATGATAAACCGATGACCCAAAAAGAAATAGCTGACCAACTCCAAATTTCTAGGAGTTACGTTTCCAGAATTGAAAAAAGGGCAATCGTTAAATTGTATCAGCAATTTAAACGAGAACAAGAATCGAATTAACACAAGTCCCATAAAGCAAAAAAGACGCCTCCAGCATTCGTACCCTCGCTGGAGACGTCTTTTTCACTAACTACTTAATCAAGCTTTCACTTCAAAGTAAATCAAGCCTGTGAGAGCTGATGTGACGATAAATGCGCCTAACATCAAAAATAACATATTTGTGTGCCCCCTCGCTCTATCAATTAAGTTTTACTGCTTCTATTTAGTTTACCACGAAAGCGTCAAAGTTTCGAGATGACTTCGATTACAACTTCAGATGAGTGTTGTGCAGCCGCGGGAAGAAACTCATCAAATGATAAAGATGATTCTTTTCCAGCAATATCAGAGAGTGCACGGATAACAACAAATGGTACGGAGAACTCGTGGCATACTTGTGCAACTGCCGCCGCTTCCATTTCCGCAGCAATCAGTTCTGGGAACTGTTGTTTAACTGTATACACGCGGTTCGCATCACTCATGAATACATCACCTGAAGCAATGAGGCCAGTAGCATGTGCGTGCTTACCGATTGCTTTCACTGCCTGCGCAGCAACCTCCAACAATTTTTCATCCGCTACATAAGTAACTGGGCCACCTGGAACTTGTCCAAGAGCGTATCCGAAAGCAGTCACATCTACATCGTGATGTGTTACGTCTTTTGACAACACAACCGTACCCACTTCCAGATTTTCTCCAATACCGCCTGCAGATCCTGTATTTAAAACAACTTCAGGTTTAAACAATTGAAGGAGTAGTGTAGTTGCAACAGCAGCATTGACTTTACCAATTCCACTTTTAACGAGTACGACTTGACGATCTTTTAATGTGCCTTCAGTAAATTCATAGCCTGCTATAACTGTCTCTTTTGCCAACTGTATCTGATTTTTAAGAATGGTTACTTCCTCTTCCATAGCACCGATAATTGCAACTTTCATTGTAAAACCCCCATCTGTTCTCTACTCAATTAATAGTTAAAATCGAGTGTGTTCAAGACATCCATTTGTGTTGGTTTCCAGCCTTCGCCATCTACCCATTCCAAATACACTCTGAATTTCTTTGACTTATCCTTAGAGGAAACGACCCCGATTGATTTCTGAGGACTTCCACCGTTTTTAATCTTCCAGAAAACCATGTCGTTTTCAGACATACCGGTCGCATACGCTAGCGCCTTCTGCTTCTCCTGCCAATCTACTGATTTCCCATCATAGAGAGAGACATGATTACCGGACTGAGATGTCCCTACAGGCTCCCAAGAGGTATTAGAGACTGTTTCCTCCACCACTGCATCTTCACTAGCGGTATATGTGACTGTCCCTTCTTTTTCTTCAGCTGTAGGTTTTGATTCGTCTTCACTATCGCTTGACTCATCTTTTACGGTGCCTTCTTTTGATGAATCCTCGTCTTTGCTATCAGTAGACTGGTCACCTTCTTCGTCATCCGTAACAACTTTTGAGCTATCTTCAGTACTGGCTGTTTCATCTTCAGGTTTTGTTTCAGTAACCGCTACATCATTCTCTTCCGGTGAGCTATCACTTGAGAGTATTTTGACTCCAACGAGTACAATCAACAAGACTACAATGGCAATCATCCAGTTCAAAAGCTTGTTACCTTTGTTGGAATGTCGCTTGCGACGCACTCTTGATAATTCTGGTTTTTGTTCACTCATTTGAAATCATCTCCTTTTGCTTCGACCTATGTAAAGATTGGACGTTTAACTTTCGCGTATGTTTCACAAAAAAGACCGCCTTTAGTTTGAAGGCGGCATCTCTTTTATTACTTTACTTCTGTAATTTCAACTTGCATGTCGCCGCCAGGTGTAGTGATTTTAACTTTATCGCCTTTTTTACGGCCAAGAATTCCCTTAGCAATAGGAGAGTCATTTGAAATTAACCCTTCCATCGGGTCAGCTTCTGCAGATCCGACAATCGTATACGTTTCAACTTCCCCATCAGGAATTTCCTTAAACGTAACTGTACTTCCTAACTGCGCTTCTTCAGTACGTGTATCTTCAGAGATAATTACTGATAAACGAATCATCGATTCTAAAGAAGAAATTTTACCTTCGATGAATGCTTGGTCTTCTTTCGCTGAATCGTACTCTGAGTTCTCAGATAAATCCCCATAACTACGAGCGATCTTTATGCGTTCAACAACTTCTTTGCGTTTAACCGTTTTCAGAAAATCAAGCTCGTCTTCTAATTTCTGTTTACCTGCAACAGTCATTGGATACTTTTTTTCAGAAACCATTTCCTCACTCCTCAGTTTGCAAAATCATCAAAATAATATGTCGCACCTAAAGATAGGTATGCGACATAGTGTTTACTATATGAATATCTGACAACATCATATTACAAATCATTACCAGAATCAAGAATTGTTTTTATTTTCGTTACCATCAGGTCAATTGCAACTTCATTATGTCCGCCTTCAGGAATGATAATATCTGCATAACGCTTCGTCGGTTCAATGAATTGGTTGTGCATCGGACGCACGACACTCATGTACTGATCGATGACAGATTCAATAGTTCTTCCTCGATCATTAATGTCCCGTAATATCCTTCGTATTATACGCAAATCCGCGTCAGTATCAACAAAGAGTTTGATATCCATCAAGTTTCGCAAACGCTTATCTTCTAAGATAAGGATACCTTCAAGAATAATAACATCCTTAGGCTCGATTGCAATTTTCTCAGATGAACGTGTATGTAATGCATAATCATACACAGGTTTTTCGATAGACTGACGAATCAGCAGTTTTTCTAAATCCTCAATTAATAAATCCGTATCAAAAGCAAGTGGATGATCATAGTTCGTTGAAAGTCTTTCTTCAAATTTCAAATGCGATTGGTCTTTGTAGTAGAAATCTTGCTCAATCACAACAACGGAATGCTCTTGAAAGACGTGATGAATTTTTTTCGTAACACTTGTTTTACCTGAGCCTGAGCCGCCAGCAATACCAATAATTAAAGGTTTTTGCGTTCCCATCTTCCTCATTCCTCCTCTGTAGTTAATCGAATAATTTAAAGTTTACGAGCGATTAAAATTCCGTCTCCTACAGGTAGTAAGGAAGTTTCATACGCAGGATTCTCCATAATCCATTCCGTAAATGCTTTTAAGTTACGGATCATAGTTCGATTCCGTTTAGGCACATCTTGGTCTTCTAAAAACACCATTCCATGCATAAACATATTGTCACAATAAAGGATGCCACCCGATTTAACGAGCGCTTCATATTTCTCGAAAAATTTCTTGTATTGCCCTTTTGCCGCATCTATAAAGCATGCATCATACTCAGTAAAGGGGAGAACGTGTGGCTCAAATGTTAACGCATCGTCTTTAAATAAAGAAATACGATTATTTAATTGGGCACGTTCGATATATGATACAGCTTGTGCATGGCGATCCTCATCGCGTTCGATTGTCGAAATATGCAATTCAGGAATCGCCTGCGCCATCCGAATCGCGGAATAACCGATCGCACTACCAATTTCGAGCAATGTTTTGGGTTTTTGAATTGTTAATAATCCAATAAAAGTTTCAATCCCACTGCGCTCCATGATTGGAACGAAATGTTCTGTTGCATACTCTTCCATTTCTCTAACTAGCGGATCAATTAAAGTTTCAAATTTCAATCGATACGTTTCATAATTGTTCATCAATCTAACTCCATCCTAGCTGTTTTACTTTCCATCAATATATTGTGCTTTCAACTTCAAATGTTCATCATAAGTTTTAGCAAAGTGGTTTTTCCCTGTGCCGTCTGCTAAGAAATAGAAGTATGAGGTTTTTGAAGGATCAATAACAGCCTCAATCGATGCCGCTCCCGGCGCTGCGATCGGTCCAGGTGGTAATCCTTTATTTTGATAGGTGTTATATGCATTTTTTACTTCCAAATCGTTCAACGTTACTTTATCCTTATGTTCCCCAAGTGAATAAAGCACGGTCGGATCTGTTTGCAAAGGCATGCCTTCTTTAAGGCGATTATAAAATACACTTGCAATCGTTTGTCGATCTGCTTGAGCGGTTGCTTCTCGTTCCAATAACGATGCGAAGGTAAGTAGCCAATGAACGCTTTTCTTATTTTCTTCTAAGGTTCCTAAATAAGGAATCACATTCGCTTTCGTTCCATCAATCATGGTCTCGACCACTGTCTGAACTGGGGGATCTTCCTCGTAAAAAGGATAGGTTGAAGGGAATAGATATCCTTCTAGCGGATGACGGATATTTTCATCGTTCACTTCATCAGTAATGATCTCCGGGTACGTCACTTTCAAATTCTCTATCGTCGCTTCATTGTCAATATACGCTAGGAATTCATCTTTTTTAATAGTTGTTTTCGCTTCAACACGTTCAGCTATCTGTTCAACGGTCAGTCCTTCAGGAATGGTCATTGTAAAGACAGGAGTTCGGTAGACTCTTCCTGTTTTCAAGCTTTGTAAGAGTTCATCAGGGGTCATTGATGTGGAAAGTCCATAAGTCCCAGCTTGAAAATCAGCCTCGTTATTTATTTTTGCATAGTACTTAAAAATTTTCGCGTTTTTTATAAGTCCTTTTTGTTCAAGAATCTGAGAAATTGTATCCAAACCTGACCCAATTGGTATTTCAACTTCTACAGTGTTTTCAGATTCTTCTTCAACAGGCTCTAATGCACTTTTTATGTATCGATAGCCAAAAAAGCCACCTATAGCAACAAGGAAAACCAAAACAAGAGCAATCCAAAATACAATCTTACGGACGACTTTGACTTCCTTTTTTTGTTCTTGCATACGCTCAAACATCACGTCTTTCTTTGAACCCTTCGCCATATGGAAGGTCACCTCTTTCTCATGGTATCACTGGCATGCTAGTTGTATACACCCGAATGTCTGCAATGAAAAAAGACGGAACGGTATGCACCGTTCCGTCCGTGCGCATATGGCTTACTCTTCGCCTTCGTCTTCGTCTTGCTCGTCTAGGAATGTACCGAAGACTTCTTCAATCATTTCCCACTCTTCGTCTGACTCAACTGGCATTAAATCGCCATCTTCTCCGTCTTCTGAAGGTACAAAGCTTGATGCAAAGATTTCAATTTCTTCATCATCATTTTCAGGCTCGTCACCAAGTACGTGATAAAGTACATATGACTTACCATAATCCTCAGATTCAAATGTGAAAATAACTTCACATACGTGTTCTTGTCCATTTTCATCTACAATTGTCATTGTTTCCATACCGTGTTCCATTTGATCACCTCATGTAATTTTTGAGTCAAGATATCCTTGCAGAATCATGACTGCTGCCATTTTGTCAATAACTGTTTTTCTTTTCTTACGACTTACATCTGCTTCAATTAGCATTCTTTCAGCAGCCATAGTTGTCAGCCTTTCATCCCAAAGGATGGCAGGCATATCGAATTTCCCACGTAACAACTCTGCATACCGTTCAGACGCCTCTGCTCGAGGGCCAATTGAATTATTCATGTTTTTTGGATGTCCGACTACAAAAGAACTGACGCTATATTCTTTAACAAGTTCCTTTATGCGTTTCATACCCAAATTACCAGATGCTTCGTCAATTTGGACAGTTTCAATTCCTTGAGCTGTCCAGCCCATAGCATCGCTGATTGCGACGCCCACGGTTTTTGACCCCACATCTAAGCCCATTGTTCTCAATTCTTGCTGCCCCCGTTTTCACGGATGTAGAACTTCACAAGTTCCTCCAAAATTTCATCACGTTCCAACTTCCGGACCATGTTACGAGCATCCTCGTGACGCGGGATATAAGCAGGATCACCTGAAAGCAGATAGCCAACAAGCTGATTGATGGGATTGTAACCTTTTTCCTCTAACGCTTTGTAGACATGGAGCATCACCTGTTTGACTTCTTGCTCCATCGATTCCTCAGGAAAATTGAACTTCATCGTTTTGTCATATGAATTCACAATCGACACCCCGCTTTCAATTTGTCCGATCAGTTTACGTATATCGAGACCCGATAAGCCTCGATATACGCAACCGAATTCAGTTAAACAGATTTGACATAATCATACACGGAAACTAGCGCTTCATCAAGTTTTGAGACGTCTTTAGCTCCAGCCATCGCCATATCTGGACGTCCGCCACCTTTACCTCCGCATAATGATGCTACATGACTTACTATTTTACCTGCATGTTGTTCACCTTTCAAATCTTCCGTAACACCAGCAGCAAGCATAACTTTACCTTCTGCAGCTGCACCTAATACAATCACACCTTTTTCAACCTTTTGTTTCAACTCATCGATCATTTGACGAAGTGCATTGTTATCTTTCGTATCGACGCGCGCAGCAATGACAGTCATGTCATCAACCTGCTTTGCATTTGCCAATACATCGATCAATTGGCTGTTGCCTAGTTTTGCTGAAAGAGAATCGTTTTCACGTTGAATTTCTTTAAAATCTGAAAGAAATGAAGTTGCTTTAGTTGCCAATTCTTTTGGATTCGCCTTTAATAGTCCAGAAGTTTCAAGTAAGACCGCTTGTTCTTCTTTAAATGAGCGGTACGCTTGTTTAGCAGTAACTGCCTCAATACGGCGTGTTCCTGCTCCAATACCGCCTTCTGATTCTATCTTGAAGACACCAATCTCTCCGCTAGACTGAACATGGCATCCGCCACATAGCTCTAGAGAATAATCTCCTACAGAGACAACTCGTACAACATCACCGTACTTCTCTCCGAATAAAGCCATAGCACCCATATCTTTAGCTTCAGCAATCCCTTTTTGTTCAATCGACACAGTAATATCTTCCCAAATTTTACCATTAACGATTTGTTCAATTTGTTCAAGCTCATCTTTAGTTACTTGTCCAAAGTGTGAGAAGTCGAAACGGAGGCGATCCGGCCCTACATAGGAACCAGCTTGGTTAACGTGTTCGCCGAGAACCGTTTTTAATGCCTTGTGTAACAAGTGAGTAGCCGTGTGGTTCTTCACTGTGAATGCACGATCGGTTCTATTTACTTGCGCACGCACGAACGTTGCAGGAGTTACTTCACCTGAACGGACAATTGCTGTGTGCAGATGCTGGCCATTCGGTGCCTTTTTTACAGATAGAACTTCCGCTGCAAACGAATCATTTGCGATCATTCCTTTATCCGCAATTTGTCCTCCGCTCTCTGCATAAAATGGAGTTCGGTCAAGAATGAACTGGATTTCATCTTCCACAAGTGCCCGCTCTACCATTTCTCCATCTTTCAAGAGAACAATAATCTTAGATTCACTTTCCAACTGATCATAGCCGATGAATTCACTTGTTTCATGAATGTCCCCAAGTACACCAGTCTGAACGTGCATAGAGTCGACGTCTTGACGTGCGCTTCGTGCGCGCGTGCGTTGAGCTTCCATTTCAGTTCGGAACCCAGCCTCATCGACAGCAATACCTGCTTCTTCAGCGAACTCTTCCGTCAATTCAAACGGGAATCCATATGTGTCATATAAACGGAATGCGTCTGCTCCAGAAACGATAGGTTGTTCAGAAGTTTTGGCAGTTTCCAAAATACCAGTTAACATACTCATACCTTCTGTTAGTGTTTCATGGAAACGATCTTCTTCGTTTTTCACGACTTTCATGATGAATTCTTGTTTTTCTTTCACTTGAGGATAGAAGTCTTCCATCTTTTCAGCAACAACCGGAACGAGATCATACATAAATGGACGATCGATACCTAGTTGCTTAGCGAATCGTACAGCACGTCGTAAGAGTCTTCTCAGTACATACCCTCTACCTTCGTTCGAAGGTAGTGCACCATCGCCGATTGCAAATGCTACAGTACGGATATGGTCAGCGATTACTTTGAATGCTGTATCTTTCTCGTCATCTTTTCCATACGCCTCGCCTGACACTTTTTCAACCGCTGCAATTATTGGTAGGAACAAATCTGTGTCGAAGTTAGTTGGAACACCTTGCAATACAGACGCCATACGCTCAAGGCCCATTCCCGTATCAATATTCTTCTTTGGTAATGGTGTGTACGTATGATCAGGGTTATGGTTGAATTCTGAGAACACAAGGTTCCAGATTTCTAGATAGCGGTCATTTTCTCCACCTGGATAGAGCTCAGGGTCTGAGAAGTCATCACCGTAAGAAGGACCGCGATCATAGAATATTTCAGAGTTCGGTCCACTTGGCCCCTCCCCAATATCCCAGAAGTTCCCTTCTAGACGAATGATCCGTTCTTCTGGCAAGCCGACTTTTTCTTTCCAAATCGAGTATGCTTCCTCGTCTTCAGGGTGAATCGTAATGGAAAGCAAGTCTGGATTAAATCCGATCCAATCAGGATGAGTCAAGAACTCCCATGCATATAAAATAGCTTCTTCTTTGAAATAATCCCCAATCGAAAAGTTGCCGAGCATTTCAAAAAATGTATGGTGTCGTGCAGTTTTGCCTACATTTTCAATGTCGTTCGTACGAATCGATTTTTGAGCATTTACAATACGTGGATTCTCGGGGATAACACGTCCATCGAAGTATTTCTTGAGTGTTGCAACTCCACTATTAATCCATAACAAGGATGCATCGTCAATTGGAACTAGTGGTGCTGAAGGTTCGATACCATGCCCTTTTGCTTTAAAGTAGTCTAAGAATAGACTACGTATTTCAGATGCTGTAAGTGATTTCATCATTATTTCCTCCTTGAAGTCGATTTAATAAGTAAGCTCTGATTTGCGAGTAGTGCTAGAAATGACTTTAGCTAAAAACAAAAAAACTCCGCCCCTGAAAAGGGACGAAGCATTGTTCGCGGTACCACCCTCATTGCCGAAAATGTTGACTTCGGCATCTTGAGTTGCCTTAACGCGGCATACGGCGAGGTTTTCCCGCACTCCGGAGCAGCTTTCTGCAATCTTTGTGCGAGCTCCCTTTCACCCTAGGGGGAGCCTCTCTTTGCACACTCAATCCTGCATACTTTCTCCATCAAAGTGTTTCGTATTCAAGCTATACATGGATTATAAGGAAGTCTTAAAGTGTTGTCAATCTACACTCTGCATAAAATCGTAAGGGCTCTCTCCATTCATCCCCACCATCGGGTCCACATCCAACACGGTTTCCATAGACAATACGAGTGGCAATTCCTTACTTTCTGGATTTACCTTTGCAGTTTCATTGGAGGCTTCAAGATGGATGGTTGCTTTCTCTTCCACCTTTGGCGACTCTGGTTCGACTGTTTCGGGACTTTCACCGCGTAGTCTTTGTTTCAATGTCGTTTGACGTTCACGTTCATCCATCCGTGCGATACCATCTTTAAATTCGGTCGGACTTCCGCATAGGATGAGGAAATTTTTAGCTCGCGTGATTCCTGTGTATAGTAAATTACGTCGAAGCATTTTACGATGACTCCGCACAACCGGCATAATCACTGTAGGAAATTCGCTACCTTGAGATTTATGGATTGAGCAACAATAGGCCAAGGTCAGCTGATTCAAATCCGACCGCTCATATGTCACTTCAATTCCATCAAAAGATACGACCATCAAATCTTTCTTTTCAATCGTTTCCTTCGCCTTCAAAATTGCGATGACTTCACCCATATCTCCGTTAAACACATTACTTTCAGGCTGATTCACTAATTGGAGTACACGATCACCAATCCGATAAATGACATCTCCAAAAGTTACTTCTTTACGACCTGGCGCAGCCGGGTTCACCATTTCTTGGATCATGCTATTCAATGCATCTATTCCAGCAGGTCCTTTATACATTGGCGCAAGCACTTGAATGTCTTTAATGGCTTGTCCTTTCGCTAACGCATTCTTAACAATTTGACTGACAGCAATCGTCACCTGCTCCGCATCGGTGCGGATAAAAGACCGATCCGCTGTTTTTAAAGCTAAATCCCCTAGCGGCTCCGATCGTTTTATGGCGTGAGCCAATTCTATGATCGTAGATCCCGCACTTTGCCGGTAAATTTCAGTCAGCTCAACAACCGGAATCGTTCCAGACTCTAAAAAGTCACGCAATACTTGACCCGGTCCGACTGAAGGGAGCTGATCCTGATCTCCAACAAATAGGATTTGAGCATCGTCATCGATTGCCTTCAACAATTGATGCGCTAGCCACGTATCGAGCATAGAGGCCTCATCGATAATGATAAGCCTTGCTTTAATTTCCCGTTCAGTCTCTTCTTCTTTTTCTTGCCCTGTAAACCCCAGTAGCCGATGAATCGTCATAGCGGGTAGACCAGTAGATTCTGATAGCCGTTTAGCAGCCCTACCTGTAGGCGCTGCAAGAATGATTGGAAATGGTTCTTCTTTTTTTGCATACTCTTTCGGGTCCAGAGTTAACCCATGGAGTTCAGCGTATACTTCCACAACTCCACGTACGACGGTCGTTTTACCGGTACCGGGTCCACCAGTTAAAATCATCGCAGGGGAATTTAACGCTTTTTCAATTGCAGCGATTTGAGTTTCTGCGTAACTAACATCGAAGCGCTCTTCGGTCTCACCAATCGCTTTTCTCATTTCAGAGGACGGAAACGTGTTTTCTCGATCTTGTTCCATGATCCGTTCCATTTTTGACGCAATCCCCAGCTCGGAAAAGTACAGCGATGGCAAATATAATCTTCGCTTCTCTGCACTTAATCTACTTTCATCGACAAGTTCAATAATTGCATTTGATATTAACTTGAAAGGGATTTCTTCCGGCTGACTCGACTCCAACAATTTTTTCACTTCAGGTAATACTTGAACGGCCTCCAAATACACGTGACCACTCGACAGAATTCCTGTATTAATGGTATGCAGAATTGCCGCCTGAATTCGGGACGTATGAGATCCAGTTATCCCAAGTTGTCTGCCCAGTTCATCTGCCCGCTGAAAACCGACCCCTTCTACGTCTTCTATTAAGCGATAGGGGTTTTCAGTAAGTTTTTCGATTGTTTCTTCCCTATAGGTTTGATAAATTCGCATAGCGACCTGCGGTCCAAAACCCCATTCGTTCAATCGGACAATCGTCCGCTCCAAGCCAAGATTATCTCGCAGCACAGAAACAAGGGTCGCTTTCTTTTCAGCGTTGAGACGCGGAACTTCATCCAACACTTCTTCGTTCTCCATAATTTTACGAATGGCTTCAGAACCCAGTTGGTTGATGATCGTCTCGGCTGTTTTGCGTCCAATGCCAGGAAACATGTCTCCGGATAAATAATGGATTAACCCTGTTTCTGTTGCAGGCAGTTCTTTTTGAAACGTATTCACATCAAATTGCTGACCATAAGTCGCATGATTAATAAGTCTACCCGTGAAGCGATACTCTTCGTCTTCGGAAAGTTTAGGAAAGTTACCTTTAACGACAATTTCCTTTCCTTCAAAAGAGCAATTTGTTTTCCGCACTTTCAATTTGGCAATCGTAAATAAGCTATCCGTGTTATGGAAAATCGTCACGACCGCTCTGCCAATTAAAAAAGGTTCTTCTTGAACTGCTGAATCGGTTTTTTCCATACGTTTCGATCACCTCACTCGTCAGCGGATTCGTTTTCTGCTCCTATTTGAATCATGTCATAGATATATCTCGCCTGTACATGCTCTGGGTCAATCGTATATGCACGCTCCAAATGATGCAGCGCTTGTTCTTTGTCTTCTGTAGAAACCGCATATAAGAATCCTAAGTTGAAGTGAGCATCGGGATTCTCTGTTTCTACTTCCAGAATGGATTTGAATTGGTCTTCAGCTAAATCGTAAACACCTTCATTAGCAAGCAGGATGCCGTAAGATAAGCGGATTTCTAAATCCTCAGGAGCTAATTCAAGAGCTCTCTGTAAATAGGGTAGAGCTAAACGCCCTTTTTCAGCACGCTCTAAACTTTTCCCTAACATAAAATACGCATCTGCTTCTTGAACACCGAACGAAATGGCCTTCTCATAAAGTGTTGTCGCTTCATCATATCGTTCTTGGTTAAAGTACAAATTCGCTAACCCGTAATACGCCGTGCCCATTTCCCCATCAAGCGTTAATGCTTTCTGAAAGAATGGCTCCGCTTTTTCTACATCTCCAATTGAAGCAAAGACATTTCCTACGTTGACATAGCCAACAGGATCATCAGGTGCTTCTTCTGCTGCTTGGATAAATTCTGCAACTGCTTTTTCAAAGTTGCCCGCTTGTAATGCTTCTATTGCTAGTTCATTGTGTCCCATGATTAGATCTCCCTTATCCGACATAGTCGAGTGTTTTTCCATTTTTAATAACAGTATCGATTGTTCCTCCGCCGAGACATTCATCGCCATCATAGAAGACGACAGCTTGGCCAGGAGTAATTGCCCGCACGGAATTATCAAACACTACCTCAGCAGTTGTTGGTCCCGTCATTTTAACCGTCACGCCTGTATCTGCTTGACGATATCTGAATTTAGCTGTGCATGTAAATTCTTCAGGCAATGTTCGTTTAGTCGTAAACCCAACTTCTGTTGCTGTTAAACTATCCGAATACAAGGCATCATGATGGAAACCTTGACCGACTAATAGCGTGTTTGTTGCTAACTTTTTACCAATTACAAACCACGGCTCTCCTGAACCGCCAATGCCTAGTCCGTGACGTTGTCCGATTGTATAATACATCAGTCCATCATGACGACCTTGTTTTTCACCTGTCATCGTTTTCATATCACCTTGTTGAGCGGGTAAGTAATTTGATAGGAACTCTTTGAAATTACGTTCGCCAATGAAACAAATTCCTGTAGAATCTTTTTTCTTCGCTGTCGCGAGGCCAGCTTCTTCCGCAATCTCGCGAACTCTACTTTTTTCCATATCCCCTATTGGAAACATGACTTTTGACAACTGTTCTTGGTTCAATTGGTTTAAGAAGTACGTTTGGTCTTTATTTTCATCTACACCGCGAAGCATAGATACACCATCATCTGTTTCAGCAATTCGCGCGTAGTGACCTGTTGCAAGGAAGTCTGCACCTAGACTCATTGCATGCTCTAAGAACGCTTTAAACTTAATTTCCTTATTACACATTACGTCAGGATTTGGTGTTCGTCCTGCTTTATATTCCTCTAGGAAGTACGTAAAGACTTTGTCCCAATATTGCTTTTCAAAATTCACAGCATAATATGGTATACCGATTTGGTTACACACACTAATTACGTCTTCGTAATCTTCTGTTGCTGTACAAACTCCGAATTCATCTGTGTCATCCCAGTTTTTCATGAAGATGCCGATTACTTCGTAGCCTTCTTGCTTGAGTAGGTAAGCAGCGACTGAAGAATCTACGCCTCCAGACATTCCTACTACTACTCTTGTATCTTTTTTCTCTTTTTCAATTCTCATTTAGTTTTCATCCCTTTATGGAGTTATTTCACTGTCCGTTTTACAATAGTTGCGACTCGATATGCAGCTTCTACTACATCTTCTTCGGTTAGGCCATAGCCGAAACTAAATCGGACTGAATTTCTTAGACGAGGGGAATCCTCACCAAACATAGCTAGCAACACATGGCTTGGTTCTAAAGTTCCCGCTGTACAAGCAGATCCACTTGAGACGGACACACCATCCATATCTAAATTGACGAGTAAGGACTCGATATCCGTTCCTGGAAAGGATACGTTAAAGATATGGGGCAATACAGGAATGCCCTCTTCAATAGTCGGCAGGTATTCGATAGACGCTTGGTTGAATGATTCCATCATTTTTGTTTGGAAAGATGAATAGCGCACTGCATTTTCTAGTTGTTCATCCGAAGAGATTCTCACTGCTTCAGCAAACGCCACGATTGCAGGTACATTTTCTGTGCCCGCTCTTCGTTTTCGTTCTTGTGAACCACCATGAACGATTGGATGAAGTTCGATTCCTTTTCGTTGGAATAAGAAACCGACTCCTTTTGGACCATTCACTTTGTGTGAGGAAACTGATAACAAGTCCACTTGCAGTTCATTTACGTGAATAGGAAGTACACCGTACACTTGAACCGCATCTGTATGCAGCAAGGCTTGATGATCCTTTAGGAGCTGTCCAATTTCTCCGATTGGTTGGATTGTTCCAACCTCGTTATTCCCGTACATGATCGTGACAAGTATTGTGTCATCACGAAGTGCTTCCTCGACCTGTTGAACGCTAACACAACCATTTCGATCCACGGGTAAAACAGTCACGTCAAATCCATCTTTCCGTAGTCTTTCACATGTCGTTAGCACCGCATGATGTTCAATTGCCGTTGTAATAATGTGTTTTCCTAACTGTTTTCTACTCATCGCAACACCAAAGATCGCTAAGTTATCCGCTTCCGTTCCGCCCGAAGTAAAAATAATTTCATTAGCGCTTGCGTGAATTGAACGAGCAAGCTGGTGACGAGCATCGTCAATTTCCTTCCTAGCTGTTCTCCCGTGGCTATGAACACTAGATGGGTTGCCAGGAACTGATTGCATAGTTTCCATATATAACGCAGCGACTTCCGGTCGAACAGGTGTAGTCGCCGCGTGATCTAAGTAAATAGGTGATTTCATACGTTAAACTCCTTTAAATGTAAAACATATATCCATCCGTTTTAGGTTGGTTCCGTTCGTCTTGTATTAGATCTTCAATAGTAGTCTTATCTAAAACTTCTCTCACTGCTTCACTAATTTTAACCCAAAGTGACTGTTGTGGCATGTCTGTTTCTTCAAGACCTTCTACTAATTGAATTGGACCTTCTAGCAGCCGGATGACATCCCCTGCTGTCATTTCACATGGTTCTTTAGTTAGTTTGTATCCGCCGTAAGCGCCCCTGATGCTCTTTACCAATCCACCATTACGTAACAGTGGGATTAGTTGTTCTAAATAGGCCTCAGACAGAGTTTGTTCCTCCGCAATTTTGCGTAATGGAATGGGGCCTTCTCCGTACCGTTTACCTAGTTCGACAATAACGGTTAATCCGTATCGTCCCTTTGTTGAAATTCTCATTAGCCATCGTCCCTTTTTTGAAATTGCTTCAAATAGTATAGCATATCCAGACACTCGGCTTCCTTGAAATGACTTCAGAGTTACTGACATGTATACTTATCCGTAACTAATATTCTTAAATGGAAGCAGGGATCCTATGCACAATGAACCTTTAGCGTATAGAATGCGCCCACAAACAATTGATGAAATCGCAGGACAACAACATGTAATAGGTAAAGATACAGCACTCTATCGGATGATTAAGAACGGCCACGTACCTTCTATGTTACTTTACGGTGATCCAGGTATTGGAAAAACTTCTCTTGCCTATGCCATCGCAGGTTCCACACATCTAACATTCATCCCCCTTAACGCAACAACCTCTGGTAAAAAGGACATTGAGCGAGTTGTTGACGAAGCGCGTATCACTGGAAAAGTAATTCTTTTTTTGGATGAAATTCATCGATTCAATAAATTACAACAAGATACGCTCCTGCCACACGTTGAAAATGGATCAGTAATTCTTATCGGAGCAACTACTGAAAATCCATTTCACGATGTCAATCCAGCAATTCGTTCTAGGTGTGGAGAAATTCTTCAGTTAGAACGGTTAGTCAAAGAAGATTTGATGACATTGCTTAACAGAGCTTTACACGATGAAGCGAGAGGTCTAGGAAAACAACAGATTAACATTACGGATGAGCAAGTCGAACTGATCGCTGGCGGGGTAAACGGAGATGCGCGTAAAGCTTTGACATTATTAGAGTCTCTTGTATCCGCTTCTGATGAAGAAGACGGTACCATTGTCATTGAAGACTGGCTGATTGAAAACTTGATAGGTCGGATTGGGGTATTCGGGGACAAGAATGGTTCGCATCATTATAACTTGTTGTCTGCTTTGCAGAAATCCGTAAGAGGAAGCGATACCGATGCTGCCCTCTATTATTTAGCTCACTTACTTGAATCAGGAGATCTGGTTTCCGTCAACCGTAGATTACTTGTGATGGCCTACGAAGATGTAGGACTGGCTGCACCAGATGTCGGGCAACGGGTTTTGGCTGCAACTGATGCTGCAATTCGACTAGGTATGCCTGAAGCTAGAATACCACTCGCAAATGCCGTAATTGAAATGTGCTTAGCTTCAAAATCCAATTCTGCATACAAAGCACTGGATGCCGCAACAGCTGCCATCCATAATGGGAAAACGGGAGATATTCCAATGCATTTACGGGACACTCATTACGCAGGTGCCTCAAAATTAGGTCATGGTGGCTATATTTATCCTCACGACCATCCAATTGGTTCTTTTGGAGGTTGGGTAGACCAATCCTATTTGCCAGACTCCATAGCATCCATACAATTCTATACACCCGTTCTGGCAGGTGAAGAGAAAAAAGCAGCAGCAATATATGAACGATTAAAAGATTTTAGAAAGAAGAAATGATTTTTAGGATTAAAGGAGGATACATGAATGGCAACTAAATTGACGCCTAGTGAAGTACGTAGAGCACAGATTTTGCAACTCTTAAAACAAGCAACTATGCCACTGACTGGTAAAGAAATCGGTGAGCAGACCGGTGTAAGTAGACAAGTCGTCGTAGGCGATATTAACCTCTTGAAGGCAGTAGACGAACCTATCGTCGCAACCAGTAGAGGGTACCTATATATGTCTGAAAAACAAGGAACAGGTCAAGTTGAAAAAATTGCAGTGTGTCAGCACACACCAAACCAAACCGAAGAAGAATTAACGATTTTTGTAGACCATGGAGTGACTGTCAAAGATGTCCGGGTTGAACATCCGGTGTATGGAGATTTGACAGCATCTATTATGGTTTCAAATCGAATGGAAGTGAAAGAATTCATCACCAAAGTCAACGCTGCTAAAGCGGTATACTTATCGGCACTTTCAGAAGATCACACACATCTGCACACAGTGACGGCAGAAACGACTAAACAAATTGACCAAGCATTTGAAGCACTACGAAAAGCAGGCATCCTCGTCGAGTGATGCCTGCTTTTCGGATTAAAACGAAAGACCGGTTTCAGTCTCCAATTGACTGATAAACTGTTTCATGAATCGATGCCGTTCTTCGGCCATCTGTTTACCCGTGTCAGTAATCATCAGATCCTTCAACAGAAATAACTTTTCATAAAAATGAGTGACAGAAGAAGTTTGTGTAGAACGGTAGTCATATTCTGTCATCTCCTTACGTATACTTTCTTTTGGGTCGTATAATTTACGGCCTTTCGCACCGCCATAGGCAAATGTCCGAGCTATTCCTATTGCACCGATAGCATCCAAACGATCCGCATCTCGGACGACCGCTCCTTCAAGAGACGTAAGTTGTTTGGCATTTCCACCACTGAACGAAACCGAGTCGATTGTAGTAAGCACGAGTTGAGCAAGTTCATCAGGCACTTCAAGATGCTTTAAAATTTCTGCAGCGGAAGTACCAACCACATCAGCATATTTAGCATCGTCTATGTCATGAAGATACACAGCCAGTTCCACTGCAGTCCGATTGACCGTACCCATTTCTTTCATGATTTCATTGGCATTTTGCAAAACCCGCAATATGTGATCATAGTCATGACTTGCATCAAACTTTCCGTATACTTTTTTAGTTTCAGACGCACACTGTTCAATGTAAGATATCACGAAATCCCCTCCTTTTTCTTAACAATTTAGTTTGTGTCTCACATTACAACATAGCGATTGGTCGGTTAAAGACAATTTGTCATTATGCTTACTTCTTTCATTGACATAGTGAGAAAAGACACGATTTTTCGGAACCGTATAGATTTTCAAAAAATCTGATAGTACGTTTGACCTTCATAATAGGTTGAGGTATAGTAAAAGTAACCATTGCTCAAATGGGAAAACATCTAACGCCGAGGAGGAATAATAATGTACCACGGTAAAGTCAAATGGTTCAGTAATGAAAAAGGGTACGGTTTCATTGAAGCGGATGACGGACAAGATGTTTTCGTCCATTTCACAGGCATCACAGCAGAAGGCTTTAAGACGCTGGATGAGGGGCAAAGTGTCTCTTTTGAAATTATAGAAGGTAATCGTGGTCCTCAAGCGGCAAATGTGTCGACAGCAGATCATTCTTCCTAAATATGTAAAGATCCCTCTGATTCCATCAGTGGGATCTTATTTTGTTAATTTATTCATTTCAGATCCTAAAAAGCGTAATTGGTCACCTACCGTGCATTCTTGAATACAAAATTTATGAGCGTCCGTTTTACCACGCTCCTCTGTCAATTGTTTTTTCACAAGACATCCTTCACAATACATATCGAATAGTTCATCTATTTCTGAAATAACTGAAGTTTTTTTCATATGCCCCTCCCATCAGACAGTATATTAATTGTATGTTTTCTGCGGTGAGGATGCAACTATACAGGAGGTGTCAGCACGTGATTGAATTGTATACAGATGGTGCAAGTGCAGGTAATCCTGGTAAGAGCGGCATTGGTATCTATATTACTGGAGAAGGCCATTCTTTAAAGTTCTCAGAACCAATACCCCCTTGCGATAATCATACAGCGGAATTCCTCGCTCTTATAAGAGGATTAGAAGAAGCAACACAACTTACAACAGGTATCCTTTCTGTTAAGAGTGACTCACAACTGGTTGTTCAAGCAGTGGAAAAAGAATTTGTGAAAAACGAATTATATAAACCACATTTAAAAAAAGCACTCGAGCTCACAAGGAACTTTGAGTACTTCTTTATAAAATGGATTGCTGATGATACGAATCGTGCAGCCGATGCACTCGCAAGGCAAGCCATCCACAAGCAGCAATAATACTAAGCTATATTCGCTTTCATGAATGTAATTGTTCGATCGCTATCATCATATAAAACCCATTCTGTATGGTCAATAACGGAGCCTACATTCACGACAACGCACGTCTTAGGCACACTGATAGATTGGAAAAATTGAAACGGTTGTTTCTTTCCATCAACGGACCACGAAGATGTATGTGTATGTCCGTGGAATAGGAGCGGTTCACCTATTAAGATTCGCTCCGGTGGCAGTTCGTCATAGGGCCACTGATGTCCGTGAATGAGGAGTGCGTCACTCACTCTCATTCGTTCCGGTAGCTCAGAGATTGTTGTAAGAAGCGGTTCGTTTGAAACAGATATGAGTTGAATGCGCTCTTCTTGGTTTCCTCGTATTGAAGGAAACGTAATAAGTTCTTCAAATCCAACTGGATTCAACATGACATTCTTTAATAAAGGATAGGTCGTGCCGTCCAGTTTTTTCTTTCCAATTGTACACTCAAATAAGTCACCCACACCGATGATTTCCGATTCAGGTGCTGTAGAATCTATTTGCTGCAGGACTAATTTAAGTTCTTCCATAGAGGAATGGATATCACTAACAAACGCATATTTCACAACGCACCATCCTGTTCATTTGTACTAGTTTCAACAGGTAGATCCCCTTCAGAAATCCAATCACTATAACTCCCTGCATATAGACGGACATGTGAATAGCCTTTCTCTTTCAACATCGCGTAAAGTGGTGCAGCTGTCACGCCACTTCCACAATAAACAGTAACTGACTGGTCTTTCTTAACCATTCGTTCTAACTGACATATACCTTCTCCAGCAATCTCGAACATACCTTCTTTCACCAATTGCGCCCAATCGAAGTTTTGCGCACTAGGAATATGGCCAGCAATTGGATCTAAAGGTTCATGCTCTCCTCTATAGCGTTCACCTGCCCGTGCATCCAACAAAACTTCTTCACTCTTTTCATCTACAAGCTGCCTAACATCTTCTTTTAACGCAAGTATGGATTCGTTCCATTGAGGTCGCACACTTGAACGTTCAAAAACTGGGATTTCAGTTTCAAACGCTTCGCCTGTTTCCACTAGACCTTCATACCCTTCCAAGGAAATATGAACGTTTGTAAATCCCCCATACTGCAACACCCACCACGCTCGCGCCGCAAACGGTTCTCCGCCATTGTCATAGATGATGATTTCGTCATCCAACTCTATACCACTTCTTTGGTACAGTTCTGTCAATGCATCGTGATCTGGCAATGGGTGACGTCCGCCACTTGTTTGCATATCAGATAGATCTTTTTCAAGATCCCAATGAACCGCCCCTTTAATATGACCGCTACGATAGACAAACTCTCCAGCTAGTGGGTCTTGAAGGGAGAATCGTGCGTCAATCCATTTTCGCTGTTCGTTCGCCTGCTCATTCACCATAGATTTAAACACGTCCATTCGTAACAACTCCTTCTGTTTGAATTTGTTTAAATATCGTTCTCCACTCAGATAATTGTTCGTTACTATCTAATAAGCTACGTTCAGCATCCAATTGGTCCAAAGTTTCTATTAAAAGATGGTCCGTCAATTCTTTTGATGCGACTTCAATCCAATCTGTTGTCCACTCCGCCAAGCGTTGCTGTTGTTGTTCTAAATATGTCGTAGCATCTTTCTTTAGGAGTTCGGTTAATTGCTCTTGGAGTGAGATCCGATCACCTTTTTCAAAGAATGATTTAGCATTTCTAAAATGTCGATTTACTATACTAAAACGTCCAATTTGTTGGAATGGAGCACTGAATGCCAACATTGCCGCATCATTTGTGTCAAAAAGGGATGGAGACAATGCATTATCCATCTCTGCAAGCCAGCGCATTTCTGTTCGTTGGCGGGCATCTACTTGTTTCTTCATAAACGTCAGCATACGTAGATTTGTCACTTTCAATTCTTGAGCAAAATCGAATCCTGTCATAGTTAACGTCTCTTCCAGTGCTATTCGAAGTGCTTCTGAAGCTTGATGGCGGACAAATAGAGACGGCGTATACCCTTCTTTAAAGAAATCAGGGAATCTCAAGAATACACGTTGATGAATATAAAAAATTAGTTCACGTAATTCTTCCTCGACTGCTTTCTTAAGAACTGGTGCGAAGCTCTTCCTATAGTGCTCAGTTACCCGCTGTTCGAATACAGTTAGTTCCTCCAAACGTTCAGCTTTACGTTCACGATTTTTCTCGGTTCTATCAATCAGGTCTGCTAAACGCTGGATCGTCTTAGCTGTTTCCTCATCTAATGCTTGAATCGACAATGCATTTAGGTCATGTTCTAAAAATGAATAGAAACGCTTTTCAAAGTCATCCATTTTGGACTCGCGTTTACCTTGCTGTTTTGCTTCTAATGCCTGGAGGCTCGAGATGCCATGAACGCGTGGTTGACGAATACCGAATTTCACTAACTCTTCCGCAACAAAGCCTTTTACTTCTTGTGCTTCCTCTTCATTCGCAGCCAAATCAATTGCGTTTACGACAAAGAACATTTTATCCATTTCGAAAGCATCTTTCACGCGCCCTAATTGAATGAGAAATTCACGATCAGCACGAGAGAACGCATGATTATAATACGTGATGAACAAAATTGCATCCGCATTTTTAATGTACTCGAACGCTACATCGGTATGACGAGCGTTAATAGAATCCGCTCCAGGTGTATCCACCAATGTTATGCCTTGACGAGTAAGTTCACAGTCGTAATACAAGTCGATAGATTCTACAAAACAACTACGTTCCTCTTCTGCAACAAAACGAACAAACTCAGCTTGTTCTGCAGTTAATACTGTCCCTAAGAGTTCACGATACGAAGAATATCCCTTTTGGAAAGCACGAATGAACGATTTATGAATGTGAAGGGATTCTTCAACCAACTTCATGTGCAGCGCTTCTTCAGATCGTTCAAATGCTTCCTCTACTGTGGAAATCGTCAAACCTAACATAGCGAACGCTGTAATCGTGTCTTGGGTTAGTTGCTCAAGGGCTTTGAAGTGGATATCTGCTGTTCCATCTTTGTGAACGTCTGAAGTTGGTCGGATCCGATTAATAGCTGCTGTCGTCGGGTTAGGCGAGACAGGCAACACCGCTTCGCCAAGCAACGCATTTGAGAAGGACGACTTCCCTGCACTGAACGCACCAAACAAGGCAACCGTGAATTCTTGTTGTTCCAACCTTTTAGATTTCGACTGTAAGTATACGGATAAATCTTTGAATCCTGGTATATGAATAACTTCATCTGCGACTTGCTTCGCGCGCTTTATGATCAGTTCATGATTTCCGCTAAATCGACTCTCTTTATGATCTTCTTGTTCTGTAGGGGTTGCCTTCTCAGTTTCCTTTATAACCATTTCTTGATCTTCAACATTAAGAATTTCAGGTTCTGTTTGAACACGCCACTCTTCTTTCAAGCGTTCCAAAGATTCTACTTCATCTGTTGACCATTGCTGCGTTGCATTGGATTCGAAAACTTGGAGATGAGCAATGCGTGCATTCGCTAACTGAATAACGGAAAGTTGTTGTTGCCCTTCGTCGAGTTCTGTCTGCAAACGTTTTGAAGAAAGTTCGCCTTCCCGTTTTACTTCGTCTGACAGCCGGACTTTCCAATCATCGGTTTTCTTTTTATAGACATTCAATACAGCTTCACGCATTTGGCTTGCTGCATTTAAAATAAGCTCACCTGTCAAAATGTCTGGCGTCGTTAATGAAGTTGTGATGTCTCGGAAGTTGAATGTAAGATCCATTTCATCAATTTCCAACGATCGCTCATCCGTAAGCAAGCCAACTTGTTTTAATACGTTTTTCATTAAGGAGCGCAAATGAATTTCAATTTGAGTATGTGCGAGCTTCTCTAAAGATTCACTGAGTGCAACGATTCTTCGATCACGTTCTTCTTGTGTCTTTTTAGAACTGAATAACAAACCTACTTTGAAATGACTTGTTTGGGACTCTAGGTACCCTTTTAATAATTCTCTGATTTCATAAGGTGTCAAAGTTGCACTCTGTAGCAATTCTTTTCGTTCTTTTTCAAAGTGCAGATGGAATGCATCACCTTTTAGAAGTGATAATTTAGTTTGAAGTTCCTGAGTCTCCTCTTCAAGTTCTCCAGGTTCTGACCATGTTTCTTCTGATATCTCCGGGTGAGCCTGCTTCGTTTCTTTAATTTCTTCTTTTAAAAACTCAATATGCTCTGCAGTAAGCTGCGTGAGTGCATTTCCTGCATTGCGGTGAAAGTTTTCATCTCTGTGTTTGATAGATCCATTTACTATTTCTTGAACGGCTTCAAAATCATTACCATCCATATCTAACTGTTTAAGAGATGTGAAAAAGATGCCTTTCGGTTCAACTCCCCAAAGAGAAAACGAATGTCTGACGGATTCTTTGAATTCCTCAAACGTTAACTCATTGGACCGATGCTTATCGATTTGGTTAACAATCAAATAGACATTCGGGTTATACCTCATTAACTCTTTAGTGAATCGGAAATTCAATTCTGACTGGACGTGATTATAATCCATCGTGTAAAAGACAACATCCGCTAAATGCAGCGCAGATTCTGTCGAAAGTCTATGCGCGTCATCCGTCGAATCCACACCAGGTGTATCCATGACCGAAATTCCTTCAGGTAATGTAGAAGCTGTATGTCCAATTTCTAAGGATGCAATTGATGTACCTTCCTTACTCATCGTTTTAACAGCTTGTGAAAACCCTTCCCCAATCACTTTTACCGAAGTTCCATCTTGCCGATGAACGATTGCATAGTCTTCGTCATCCTTATGTATTTTGACAATGTTTGCACTTGTTGGAATCGGACTTGAAGGTAGCAGATCATCTCCTGTTAGTGCATTGATCATCGATGATTTGCCTGCTGAAAAGTGACCAGCAAATGCAATTGTATAGTCATTTTTAACAAGTTTTTGCGCAAGCATTGTTGCCTTTTGGTACCTTTCCTGATCGCCATCTTCTTTACATAGCAGACCAAGTATGGCAGTTTCATCTAAAAAATCTTTATGTTGATTCATAAACACTTCGATCCCTTCTCCATAGAACTTTGTCTATCATACCATTATTTCTTGTTCACACTCTATTCTAAAATTCATAGTTAAAAATATATAATCCTCTATACATTAAAGTATCCAGGTGGTATCATTGAACTATTATTCAATGCAAGAGGGGTGTCCAAATGACTGATTCATTAACAATTCAACATATATTAAACAGTACAATTCAATCACTAAATGCTGTAATACCTTTAAAATTCAACGTTCTTCCTCCGTCTCTGACAACTCAACCATATGAACAAAAAGAACTAAGCGTACTCATTGCACTTTTAGGAGATGTTCGCGGAAGACTTATTATCGATACAAATGAAGCTACAATTTCACAGATTGGTGAGGCTATGTTTGGAATGAAAATTGAAGGTGAAATGATAGAATCTTTTACAGGTGAATTAGGAAATATGGTCGCAGGTAATTTGTGTACGCTCCTTGAGAAAGACGAAATGACTCTAGATATTTCCCCTCCAACTGTTTTAACGGGAGAAACGAAATATTATGGATTCAAACAGGCCTTTAAACTTCCACTAAACTTCAATGATGCTCCGCTTTCGAATGTTTTGTTAACAATTGACGATGTATAATCGACTTCTACGGTTTCAACTTTATAAATAGAAAAAGCAGATGGCTAAATCGCCAATCTGCTTTTTCTATTTATATTATCACCTTTGGTGTAACTGGGAAAATCGAGTCGAAAGTTGGCAATAACTTGGTTTCTTCAGGATTCAATAATATATGAATAGAACCTGAATCTGTTGCTGTACGAATCAATCTACCAACGCCTTGGCGTAATCGCAATAACATATACGGTAAGTCAACTTCTTCAAATGCTGACTCGGCATGGCTTCGTTTTGCATTAAACAACGGATCTGAAGGGGGCAGTGGTAAGTCATAGATGACAACCCTAGTTAGCGCATCATGAGGAATGTCTAACCCCTCCCATAGATGATAAGAAAAGAACGCCGACCATTTTTTGGATTGGAATTCCTTGACGATCGATGATAATTCTCTATCCCCTTCAAACGCAGCAAATGGTAGAAGACCATCCGGTATCTGTGAACGGAACTTTTCCATAGACTGTTTCGATTTAAATAGCACCAATGTCTGTTCTCCATCACATAGTAACTCGACCAGTCTTGACATCTTACTCTCATATGTCAAAGATTCAATCGTAAGATCCATCACTTCATCATAATCATATGGAGATTCAATCGAAAACGACACGAAACGATCAATCCCTAAGCTATTAGCCAGGAATGAAAATTCATTTTTGACAGACAAAGTGGCAGAAGAGAAAACAATTGGGAGTTTCTCTGAAAACAGTCGTTCTTGTAACACATCTGTGACGAGTCTTGGCATAATAACGAGTGTTAATTCTCCTTCTCGATCTTCAGCCCAATCTACTGCTTCTGCATTATCTGCAAATAACTCTAGTGAAAAAATATATTGCTCTAAATATTCTTCGACCATTCTTAAATCATACTCGGGAATTACATATAGCTCACTATCAAACACAAACTCTTCCAATAGCGCATGTGAAAGGCGAACGGCTTTACGAGCGGTACTAATCAACTCAGGTGACTTCTCGATGGTAAGTCGTTCCTCACCATCTTCTTGCGCACTCTCAGAAAGATAATCAAAGAATAATTCGTGACATTCCATCAATTGTTCCATAAGTTGCAGCGTCTGCTCACGTACACCATCGGTCATAACTCGTTCGAGTAATCCGAGTAGTGTACTGTCTTGTACTTCATAAGTCAGAGCGCGCTGAGCCGCATATTCAAGTAAATGCCCCTCATCGAAAACTGCCATAGATACGTCAGGTAGTAGAGGCAATTGACCTTGACGTTTTCTGGATTCTTTCGTCCAAAGGTGCTCCATGAAGAAGTCGTGTGAACAGATGATTAGATCAGATGCTTTTCGATATTCACTTCTGTGAATAGTTTGACCACACCGATTTCTTAAGTCACAGCCACCGCATTGTTGAATAGGATGGTAATTAATCGTTTCCCATTCACCATCGCTCAAGTCGGGATATGCCGAGCGCTCTCCATATGAGTATACTTCAGCTAACGAAGCTGGGCCGTAAACGAATTCCGGAAGACTGTCTTCAACGTCTCCAGCGTACTCTTCACCTGCTCGATTCATTTCTTCTAAACGTTTTAAGCACAAGTATTGATCACGTGATTTAGCAAGACGAACATCGATTGTGAGATCCAGAGCTTCTCCAAGTTTACGGATATCTCCTTCTTCTTTTACTAATTGGTCGATGAGTGTTTCATCCGCACAAGAGATCAGTGCTGGTTTTCCTGTATAGCGTGCGTACGCAATTGCAGGAAGTAAATAAGCGATGGTTTTACCCGTTCCGACACCCGCTTCAGCAAATAGAACTTCTTTATCTCGAAGAGCTTGTTCGATTTGAAAAGACATATAGATCTGTTCATCTCTGCAGTCAAACCCTTTTTCTGTTAGTTCATCGTACAGGGTATCCCCTATCCATTCATTCAGCGATTCATAAAATGTCTTGTCACGTGTAAGTGCAAATGGTAACTTTCCGGTCATAGCGAACCCCTTTCTACTACATAAGAAAAGAGAGGAGAGTCCTCTCTTTTTAATCGTTTTTGTTTAGCTACGTTTTCCCCAGAATTGATAGAGATCTGTTCTGATGAATCCGTTGAAAAGCTTACGTTTTTTGGTAGCTCGTTTACCGTACATAGTTTCGAAGTTTTCCAAAGAAGAAAGCATGTACACTGACCATGAAGGATAAGGCTTCATAACATTCCCAAGAGTAGCGGTTATGTCTTCAGCCTCTTCTAATTCACCAAGACGTTCTCCGTACGGTGGATTACCTACCAGAATTCCATTGTCACCTTCAAGTGATAGGTCAGCGATATCACAAACATTCCAATTAATAATATCCAAGAATCCCGCTTCTGCAGCATTCTTTTCAGCAACGCGGATCATCGCAGGATCCCAGTCTGAACCAGTAATCATTAACTTACGGTCATATTTCGCAACGTCTTCTACTTCTTCTCGAACTCGATCCCAGACAGACTCTGCCATCCATGGCCATTGTTCACTTAAAAACTCCCGGTTATAGCCTGGTGCAATGTTCTGCCCAAGCATGGCAGCTTCGATTGGAATTGTACCTGATCCACAAAACGGATCGACAAATGGACGATCTGGATTCCACTTTGTCAATTTTACAAGAGCTGCTGCTAGCGTTTCTTTTAACGGTGCTTCCCCTTGTCCAACTCGATATCCTCGTTTATGCAATCCTGCACCACTTGAATCGATAGTCAGGGTCACTTTATCCTTCAAAATTGATACTTCTAACTTGAATAGAGGGCCGGTTTCATCTAAAAATCCAACTCGGCCATGAACCGTCTTAAGTTTTTCTGCAATCGCTTTTTTCACAATTGCTTGGCAGTCGGGAACACTATATAGAATCGATTTCACGGATTTACCTGCGACTGGGAATGTAGCATCCACTGGCAAAAAGTCTTCCCAAGGCAATGCTTTTGTATTTTCAAAGAGCTCATCGAATGTAGTTGCTGTAAATTCGCCCACAATGATGCGGACACGGTCAGCGATTCGTAGCCACATATTCGCCTTTGCGATGGCATGCGCATCTCCTGAAAAGTATACTTTTCCGTTTTCCGTCGTAGTCTCATATCCTAGTGCTTTTACTTCCTCTGCAACGAGACCTTCTAACCCCATTGCAGCTGTTGCTGCTAATTTATATTCTTTCATCGATTAGACACTTCCTCTCAACGTTCTACTATCTTGTATGTACAACTTATCTATGGATAAAACCTTTTTCTAACGCAGAAATGCTCTCCATAAAAACAGGAGAGCATGAATGTATACGTGTAGGTACCATCGGGAAATTCGTAAGCCATGTTTTGTTCCCTTGTACTCAAACGGTTTGCACCTCGTACTCAGGGTGGTAATCATCTATCTACAGACGATTGTCTGTCCCTTCCTCCGTTCATTTCCTTCGGAAGAGCGCCCCTACCATAATTTGGGTTTCTCACTCGCGGGGTTTACCTCGTTCCACCTGTACCGTTTCCGATACAGCTCCGTCACTGTGGCACTTTTCAGGAAACGTCTTCCATATCCAAAAGGACTTAGGAATTATTTCCGCCGTCAGCTGAGTAAACAGCGCCCCGGCTTATTTTTTGGCCGGGCACGAACACTACGGACATCTCAGTACCGTGTGAGCATGGACTTTCCTCTCCAGTGTCTAGCACTGCAGCAATTACCTGAATTTCCGTCATGGCTTGATTAGTATACAGCAGAACCCCACTTTCCGCAAGGGCAAGTGGGGTTCAAGTTATTCGTTTCCTGAAAGCTTACTTCCGAAAACTGCTTTTTCCAAGTTTGAAATACGTTTTAATAAGTCAAAGTTAGTTGTACCAGGAGCGCTTGACGCTGGTCGTTTCTGGACAGTAGATAACTCATTTTGAAGTTCTCCATTTTCACGTTCCAGATCAGCAATTCGTTTTTTGAAAGATTCATAGTCATGAATGACACTATCTAAAAACAAATCTACTTCTTCTTGGTTGTAACCGCGCATGCCTGTTTTAAACTCTTTTTCAAGAATCGTTTTTGAATCCAATTTTATTTCCATTCAACAACGTCCTTCCGTCAGTGGTAACTGTCCTAAGTATAGCATATTCTGTCCAAGTCTGTCTGCTAACGTCATGTTTAGTCGTGTTATTTTGTCGACTTCTGCGCTTGCCCGGGAAATAACTTTCGTTTCAATCTCATTTCCCGTTTCTTGAATCCAGCGTTCATGCGCATTGAAAATGCTCTCGGTAACGAAGCATCCTTAGCTAGCAACCCTAGCGCAACTTCACTGAGTTGTAATGCTTTTGTACAGTCTTTCAATTTGTGTTCATGTATTTTCGCCATTTCCTCAAGTGCAATAATGCGTTCTCTTCCAATTGACTTCGTCATACATACCCCGAAAGCTTCTAATGCTTCACTGTGTTTCCCCTCTTTTTTAAGAAGAAATCCAAAATGATAGTGAGTCGTAGGATGTTGTGTCCCGTATTCTTGAATTACTTGCTCCAAGACATACGATGCTCGGGCTGCTGATTTCAAATCTGCATACCATTTCCCAATATTCGTTTGACTAATCGCACTACCCGATAGTTTTTCTTGTAGCAAAAGATCTGTAGAACGTATATATAACGTAACTAAAGACAAAATATCATATTCATTATGAAGTAAGATTTTCATTAATAATTCAGCCCGACCATTTTTGACAGCATCCTGATAAATAATAGGAGCCATGTGTCCAGGAATATCATCTTCGCGTACAAAACCTAATTGCTCTTCTTCAACAGCAGGGAGCTTGAACGATTCCATCTCATTCTTCCAAATGCGTCTTGAACCATGAAGTAAGTCAATTTGGTCATGCTTAGGTAAAGGCGGAAGCACATTTCGATTCATTGTCCATCTCGTGTCTAGCTGGGGCATGTCAAAACTCTTTCCGTTATACATCACTAATGTAACTGGCTTTCCCCATAATCCTGTTGCATAGAGAAATGCCGCTTCGTGGGCTGGACCCGGAAGAACATACTGTGTCATTCTAAAGCCATTGCCGTGTTGCTCGACTAGACCAATTAGAAAAATCAGCGTTCCAGTTCCTTTTAAACCCGTGGTTTCCGTGTCAAAAAATAATAATTTTTTATTCGGATCCGGCGCTAACGGATGCTGTTCACCAGAGCTTTTCCATTTTTCTAGTGTTGCAGTCAACTCATTCAATTGATAGTGACCATGTGTATACGTTTCATCATAGGCAATGACCTTCTTATAGACTGTACCGTACGTATTTGTATCTTTCTCAAGGCCCGCTGCTAGCCACTGCTCTTCATAACTAGGTGAAGGCGCTTGAACAATCTTTGAAGTTTCCGTTCGGGATGCAGTATCAGTAGTAGACTTTTTCAACATCCCTTTCATCTTCAGCAGATTTTGTTCATAAGACACTCATGTCACCACCCGCTAAACTCTTCAATAGCTGTTCTGCCCCTAGCTTCAGATTCATATCAGAATCCGGTGGACCTGTACAAACGGGGCATCCCGCCTCGCATTGGCATGAACTCACATGGGAAGCGGATCTTCGGAGTAATGCATTCCATTGATCATACATCTTTTCACTAAGACCGATACCACCAGGATAACTATCATAGATGAAGAATGTCGGCTTACCTGTGTGGACCGCTTTTACCTGAGGAACAACGTGGATGTCCGTAATATCACATTGCACAAATAGTGGAATGAAGGATTGCATGGCATGTGCTGCTCCTGTCATGGCATCAGTAAGCGTCGCCTCAGTCCAACCTTCCGGAACATCAAATGCGAACCACGTTGAAGAAGTATGCAACTCTTCAGCTGGTAAATGGATAGGACCTGATCCAATATTGTCATGGGAGTCAAAACGAATCTTTTTAAAGATGGTTGGAATAGCGAGTACTGCTAAATCACCAAATGCTACTTCTTCGTTATGATAATGCTGTTTTTTATCTTCACTAATCACTTTTAGTTCAACTGCCAAATTAGCATCTGTGAAATAATCAACGTCCACTTCTGTAACATAAGCCTTCTTTTCTTCCCAATCGAGCTTTTCTACTTGAAACTGTGTTCCTTGATGGAGATAGATCGCTTCTTCGTGTAGGAGCGTCATTGCACTAAAGCGATCCATTTCACCGATAACCGTTGTTTCTTTAGGACGAGTTTTATCAATAATTACTACGTTTTCTTGTGAAGCTGAACGCAGACTTACTTCGCTTGCGGGAAAACGCTCCGTCATCCAATGCCAGTTTTCTCCAGCCAAGACGAGTACACCTTCAGAGGCTAAAAATTCAAGCAACTGTTGAACATCAAACTCTGCATACTGATCCTCAACAGAAAACGGCAATTCAAAAGAAGCGCATCTAAGGTGATCCATAAGAATTACGATATTGTCTGGATGGATATGTGCTTCTTCAGGTGAACCTCCTAATAGATAATCGGGATGCTCGATAATGTATTGGTCCAAAGCAACCGATTGCGCGACGTAAATAATCAGTGCATCGTCTTGTCTGCGACCTGCACGACCTGCTTGTTGTAATGCACTTGCAATATTTCCTGGGTAACCTGTCATAACGCATGCTTGGAGCTGACCAATATCGATACCAAGTTCAAGCGCATTTGTACTGACAACTGTCTTAATTGTCCCGTTACGCAGACCTTTTTCGATTTTGCGACGTTCAGAAGGTAAATATCCTCCGCGATATCCCATAATCGTCTCATCGAGCAATTTCTTTTTGGTAAGCTCTTTCATGTAAGTGACGAGCATTTCAACACGCACTCTGCTTTTCGCAAAAATAATAGTTTGAATTCCTTCCCTATAAAGTCGGGATGAAATATCCCGAACTTCTAAGACAGCACTTCTACGAATGCCAAACGTTTCGTGGACGACTGGAGGATTATAGAACAGAAAGTGCTTCTTGCCTGCAGGTGCCCCATTATCTGCAATTAACTCCATCGATGAATTCGTTAAATTTTCAGCGAGCTGTTTTGGGTTTGCAATAGTAGCTGATGTACATATGAATACCGGATCACTTCCATAATAAGCACAAATTCGTTTTAAGCGTCTCAACACATGGGCAACATGTGTACCGAACACTCCTTTATACGTATGCAACTCATCAATCACGATATACTTCAAGTTTTCAAATAGCGATACCCACTTTGTATGGTGTGGCAGTATACCTGAATGGAGCATGTCTGGATTAGTTAACACTATATGGCCCGACTTACGAACCTTCGTTCGCAGTCCTGGTGCAGTATCTCCATCATACGTATAGCTTAATATGGTCTCTCCACTCGCTTCAATCAGTTCGTGCAAATCAGCCAGTTGGTCTTGCGCAAGAGCTTTCGTTGGAAATAGATACAACGCACGAGTTGACTCATTTTCTAATATGCTTTGCAAAACTGGAAGGTGATAACAAAGTGATTTACCTGAAGCCGTTGGCGTGACTGCTGTAAATGATTTCTTCTGTTGAGCAAAGTCGAACGCTTTACGTTGATGGCTATAAAGTTGGTGTATTCCTTTACGTGAGAGCGCGGTTATTAACGAGGAATGTAGTTTTTCTGGAAATGGAGCGTAAATCGCATCCTTACCTTCTGTAACTTTATAATGTTTTACATTTCTCGAGAATTCAGGTTCCTTTTTCAATTCGTCGATAAATGACTGGATATTTACGTTATTCGCCATCCTCAAACCCCTCCTCCTCTTTCTCTAGCGCAATTCGCACCGTGTTCAATGTATAATTGGCGGATTGGATAGATTGAACGAAGCGCTTTTTACCTGTTTTCTGATAAAAAGATTGGACAGTAAATTGTTTCATTAAATCATTTAAAGTTGAAATTTGTATGGGTCGTACATATTTGGGTCGATTCGTGCGAATCCATTGCTGAACAAGTGCGTCCCACTCATCTATCACGGAATGCCAATAATCGGCATATGGTTTAACCTCTTTATAAAAGTCAGGCTCACGATCTTCTTTCCTCATCTCGCTATGCCGGAGTAAGCATTCATCACAAACTTCAAGTAATTGTTCTGTTAATTGGTGTAGCTTCATAATACTTGTCACCTCTCTACTACTTCTATATATAAGTTTATCAAATAACTCCTTTAGTTCCAACTTGGACGAACGTGTATTCCTCTTGTAATCTACAGTCATTTTCAAAAGTTGCAACCTGTCACTTGTTTTGACGTCTCAATAATGTGGTATGATACACTGATGATGTGAGGTGAGTATGTTGGCGATTCGTTATCCAAATGGCAAAAAATACGTCCCAACCACAACTAATTCAGCCGTCAAACCAGCATCTATATCCTTTAGTAATCGAGGTAAAACGCTGGAAGATGAATTGAACGAGAGTAACGAGTATTATAATAGCAGAGGCCTTGCAGTCATCCATAAAAAGCCAGTGCCCATTCAAATTGTAAATGTTCGTTATCCTGCCAGAAGTGCTGCAGTTATTACAGAAGCTTATTTTAAAACTGCTTCAACAACTGACTATAACGGGGTTTGGCAAGGAAAATATGTCGATTTTGAAGCAAAGGAGACGAAAAATAAAACTTCTTTTCCTTTACAAAATATACACGATCATCAAGTTGAGCATATGTCTCAAGTACACGAGCAAGGTGGCATCGCTTTTATGATTATCCGTTTTTCTATGTTAGATCGGTATTTTATAATACCCTTTGAACAGTTTCATGAAAAATGGACACGCATGTTAACTGGCGGTAGAAAATCAATGACACTCGCTGAAATCGAAGATATGTCTGTTGAAATTCAACCGGGATATCATCCACGGCTCGACTATTTACGCGCTCTACCCGGTATTGTACAAGAAACAACCGGTGAACGAATCGAAAGGCAGGAATCCTAATGGACAACACTCCAAATTCAAGAACCGCTCGCAGACAACAAGCTGAAGCGGAACAGAAATCGTCACGAAAACATAAAAAAACACCAAAAAAGAAAAAAGGTCTCGTTAAGACTACATTTAAAGCAATCGTCATAATAGGATTACTATTCCTAATTGCAGGCGGAGGGCTATTTGCATACTACGCTAGTACAGCACCTAAATTAGATGAGAATTTATTAAAAGATCCTTTATCTTCTACCTTTGTAACTCCAGATGGTAAACCAATCTTTCAAAGCGGTATTGAAAAACGAGAATTTGTTCCCTACGATGAGATACCAAAAGAATTAGAAGCTGCAATACTCGCAACTGAAGACGTTCGATTCTACAAACACCACGGAATCGATTTTTGGCGTTTAGGAGGCGCAGTACTTGCCAACTTCAAGAGTGGATTCGGCTCACAAGGGGCGTCAACTTTAACGCAACAAGTCATTAAAAACTCGTTTTTGAAAAACGAGAAGACGTTAAAACGTAAAGCTCAAGAAGCTTGGCTCGCATTTAAATTGGAGCACAACTACTCAAAAGAAGAAATCTTTGAAATGTATTTCAACAAAGTTCTTATGTCCGGAAACAAATATGGTTTCGGTACAGGTGCGGATTATTTCTTCGAGAAAAAGTTGAAGGATCTAACGCTACCGGAAATGGCTATGCTCGCTGGAATGCCTCAATCTCCTAATGCTTATAATCCTTTTAAACACCCAGAACGCGCACAAAAACGTCGTGATATTGTACTTCGTCTTATGAATCAACACGGAAAAATTACTAGAGAAGAAATGGATGGCGCAAAAGCAACGCAAGTTACCGCTTCTTTAGTACCTGAAGACAAAAGACAAAACGGAATCGATACGAAGTACCAAGCTTTTATCGATGCTGTCATGGACGACCTTCAGAAAGCTGGCTATAAGGATATTCTATCTGAAGGGGTAACTGTTCAAACCACTTTAAAACCCGATGTACAACTAGCAGTCGAAAAGGCTTTAGCAGATGACAGTAATTTCGGAGATGATGAATCCATCCAAGCAGGAATGACAATTTTAGATACAAAAACAGGAGAAATCGTCGCAGTTGGTGGGGGGCGTAACTATAAATTATACAACCACAATTATGCAAGTGACCAAAAACGACAACCTGGATCATCTATAAAGCCGATTCTGGACTATGGCCCAGCTATTGAATATTTAAACTGGTCGACAGGACAGACACTTGTAGATGAAAAAACTAAGGGTATTAAAGCGAATAACGTGGATGATCGATACAAAGGACCGATTACAATGCGCCAATCGCTTTATGAATCACGTAACGTTCCGGCTATTAAAACATTCGGTGAAGTGGGGACTGAAAATGCCCTTTCATTCGCCCAATCTCTTGGTCTGCCAATTAAAAAATTAGATCAGTCTGACGCTATTGGCGGTGGTGCAAATGACTTCTCCACCCAGCAAATGGCAGGAGCTTTCGCTGCATTTGGTAATGAGGGTATCTACACTACACCACACACAATCAAAAAGATTATTTTGCGTGATGGTAAGACAGAAATAAATCTAACGCCAGATCCAGTTTCTGCAATGAAAGATTCTACAGCTTATATGATTACAGATATGTTGCGAGACGTTCTGAAAGAAACGAATGGTTCGGGACACTCTGCAAATATTAAAGGCCTTGATATCGCTGGTAAAACTGGTACGACAAATTATGATGCTAAATTTAAACAACAGAATAATATTAAATCAGGCAGTGTTCCTGATGTTTGGTTTACAGGGTATTCAACCGACTTCACGATTTCTGTTTGGGGAGGTCACGAAAAACGAAGTGACCCTATTGCAGAAGAACAACGTAACATGCCTAAGAATTTGTTCCGACAGGTTATGAGTGAAGTTTCATCCGCTCAGTCACCTAAGGAATTTAAACGCCCTAACTCGGTAGAAGAAGCGACAATTGTTGTTGGATCACAGCCTCTTCAATTAGCAAGTAACGCGACGCCAAGCAACTTAAAACGCGACGAATTGTTTGTGCGTGGTACGCTTCCTGAAAGTACTTACGTACCAGAAGAGCCTGAAGAAGTGATTGAATTAGAAGCCCCTTCAGACTTTAGAGCAGAATATAATGCAGATAATCAAGAAATTGATTTAAGTTGGAATCATAACGAACCTGATTCGGATGATTTTGATGGAGATGTAACTTTCGCGCTTTCAGTATCTATTGACGGAGGTGGCTCACAAGTATTGAACGAGTCTAATGATGATTCGTACACGTACGGAAATGTGGAGCCTGGTCATACCTATTCCTTCAATGTCATAGCGAAAGCAGGCAGTTTGGTTAGTTCTCCTGCATCTACCACATTGATGATTCAAGCAACTGAGGAAGTGCCTGAAGAAAACCCAGAAGATCAAGAAGAGCCAGACCAAAATATTGAAGACGACAGTCAAAATGATGATTCGGATAGTGAGTCAGATGGATCAAATGGAACTAACAATAACAATGGTAATAACGGTAACAATGGAAACGGATCTAATAGCAATAATGGAAACAACGGCAATGGAAACAACGGCAATGGGAACAACAACAACGGCAATGACGGAAACAACGGTAATAACTCCGGGAATAACGGAACAAACGGAAATGGATCTGATGGAACCAATTCGGGGAATAACGGGGATACAAACGGGGAAGGTAGCTCTGGTGATGTAAGCACTGCCCCTCCAAAAAAACCTGATTCAAATACGGCTAGTTCGCAAAAGCCAGCTGGAACTAAACCGAATGATACAACTACATCTGAAGATAACTAATAGCAAAAACAGCTACTTCGTTCTAAGTGAACGAAGTAGCTGTTTTTTAATTTTTGATGAATCGAGCGACTTTTTTACGTAATTCTGTATACAGCAAGTTTAATTGAATTAGAGCAAACGGGCTTATCACTTTATCTTTTACAAATTGCAGACGTTCTTCGCCATTTAACGGCTCCATTTTAGTACGTCTATCCGTACCACCAGCCGGGGCGGAAACTTTTAGTAATTCCTCGTAATTCTCTATTGCAATAGCCATCCACTCTAACGCGCTTTCTTCTTTTTCATCATAACGACGCTGTATCTCAAGTTTTAGCACATCCCATTTTTCAAAATAAGGCATGATTAGATCTTTCGATACTACTACTACTTGTTTATCATCCATTCCGACTCATCCTCTTCTTCCCTTCACGACATATAGAAAGCAGTGGACATTCAGGGCAATTCGGTTTTTGTGCTTTACAATGATATCGACCAAAGAAAATTAGTTGATGGTGCGTTTGTGTCCATTGTTCCCGGGGTGTCCATCGCATAATCTTTTCTTCAACTGCAAGAACAGAATCTTTCCAGCGATTCATTCCTAGTCGTTTAGCAACTCGTTCAACATGAGTATCGACGGCTAAAGCTGGCACACCAAACGCGTTAGAAACGACAACATTTGCTGTTTTTCTCCCTACTCCAGGAAGCATCGTAAGTGTGTCACGATCTTCAGGTACTTTCCCGCCAAATTGTGTGAGAAGCATCATTGATAACGCTTGGATATTTTTTGCTTTGTTTCGATAGAGACCAATTGAACGAATGTCTGATTGCAATTCTTCAATCGGAACTTCCAAGTAATCTCCAGGCGTTTTATACTTCTTAAACAAATCTGCTGTCACTCGGTTTACTAGAATATCTGTGCATTGAGCGGATAATAATGTGGCAACGACAAGCTCAAAAGCATTACCATGAACGAGCTCACAGTGTGCATCTGGAAACATCCTATCAATTTCAGTTAAACAAAACTGCCATTCTGTTTTAGTTAACACATCATTCACCTATCCCGTTCTTCTAGCCAATTATAGAGTGGAACTCGTTTTACGGTACCTTGTGCTTTACCTTGACGAATCGATTGCGGAGGAGAACGGAAAGATTTTGTTTGCTTTTCGACATCCGATAGCGTAGTGACTTTCTTCTTTTTCCATTCGAACAAAATCCGATCAATATAGCGCATACTCAACTTTTGAGCGATGACTGCTTCTTTTAATGCCGCTTTAATAATTTCAATTCCATGGTGATCTTGATCAATCCACATGGCAATTGTTTCACATTCCATGGGAGATAACAGACGGCCAAACTCTTGCTCGAAAACGTGGAAGATTTGTCCTTCTTCCTCTTTGTCTTTCACTTCAATCTGGTCATTTTGAATACTAATTGTACTATCTAAAACTGCTTCCCAAAGCGGAAGTAATGAAAATTGTTCAAACAGTACACCATTCTCACTTGCCTGCGCAATTTTCAAATACCCTTTTTGCATCAATCGTTGAAGTACTTGGGAGACTTCGTTTTCCGTGAGATTCATGCGTGATGAAAAATCGGAGGGTGTGGGAAACTCAATATGTTGAGTATGGTAGGCTTCCATTTGTAAGATGAGCATAGCATCTGTATCAGTGATTCCTAGCTTTTTATAAGAGTTAAAAAAAAGCTGGGGAATAGATACATTCCCCTGCTCAATCCACATCCGGAGCCGTTCATCTTGTTTCATATGTCGAACTCCTTCCTGCTTACGTTATTAAGGGTACAGACGGTTCAGAAGACGTGGGAATGGAATAGATTCTCTCACGTGTTCAACACCAGAAATCCAAGCAACGGTACGTTCTAATCCTAGACCGAAACCAGAGTGTGGAACTGCCCCGTATTTACTTAAATCCAAATACCATTCGTATGCAGAGGCATCCAACTGATGCTCTTCGATACGTTTTTTCATCAATTCGTAATCGTGAATCCGTTCAGATCCACCGATAATTTCACCATAACCTTCAGGTGCTATTAAGTCTGCACACAATACGACATCATCGCGATCCGGATGCGGCTGCATGTAAAATGGCTTAATACCGATTGGGTAATTGATAATGAAAACAGGTAAGTCATAGCTCTCAGCAATAGCAGACTCGTGTGGAGCGCCAAAATCGTCTCCCCACTTGATATCATCAAAGCCTTCCTTATGAAGGAACTCGATTGCATCATCATACGTAATGCGTGGGAACGGCGTTTGAATTTTTTCTAGTTTAGATGTATCACGACCTAGACGTTCGAGCTCAAGCTTACAGTTTTGAAGGACTGATTGGACGATATGTGCAACATATTGTTCCTGAACTTCTAGACTTTCTGCATGCTCTATAAATGCCATCTCAGGTTCGATCATCCAAAATTCGATTAGATGGCGACGTGTTTTCGACTTTTCAGCTCGGAATGTTGGTCCGAATGAAAATACCTTCCCAAGTGCCATTGCAGCGGCTTCCATGTATAACTGACCTGATTGAGATAGATAAGCATCTTCATCAAAATACTTCGTATGGAATAATTCTGAAGTCCCTTCAGGAGAAGAACCCGTCAAAATAGGTGGATCAATTTTAGTAAACCCGTTCATGTGGAAAAATTCATATGTTGCACGGATGATCTCATCGCGAACTTTCATGACTGCGTGCTGCTTCCGTGAACGCAACCATAGATGACGGTTATCCATAAGGAATTCAGTGCCATGCTCTTTTGGCGTGATTGGATAATCCACAGCCGCTTGAATCACTTCGATTCCTTTTACTTGGAGCTCATAACCGAAACTTGAGCGTTCATCTACAATAACTTCTCCTGTAACATATAAAGAAGTTTCCTGAGTCAAGCCTTTAGCAGTAGCAAATAGCTCTTCTCCAGCGTCTTCTTTTACAACGACCCCTTGGACGAATCCAGAGCCGTCACGTAATTGTAAGAATGCAATTTTACCACTTGAGCGCTTGTTTGAAAGCCACGCACCCATCCGTACTAGTTCGCCTTCGTGATCAGGCATTTCGTGAATCATAATGGTTTTCATAAGAGCCTCCAAATTTTTTCCAGGTCATTAGATGCCTAGTCAGATTTCAATCAGTCGTTCCATTTCTCTTTTACAAATTGGTCAATACGTCGTACAGCCTCTTCTAGTAGATCAATTGAAGTTGCATAAGATAGACGGATTGTTTCATCAGAACCAAATCCACTTCCAGGAATGACGGCTACGTTTGCTTCTTCAAGTAAAGCTTTAGCAAATGCGTCTACGTTCTCGTAACCCGTGTGCTTCACCGCTTCCGAAACATCAGGTAGCAAATAGAATGCCCCTTCAGGCTTGACCGTGTGGAAACCAGGTATCGCCTGAACTTGCGGATAAATACGCTCTAGGCGTGAACCGAAGTCTTTTCTCATCATCTCAACAGCATCCTGCGAACCATTATACGCTTCTATCGCTGCATATTGTGAAGTTGTGACCGGATTTGATGTAGAATGGCTTGCGAGATTTGTCATCGCTTTGACAACTTCTTCGTTTCCAGCGATGAAACCAATACGCCATCCTGTCATCGCATGCGACTTAGACACGCCATTAATGATGAATGTACGTTCTTTTGCATCGTCTGACAACGTAGCAATGGATACGTGTTTTGCAGAGCCATAGACAAGTTTTTCGTAGATTTCATCTGATATAATCCAGATGTCATGTTGTTGACAAACTTCCGCAATCGCTGTTAGTTCTACTTCAGAATAAACCATCCCAGTAGGATTTCCTGGCGAATTCAAAATTAGTGCTTTTGTTTTCGTTGTGACGGCTTTTTCAATTTGACTCGCTGTTACTTTAAACTCGGCTTCCGAAGATGCTTGAACCACAACAGGTACTCCGTCTGCAAGCTTGACTTGTTCAGGATAACTCACCCAGTAGGGTGCTGGAATAATTACTTCATCCTCCGGATCCAAAATAGTTTGGAATAACGTATACAACACATGCTTTGCACCAATACCAATCATGATTTCAGAACGTGTATAGGTTAGGTGTTGGTCGTTCTTCAACTTACCAATAACAGCATCTTTTAATGCAGGAAGCCCTCCTGAAGGTGTGTACTTTGTCTTTCCTTCTTTCATAGAGTGCCAAGCTGCTTCAAGTATAGGTTCAGGTGTATTGTAATCGGGCTCTCCTGCACCTAGACCAATTACATCAATACCAGATTCTTTCATCTCTTTTGCTTTAGCTGTGATGGCCAAAGTAGTTGAAGGTGAAAGCGTCATTACTCTGGATGCTAACTGCTTCGCCAAATCCATCGCTCCCTTTACTAGTGCATTCAAGCACTTCCTATAAGTTTAAAATACGCTTTTTCCACTGCCCATTAGAAAAAGAGACGTAGACGTAATTCAGTCTGTTTGCCTCGTTTTTAAATGCAACTTCCCATACAGCAGTGTCATCTTCCATACCTAGTTTAACATGGATGAGTTTGTTGACGTTCATTTCTTGTTTAACTGACGTCACAGCTTGTTTTGAGGTGATCCCCTTATCTAGGACAATCACTTCAAGATCTTTTTCAGTTTCCACATTTTCTTTAACAAAAACGGCTTTTGCCACACCTTCAGTGTCTTTTCCAAAAACTACTGTTAAGGATGTAGTTCCGTTATACACTTCAGCGCGATCCACCTCTTTTAAAAGCCCTGCATCCGTAACTTGCTTCGTTGCATTCGCTTTCAACTCGGAAGCGGGTTGATAGGCTTTATAAAAGACAAATATCGTCAATGTCAGCGCAAGTGAGAAAAGAAAAATGATGAAAAATTTTATCCAGTTGATCATAATTTCACATCCCACTTTAAATGGGTTTATACAGTATTAGAGAAGAATACGGTAATTCGTCTTCTCAATGTCTGTATGACTCATTTATTATAGCAATTATTAAGTTCATCTACCATACGTGCGAGTGATACTTTTTTAACTGGCACATCGGGTAACGCTTCTAAAAATTTAACTCCGTATGATTTTGTTTCAATCCGACGGTCCAAAATAATGAAAAACCCAGTATCGGTTGATGAACGTATAAGTCTTCCAAAACCTTGCCGCAACCTTAGTATTGCTTCAGGAAGCGCATATGCAGTGAAAGCATTTTTGCCCATCTTGTTAAGCTGTGCAGTTTTCGCTTTAAATACAGGCTCTGATGGGGATGAGAAAGGCAATCGAACAATGATGATTGCAGACAATGAATTCCCAGGGACATCCACACCTTCCCAAAAACTATTCGTACCGAACAAAACTGCTTTTTCATATTGACGGAATGATTTCAGTAACCGGTATCGACTTCCTGAACTAATTCCTTGTGCAATTAGTGCATAGTCTTCCAACAGTCCGCTATCTGATATTAGTTCATGTGTCTGATTGAGCATGTCTTGAGAAGTAAAGAGAACAAAAAGTCTACCTTCTGTAACCATAACCGTTTGAACGATAGCTTCTGCTACTTCTTCCACATACTCATGTTGAGGGACTTGTTGGATATTCGGCATGTCATCGACAAGGAAAATTTGAGCTCCTGTATAGAAATGTTCAGGGGCGAGCAAGTTCATAACTGGGACGTTTGCCGATACACCTAGTTGCCTAGCAACAAAGCGTTCGTCACTTTTAACTGATAATGTACCAGATGTCCATATGACTCCTCGTTCTCCTTGGAATAACGAATCTAAAGCCCGACGCACGACAGGTGCGCTATCGATTGGACTTTTAATAACCGTAAGACTTCCTGGAATACTCCGTTGATCTTGTTCCATCCATACCGTCCCTTGTTTTTCGTCTTCCAAGAATAACTCTACCCACTCACCCATTTTAACTCGTAATTCATCAATCCAATACTGCCATTCGGCAACAATTGCTTGTTCTTTATCAGACAAACTTCCCCAAATAGGAGTCAACGGGTTTACGTAATGATTGGCGTTTTTTATGAAAACTCCCAAGGAATGAAATACTGATGTGAATACTTCATGTTGTGTAGGAATATCTGCTAAGGATATATTTAACCGACTGCCTTTTACATGTCCTCTTTGAATAGATTCTGGACCAGTAAGTTCTTGAATGGCCCTATCAAATGACATTGAAAACTTCTCAAAAGCTTCCAACAGATTAGATCGATAGCGTGAACGATGTACCTTTTTTTGTAGTAGAACTCCTTCAATGCGTCGGTTGATTGAATCCTCCGATTCAGAACCGATTTGCCCCATAACATATTTCCAATTCGTATATGAAAAAATCACTTCATTGGTTTTGTAGGCTGCATGTATAAATTGATGGGCTTCATCAATAATGAGACCACTTGCTTCTTCTACTAGTTGTTCTTTACTCATCCCATCACTTAAAAGTAACGCATGATTTGTAATCACTAAATCAGCATGACGGCAGTTGTCTAACGCAATCTGATGATAGTCAACGTCTTGCTCATCTTCAGCAAGCTTTGCACTACGCTTACGAATTCGATCGATATACAACATTCCGCCACCTGAAAGGTTTAGCTCGTTTACGTCACCTGTCAACGTTTCCGTCAACCATACAAGCAATTGCATTTCCGTAAACAAATTGTCATAGCTCGATTCACCACTTAGTAACAGTTCAGCGAATTTAGAGAGGGAAATGTAATTAGAACGCCCTTTCAAAATAGTCGCTTGTATCGGTACTGATAATGCTTTAGAGACAATTTCTATTTCTTCAGCCATGATTTTGTCAGCAAGATGATTCGTATACGTACTCACAATGACTGCTTGGTTTGTTTCAACTGCATGAACTGCTGCAGGTAATAGGTAAGACATCGTTTTTCCAATACCCGTAGGGACTTCCACCATAATTTCCGTTCCATCATGCAAGGACTTCCACGTAGCATCCATAAACTGGAGTTGTGCGCTGCGTGATTCATAAGATGGATAGGCTAAATCGAGTAGTCGATCTTTCTCTGTCTGACTATCCGGAAACTTAACCCCTCTTGGTTTCGTATCCCGCATAAGTTCGGTGCGACGAAAAGGAATTCCCCGGAATTGAGAACAGTGGGTATCCATTTCGAGGTCACGGGAGCTTACAAGTGCTAAATAAAAAATTATCGATAGGTCAGATTTCAATGAAAATGAGCGCTTGTGTAGAAGCGTCAAAGTTTTTTCAGGAACCACCTGAACCTTTTTCATACATTCTAATAGTAAAATTGCTGTTGCGCGTGCATCATCATCTGCTCGATGTGCTGCAGCCAGCTCAATACCCAGTTCCTCTGTCAATTCCTTTAGTCGATAACTGACGGCTGAGGGGAACATGATTTTCGAGAATTCAACGGTGTCGATCTGTTTGCCTTGCCACTTCGATATCCCACAACGCTCAAACTCTTTTTGTAAAAAAGGTAAATCGAAATTTGTATTGTGCGCAGCAAAAATCCACCCCTCTACTAAGTCTCTCACTTCTTGTGCAATTTCTTCGAATAGCGGTGCATCTTTTACATCTTCGTTTGTAATGTCCGTAAGTTCTTGTATGAAAACAGGTATCTTTTGGTCTGGATTTACAAATCGGACATACTCATTTGTGAGAATGCCGTTTTCAATGAACATAATGGCAATTTGAATAATCCGGTCTCCTTTTTCAGGGGAATGGCCGGTAGTTTCCAAATCGACTACTGCAAATTTTAGATTTTCCATGAAATCATCAACTTCCTGTTTCAGTTTCCTACTGCAGATTGTACCATATATCGAGGTGAAGACTGTAAAGGAAGGTACGCACTGAGCAATAGAAAAAAACTATCCAGAGAGACAGCATGAACTGACTTCTAGATAGTCGATTTTTAATCTGTTAAACAATGACCCCATGGGCTTCTTGTATAGTTTGTTCGATGTGATTGTATTCATCCATCAATAGGACGGTTGGTACATGTTTTTGCGCTTCTTCATCCGACATGAGCGAATATGAAAGGATGATAACGATATCTCCTGGCTGGACGAGTCTAGCTGCAGCTCCGTTGACACAGATCATACCGCTTCCGCGCTCACCTTTTATCGTATACGTTTCAAAACGTTCCCCATTGTTATTATTAACGATTTGAACTTTTTCATTCGCTAGAATATTTGCAGCATCGAGCAAGTCTTCATCAATCGTGATACTTCCTACATAATTCAAGTTTGCTTCGGTTACAGTTGCTCGGTGCAGTTTACTAGTTAGCATTGTACGGTACAAAGCATTATCCTTCTCTCTTAAAAATAATATTGTCGATCAAACGCGCTTTTGTAAATTGCACAGCACACGCGATAATTAGGTCGTTAGAAGTTTCCGTTGGGGCTTCTAAGTCCGGATAGGTTAATAACGATACATAATCAACTTTCCCTGACGTCTTATTATCCAGTGTATCGCTAACAAACTTTTCAACCGCTTCTTTAGTTACACCTTCTTGCACAAGAACTTCAGCATGCTTCAGTGTTTCGAAAATTATGGGTGCATCTTCTCTTTCGTCTGTGCTCAAATTAACATTACGAGAGCTTTTTGCTAGCCCATCTTCATCTCGGACAGTTGGAACACGAACAATTGTTGCTGGACAGTTGAAATCCCTGAAAAATGTTTCGATAATCGCTAATTGCTGCGCATCTTTCATTCCAAAGAAAACTGTATCTGGCTGAACAATATTGACGAGCTTTAATACCACTTTCAAGACTCCATCAAAATGTCCTGGTCTCGATGCTCCACACATCTTTTTAGCTAATTTTCCAGGAACAATACGAATGCCGCCATCTACTGGATACATTTCTTTCACTTCCGGGCAAAATACAATATCAGCACCCGCTTCAGTAGCAAGTCTTATATCTGCATCTAATCTTCTAGGATACGCTTCAAAATCCTCTCCAGGACCAAACTGAGTAGGATTTACGAAAATGCTAACTGCTACACAATCGCTACTCTTTTTAGCCTCTTCAATTAGTTTCAGATGACCTTCATGAAGGAATCCCATTGTTGGTACAAATCCAATTGTCAGCCCTAAAGCTTTCATTTCTTTTTGCCAGCTCATCATTTTTTTGATGGATGTCGTGTATTGCATAGACGCTCTTTCAATCATTTAGATACGCCTCCATACAAATTTAGCAATTCTTCTTCTTTCATCGTGAACTGTTGTTTTTCATCTGGGAACGTTTTATTGCGAACTGCATCTGCATACTCGACGATTCCAGCTTTAACTACAGAACCTGCATCACTAAATGCCTTAGCGAATTTCGGCAATCGATGCTCACCATACTTAACTAAATCATGGAATACGAGAACTTGACCATCTGCCTCCACCCCTGCACCAATCCCTACAATAGGTATGGATACAGCTTCAGATAGTTTTTCAGTCAACTGATGAGGGATACACTCTACTACAATCATGCAAGCTCCTGCCTGTTCACATAACTTCGCATCTTCTACTAACTTGAGTGCTGAATGCGCTGTTTTACCTTGTACTTTATAGCCACCTGTTACGGAAGCAGATTGAGGGAGTAATCCTAAATGAGCAACTACAGGGATTCCCGTCTTTGTTAATAGCTGGATCGTATCGACAACTTCATCTGCACCTTCAACTTTTAGCGCATCTGCACCAGTTTCTTGAAATACACGAATGGCTTCAGAAAGTATACGATCTGATGAACCTCTAAATGTACCAAAGGGTAAGTCAACAACAACAAACGTGTCCCTCGCACCACGCCTCACAGCTTTTCCATGATGGATCATGTCGTCTGAGGTTACGTAAACTGTCGATGGATAACCTAGCACAACCATTCCAAGTGAGTCCCCTACTAGTAAAATATCGACATCTGCTTGCTGAGCAAAAACTGCTGTCGGATAATCGTATGCTGTCATCATAACGATTTTCTCACCAGCTTCTTTCATACGCGTAAAATCAGTACTTGTTTTCATAGTCTTTCTCCTCTCCTAATTAGGAGAAAACCAAAACATAAAAACCCTTCCGGTCATAAGAAGACAGAAGGGTTGTGTAGGATATCGTCATAGGTTTCCTCCGTCCCTGTCAATATGATCAAGGCAGAAATATTCAATTGTCGTACGTCTTTGTTTCTACAGGTGCGATTCATCATGATATCGCCCTTCCTTTTCACTATACCACCGAGATTAGGATTTTGACAAATGGTTTTCATTGTTCAGATAATATGGATGTCTGCCGAATAGATTCCTTTGACAGTACCATCATCAAGTACAACTTCCAACCGGCCGTCTTCAGAAATACCTCGTGCAGTCGCTTCATAGCTCTCTTGCAACGTAGAAATACGAACACGCTTCCCAATAGAATCTGCATAGCTTTCCCATAGCAATTTAATAGGAGCAAACCCTTTTTCAACGTACAATGTTACGTACAATTCTAAATAGCTGAGCACTTTCGCAGTTAATTGAGCACGATTGATAGGTTTACCTTCTTCAATACTAAGTGATGTTGCAATACCACGTATGTCTTCAGGGAAATCCTCAAGCTGCTGGTTTACATTCATCCCAATCCCCAGAATAATGGCTTTGACACGATCTGGGTCTGCCTGCAACTCGGTTAGAATCCCTGTCAGTTTACGTCCCTTCACCAAGATGTCATTCGGCCACTTTATGGAAGGGGTTACGTCTGTCAGTTCTTCAATTGCACGGACGATTGCTACTGCAGCTACAAGTGTCATTTGTGGTGCTTGTTGTGGCATAAGTTTCGGACGAGTTATGACACTCATCCAAATCCCTTTTCCTGCGGCAGACGACCAAGGACGAGACAATCTACCCTTTCCTGCAGTCTGCTCGTCTGCAATGATCACCATACCGTCAGGAGCTCCACTTTGAGCCTCTGCGTGTGCTAAAAGCTGTGTAGACGGACACGATTCAACATGGCGGATCGTTTTACCATAATTTTCGCTATCGACGTATTGCTGTATTGCAGCAGAAGAGACTGAATCGGGAGAGTCAATTAAATAATACCCTTTTTTCCGGATAGACCCTATTTCATAACCTTCACTTTCAAGCTCCTTCACGTATTTCCAGATCGCTGTACGTGAAACTCCATATTCATCTGCCAGTTGTTGCCCTGATATTGGATGTTCTTTCCCGCCAGCCATTCGTTTCAGCAATTCACTCTTTATGTTGGTATTCATGTAAGAACCATTCCTTTATCGCATTCTCATCATTAGAGATTTCTTGATGGAGAACAGCATTTTCAATGGCTTGAAGTGATTCCCCAAGCCATTTCCCAGATTTCTTATCGGTCCAGCACATCAATTGCTGTCCTCTGACAGCCAAATCCTGTTTTGAATGGATTGGTAAGCGCGCAATCGATTTCTCAATGGTTTTTTCTTCGATGCCATTTTGTCCGTCAACCTCGACAATTAACTTTTCTACTACATTTAGCGTTATTACATCTGATTTATAATAATCTTCGATTGTATATGCTCGCTGTTGCCGGACTGAATAAAAATGCTGTACAGCTTGCAAAAAGATTCGTTCTTTATTAGACAACTTATACGCATGTGCAACTTCTGAAGCTTTGAAGTTTCCCGTTACCATTAACGAAGCCCAACCTTCCATGGGGCTACGAAAAGGCGCACTGCTTATCCATAGTTCATGATTGACTGGGTACAACGGCAAAGCGCCCGATAATCTAGTCTCTTTAATAAGTTGTAATGCATGCTGTGCAGATGCGCCTCTAAATAGTTTGTCGAATTCCGTTTTAATTCTTTCAACGGATAACGTTTTTACCTTATGTGATAAACAAGCAATCGATTCTTTTGTGCTCGTTTCCAACTGAAAACCGAGAACAGATACAAACCGAACTGCACGAATCATACGAAGTGCATCCTCATTAAACCGTTCTGTTGCATGTCCAACTGCCCGAATTGTCCTTGACGATAAGTCTGCTCTTCCGTTAAAAGGATCTACAACTTCACCATTCAACCGAAGTGCGAGTGCATTAATTGTAAAATCACGTCTTTTCAAATCTTCTTCAAGTGAAGTTACAAATTGAACTTTATCCGGTCTACGGTTGTCCGAATACATCCCTTCTGTTCGATACGTAGTCACTTCGATTGGTTCTCCCGATTCAATCACTAATACAGTTCCATGCTCAGTTCCTAAATCTACGGTGTTCAGGAAAACAGACTTCACTTGAGCAGGTGTTGCTGAAGTAGCTATATCGATATCTGTGGGCTCTTTACCTAGTAGATAATCCCTTACAGCACCACCTACAAATACGGCTTCGTAACCGGCTCTGTTCAAGCGGATGATAACTATTCGGCTTTGACTAGTTCCAAACATTTGGGCATCCCTTCTTTTGCAAATCGTAATAAAGCTTTTCATATTGAGCAACAATCTTGTCAGAAGCGAACTTACCTCGGACTGTTTCCAACGCATTTTCTTTCATCATTTGATGGACATCCTGATTACAGAGAATATGAAGTGTTTTTTCAGCGATTTGTTCCGGGTCGCCAATTGGTACTAAATGTCCGTTGACCCCATCTTCAATTACTTCGGGGATTCCGCCAGCAAGAGTGCCTACTGCAGGAACGCCACAAGCAAATCCTTCCAATAGAACGAGCCCGAATGCTTCTTTTTCTGAAGGCAGTACCATGACGTCACTAAACGATAGCAGTTCAGGTAAATCGTCTCGTTTACCTGTAAAGATTACACGCTCCGTTACTCCTAACATATCGACTAACCGTCGAATCCGTGGCACCTCAGGACCCTCTCCAACTAATAAAAGCTTGACTGAAATCTTTTCAACAATTAACGCAAAAGCACGGATTAAATCGGGAATACGCTTAACACTTCTGAAGTTGGAAATATGAATGATTACTTTTTCGTCTGCCAAAATTCCTAAATCTTCTCTCAATGTACCAGGCTCTATAGGATGATAGGTTTCTTCATCAATGAAATTGTAGATTGTTTGAATATCTTTTATAGGTTCAATTAACTCTATTGTTTCAGTACGCAGTGAATCCGAGACAGCCGTTGTTATGTCTGACTTATCAATACCGTATTTAACTGTGTTTCGAAGAGCTGGATCATGCCCTAATATCGTCACATCGGTTCCGTGCAAGGTTGTGATAATGCCAATATCGGATTGGATCATATCTTTTGCCAACACTGCAGAGACCGCGTGAGGTACAGCATAGTGGACATGTAACAGATCTAGTTGTTGTTCTTCGACAACTTGCCCTATACGATTCGCAAGCGCAATATCATAAGGAGGATACTTAAACACGGCATAACCATCAATTCTCACTTCATGAAAATAAATATTCTCTTGGGGTTCATTATATCTAAAAGGTAGACTTGACGTGATGAAGTGAATTTCATGACCCTTTGCAGCCATCTTTATGGCCAATTCAGTAGCAACTACTCCAGATCCTCCTAAGGATGGATAGCAAATAACACCTATTTTTAATCGTTCCATCCCATCATCCCTTACTTAAAAATTTCCCAGCTTATATAAGCTGTTCCAACCCATTGACAAAGTCTTGATGTCTGACTGATTCTCGAATCGACAAGAGAACGCCAGGCATGAAACTTTTGCGGTCAAACGAATCATGACGGATTGATAACAATTCACCTTCACCACCGAGAAGAACTTGCTGATGAGCAAGTAATCCTGGCAAACGTACGCTGTGAATCTTCATCCCTTGCACATCCGCGCCTCGTGCTCCGTATGCATTTACTTGTTCGTCTGGATGCCCTTGTAAGTGAGGCGTCCGCACAGAAGAAATCATATCAGCTGTCTTCACTGCAGTCCCGGAAGGTGCATCCAATTTCCGATCATGATGCATTTCAATAATTTCAACGTCACCTAGATAGTGGGCAGCTTGCGCGGCAAACTTCATCATTAAAACCGCTCCAATTGAAAAGTTCGGTGCAAGTATGCATGCAATTCCCTTTTGCTCACATAACAGTTGTAACTGATTGATTTCTTCTAATGTCAGACCGGAAGTACCGATAACAGGACGAATTCCTAACGCTATAGCTTTTTGTGCATTTGGGAATACTGCTTCAGGATCAGTCAAATCTAGTAAGACGTCTGGTTGATGTGCTTGATAGAGCTCTGCCAATGAAGTATAAACCCGAACTCCATGTGCTTTCTCTATAAGCGTGCCCTCATTTATGTACCAACCATCATATTTGTAGTCTAGCGCACCTACAAACTCCATATCAGGTGCTTCAGTGATTGCTGCTGCTGCCGTACTCCCCATTCGTCCACGTGCTCCTGCGATAGCGACACGAATCGTCATTTGCTCTCCTCCTTTTTCGTCCAACGATCTACATCACGTGTTTTAAATTTGTTAAGGACTGTATCCAGTGCCTCCGTCAAGTTAATGCCTTGTGCATTGGCAAAACATATGAGAACAAATAGTAAATCACCAGTTTCCTCAGACAGCGTACTAATCGCTTCAGTATTCTTTTTTTTCTTCATACCGTGCACGTGCTGAACTTCACGGGAAAGTTCACCTAATTCTTCTGTCAATCTAGCTATGAGCTCCATTGGTGGAAAGTATCCTTCTTTAAAACTTGAGATATAGGCATCCACTTCTTTTTGCATCGAATTCATCGTTTTCAATTCACTCATGTTCGCTCACACCTTTCTTTTCTTATCGTATTCATTCATCTTCCTATTGTCAAAATATATTGGATGCATGATAATAACACTAGTGCTTTTAGGAAGGTGATGGAATGTTCAAGGAGTTATTCAAAGATGTAAAGTTTAAAAACCTGTTCTTCATTGTGCTCGGTGCAGCTATTTTCAGCTTCGGCTTAGTCCATTTTAATATTCAAAATGAATTAGCAGAAGGCGGATTCACAGGAATTACATTGATCCTGTTTTTCGCATTTAAATGGGATCCTGCAATTATGAACTTAGTGCTTAACATTCCGATGTTCATCATTGGGTGGAGAATGCTTGGAAAACGCATTTTCACTTATACAGTAGTAGGTACAATAGCAGTATCCGTCTTTCTTAAGATATTCATGAAATACCAAATCGATATCCATCTTGAAGGGGACATGTTCCTCGTATCGTTATTTGCGGGTATCTTCGTCGGAGTAGGCCTTGGGATTATTTTCAGATTTGGTGGTACTACTGGCGGTGTAGATATTATCGCACGTCTCGCACAAATTCATTGGGGTTGGAGTATCGGAAAGACAATGTTTATGTTTGATGCAGCAGTTATTCTCGTGTCTTGGTATGTTTACCTGGATCATCGCTCCGTTATGTATACTCTCGTTGCACTTTTCGTTGGAGCACGTGTCATTGACTTCGTACAAGAAGGTGCATATGCAGCTCGAGGCGCTTTCATCATATCTGATCACCAAGATGCAATTGCTACTAAGATTGCGCTTGAAATGGATCGAGGCGTAACTGTTTTCAAAGGTTATGGTCATTTTACGAAAGCCGATCGTAGTATTCTATATTGTGTCATCGCTAAGAATGAAATTATGCGTATGAAAAATATAATTATTTCTGTCGACCCTCATGCTTTCGTCTCAGTTACCGATGTCCATGATGTCATGGGAGAAGGATTTACATTAGACGATCAGAAACAACCGATACCAAGATGAAAAAACGCCCAGCTGAACTCAGCGGGGCGTTTTTATTAGTCTCGATTAAGGAAAATCGTAACAAGTCGAAGCAATTCAAGTACTGCGACAGCGGTTGCAGCGACATAGGTCATTGCAGCTGCGCTTAACACTTTCTTCGCATGAGGCTCTTCTTCGTTTCGAATGATTCCAAGCTCGACAATCTGAGTCATTGCTCGGCTTGAAGCATTAAATTCAACAGGCAATGTAACCACCTGGAATACTACTCCGACTGCCATCATGATGATGCCGATTCCGAGTAAGCTATTCATGCTTGAGAATATCAGACCCGCCATGATGAAGAACCAGCTTGCGTTAGAAGTGATCCCTGCTACAGGTGCGAGGCGATGTCTAAAACGCAGGAATGCATACGCTTCCTTGTCTTGGATAGCGTGACCGACTTCGTGTGCGGCTACAGCTGTACCTGCGACAGATGCTTCGTGATAGTTTTGGCTTGATAATGCAACAATTTTAGTAACTGGGTTGTAATGGTCGCTTAACACACCTTGTGTTTCTACGACTTTCACATCTTGTAATCCATTATGATCCAAAATCAGACGAGCAACTTGAGCTCCCGTCATACCCGATGTCGAACGAACTTTTGAGTACTTGTTATACGTACTTTTAACTTTAAACTGTGCATACAGTGGCAACAAAATAATGATGCCTAAATACACTAAGAAATTCAACGGTATCTCACCCTTTCCCTACTCTCTATTTTAGAGTGCCTGAATGCGACTCGCAACTTTTAAGATGCGCGCAGGTTTGGCTCTGTTACAACTTTATGACGACGTTTCCAATTCCATACCGCCAGTAAAATACAAGCAACAGATAACCAGAAAGTGAAGTAGCCGATGTTATCCATTATCCTCATTAGATCTCCATAAATCGGCATCTGCCCAAAGACATAATCGATAACGTCATTATGCAACGTCCACACAGCAGCTACTATGATTGAAATCATCCCAAACCTATATTTACTCCAGTAAAGAACACCTTGAAGTGCCATTGCTCCATGAGAGAAGATGAGCATCCAGCCTGCAGCACCAATAGAACCGACTTCGTTCAAAGTTAATAAATTCATTACTACGGCCCATAGCCCATATTTCACCAAAGTAATAATTGCAAGTGCTTCGAATAGTTTGAAATTCGTATTCAGCAACCAGCCGATAATCACAAAGCAGAAAAACAAACTTGCTGTTGGGCTATCCGGCACGAATATCCAAAAGATAGGATCTGTTATTTCTAACTGCCACATATACCAGTCATATCCGTATACTGTTCCAACAATATTTATGAACAATAAAATCCATAAGAAGGATTTATTAAATAATATCATCCTTACCCAAGTTATTGACAATTGCACCCTAATCACTCCACACGTTACAGAATGCGATTCTATGTATAGAAAAAGGAGTCAGTTTCCCGACTCCTTTTCGTTATTCTTTTCCTAGATTTGAGATGAACTCAGCCATCGTTTTCAAATCTTCATCAGAACCATCCCATTGACCAGCTGGCATTGCACCTTTACCCTCATGGGCAATTTTTTCAATTTCTTCAGGTGCAAGTCCAGTGTCTGTTAGTGGAAGACCCAATCCACCTTGGAACTGATCACCGTGACAGCCGATACAACTAGAACCTTGATAAAGCTCATAACCCTCAGCCGTTTCATCGAATTCAACTTCTTCAACAATCTGACCTTGTGCTGCTGCTTTTTCCCAGTCATGGTTAGCTACTGATTCCCATGTTAGGTAGAAGATAGCTGCAAATGCTAGAAGCATAAATCCTGTTGGTAATGGACGTTTCCATGGGCTACGTTCTTTTGAAGTATCCATGAATGGAACGAGCATTAATGCACCAACAGCGAGTCCCGGAACTACGATAGCTCCAATGACGTTAAATGGACCGGATGCAAATTCGTACTTCAGCAACTGGTACATAAACAAGAAATACCAGTCAGGAAGAGGAATATATGTCGTATCGGTCGGATCCGCTTGTCTCTCAAGCGGAGATGGATGCGCTAATGTGATAATCAAATAACCAGTTAAGAAGATTGCTCCAACCATCCACTCTTTCAAGAGGAAGTTTGGCCAGAAGGCTTCCGTCTTACCCGGATATTCGGAATAGTCTTTAGGTGTGTTGGACATTCTATTCGCTTTAATACGTGAATCCCCAACGAATTTCATACCTTTTCCGTGCTGCATCTTGTTCCCTCCTTAGTGAGAAATCAAGGATTTCCGTGTTTTACAATGGTCCGGAAATACCTTGTCTTCTGATCATGATAAAGTGTGCTGCGAGCAATCCAAGAAGTGCTGCAGGCAGGAAGAATACGTGGATCGCGAAGAAACGCGTTAACGTTTGAGCTCCAAGGATCGTTGAATCTCCTGCAAGAAGGATCTTAATCCACTCACCAATAAACGGTACAGAAGCTGCAATCTCAATTCCTACTTTTGTAGCAAATAGAGCTTTCATATCCCATGGCAATAAGTATCCTGTGAATCCAAGACCTAAGATGACAACGAACAAGAGAACGCCGACAACCCAGTTCAATTCACGAGGCTTTTTATAAGCACCTGTGAAGAAGACACGTAATGTATGTAGGAACATCATTACAATTACGAGTGACGCTCCCCAGTGGTGCATACCACGCACGATTTCTCCGTATGCAACTTCATTTTGAAGATAATAAACGGATTTCCAAGCATTTTCAATATCCGGTGTGTAATACATTGTAAGGAACATACCAGATAAAATTTGGATTACCGTTACGAAGAATGTCAATCCTCCGAAACAATAGATGAATGCAGAAAAATGATGTGCGGGGTTTACGTGTTCGGGTACTTCATGATCGGCGATATCGCGCCAAATAGGGGTGATATCAAGCCGTTCATCGACCCAATCATAAATTTTGTTCATCAATTTGATTGTACCCCCTGACTAATTAGACTAGTGTGTTCGGCATTGTTTTACCGAGGTGGACGAAACCGTCAACAATTTCAACTTCATACTGATCTAGTGGACCAGTTGGCGGTGTGCCGGGAATGTTCTTTCCGTTCTTTTCATAGCGACCGCCATGACAAGGACAAAAGTACTCATTAGGGTGCGTATCGTCTGCAGCCCAGTTAACTGTACATCCAAGATGTTTACAAACCGGGGAAAGCGCGATGACTTTATCGCCGTCTTTATAGACCCATGCAGTGTTCGAAACGTCTGATTTGTACCAAGCATCTTTCCGGTCTTTAATCGTATAATCGACACGGACAGGTGTTTCAGTAACTTCATCCGCTTTTTGTGGTGTTGGGATATAATCGCCACCATCTGCTGATGCCAAAACAGGATCAATTGCAAAGCGAATCATCGGCATTGCTGCTGCTGAGACCATGAATCCGCCGACACCCATCAATGTGTAGTTAAGGAATTGGCGTCTAGACACTTTGCTGCTCATTAATTTCCCTCCTCTTACTCCAAAGTCAGTCCAACGGACATACTTTTGCTAATTGTTATACTAGGACATATCTATAATATCCTACCACCACTTGAAATTCAACGTTGCATTTACACCGGATTTCTGTTTGTGAACAAATAATGAATTTTTCTCAATTAAAATTCACAATTACTTCTATACATTTCCTACTTCTTCCACTCATCTGTTAATTGTGGTAGAAGCTGTTTAAGCTGATCTTCCAAAATTGATTGTTTGAGTCTATCATCCATATTTTCTATAGGAATGGCAGGCATCCATAGTACTTTCCCTTGAATACCCAGGCTTGTCCAGACCGAATCTGTCGTTACATAAAAAATATGTTTGAACGGAGAACCTTTAAAGTCATTCGATAGCAAATCAGCCCATTGCTGAAGTTCTATTGAAGGAGAATAGGCAAAAGGTGGCGCTATCATAATTCTACCTTTAAATTGTTGCTCAATATAATCCACTAAATTCATAAGGAAGTCTGTTGCAGATGCACTTGCCTTCATTCTCTCTTCAGTTGTTTCCACTTTAATAAGCGGAATCACTAATGTGTCTATGTACTCTTTTTGTTGTAAAAACAAATTCATATCTGACGCATTCCAATTCATTGTATCCAACCTCTCTAAAAAAAGAGACATGACTCCATCCATACGATGGAGTCAACGCTCTTCAAATACTTTCAGTTCATTCATCATAGCAGACAAAGCGAGAAACTGCTCCTCATCATTAGCATCAAGTGCTTCATCCACATGTCTCATTAATGTTTCTTTAGTCATCGTAGAAACACTTTCATTCAGTAACTGTTGAGCAATTTTGCGATCACGCTCACTCACTTGTTGATCCATCGGGAAATATGGGTTCTCCTCCAAGACACTCGCATAGTTAGGCGAACTATTGCTCTTAAGGAAATTTAATTGAATGAACATTTTTTCATCCGGATGCAATCGTAGATCATGAAATGACTTTTCAGCATCCGTTGTCATCAAACTTCCTTTGTAAAATCTGAAAGGTACACCATTTGAATCTGTTGTTGAAATCACCATCGCCCGCGGACAAAAATGTGCGTCGTCTGTAAAATGAACATTTCTCAAAATTTTCTCGTGGCTTAATAAGTAATTCAAAATCCAGACACATTCCCGACGCTTTAAACGATAGCGCTTTAAAAACCACCTAATGAAATCTTTTTTGGCAGCGACAGGAATCATGGCTTCCATCTTACGCCTCCTCTTCTTGCTGATCCTCTAGAAACGATAACCACTCAGGATGATCCGGTACAAGACTAACTAATTCTTTTACCACTTTCATCGCTTCTACTCGTTTCCCCTCTTCTAATAAGAATTTTGCATATCTATCCAGGAATTCCGGATCTTCCTTCATGCCAGTGTATGCCTGCACGTAAGAATCGTATGCCTCCCCGTACTGTTCAAGATTCTCCTCGGCGTACGCTTTAAATGCTACAAGCAATGGAATTTCCAAAAGTTCTTCAGAAGCATCCTGTAAGAGCTCAAGCAATTGTTCATATTGCTCTTGCTGTTCATATAGAGACGCAAGCGATATAAGGGCTTCTACATATTCAGGGTCTAACGCTAATGCTTCACCTAATAATCGTTCCGCTTCACTAGGCTGACCAAGTTTCAAAGCTACTTTACCGGCAGCAAGATGCAACTCTTTATCGAATTGGTCCCGAAGGATTCCTTCTTTAAAAGATTCCAACGCTTTATCATTGTCATTCAGAAGAAGGTTTGCTTGACCTGCTAGCATATAAGCTGAAAAGTAATCAGGATCCATTTCAATAAGCTGATCTAAATGACGTAACGCTGGTTGAGGGTTTCCACTTTGATAATGACTGTAAGCTGCTCCGAACAGTGTATCTGGATGGACATCCCCTTTCGTTAACATAGACTCATAATAAGGAATCGCTTCTTCATAAGCAGCTCCTGCACTAAACGCTTCAGCAATTCTAGCCTCAATAGAAGTGCCTCCGAATTCATCAATCCCTCTATCTTTCAATTTCAAATAAAGGCGCGTTGCTTCCGCATACTTTCCACTATCCAGTAACAATTCTGCTTTTGCAAAGTGAATGACAGGTTCTTCTGGTGCAAGATCCTCTGCTTCGCTGATTTTCGAAAGGGCTACTTCTGCCATTCCGATGGTTTGATAGTAATCCGCCAATAATAAAAGCGCTTGAAGATACTCCTCTTCGTCTTGATGGATGTCAGTCAAAAGTAAAAGTGCTTCGTCTTCTCGTCCTAGAGCCATCATTGCCTCTGCACGATCAATTTTCAACTGTCCTGCATCAGGCATATGCTGTAATAATGCATCGTACAATTGATCTGCTTGAGGAACAAGTCCATACTCCATCATTAACGTAGCGCAGTCATAGACTTCGTCAAACTCCGTACTAGTCGTAAGTTGTAGAACGATTTGTTCAACCGCATCAAGATTTCCTTGTTCAATCATGTTTTGTAACTGCTGTACCTGTTCCATAGTTTCTCCTTTTTTAACACGTTGTATACAATTTACTCCATTAGTGTTTCAATTTGAGTCAGGGAATTTAGATGATCAAAAAATCCCGGATAGGAAACATTGATACAGGAGGCATCTTCAATTTGCACAGAGCCTTCTGTCACTAACGAAGCGATTGCAGCCATCATTCCCAATCGATGATCTCCATGGGAATTCAAGGTTGCACCGGTTAGCTTTGTTGGACCGGTAATTCGCATTCCATCCGGTGTAGGTTCAATTATTGCCCCAAGTTTTTGTAATTCCGAGCACACTGCTTCAATTCGGTCTGTCTCTTTCACTCGAAGCTCTTCAGCATCTTTGATGATGGTTACCCCTTCGGCTTGTGTTGCAAGCAGAGCAATTACAGGTAATTCATCAATCAATCGTGGAATTAAAGCTCCACTAATTTCCACAGCGTGCAAATTAGCAGCTTCTACTGTCAGTGTACCGTATGGTTCCCCTTCGCCTTCTACTTTCTGCTCAACGGTAACCTTTGCGCCCATTTCTTTCAAAACATCAATGATTCCAGTCCGTGTCGGATTAAGACCAACATCTTTAAAAGTAATCGCACTTCCAGAAACCATTGCGGCTGCACACATGAAAAACGCAGCTGAAGAAATATCACCTGGTACTTTTACAGCACACGCTTTAAGTGTTTGACCACCTTCAATCGAGACAGAATTTCCTTCTCCGAGAAGATTGGCTCCAAATTGTTGAAGCATTCTTTCTGTATGATCGCGTGAAACTGCTTTTTCTGTAACAACAGTTGTACCTTGTGCAGAAAACCCTGCAAAAAGAACAGCAGATTTGACTTGAGCACTCGCAATAGGCATCTCGTAGTGCATCGATTTTAAAGTAGTTCCTGTAACTGTAATAGGGAGTGTACCAGAATCATTATCAGCACTAAAAGAGCCTCCCATCTCAGTTAATGGAGTGGTAACGCGACGCATTGGTCGCTTGCACAAATAACGATCTCCTGAAATTTGCGCTGTAACAGGCGAACCTGCAAGAATTCCCAGTAACAGCCGAGCTGTCGTTCCTGAGTTACCTGCATCTAATGGATTAACAGGATCTTTCCATTTAAGAATACCTGGACTTTTCACAGAAACATCTGTCCCATTTCTTTCAATCCCCACTCCAAGCTGTGAAAATATACGAATCGTTGATAGGCAATCTTCTCCGGCTAAAAAACCACTTATTGACGTCGTACCTTCAGCAATTGCACCGAGCATCACAGCGCGATGTGAAATCGATTTATCCCCCGGAACTTGAACGACGCCGTTCAAGACCCCTCCTTCAAAAGAAGCTGTGATTCTATCCATTTTCCCCATAATACCCACCTCAGTCAAAGTATTTGCATAGAGTACTCGGTTTCTTTTTCAAGTACTTTTGCAGCTTGGTTCCGTTCAGTAGCTGAGCGGAAGCTAATAACTAGAATTCCATAGACGTCCGTTCGCGTTTCAACGATTCGAATATTTGTCAAACTAATTTCTTTAGATGCTAAAATACGGGTTATTTCGGAAATCACACCTGGATGATCGGGTACATCGATATGAAGATCGAATTGCATATATAGCGCACCTTGGGCAGCATCTTGTGTTACAGAAGGTAGCTGATCGCGAAACTGTTTGGCATGATCAAAAAACTGCTCGATTGAAGTCGGATCATTGGTTTTCAGCATTTCGCGCACATCTTGCATTTCAGATAGCCATCGATCCAATTGGCCAACCAATTCTTCTTTGTTTTGAACTGTAATATCTCTCCACATTACAGGATCGGCAGAAGCGATACGGGTTAAATCACGAAACCCTCCCGCTGCCAATCTCCTGACGAAAGGTTGTCGTTGTTCTTGAGAGGCTAATAAGTTCACAAGCGATGATGCGATAATATGTGGAAAGTGACTAACAACGGCAGTCATTTGATCGTGTTCAGAAGCATCAAGTACAGCCAACTTGCCTTGTGTCACAGTCAACAGTGACTTCATGCTCTCTAGATCATCTGATGGACAGTTCGCTGAAGGCGTTAATACATAATAAGCATTTTCAAACAAATGCCCGATGGACGCTGAGATACCACTTTTATGAGATCCAGCCATCGGATGACCCCCGATAAAAGTAATGCCCTTGTCGATTAACCCTTGCGCAGCTGTCATTATAGGTTGTTTGGTACTTCCTGTATCACTAACAATTACAGATGTTTTTAACTCCCATGAAACAGCTTCTTGTAATAGCTCTGTGGAAGCCGCCACCGGAACAGCAAAAATAAGAAAATCTGCGTCCTTTGCTGCTACTTTAACAGACGGGGCAACGATGTCTATAATGCCTCTTCGGTACGCTTCATCTGCCGACTTATAAGAACGGTCAAACCCCGTGATAATGATTTCTGGATTTCGTTTTAACGCTAACGCTAATGATCCTCCAATTAAACCTAGTCCTATTATAGATACATTTGTAGTCATGCTATTAACCTCAATTTGTCATAAGTGTTTCGAACGCTTTGAAGAATCCACTGTTTTGTTCTTCCGAGCCGATCGTCACTCTTATTCGATTTGGAGTGCCAAGTAAGTTACCACTTCTTACAATATAGCCTTGTTGCATTAACTGATCTGTTGCTTCACTTGCATCCATCGGAACTTCAATAAGTACAAAGTTCGCTTCTGAAGGGTTGATGTGCAACTTGTGGCTTTTTGCAAATTCTTCAAAGCGTTTCCTTTGTTTATCATTTTCCTCACGGCATTGATCGATAAATGCTTGATCTGCAAGCGCACACTCTGCTGCTAAGAGAGACAGCGAGCTCGTATTAAATGGATTTCTAACCTTATTCAATTCGGTAATAATAGCAGGTGCAGCAACTCCGTATCCTACACGGAATGAAGCAAGTCCATACGCTTTGGAGAATGTTCGAAGAATCATGAGATTCGGATACTCCGACAACCAGGTAACCGGATCCTCATAGCTTCCATCGGTTATGTACTCAAAATAGGCTTCATCCAAAACAATCAAAATCGTTTCTGGAACTTGATCTAGAAAGTTTTTAATATGCTGAGAAGGTATGAGATCGCCCGTTGGGTTGTTCGGGTTACAGATCCAAATGACGGCTGTTGCAGAATCGATTTCTGTTAAAAAATGATCTAAATTATGTTGACCATCAAGTAATGGTATTTCACGGACTTCAGCACCTTCAATCCTTGCATTGTGTGCATATTGAGGAAAAGAGGGCGTTGGCATCAATGTATTTGACTCCCCGTTCAATAATGCACGAGAAATCATGGTGATGATATCATCAGAACCATTGCCTAAAAGGATGCAGGACTCGTCAACCCCTAGTTTTTCAGAAAGTCTTGTTCGTAGCGGGGGAGCAGCAGTATCTGGATACATTTCCACTTGAATGTCTGGTGCATTCAACAAGTTACGAACTGACGGTGCACACCCATATGGATTTTCATTAGAAGCTAGCTTAACGATTTCTTTTATGCCGTATTCTTTCTGTACATCCTCGATTGAACGTCCTGGTTTATAGGGTTTCATAGATGCTAGTGCTGGTTTCCAATTCATAGCTGACTCCTCCTATAGGTTAAATTACTTCTTAAGATCTGGTCTTAACTTTACAGCCTCATTTTGATAGATATGGATAATATCTTGTTGCGGAGTTTCAGAGTTGATGTGCATAAGAACCCGGATGCATCGAGGCATACCACCATCTACATCCATTTCATGCATACACATTACGGGTACAAAATTCCAACCTTCAATAGTACGGACGGCTTTCGCTGGAAATGCAGACTGCACATCAACAGTTGTTGAAATGAGAACAGAAACAATATCAGAGATTTCAATCCCGTTTTCAGATGCCATTGTCTCTACTAATCGTTCAGTTGCTACTAAAACAGTTTGTTCCTCATCATGATCGACGGTCGTCGCTCCTCGAACCCCTCTTACTGTCATATTTACACTTCCTCCTTTACCCGTAGGATCAATTCTTGATAAGCTGTTTCACATTCCTTTTCAGAAATAGTTTCAGTGAACGGATTACCTGGACTTTTAAGCAAAACAAATACTAGTGCCCCTGAAGAGACTTTCTTATCCTTTTTCATGAATTGTAACAATGGTTTAAATTCAACATTACAGATTGCTTGTAATGGATACTCTGCTTGGATGGCAAATCGAATGAAGTCATTCGTGAACTCCTTTGATATCTCACCATACGCTTCACTTAACAGTAGACTATAAGCCATACCAATTACAACACACTCTCCATGGCTCACTTTTCCAAAGCCATAATACGCTTCAACCGCATGGCCAAGTGTATGACCGAAGTTTAAAAATTTACGTATACCATGTTCAAATTCATCTTGGGCAACAATATCAGCTTTCACTTGAATCCCTTTAAGTAACTCAAGTGGCAAGCTTTCAGAAGAAAGATAAGGGAAATGAGAATTCGTCAGCAAAGACTGCGTCCAGATTGCATCGGAAATTAATGCATGCTTTAGTAATTCTGCCATTCCTGATCGGATTTCCCGATCAGGCAATGTAGCAAAAAATTCTGGTTGGAAAAGAACGCCCGCCGGCTGATGAAATGCACCGACCATATTCTTTCCTTCCGGCATGTTAATCGCTGTTTTCCCACCAACCGCGCTGTCGTGTGCAAGAATAGTTGTGGGGCACTGTAAAAATCGAATACCCCTCATGAATGTAGCTGCGACAAAACCTGTTAGATCCCCACACGCTCCACCACCGAAAGCGATAAGAACCGAATTACGCGTGAAGTTGTGCTGTAGTAAGAACGATTGACACCCCAAGAAACTAGTTGGGGTCTTACATGCTTCACCGGCAGGTAATGTATGAATGACGAACTTAATATTCAAAGAACTTAAAGCGTGTTCAAGTTCACTTAAGTGAAATGAAGCGGCAGTTTTGTCTGCAAATATAGCGACTTTATCCGCACTCGTCATCAGTTCTTTATAATCTGTGGAAAATAGTTCATAGACGTGTCGCCCGATATGAACGTCATAACTCTCTGTTTTAGTACTGACGGTGAGTTGTTGCATCGCTTAAAACTCCTTTGCGTAGAGACGGTACTCTTCCAAATCGGCTTTCAGCCCATTCATTTCAAACGAACGGAATTCTTCAATGAGAACTTTCGCGAGTTCAGTTGCAATGACATGTTCTGCGACAACTGATGCTGCGGGAACAGCACAAGGGTCTGAACGTTCAATCGTTGCAGTGAATGCCTCTTTTGTATCAATATCAACACTTTCCAAAGGCTTATATAACGTAGGGATCGGCTTCATGACACCCCGAATTATAATCGGCATGCCTGTTGACATTCCACCTTCTAAACCGCCTAATCGATTGGATTTTCTGTAATAGCCTCGTTCTTTTGACCAAGCGATTTCATCATGTACTTCACTACCAAAAAGCTTTGCCATTTCAAATCCGATTCCGAATTCCACACCTTTAAAAGCGTTAATGGACATCATTGCGGCTGCAAGTCGCCCGTCTAGTTTTTTATCAAATTGTGCGTAGCTTCCCATTCCGGGTGGATAACCTTCGATAATTACTTCTACGACGCCGCCTAGCGTGTCTCCGCGGTCCTTAGCATCATCAATGGCTGCAACCATAGTCTGAGACACCTTAGGATCGGCACAGTACACAGGATCCGCCTCTATACGAATGCGCATATCTTCCATAGAGAGATCGGCAGTGACTCCAGAGTCAGCTACGATGCCCCCTATTTCAACAACATGAGCGACAGTATGTATTCCTAGCTCACTTAAAAACTGTTTCGCTACAGCACCAGCAGCTACTCTCATCGTTGTTTCACGAGCTGAAGATCGCTCCAGTACGTTTCGAAGATCACGATGACCAAACTTGATGCCACCGACGAGATCGGCGTGACCTGGCCGCGGACGTGTAATCTGACGCTTAATATCCTCAGGGTTTACATCCGCAGGAAGCGGTTCAACTCCCATAATCGAGGTCCAGTGTTTCCAGTCGTCATTGACGACCGTTAACGTTACAGGTGAGCCTAGCGTTTTCCCATGACGAACACCCGAAGAAATAACGACCTGATCTTTCTCAATTTGCATTCTACGTCCCCGCCCGTGGCCACCTTGGCGACGTGATAATTCTTTAGTAATCATTTCAGCCGTCAACGGCAATTGTGCCGGCAACCCTTCAATAATTGCGGTCAACTCTGGACCGTGTGATTCTCCTGCTGTCAATACTCTCATCCCGTTATCCCCCTTTTGATACGTTCTGAAATCGAACCATTGTTAGCACTTTACCAAACTACACGAACGTTGACTACTTGTTTAAACAAAAAAATCCGGAAAAGTCCGGATTTTTTATATTTTCTTATAAAAGAAGGTATCTTCGGATTCTAACCCATATCGCTCCGGACTAAAAATCTGTTCAGTGCTACCAACAAATAAAATGCCACCTGGCTTAAGAGCCTTTGCGAAATTTGTATAAATTTGATCTTTAGCTTCTTCAGTGAAATAGATCATTACATTTCTACAAACAATTAAGTCAAAATCTTTCCCATAAGCGTCGTCAAGCAAATTATGTTGCTTGAAAGCAACCGTTTTCTTTATATCATCGGTAACCTGGAAAAACTGACCTTCTTGTTTGAAGTATTTCTGCTTCATAGCAGAAGGGACTTCTTTTAAGGAACGCTCTGGATATAACCCTACTTTTGCTTTTTCCAGTACCCCCATATCCAAATCAGTTGCTGTGATTGCGACTTCTTTCAACGGGACGTGGTTAGACAGAACCATTGCCATTGTATAAGGTTCTTCACCAGTTGAGCATGCAGCACTCCAGCACTTCAGCTTTTTTGTCTTCTGTAAAAGTTGTGAAAGTATTTTTTTGTCAAGAACATCCCACCGTTGCGAGTTTCTGTAAAATTCTGACACATTAATCGTCATTCGATCCAGGAATTCATCCATCATTGACCGATCACTTCGAATCAGTTCGAAATACTCGTTGAAATCTTTACAGTTTCTTTTTTCGTAAAGAGAGGTAAGCCTTCGTTTCATTTGCGCTTCTTTATACAAGGAAAGGTCAATACCTGTTTTCTGTTTAACGCCAGTAATAAATTTTGTATAGTCCGACATACCTTACCTCCCCTTGACCAGCAATTATGTATAACAAAAACAGCCGGCGGAATCCGCTTGGCTGCTTTTGTTTCGTATTAGTTAATCCAGCTGTTTACTGCTTTTTCGTAAGAAGAAAGTTCTTCTTCTTTAAAGAACAAGCCAATTTCACGCTCTGCAGATTCTAGAGAATCTGAACCGTGGATAATATTTTTAGCAACAGTAACTGCGAAGTCACCGCGAATAGTTCCAGGAGCTGATTCTTTAGGGTTTGTAGCACCCATCATAAGACGAGCTGTAGTAATGACGTTTTCGCCTTCCCACACCATCGCGAATACAGGACCAGAAGTAATGAAGTCAACAAGCTCGCCGAAGAACGGACGCTCTTTATGCTCACCGTAGTGTTGTTCAGCAAGTTCTTGAGAAATCGTCATCAATTTCCCGCCTACCAACTGGTATCCTTTGCTTTCGAAACGGTTTACGATTTCACCGATTAGACCACGTTGTACGCCGTCTGGTTTTACCATTAAAAATGTTTTTTCCATAATTCAATTACACTCCTTCATAATGACAGATCAGGGTTACCCCTACTGATCGTACCAAACGTCAAGCGATCTTTCAATTTATTCTTTTTCTATGAGTATTTAAAATGTTCGCTTAGCTAAAAACTCTGCGACTTGTTCGAACGCTTTTTTAGCATCACTGTCAGGTAAAGAACGAATTTCAGCGGTTGCTTTTTCTAAATACAAAGCACTGACAGCATCTGCTTTTTCAATAGCACCACTCTCACGAATGTACGTTAACATAGCCGAACGTTCTTTCTCGGACAACGTCCCATCAAAAGCTTTCCTTAAAAAAGGTTGAAATTCAGGTTCATTGCGGATGTATAAAATAGGCAATGTCAAATGACCGTTTAAAAGATCAGAACCTGCAGGTTTCCCGAGCTGTTTATCTGACGATGTGAGGTCTAGAATATCGTCAACTATTTGGAAGGCCATCCCAGCATAGTAACCGAAGTTTCTCAATCTGCGAACTACTTCTGGATCCGCGTCTGACACAAGGGCTCCGAGTTCACAGCTTGACGACAACAGTAAAGCAGTCTTCCGCTTAATGCGACGCAAGTAATCTCTGAAAGACTGATCAGTTCTTCTCTGATAATCAAATTGAATGATTTCACCTTTACAAATTTCAAGCATTGTCTCAGCGAGAAGTCGATGAACAGATTCCATTTCAATCTCGCCAATTGACGTCAACGCTCTAGAAAAGATGAAATCTCCTGTATACATCGCAATTCTATTGTCCCATTTCGCTTTAACCGTTTTACGGCCTCTTCTCATATCTGAATCATCGATTACATCATCATGTACAAGTGAGGCCATATGGACCAATTCCAAGGAGACCGCCACTTTTGCGGTTGTTTCCATGGAATAATTTCCGAACTTGGAAGAAAGGAATACGAAAATTGGACGGATCCTCTTTCCCCCAGCTCTCAGCAAATGCATTGATGCTTGCTGGATCAGCGGAGAATCCGATTGAACGGCATTCTCAAGCTCTTTCTCAATATAGATGAGTTCCTTCCGGAAGTCTGTATATAATGCCATTGCCTTCAACTTTTCCAAGATGATTCCCTTCTCCCGCCTGCTTATTATTTGATCGCGATGTGCCCTGCAGCTACGCCGCCACTATACGGACGATAATCCACTTGAGTAAAGCCAGCAGACTTAAATAATTGCGCTAATTCCTCACGACCAGGGAAATCATCAGCAGATTCTTGAAGCCAAGAGTACTCTGTATAACTTTTAGCGAACATTTTTCCAAACACAGGCATAACGTAATTAAAATAGAGTCTGAATAATTGTCGATACCCAGGAATTTCCGATTGAGATGTTTCTAAACACGCAACTGTTCCACCGGGTTTAACAACACGATACATCTCACGTAATGCTGTTGCGTAATCAGGGACGTTACGTAACCCGAAACCGATTGTGACATTATCAAAAATATTATCCTCAAACGGCAACGCCATAGCATTCCCTTGGATTAAAGTAATGTTCGGATACTTGTCCGTTTTGGGGGCTGCTGAAGATAGCATAGCATTACTGAAATCTAACCCTGTGACGGCACCTTTGTCCCCCACAGCTTGTGCTAGGGAAATTGTCCAATCTGCAGTACCACAGCAGACATCCAGTGCTTTCGAGCCAGGTTGGACATTCATGCGTTTCATAATATCTGATCGCCAATTTTTGTGTAGGTTGAAACTGATGACAGAATTCATCTTGTCATAGTCTGTTGAAATCGATTCAAATACGGAATGGACCTTTTCTTCCTTGGATTGACTCAAGTGGAATCTCCTCTTTTCAATAATCGAATTATCGATTGTCTGGGTTTACTAGTTCTTGAATCGCTTGTTGAAGAACTGGTTGTAAGAAGTCCATGTGCTCAAGTACCCGATCCAGCTTTGGCTGAAGCAGATCTATTGCTAGTTTAATCGTGGAATCATCTAGCTGGAAAGCTTGGTGTTCCGGTTTTTCAGCCATATCAACAAGACGAATGTACGTATGGACTGTTTCTACAAGTTCACGATAGCGAACGAAATCATACGTTTCGTAAAATACGGAGATGCATCCTGTCTCTATGACTGTAAGTCGTTCAATTAAAAGTGGACTGCTCGTGTGTGATTCGTGATGGAGTGCTGTTTTTTGTTCGTTGATATGTGCAATTGTTTGGGATAATTCGCGAATGAATTCAAATTCCCCTATTTCCGCTAAGACTTTATAATGGATTCCACTAAAATGATCGCCTGCAAGTACCGTTAGTTGTTGTTCAGCTGACGTCGCCTGATCGCTCTGAATGCGATCATGCACATCTAGCGCTGCGTGAATTGAACCGAGCGATAGTATAATTTGTTTCAGTTTATCGTCGTTCTTTTCCTCGTTGACTAAAGGCAGCAACACAAAAAAGGCTTTTAGAGGATCGACTGGAAAGGATCCAATTTCCCTTTTCAAAGTGGTTTCACGTAAAGCATCTTGCAGATTGTTTATATAATTTCCTACAATAGAATTCAAGTCGTGTTTATTCATCACCGTTTCTCCATTCCAAGGCATCTAACTAGTGAACGATGCAGGTTGCTTTTATGCTCTCTCTTCACTGGAGACAACCCCGTGTGCAGTTGTTATCTCTGCACTCCCACGGATTTTCATAGCGGATGTGTGTTCCGTAAACTGAGCAATCATCACTTCACCATTATCCAGCTTTTCCGTATGATGAAACTTGGTATCGTTTCCACGGGTTAACCCGATAACGCTGACACCATCTTCTTTAGCTTTGATGATGATGTAATCTGGTGCAGTCATACGCCACTCTCCCGTCATTCTTATCTAACCTATCATATCACAGTTAAATAGGGATCCGCAAAGGACCGAAACCTACTTTACTAAGGACAGAATTTCTGCTCTTTTCACATTGTCGTGTTCGAAAACTCCGCGCGCTGCTGTTGTAACTGTTTTTGAACCCGGTTTTTTTATTCCACGCATCGTCATGCACATATGTTCTGCTTCAATGATGATGTAAACTCCACGTGGGTTAAGCATTTCCATCATGACATTTGCAACAGATGTTGTAATCCGTTCCTGTAACTGAGGACGCTTTGCTGTAGATTCTACGGCTCTGGCTAATTTGCTGAGTCCCGCCACAACGCCATCTTTTGGTATGTATGCAATATGGGCAACTCCAAAGAATGGAACGAGATGATGCTCGCACATGGAGTGGAAAGGAATATCTTTCACCAGTACGACCTCTTCATGTTGTTCATGAAAAACTGTTTCAAAATATTTGCGAGGATCTTCGTTCATTCCTGCAAATACTTCCTCATACATTTTAGCAACGCGTTTAGGAGTTTCTTGTAAGCCTTCACGATTTGCGTCTTCACCGATTGCTTCTAATATCATTGTGACAGCTTGTTCTATTTTCTTAAAGTTCACTTCTTCCATCGATTGAACCTCCTCTGATGCACATCTAGTCCTTGAAAATAGTAGCATACTCCTTGGATTCAGTACAGTTGAGGGCTTTCAAAATCGCCAGCAAACGGAAAAGAAGCCCGCCAGCGCATCCTTTACGGACGGACTGACGGACTTCTATGTAATTGAATCACTTAACAGCATCTTTCAATGCTTTACCTGCTTTGAATGCAGGAACTTTACTAGCTGCGATTTCAATTTCTTCCCCTGATTGAGGATTACGGCCTTTACGAGCAGCACGCTCACGTACTTCGAAGTTACCGAAGCCGATCAATTGTACCTTTTCACCCTTTGAAAGAGCGTCTTGGATTGTTTCGAAAACAGTTTCTACAGCTTTAGTTGCATCTTTCTTAGAAAGTTCTGCTGCTTCTGCTACGGAGTTGATCAATTCAGTTTTGTTCATCTCGTTCACCTCCTCTCAATCGTTTGTTAAAGCTCTTTAACACTGTAAAAAGAGTAACATAACCGAATCTGCGGTGCAACAATATTGTGGTATGCTCACGTTTCTCCGTTTTAGTTCCATAAAAAAAGACCCGCTAAAAACGGATCTTTACTCGTTATACGATGAATGTCACCATGCCCTTATTGCCCTCATTCACCATCTTCTCAATCGTTTCACGAAGTCTTCTCCGTGCACTATCAGGAACAGCAGATGTTTTAAAACGTATGCTTTCTTTTAGTACTTCATGTAGTGGTGTACCGAATAATTGCGTCTCCCATAATGCTTCACGATCATGTAAATACGCATTTTTAAGCTCTTTTAATAGGTGATGGCTGTGGAACTCAGAACCAATCAACGGTGCAAACTCCGCTTCCATGTCAATACGAATAACATGTAGCGCAGGTGCCGTCGCTTTCATTCGGACCCCATAAAATGCATCTTGTTTAATAAGTTCAGGCTGAGTTGGCTGGAAATCAGCTATAGTTGGAAGTGCTACCCCATAGCCATCCTTTTTAGCAGTTTCAATCGCTTCAGCGAACATATCATATGACTTCTTTGCTTTGACTGCTTCTTGGATGAATAGAAGCCAATCTTTCTTTGTTTTCATTTCTGCATCCATGTAAGACTCACAAACCGTTAAGTATGTTTGTTCGTCTATTTTTAAGTCAAGGATTGCTCTTCCTTTACCGGCATCTACCTCAATAACCTCTGCATGCTTGATATAATCCTCTTGATTCAAACGCTCTGCAAGCTGTTGAACTTTGCGGATTTTAGATGCATCTAGAAACCCTTCATTGATAATTTCATCAATATTTGAGTTCAAATAATGGTCTGGCCCAAGCACATCCATCCAATCTGGTTTTTGAAGATCAATATGAGTGATTGGGAATTCATAGAGTGCTTCTTTTAGAATCAGCTGGATTTCCTGGGCGTTTAACTGATCCGCACTAATGGCAATAACGGGTACGCCATGTTCTTCTTGTAACCGTTGTTTAAGTTGGACCGTTTTTTCATGAGCAGGCATTTTCGAGTTCAATACAATTACAAAAGGCTTTCCAATCTCTTTCAGTTTTGACACAATCTCAGTCTCTGCGGCTTCTGCAGAAGCTCGAGGAATATTATTGACTGTACCGTCTGTCGTCAACAGAATACCGATAGTCGAGTGATCTCGAATCACCTTATCAGTTCCTATCCGTGCAGCTTCCTCAAAAGGAATAGGCTCGTTGTGCCATGGTGTATGGACATATTTCGGGCCATTCTCATCTTCGTATCCTTTCACGCCATCAATGACGTATCCAACACAATCAGCTAAACGAATTTGGAAAGATAGCTCGCCATCCCCTATCGAAACCGCGGTTCCTTGCGCTGGCACAAACTTTGGTTCTGCCGTCATGATGACGGGTCCTGGAGAGCTTTGTGGTAGCTCATCCTGCGCGCGAGTCCGGTCCGCCTGATCACTCATATTTGGAATGACTACTTCTTCCATCACACGTTTTACAAAAGTGGATTTTCCGACACGGACAGGACCTACCACTCCGATATAAATATCGCCATCTGTTCGTCTCGCTAAGTTTTCATATAGTTCTTCTTTCATTTCCATCGTCCTCCTTTTCTACGCATAGTAGTTTATGAAAACAAAAAACGTTTCATGCATAAAGCATGAAACGTTTTTTTGTTTAGTTGGAGGTTTTCATGAAAATAGGTTCATTTTTTTCATTTACTGTATAAGGTAACGAATAGGCAGGAAGTATCGGACTGCTCTCTGAAAGCAAGTAGCGAATGTCTTCGCCAGGCGTTATCTTTGGCTTTTCTTTGTCCAATATCCGATTTAGATCAATCGAATAATCGATATAAAACTTTCCATCCCCACCTACTACAAGTGGTAAATGTGCTTCCGAATAAGGACTTTCAACAGTTATGGGTTGTTTTAGCCCCATTTTTTCAAAATCCACTTCATAGACATTCGCACCCTCTTGCAGAGCATTCTTGAATGGAAGTACGCCATTAACAGTTTTACGAAGGATGAGCTCACGAATACGCTCTGCAACCCTCAAATCCACAAGTTTTACTGTAGGGTTTTCTTCTACGTCCATTAAGACGTATTGATAGATACCGCCTTGTTCATAGGCATTCGAAGGAATCTTCTCAGTCAATGAAGGAACAATTTTAGTGAAGTCGATTGGATATTTAATATATTGATCGATTTCCATATCTCGCGTCTTAATCGGCAGCAACCCATTCGATTCTGTTTGGTACGCATCCACTGCTTTTTGGACAGTTTCCAATTGATCTTCATACGGTTTTTGCTTACTTTCTGTTTCGTCTTGTGGATACATGCAACCTGACAACAGAATTGAGAACACAACCACTAAAAATAGTACTGTACGTTTCATAGGTTTATGCGCCTCCTGTTGGTCCGTTGAACACGAGATAGATCATAGCAAAAAATGAGAAGGTCAGAAGTGCATATGCAATGATGGCAAAACCGATTTTCAAAAACTTATTTGTTAATTTAGTACGGCTAACATGGATAAGTCCCATTGAAACCATCATGAAACCCATCGCATAGAAAGATAGCCACATTTTATCCAACGATGACAAAGCACGTCATTCCTTCCAGTCTTAAATTTATAGGTACTAAAATCGAAGGAAACTCCTAATCGACTTAGCTTGAAAAGTCATCTGTTTCATTCTTCTTACCCCGACTCATTAACCAATCGACAGCTTCTCTAGGTTCATGACCTTTAAACAAAACAGAATATAGCGCCTCCGTCAAAGGCATAGATACGTCATACTGCTTCGCAAGCTGATGAGCTGCCTTCGTCGTCCGAACTCCCTCAATTACCATTCCCATGCCTTCTGTCACTTCTTCTAACGAGTGACCTTTCCCTAACATGTTTCCTGCTTTCCAGTTACGTGAGTGGACACTGTTAGCTGTAACAATTAAGTCGCCCATTCCCGCAAGCCCTGAAAACGTGAGTGGGTTGGCACCCATCTTAACACCTAAGCGAGTAATTTCTGCAAGACCACGCGTAATTAATGCTGCTTTTGCATTATCTCCATATTCCAAACCATCTGCAATACCTGCAGCAAGAGCAATTACGTTTTTCAGTGCACCGCCAAGCTCTACTCCGAGTACGTCTTCATTGGTATACACACGAAAATATGAGTTCATAAATAACGTCTGTATCTCTTTAGCTGCCTCAGCGTCGTCTGAAGCGACTGTGACAGTAGTAGGATGACGTAATACAACCTCTTCCGCATGTGAAGGTCCTGATAAGACAACAAGTGCTCTACGTGCGTCAGGACGAATTTCTTCTTTTAGCATCTCAGTGATTCGTTTAAGCGTATCGGGTTCAATTCCTTTAGATACATGCACAATACACTTTGGTTTTTTTATCATCTCGTTCAACTGCACTCCAATTTCTCGCATCCCTTTTGTAGGAACTGCAACAATTAGAATATCAGCATGCTCTACAGCACGCTGAAGACTTGAACTTGCTTTTAATGTTACGGGTAACTTACAGTTTTTCAAATATGCTTGGTTCGTATGCTGCTCGTTTATTTCAGTAGTTTGCTCTTCTCTTCTTCCCCAAATCAGACAGTCATGTCCATTTTCGGCAAGAACAAACGCAAGAGCAGTCCCCCAACTTCCTGCACCTATCACAGAAACTTTGTTCACTACTACTCATCCTCTCCGATGGTTTCGTTAACTTCTCGCCCGAGTAATGATTCGAATCGGCGTTCCTTCAAATCCAAATGATTCTCTTAAACGATTGCGAAGGAATCGTTCGTATGAAAAGTGCATCAGTTCTGTGTCATTCACAAAGACTACGAAAGCAGGTGGTCTCACTGCAACTTGAGTTGTGTAGTAAATACGAAGTCGTTTTCCTTTGTCTGAAGGTGCTGGATTTCTTGCAATAGCATCCTCGACTACTTCATTTAAGACACTTGACTGGATACGCATTGAGTGGTTTTCACTAATGGTGATAATTAAATCAAACAATGAGCGAACACGTTGTTTTGTTTTTGCCGACACATATGCGATCGGTGCATAATCTAAGAACAGGAAGTTTTTACGAATATCATCATTAAACTTATTCATTGTTTTCTCATCTTTTTCAATAGCATCCCATTTGTTTACAACAAAAAGAATTCCTTTCCCTGCTTCTTCCGCGTAACCAGCAATTCGCTTATCTTGCTCACGAATTCCTTCTTCACCATTAATAATAATTAGTACAACATCCGAACGATCGATCGCCTTCAAAGCACGAAGAACGCTATACTTTTCAGTGTTCTCGTAAACTTTACCTTTTTTACGCATTCCTGCGGTATCAATGATTTTAAACTTCTGCCCTTCGAATTCGTAAGAAGAGTCAGTAGCATCGGTAGTTGTTCCAGCTATATCACTTACAATCACTCGCTCTTCACCGAGCAAAGCATTGACAAGCGATGATTTCCCTACATTTGGTCGCCCAATTAAAGAAAAACGGATTACATCTTCTTCAATTACTTCTTCTGAAGGATCCGGGAAGCTTTCTGCTACGCTGTCTAACAGATCTCCAAGACCTAGACCGTGTGATCCAGAAATAGGATGCGGATCTCCAAAACCAAGGGAATAGAAATCATAAATCATATCACGCATTTCGGGATTATCGACCTTGTTGACTGCAAGAACTACCGGCTTTTTTGTCTTATATAAAATTTTCGCAACTTGCTCGTCAGAGTCTGTAACTCCTTCTCTACCGTTAGTCAAAAAGATAATTACATCTGCTTCTTCAATTGCAATTTCAGCCTGCAGCCGAATTTGGACGTGTAAAGGCTCGTCCCCAATTACGATACCGCCTGTATCGATTAAATTGAATTCGTGGGACAACCAGTCAGCTGAACTGTAAATTCGATCTCGTGTTACGCCAGAAACGTCTTCTACTATAGAAATACGTTCCCCGACTATTCTGTTAAAAATCGTGGACTTGCCGACATTCGGGCGCCCTACGATGGCTACTGTTGGTTTACTCATTAGTCATACATCCTTCCAAGCTATCTTATGCATATTATACACAAAAAAAAGAGATGGCGCTCTTAAAAGAGCCATCTCTTTCAATTCAGTTGTTACAGGTTGCCGAACCTTTTAGTTTGAAAACTTTTTAAGTTGATCGCCAATAACGTCACTAATCGAGAAACCAGAAGGCTCTTCAGGCATTTCATAGCCATCATAAGCGTCTTCTTGTTTTTCAGTTAGGTCTTTAATACTTAAAGAAAGACGCTTGTCGTAAGGATTGACGTCTAATACTTTTACTTCTACAGTTTGACCTTCTGACAATACTTCGTTAGGAGTGCCAATATGGTCATGTGAAATCCGCGAAATGTGAACAAGCCCTTCTACTCCAGGGAACACTTCAACAAAAGCACCATAAGAAACAAGACGCTTAACTGTGCCTTCTAGTACAGCACCTTTAGGAGCTTTGTCTTCAATTCCTTCCCACGGTCCTGCTAGTGTTTCTTTAATAGATAGACTAATTCGTTCAGAGTCACGATCTACTGACAAAATCTTAACTTGTACAGAATCTCCTTCTTTTAGGACATCTGATACTTTCTCAACATGACCATGTGCAATCTGGGAAATATGAACAAGTCCATCTACTCCACCTAAATCGACGAAAGCTCCAAACGAAGCGATTCTTTGTATAGTTCCATCAAGTATTTCACCTTCTTGAAGATTCTCTAGAATCTCTTCTTTTTTAGATGATTTCTCTTCTTGGATAACCGCACGATGTGAAAGGATTAAACGATTTTTCTCTTTATCCATTTCAACAATTTTAAATTCCATGTTACGTCCTTTATAATCTTCAAATGATTCGACAAAGTGGTCTTCTACAAGCGATGCCGGAATAAATCCACGAACTCCTAGATCCACTACTAATCCGCCTTTAACAACATCTTTAACTTCAGTTGTGATTGTCACAGAATTATTAAATTGTTCTTCAAGTGTATCCCAAGCATCCTCAGCGTCAACCTTACGTTTAGATAACACAAACGCGTCATCTTCAACTTTAATTATAGACAACTCTAGTTCGTCGCCTTCTTTTACAGAATCGGATGCCTTTTCAATGTGAAGACTAGATAGTTCACTGATTGGAATCACGCCATCAAATGGTGCTCCAGGAATTTCTACAGTGACAGACTTATCTTCAATCTTGGTAACCTTGCCTGTCACACGATCTCCTTCATTATATCCATCCATTGCTTCTACATTCATCTCTTCAGTCATATGTAGTCCTCCTCCATTGTAATCATAACTCTATAATATTGGAATTTACCCATAAAAACAAAAAATTGAACTTGTTTGTTAACTATTTTTTTCTAACAGCTCTTGAATGGCTGCCATAATCACTTCTGTTGCTTCTTCAGCAGAAGCTTTTCGTTCCCGTAATGGTGTCATATTAATTGGGCTACCATATACGACTTTTAATTGTTTAAATGGGCGATAGGGTCCAATAATCGCACAAGGCATTACAAGTGCATCGCCTTTTAATGCGAAAAAACCAGCTCCTGTTAATCCTTTCCCTAATTCTCCATTTTTACTCCTCGTACCTTCAGGAAACATCCCCACCACTTGTCCGGAGCGTAGAAGTTCGAGTGCTTTCCGTATTGCTTGTCGATCACTAAGACCACGTTTAACAGGAAAAGCATTTACGCTGGGTAACACTGATTTTAAAATTGGCAATTGAAAAAGTTCTTCTTTCGCCATGAAATTAACAGTACGCGGCGCAGTCAGTCCAACAACCGGTGGGTCCAGGTTGTCAATATGGTTCGTACACAAAAGTACTCCCTCATCTTTTGGAAAGTTCTCTTTCCCAACAACTTTGATTCTGTAAAACGGTTTCAGTATAGCCGCGCAAAGTGCCTTGCCAAGAGGATATAAGTTCATCGTTGCTTCCTCTTTTCTGCATGTTGAATTATAGTATCTGCAACTTCTTCAATTGTCATTGAAGTAGTATCGATAAAGACCGCATCGCTAGCTTGTTTTAACGGAGAAGCTTTTCGTTCCGTATCTGCTTTATCGCGAGTAGCGATATCTTGACACAGTTCCTCCATTGATCGATGAATCCCTCGCGTATTGTTTTCTGCAAAACGCCTAGCCGCACGTTCTTCCACTGAAGCAGTCATGAAGATTTTTAATTCTGCATCTGGTAACACAGCAGTCCCAATATCTCTTCCATCCATCACAACACCTTTAGTCGTTGCTAAAAGTCGTTGTTTTTCAACCATCATTTTTCTCACGCGGGGTTGCGCAGCCGTAGCAGAAACATTAGATGTGACTTCTTGAGACCGGATCGCTTCAGTAATATCTTCTCCATTTACACGGACTATTTGTCCTTCTTCCGAAGGGAGTAAATCGATTACAATTCCTTCGAGCAGACTTACTAGTGCATCATCGTTATATACATCTATATGCTCTTCTAAAGCTTTATATGTCAGAGCTCGGTACATTGCACCTGTATCGATGTATGTATAACCTAATTTACTTGCTGTGATTTTTGCAATTGTACTCTTACCTGCAGCAGCAGGGCCATCGATTGCAATCTGTATTCCATTATCCATGTCTTCTACCTCCGTACTCTTTTCGGGAATATTGTACCATAGGGAAAAGGGAAAAGTCTTTTTCCCAAAGACTTTTCCCTATTCGTTGCGTTTTTTCAACTGTCTTTCAAAGCATAACCGAATAACTTGTTGACGTGATTCTGAATCAATTTGGTCAAATTGCAGCGATGCAATTCTCCGACCATCTTTTTCCCAGATACGGACAATCCTCGCATTTCCTCGTACGTATTTAATTGAGTTATTTTTGAAAGGAAGGACGATAGTAAGACTAACAATGTCGTCTTGCTCAAAATTTGATTTGGCTAAGTTTAGTGCCATACCACCCGCACTAATATCCTCTGCTACTAATTGGTGGATAACACCATCCTTATTCACTGCTACATCTAATGGGGAGTCAACACGAACAAACTCTCGTCTTTGAATTTTAATCAGTTGTGTATCTCCTGGGTACGTTAGTTGTAGCATAGGAATTCCTTTGTTCAATCTACCCAATACTTCGGTTTTAAAGACATAAGCCATTTTCAATTCATCCACAAATGAAACGAGAAGCTGTGTGCCATCCATGAAGAATGCAGTCCTGCCTGTATCAAGTTGTGTAGGATAATCGATCATGACGCAATCTTTCCCTATATCCACTACACGACTTTTAAATTTTTCTCCTACTTCTGTATAATCTTTGTCAATTGTAATTGAAGTACCTAATGCAAGCTTCACAAAACCGCCACCTGTCATGATTTCATACTAGTATTATGGCATGACAGGTGCAAATTTCCAATCCTTATTTTAAACTTGCTTCTCAGTTCTGATTACTTCTTTTGTTTCAGTGTCTACAAGTACAACATACGTTCCTGTTTGGCCATGTTCATGTAACGTCACCGTCATCGAGTATGCGAGACGTTGAATTCCGTGTTCGTTCTCCACATAGACCAGATCTTCTTCATTGACGGTAACCGCTTGATGAAAGAATGTTGTCCAATCCACTTTAACCATGGGTTGATCTTTCAATTCTTCTTTTCTGATGTACTCAGCAGCATTAAGACCTAAAATTCGGCCGTCCTCTTTTGCGACCTTTAATTGAATTGTGTCTGAGAGCACTTTTGCTTTGTGTAGAGGTTCCACGCGTGTGTAAACAAAGTGGAATGCTGTGTCATTTTCACGTACTTCTTGGAATACTAAATCCATATAACCCGAGTCTTTCAAAAACGTCTCTGCTCGCTGCTGTACCTGATTCAATTCCATAGTCCCTGGACGTGCTGGTCGTTCTGTTAGGAACGAAAGAACATGTCCTCCTTTTTGTGTAATATCGATATAACCAACAGAATCCTGATCAGCGAATCGTATATGATAAAAAGGATACGTTGCACCCGGTTTACTATCCGTAGTGTCGATGACTTGTTTAGATACATCAGGGAATAACTTTTTAAACTTTTCCATCGCCTGTTCTTTTGTCACTTTAGGATCATCAATATGTTTTAATTCTTTTTTCTTTAATGCATCAGATTCACTCGCAGTGAGTGGGAAATCACTTTCTGTATATTGTTGTATCGATGCACTCAATCCGTTCCAATCAAAAGATGCCTTTTCACCATCTAACCGTTCTTGCCATTCTTGCATTGATAAATTTCCGCTAGCCATATCTGCCGTTGCAATTGACCATTGATCGGAAAGACTTTCAATATTTTCTGAGGCATGATTCATGACTTTATGGAATTCCACTGGTTCCGTCTGTTCATCACCTTCTTTTGCAAACTTGCCCAATCTTCCTAAGTAATTCATCCATGAAGTAGAAAATCGTTGGTCTAAGGGTAAGGATGCCACCGATTGTTGAATATCCGATGATAGACGCCAAATATCTTCACGCGCTTCCACATCACCTTCGCCTTCATTGAACAACAATGTCTTTTTTACTGCAGTATCCAGTTCTTGTAATTTCGAAGATGCATCTGATATATTTTTTGCATATTGAACAGATAACGAATTTTGTAAATCCTTATTTTGTGTAAATACCGAGTAAGAATAAGCCGATAACGATACAATCGCAAAAGTTGCTATAAACATTAATTTTTTCATAATTATTGGCTGCACCTGCTTTCATATAAACTTTTAGCTTTATCCAGTAACTAAATTTTTCTTTCTAGTTACAAAAAATATGCAATCCTATTTTCTTTATTTGAGGTCTCGACCAAATCCATTTACTAGTAGCCGTCACAGGATTAAAATAATAAATTGCATTCTCTGAAGGATCCCATCCGTTCATGGCATCGATTACCGCTTCTTTTGCTCGCTCGTTCGGTTCTAGCCATATTTGTCCATCCGAAACTGCGGTAAAAGCACCTGGCTGGAAAATTACACCCCCGACTGTATTAGGGAAATCAGGATGCTCAATTCTATTTAAAATCACCGCTGCAACCGCCACTTGTCCCTCGTACGGTTCTCCACGAGATTCACCATATACAGCATTTGCTAATAACTTCAGATCATCTTCACTATATTTTGGAGGCATTTGGGTACTTGGTTTCTTTGAACCTGTCCCGCTCCCACCTGTAACTTGCGAAGAAAGTGGTTTGCCTCCATAGTGAGTAAAATCTTTTCCTTTATTAATATTATCCATGACAAACTTCTTGTCGTAGGAAGAAACTGTTGTCAATTTTTTCTTTGTCTTAGTGCCTGCTATACCATCTATAGGCATCCCATATTTTTCTTGGAATTCGCGCAATGCCCAATAGGTCTGATACCCAAACACTCCATCTATTTTACCTTTGAAAAACCCAATGTACTGAAGTCTCGCTTGGAGCTCAATCACGTCATCTCCCTTACTTCCCCTTTCGAGTCCACGATCTGTAAATGCATGGGAATCTGTTGAGAAAGAGAGTTGGATGCCTAAAAAGAATACAAATCCTAAAAGCATTGTACATACTATTTTCTTCATGTCATTTCCTCCAGTCGTTCTGCATATGCCTACTAGACTGTCCTAAATCACTAAATTTATGTATTTTTGTTGTTTTTTCAAAAAAAAAACCATCCTATATGTAAAGGATGGTTTCATGGGAGCCTTTTTCGAATTTGTCTCATTGCAAACACATGTGCATATTTTACTCGTGTAAGTCCAAACCACCACAAAAACAGCATGAATGGAATCATTAAGTAAAGCCACAAGTCATGTATTTCTAAGATAGTATTATAAGTGGCATGTAACAAAAAAGGGAAGACCAATGCACTAACTAAGAACCACTTTTTGTTATCACCCGAAGCGAATTTAGATCTCCCAAAATAATAACCCATCACTACACCGAATAGTGCATGACTTGAAACTGGTAGCAACGCCCGGATAAAGGCTGTATCCAGTCCAAACGTAAACAGAAATAATATATTTTCAACTGTTGCAAACCCTAGCGAAACACTTGCGCCAAAAAGTATTCCATCATACGCATCGTCGAACTCATAATTCTTATAAACAAAGACCAGTAAAATCAACCATTTAAAAAATTCTTCCAACGCACCTGTAAATATCGTATTCTGTAAAAACTCGTTTGTGAACACTTGCTCTTCTTCGAATACGTGTTGGATAAAAAGAATCGGAAACGTCATAACAGCGCCATAAACAAACGCTTTAAAAAGTGTGCGTGAAGGATCGCTTGAAATTTCTTTTCTCAAATAGAGATAACTGAACAATGCCAGTGATGGTGCAATCGCCACTGTAAATAAAATTATCAAGCTGCGCACCCCCAATCAGGGTGATTATATCACAAAACCAGAAATAATTACCTATTAAATTAGCACTTCATTTTCAGTTTTTCTGAAACTGAGTACGCAATAGCTTCACCGTGATGGCGTCCATTTTCAATGAAAATAGAGTTCGCATTATTTCCAGCTGCGATTACTCCTGCAATATAAAGATCCTCAATAGATGTTTCCATTGTCTCTTCATCATAAAAAGGACAGCCTGTTTCCTGATCTAAACGAATTCCCATGCGTTCCAAGAAATCATAGTCCGGATGATAACCAATCATGGCAAAAACAGCATCCGCTTGAACTTCTTCCACTGCAGTTTCTGTTTTAATCATGACGGATGTACTTGTGATTTCTTCTACACTTGCTTCGAAAATCATTCTAATCTTACCGTTGTTCACAAGACTTTCAAAGCCCGGTAATATCCATGGCTTTACACTAGGAGAATACGTAGAACCTCGATACACAACAGTTACATGAGCACCTGCACGTTCAAGCTCAAGGGCAGCATCTACTGACGAATTTTTCCCGCCAATCACTACGACATGTTTACGAAAGTAGGGATGAGCTTCTTTGAAATAATGATGGACATGTGGTAATTCAGCACCTATCGCTTCCAACTGATTCGGTTGGTCATAATAGCCAGTAGCTGTCACTACATAAGTAGCTTCATAACTTCGTTTGTCCGAAGTGACGAGAAATACTTCCCCTTCCTTATTAACAGAAAGGACCGTTTCATCACTATTGATAGTTAGCTGTTCCAACTCTGCAACAGTTCGGTAATAGACCAGGGCATCGTTGCGCTGTGGTTTGTCTTTTGCAGTTATGAATGGAATATTCCCTATAGATAATTTCATACTTGAGCTAAAAAATGTTTGATGTGTTGGATACTTTTGAATCGAGTTTACAATATTACCCTTTTCAATTAATAACACATCAAGACCTAGTCGTTGTAAATGAATAGCAGCAGACAATCCGCAAGGACCTGCTCCTATAATAATGGCATCAGTTTTTTGCATGTTGACTATTCTCTCTCCTTTTTTCATACGAGATTATTAACAGATGGGTTTCGGATGGTGCTCCAAATCGAAAAGGGACAAGCGTCGTCCCGTATCCGTTACTAATAAGCTCCGCACGACTCGCAGTCTCTTTAAAAGTCCCTCTAAGTTGCATGCCATAGGGTCCACAACGGATTTGACCGCCATGTGTATGTCCTCCGACTAAAAGTGAGGGATCTGAAACTTCCACAAACTTCTTAAATAGGGATGGATTATGCACCGCTACAAGCTGATACGTATACTCTCCATCAAATGCTACGGCTTTTTGTACATTCGTATTTCCACTGGATGGATCATCAGCCCCAGTAATAATCCATTCTGGATGAGATGCAATTCTGATACTCTCATTGTCAAGAATCGTTCCGCCCACACTTGAAATCAGGTTTCGAATCGTATCTTCACCGATTTCTCTATCATTGTTTCCCCACACATAATAAATAGGACCAAGTGTGGATAGTTTTTCAATATTATGTTTAACACGATTGACAGGCACTCCTTTTTCGGCAACATCTCCTCCGATAATAACGAGATCTATAGACGCGACTTGTGACCGAACTTTTTCAAGTAACCTATCTGGAACTCTTCTGCGATGAATATCACTTATAAAAAACACTTTAAGCTTAGCATTACTCGCTGTAGACAAGGATGTCTTCATTCGGTGTATTTTCAATGTATTTCGATGTGCACTACAAAACATACCCAGAGTTAGTGCGCTAATAGCTGCCACCACAGTTCCGACTCCAATTTTCAATATTTTCATACATTCACCTACCATATGAAAAAGGCAAAGTTAGTGTACTTTGCCCTTTCAAAATTTTTAATTAAGGGATGACCAATGTCTGTCCCACACTAATTGAATTAGTAGAAAGTCCATTTGCTGCTTTGATTTTTTCAACACCACTTCCAGATCCATAGTAATTAACAGATATACGATACAGTGTCTCATTTGGCGCTACTTTGTGTGTCTTTCCTACAGGTTTCACTTCCGGTTTCGGCTCTGGTTTCTTTTCTGGTTTTACTTCAGGCTTCTTTTCCGGTTTTACTTCCGGCTTTGGCTCTGTTTTCTTTTCTGGTTTTACTTCAGGCTTTGGCTCCGGCTTCTTTTCTGGTTTTACTTCCGGTTTTGGAGTTGGGGTCTCTACCGGTTTTTTTTCAGGCTTTTGAGGTTCTTGCTGACTTTCTTCTTTAGAAGCTTCTTCATCTGATTTTCCATCGTTTTTTTCTGTATCTGCCAGTGTACCAGAACTTGAACTTGGAGGTTCATTTGACCCTACTTCAATAGTCACGCCTGATTTATCTACACTGACTGTCGTATCCTCTTTAGGATTATACAAATCTGAAAGAACATACACAAATATTCCAATCGGAATTAACGTAAAAAGGACAAGAATTACATTGATGAGTGTCAATCCTTTACGTGAATCATTCTTTTCACGTTTTGGAGAGGCTTTTTTCTTTTGATGTAGCTGCACACGAGAAGGCAATCCTTCTGTCTTCTTCTCTTCTACTTCAATCTCTTTTCTATTGTCTTCAAACTCTGAATTATAATCACTTTTTGTCATAGCGGCATTCTCCTATCCCCTATTGCTGTACCTTCATTATGACGAATTTTGTCGGAAATGTAAACGGCAATCGGGTGCTTCAGTAAAGCAACAGCTGGATTCGCTCTCCCCATGATAAAAGCGTTCTTCGATTCACTGAACTGTCTGCAGTGTACAACCACGCCTCATCAGCAGTCCCACAAACAGAACAGCACCACGACTGACTTGTGGTTGATTGTTCATCAAAAAAGGAGAGTAATTGTTCTCGTAAACAGGTTTGAGCGTGAACATAGGTAATCATCTGTCGTAATTTCTCCTCTTTGTCATACTTTAATCTTGTGAACGTTTTAAGAACATCCTCTACCGTCATGGTTTCGCCATAGTATTGAATCAGTCTTGAGCTAGTTTCGGAGATTCCCGCCAACTGTGCAGACGATTCGATAGACTGTCCGGAATTCCTCATTGAGAGATAGTGCCGAACCTGGGGTTCCTCAGGTAAGTCATTCTGTACAATAAACCGCACTTTCTGTTCATCATCGTTCACATATAGCAACACAGCGCTTGACCGTTCGCCATCTCGACCAGCGCGGCCTGCTTCTTGAACATACGCAGCTGCAGATGCAGGCAATTGGTCATGAATCACTTGGCGGATATTATCTTTATGGATTCCCATACCAAAAGCATTGGTTGCACATATCCACGATAGCTCGCCAGACAGAAATTGCTGTTGAATTATATTTCGATCTTCAGGTTCTTTCCCCGCATGATAGGATGCGATTTGAATACCTTCTTGCAGGAGAAGACGAGTTAGTTCATCTGCACGTTTTCTAGAAGCTACATAAATAATGCCTGGGCCCTTAGTTGATAATAACCGTTCTTTCACCCATACTGTCTTCTCTAATTCTGAACCCAGCTTCTTTACGGTATAACTTAGGTTGGGACGATCTAGTGACTGTCTGATCACTGTCGGTTCAGTCATATGTAAATAGTTGATGATATCCGTCTGAACTCGAGCATCCGCAGTTGCCGTTAACGCTAAAATGGGAGGATTCCCTGCTAAGCGAATGAACTCTCCAAGTTTTAAATAATCTGGCCGGAAGTCAAATCCCCATTGGGATATACAATGGGCTTCATCAACAACGATTATTGATACTGGTAGTTTGGTTAAAAAGTGTTGCATATCTGACCTACTAAGCATTTCAGGAGAAATAAAAAGAAACTTTATATTATGGATTTCATCGTAAACGTGTTTCCTTTGCTCCGCTGACAAAAAAGAATTGAGTGCAGCAACACGCTTTTCACCTCGTCTACGGATACTCGCTACTTGATCTTCCATTAATGAAACCAACGGAGAGACGATTAGCACGAGACCTTCAAGCAATTCTCCGGGGAGTTGATAGCATAACGACTTCCCCATTCCTGTCGGTAGTATTGCTAGGGTGTCTGTGTGTTGGAGAATCGATTGGATTACATCTTCTTGTCCCGGCCGAAACTGATCAAAACCAAAACGCTTCTTCAATTCTTGCTGAAGATCCATTATCGTTGTTCTCCTTTCGTAGTACTCAAAATTAAACGAAGCTGAAAATAAGACAAATGAGGAAACCTCTCTTTTAAAAGGCGAAGTCGTTTCACATCATTCTCCATAACTTCTTGCTTAACTGGTTTTCGATCCTCATCACTAACAAAGCGAACTATAGGGAAATTAGGATCGTTAGTTGCCATCTCTGTAATATGATCTTCAATCGTATTTGCTTTTAACTGCCTCACAATTGCAATCTCCTCAATCGATAAGCCTTGGTCGAAAAGTTTTTTCGTGATTACAGTCGAATCCGTCAATGGTGTCTCTATTCGAATTCCTTCAGTTAACTTATGTAAGACCTGTACAGTTGCCTCTCCATTTGTACTTTCACAATAAGCAATCAATCGATGAAGTGATTCCTTAAATTCTAATTGCAAACTGCTCTTTTCTTCACCTAGCTCATCTTCCAACTGATCCCATGTCCATCCTGAGGATTCTATCCCAGTCAGACGATGACTGAATATAACTGCCTGAGTCGTAGACAAATCCGCAGATTTTATAGCAAGCATTAGTTCCGCACCTAAAGTCCGACTATTATCTGCTCGTGTTCCTGTCTGGACACGCAGCACACTTTTTATAAACTGTTGGATTTTCCGATCGTTTGATATAGGGAGAAACGAATGCTCGGATGCTCGCAATTGTGACAAAGTCTGTACAAGCAATAATAATCTTGAGAAAAATAGTTCTTCACGCCCTCGATAATGCCAGCCATCGAAATGAAATGTTGGTAATCGAGCAACTTCAAGCCGTCCTTTTTCTGTAACTGAGACAAGCCCATCACGTTCTGACAATAACTCTTGGACTTGTAATGAGCCTGCAGCTTCAAGGAAAGTTGACTCCGATAGTTTAGGGATTAAAGCAAAGTAAGGTTTCACTGTAAAGTAATCGACGTCTTGCAAGGTTTGACCAGAACGTTTGCCACGTAATACATGTAAACTTGCATTTAAGGACCTCTGGCCGTCCATCTTTTCTGCAATCTTTAATATTATTGAACTCAACTTCAAGAAGAATCCCTACTTTCTAGTGGTTAAAGGTTGAAAACTGCAGAAAACCGTTTTAGAATGGATGAAGTACCTATTTGCTAGTGCGAAGAAAAGAGGAGAGAACGAACATGTCTACTCGAAAGTTTACAATCGTAGATCAGGACACATGCATCGCTTGCGGAGCTTGTGGAGCTGCAGCACCTGATATTTATGATTATGATGATGAAGGAATTGCGTTTGTTATCCTCGATGATAACACGGGAAATACTGAAGTTCCAGAAGAACTGCTGGAAGACCTTGAGGATGCATTTGACGGATGTCCTACAGACTCTATCAAAATTGCAGACGATCCATTCGAAGGCGATCCACTCAAATATGAGGACTAAAAAACAGGCTTTCCCACTTGGGAGAGCCTGTTTTTTCATTACATGGATAATTTACGATGTTGTTGCGATATCCAGTTCTGCATACTTTTAAAGAGCAGTAGGGAGATCATCATCAAAATAGCGCCTTTGATCAGGTTGAATGGTAAAATACCAAGTACAATCATTGTGTAAAGTCCATCCCCTGTTACTGGCGGTGCGTTCAAAAAGTAAGTGTATGCTGGCAAAAATACTAAGTAATTCAAGATACTCATACCCACTGCCATTGATACCGTTCCCGAGATCAGTCCTACGGTCAACCCACGGGAATTACGGAACTTGTTAAAAATAAAGTAGATCGGCATGATGAATAGCACACCTGTTACAAAGTTCGCTATTTCTCCTACAGGAACTCCAGTAGGACTACCTGATAAGAACCAGTGAAGAACGTTCTTCAACAGCTCTACTAGAATTCCTGCTACAGGACCAAGTGTCATTACAGCTAACACAGCTGGAATTTCACTGAAGTCAATTTTCAAAAAACCTGGTAATGCAGGTAATGGAAAATTGAACTGCATAAGAACTGTTGAAATGCTCCCAAGAATTGCTACTAAAATCATCACCCGTAATTTCTTGCTGTTCATACAACTCTCTCCTTTTGCGATTCACTTCACAAAGAGGAAAGGATCTGCCAAATCTTTTGCCTGTCTTCACAAAAACACCCTCTAGCACTATGTGCTAAAGGGAGTTGAAAGACGTGTTTAAATAAGCATCCAGCACCCAAAAAGAACGCTCGCACTTAAATAAGCCGCTGTCTAACAGACAAAAAGACGGCTTCGCCTTCACCTTCTCCCATCCAGACTGTACTGTCGGCTCTGGAATCTCACCAGAATCAGCTGTTAAGCTCGCGGGCTAAAGAACTTTCGCTCCTATTTCCGCCGGTCGGGAATTGCACCCTGCCCCGAAGATGAATCAATATTTTGTTACAAGTTTAGTATACCGAAAAAAGATGGTTCTGTAAACTTGGTTGTTTACTGAACCATCTTTCTTAAAACGGTAACACTATTGGATTCGCACCTACGGCCTCAGGCAACGGTTCATTGAAGTCAATTCCATTCCAATTACTCGGATCAATATTCGTTAGTTTGAGTTTTACTCCAAAACTTCTAGCTGTCAAAGCTAAACCATCAATAAATTGACTCGCCTCTTGTATGCCCATTTCATCGAGCATTACTTGTTCTTTAAAAGTTACTTCTACTACTTTCTCTGATGTAGCTACAGTAAACTTTAAGCTCTCTGGAATGATTGGTGCGAAGAGTTCATTAGGCGCTGATTGCATGAGTAGTAGTGCTTCTTCAAAAGAGTCTGCCTGTTGCATAGCGTTCGGCGAAAGGTACTCCCTACCGTCTTCTTGTGTGTATAAGTAATATGGGGTATGTGCGTGTTGTCCAATTGCATGAATCGGCTCAACGGCTCCTACTTGGTCAAACTCCACTGGCTCGCCATTAGCGTCTGCTAGTCGAATTTCACTATAGTTAGGGAAAGTTTGCTTCAAAGCGTCCATAAAAACTTCTTGAGCAGCAGTAGAAGTATCATAGGAATGTTTATCATTCAAAAAAACGTTGAGTATCTTATCTTTTTCTGTAAATGTCGCATCAAACGGGTGCATCATTTCAAACCCCATCATTTCCTCATCAAGTTCGGTAGCAAAAGCGTTGTAAAGTTCGAGATCCGTAGCAGATGTCGATAAACCCTTTTCTTTAAGTTGTTTAGCTGAAAACCATATAGATACAGGTATGCTAATGGCTTGAGCATCTTGCAATCCTACATTCCAGACTATCCCACCATCTGTTTCGTTTAGGAAATAGGCATATTGAGTAGTATCTTGCATAGAAAGGGAGGATTTTGCGATACCATTACTAGAACTTTCATTCATACTGCTGTCATCCTTTGTAACTCTAGAAACATCTTTTGATGAGCGTTCAACATTCGAATAATCAGCGGTTTGCTTATTCGTATCAAGTGACCCAATTAATGATGGCGTCAAAAGCGCAATTATAAGTAGTGCAGCTGTAGCAACGCCTATAGGTAGGAAACGTCTTTTCTTTTTAATCGCACGTACATCTTGAACGTTCAGGCGGTCGTCTTTCTTCAATCTCTCAGATATTTCTTCTTTGGTGCGATTATCTCGTTGTTTTGGCATAGAGTTCAGAAGTTTTTCTAACTTATCATCATTTTGCTCATGGTTCACTTAGCTCCCCCCTTTCCGGTTCGGTCGTAGCCAGCTTGGTTCTCAAGCGATTCAACGCACGGTGCTGCGTCGTTTTCACTTTCCCTTCCGTCCAGCCGAGTACTTGAGCTGTTTCGGTAATTGAAAGGTCGTTGAAGTAGCGCATAATAATAACGAGACGCTGATCGAATGTACATGAATCTAATTTCTCCAGAACAGAGCTCATCTCTTCATTGTCCATCACCATTTCTTCAGGAGTTTTGAACTCACTTTTCAAGTCGTCTCTTTCCCAGTCAAAAAATGTAGCATCATGCTTATTACGAACGGTCATTTTACGAAAATAATCGATGGATACATTTTTAGCGATAGCAAATAACCATGTTTTTTCACTACTTCGTCCTTCAAACGAAGAATAGGCACGTATCGCTTTGACGTAAACTTCGTGAGACAAATCCTCTGCAAGCTGACGATTTTTTGTTAAGTATGTCAAGAAGTTAAAAACATCATGATGATAGGTTTCATATAGATGATGAAATACGGAGTCGTCCACGAAAATCCTCCTCGTTCACATTAGTTGACGGTCAAAGAATGTTAAAGTTACATCCCAAGGTCCTTCAATCATTCCAGAGGAAGTACACAAGTAAAGATAGTGCCTACTGTTTGCCCTCTTTTAGCACTAATTGTTCCGCCATGAGATTCTGTAATATTTTTGGCAATCGCTAATCCCAAACCGGTTCCACTTTTCCCTCGGGTTCGTGCTTTATCCGCCTTATAAAACCGCTCAAATACAAATGGTAAATCATCTTCGGGAATACCACTACCTGTATCAATAACCGAAATAGCAACTGTTTTCGGGTATTTTTCAACATAAAGTGTTACACAACCCCCGTCAGGCGTATGTCTAATTGCGTTATCGATAAGATTTGTAAATACTTGCTCAATGCGGTCCTCATCCGCTTGAAGATGAAGCTTTTCCGAACCATTTGGCTCAACTTCTAATACAACATTAGAATCTTTAGCCACTTGCATGAATTTGTTCCGCATACGTTCTAAAAATGGAACAACCGCCATCTCAGCCTTATACAAACGCATATGACCTGATTCCATTCTAGCAAGGTCCAGTAAATCAGTTACTAGTCTGCCCATTCGCTGAGATTCATCATGAATAATTTTTACCATCTCGTGATTTTCTTCCACCGTTTCAGGAACACCATCTAAAATTGCTTCACTGTATCCTTGTAGCATAGATATCGGCGTTCTCAATTCGTGGGAAACGTTCGCGATGAAGTCTGAACGCAACTTGTCTAACTGATGTTGTTCTGTCATATCACGTAATACTGCTACAGCACCACGAATACTATTTTTACTATAGAGAGGGCTTATTTTAACAACGTAAAAACGTCCACCCAATTCTAACTCCGCATTGACTTCTTCAGCAAACATTACTGCATGTTCCAACATATGAATAATTTCTGGAGGGAGAAGGTCTTTTGAGTTCTGATTAATAAACGACCACTTCTGCAACACTTTTTCCGCCTGTGGATTACTTAGTAATATCGTATGATCTCGATTAAACGTGATCACAGCGTCCGTCATAGAGGTTAAGATACTGGAGAGCTGTTCCTTATCTTGCTTAATGAGTTCTACGTTATATTTCAATTGACGCCCCATCTGGTTGAATGCTGATGATAGCTGGCCAATTTCGTCGTTTTGCTTCACGGGGATTCGAGCGTCGAAGTTCCCTTTTGATAATTCGAATGCCGCTTCTTTCATTTGACGTAACGGTCGGGTGATTCGTGTCGAAAGGAAGAACGCGAAAAACGTCGTTAATATGAACGCGATAAATGCGGAGAGTAAAACAATGTGAGTCGTCCATTTTGTTGTGTCATGAATGGCTTCGAAACTCTGATAAAGAACAACGTATCCATTTCCATCATTCGGAAGTGGTGTAGCTGACACAATATAGCGTTCTGATACTTCCTCTTGAGTTGCAGAAGGAAGAATCATTTGTTTTGAAGTATTCTCTCTGTCATTTCTAGTGCTAAACAGATCATCTTTTAATATCTTTTTTTCGATTAAATCCGCGTTTTTTATGTCATCATGAAACGAGTAAGCAACCTCACCTTCATTATCAACGACCATCGCACTCGTCCCATTATTTAAAATATCTTTGACGACCAATTTCATGGCAGACTCATTCTCATGGTCAATGATGATACTTCCCACGGTTTTTGCTTCACGGGCAAGGGTTTCTTCAGCTTGACGGGTATGGAAATTATCAAAGAACTCAAGTAATAAGGCCGTGACAATAAAAAGGACAAACGAAACGAGAAGCAATATGGTTGCCCATAGCTTCCCGACGATTGAGTTCCATATTCGATTCATTCAGTTGGCACCTCAAATTTATAGCCAACTCCCCAAACAGTAACAATCATTTTAGCCGCTCGTTCAGAGACTCTGTTTAACTTTTCACGCAATCGTTTAACATGCGTATCGACTGTCCGTAAATCACCAAAAAATTCATAATGCCAAACTTCTTTCAATAATTGCTCTCGGTCGAACACTTTGTCAGGAGCTTTTGCTAAGAAGTATAGCAATTCATATTCTTTCGGAGTAAGACTCACTTCTTTCCCTTCAGCAGTCACACGATGTGCATCATGATCGATTGTAAGCTGCGGGAATACTACTAAATCCTTAGATGTTGTAGCGGTTGGTGTACCGTTGAAAGATCCTGCACGTCGTAATAGCGCTTTCACACGTAGAACCACTTCTCGCGGAGAGAAAGGTTTAACGATATAGTCATCAGCCCCAGTTTCAAACCCTGTAACACGATCAGATTCTTCTCCTTTCGCAGTGAGTAGAATAATCGGTGTTTGATTTTCAGCTATTCTAAGTTCTTGAAGAACTTCCATTCCATCTTTTTCAGGCATCATAACGTCAAGCAAAATACAGTCATAATGATTTTCTCCAATTTTTTCAAGCGCTTCTGCGCCGTCACATGCTTCATCCATATCATAACCTTCTCGAGATAGATACATTGTTAGAAGGCGGCGAATCCGGTCTTCATCATCTACGACGAGCAATTTTAAATTTTCATCCATTGACGATTGCTCCTTTCAAAACTACTTCTTTCATTGTACTTGTCCAGCGTAGAAAAAGAAACTAGTATCCCCTCCGTGAAGTAAAACTGAAAACCTCATTGTCCTATTGCAAACATTGATATTTCAACTTCGTACGTCTTTGAGAGATGTAGACGCAAAAAGACTGTGCAGCGGATTTGCTGCACAGTCTTTTTATGCATATGAGTGTAGACCAGCAATGATTAAGTTGACAGCTACTAAGTTGAACATAATAATGACAAATCCTGCAACAGCCAGCCAAGCTGACTTCTTACCTTCCCAACCTTGTGATAGACGTAGGTGTAGGAATGCTGCATAGAAGAGCCACGTGATAAGTGCCCAAACTTCTTTAGGATCCCATCCCCAGAATCTCGACCACGCCTCGTGTGCCCAGATCATGGCGAAGATGAGTGCCCCTAGTGTAAATACAGGGAAACCGATGAGAACGGAACGATAACCGATTTCATCCATCAACTGTGAATTGGCTTTCTTCGCAAATGGCTGCAAGAGAGCTGCAACCGGGCGTCTGAAAATCAACCGCATTAAAATGTACAAGATAACACCTGAACCGAATGACCAAACAAACGTTGTAAGTGTTTTCGCATTCACGATAGGCGGCATTTCAGCCCACGGCTTCATGGTATCCGGTGTGACTTGCTGATAATCGTTCATTCCAAATAACGGTGGGTAGTTATAAGTGATTTCAGATGCTTTGTCATTTTTGTCTGTATACGTGAAATCAGCCTCGTAACCAGATAGGCTAAACGCAGTAGATGAAACAACAAATCCTACAACAAGAATGAGAGTAAACATAACCGCTTCTAGCCAAAACCGTTCTTTTGATTTCTTAGTCAAATCAACGTTTTTCGCAAGATATATCAAACCTGCTACAGCACTGATTGCAAGAATTGACTCACCTATTGCAGCTGTAATTACGTGAACCGTTAACCAATAACTTTTCAACGCAGGAATCAATGGTGTGATTTCCTTAGGGAACATACTTGCATAGGCAATTATGACAATTGCAATGGGAAGTGCAAACAATCCGAGTGATGGTGTCTTGTAAATGAAGAATATAAGAATGAACGCGCCAACTAGCATCATACTGAATGCTGTTGTAAATTCAAACATATTACTGACAGGTGCATGTCCTGCAGCGATCCAGCGTGTAATGAAGTAACCGAGTTGGGAGATGAACCCGACAATTGTTACAACAATTGCGATTTTCCCCCACATGCTATCTTTGTAAGTCTTTTCGGATTTAGAGCTCTTAACGGCTCCTCCAAAAAGGAGTGTACCTACTAGATAGGCGATAAATGCTACTAAGAGCAAATTGGCACTCAATGCTGCATAATCCATTAGTTTGTTTCTCCTTCCGTTGAATCACTAATTACGTCCTTATCTTGCTTATCGATATAAGTTGGAAGAGTCGATGTTTCTCTCACTTTATCTAAATCCTTCTTAAGTGTATACCAGTTTTTGTTCGTATGTGCGGCTAGTATAACTTCAGAGCCCGTTCCTTTTTGAATCCATATTCTGCGATGATGCCAGTATGAACCTTGGATAACACCAATCATGAAGATGATACCACCTAGCAATAGAATGTAGAGTGTTTTATCTTTACGGATAGTTAGACCCGATGCATCCCGTGTTTCAGCAGAGAGAAATTTCGCTTCATAATCATTAGGTTCCACTTCTAACGTTTGACGGATTGCTACGAAACTTTTTTCACCTTTTGGATGTTCAGGCGTCTTCATATTGAATATGAATGCAGGGTTATTCGGGATTGGAGACTTGGAAGAAGGTTGTCCATCGACAATTCCATCATAGTCTGCATAGTACTCCATTAATTCAATGGAAGATCCCTTACCGAGATCGTAATTTACAGCAGGTTCATTAAGGTCAATTGTAAATTCACCTAAAGACTTTTCAGTCTTTTTGTTCATTAACGTGAATGTCATCGTTTTCAATTCGCCAGTCTTGTAATCCATCTGGAAAATACTATAACCATCAAATTTCAAAGGCTTATTCACAATGATTGGATACTCTTTGACGAAATCAATATCTGCAGAGCCTGGCAAAGAGCCTTCTTTTTCTTTATAAAGCTTAACGTCAGACTTGAATTCTTTGACGATTGCACCATTTTTTTCGAGTGCTTCCCCGAAAACCTTATTCGCTTCATCTTTTGAATACGTTTCAACAGAGAAGTCGACGTTTTCAAGTAAATAGCCAGGTGCTCCTGGGATTTCACGAGTTTCGCCTTCACGGATCCACATCGTTTCATCCACATAAAAGCCAGGAATCCCACGCAATAGAATACCTATTAAGAATATAATGAGTCCAGTGTGGTTAATATAAGGGCCCCATCGGCCAAAGCGGTTCTTTTCAGCAAGAATCGCACCATCTTCAACTTTCACATTATAATGCAACCCTTTTAACGCTTTTTCAGCGTTTATTAGGGATTGATCGGAATCCTTTATTTGACCTTCTCCATAAATTCTTTGGCGTTTCATAAAGGAAGGATGACGTTTTGTACGTTGCTTTTTAAGTGATTTATAAAGCGGAATTACTCGATCTAGACTCGCAATAATAATTGACGTTCCAAGCATGCCTATTAATATCTTAAACCACCAGCTACTATACATATCGTAAAAACCGAGTTGGTAATATAATTTACCAACTGTCCCATAAAGTCGTTCATAATACTCCAGATACTCTGCAGGATCATTGCCACTTACAGGTACATAGAATTTTTGTGGAAATAACGTTCCAATTGCTGACGTAGAAAGAACAGCAATGATAATACTGACACCGATTTTAACGCTTGAAAAGAAATTCCAAATTTTATCGATAATTGATTTTTTATAGGTTTGCGAACGTCTCGCTGAACCTTCATAACGCATGTCGACCATTTCACTTTTTTGCGCTTCATCAGTTAGCGGTCGACCACACTTTTCGCAAAGGATGGTACCGAAAGGATTTTCGTGACCGCACTGGCATTTAATTTTACTCATTGGATACCATGCTCCTTATTCAGGTTGGATACTCTCCATAAGTGATACAATTTCAGCTTCACTCATTTCACGAGTAATAATCTTTTGAATGACACCATTTTTGTCGATTAGCATCGTTGTTGGTAGCGGAACTACATTGTAACTATTACGGCTGACGCTCTTATTCTTATCAATTAAGACTGGGAATGTTAGTCCGTATTGTTTAATAAATGTATCTACCTTAAACTCGGACTCACCGATATTTACTGATAGCACTTGAACCCCTTTGTTCGTGAATTCTTTAAAATGCTTTTCAATATACGGCATTTCTTTCTTACATGGTGGACACCAAGTTCCCCAAAAATTTAAAAAGACGCCTTGTCCTTCATAATCAGAGAGTTTCACTTTCTCACCATTCATAGCTTGCAGTTCAAAGTTCGGCGCTTTATCTCCGACAGCGAGCACTTTAGTTTCTTTTTTCGAAGTAAGTGCAAAGACAATTGCTGCCGCCAAGACAAGTAAGATCGCCCCTCTGATAACTAGGCGCTTTTTCTTTTTATCCATCTTAGCCACTTCCCTACCCCCTAACCTAATCAGTTCAGTTGACATATAGCATCCTCCATTATAACAAAGATGCATTTTGAATCGGGTTCGTTCGTGAGAGTTTTGTGAAACATTTGTGTCATGAATTAGCCGATTTTGCCTGTTTCCGCAAGAACACGTAATTGCTTAACTTCGTGCGTTGTCAATTCGCGTGCTTCTCCTGCATTCAATCCTGAAGTAGTAAGCCTTGCAAATGATTCACGACGTAATTTCACAACAGGACATCCAATGGCATCAAACATACGACGAACTTGTCGATTTTTCCCTTCGGAAATTGTAATCTCAATAAGAGAAGTCTGTGATTTCTTGTCCATCGAACGCATTTTAACAGTTGCCGGAGCAGTCATTCCATCTTCAAGTTCAATTCCATTTTCAAGCTTTTTCAGCGCTTCTCTAGTAGGAACGCCCTTCACTTTTGCAATGTACTGCTTTCGGATTCCAAATTTCGGATGAGTCATTGTGTAAGAAAAGTCTCCATCATTCGTCATGATGATGACTCCTGAAGTGTCAAAGTCTAGTCGACCAACAGGATAAATCCGTTGTTCCACTCCAGGCATAAGGTCCAGCACAGTCTTACGTCCTTTTTCGTCATGAACTGTGGAAATATAGCCTCTTGGCTTGTACAACAAATAATAAACAAAATTTTCTTTTATAACTTGAACGCCTTCTACTTCTACTCTATCTGAATTCGTCACTTTTGTTCCAAGTTCCGTTACAACGGAGCCATTCACTTTCACTTTACCTTCCAGGATCAACCCTTCAGCCTTTCTCCGGGATGCAACACCTGCACGCGCTAATACTTTTTGTAGTCTTTCCATTTCCGTCACCTCATTCTTCAGTCTCAAAAATTATGTCACATTTCTATATAAATGAAAAGGAGACCGACTGGAAACTGGATAGAAGTAGAGAAAACAATTCATTTCCTCATACCTTCATTGGAGTAATCAGTATCGATACCTTTTCTTTCAACCAAAAAGCAGAGGCTCTTAGGTAGTCCTCTGCTGAGAAGGTCTATGAAATTCTCTTAGTAATAATTGATATCAATTTCGTTTCAATTCAACTATTGCTGTCACTAACGGGACACGATCTAGTGACACCGTCCAGTGGCCTATTGACGTTTGCGTTTCGTTACGAGGAATACGCATGACTGAACTTACTTTACTCTTCTCTTCATCATTGAGCAATACTTTTATAGGTTTTACCAATTGTGCTGTGACATCTGGTAATACTGCATAGTCACCTTTTTTTGCGATGGTAACGATTGAATACTCTTTAAAAACTTTAGAAGATAGTGATTTATGAACGTTCCAGTCATTCCCACTATTCAACGTCACGACAATCACTTTCTTCCCATTCTTCTCAAAGTAGGTCGCTAATGTCCTACCTGCTGCTTTAGTAAATCCTGTTTTTCCAGCAACGGCGTCCGTGTCAGACGTTATTAGACGGTGTTTGTTTTCCCAAGTACCTGATTGGTCACCCATTCTCGTGTATTGTTCTGTAGAAGCAATCGTTCTAAACGTCTCATTCTTCATGCTGTGATACAGCATCATTGCTGTATCATAAGCAGTCGACAAGTGCGCTTCATCATGAAGACCTGATGGATTCGTGAAGTGTGTATTTTTCAGTCCGTAAAGGTCAGCTTGCTCGTTCATCAACTGGACAAATCCCTCCTCTGAACCTCCTGCATGTTCTGCAAGAGCTAGTGCAGCATCATTGCCCGAGCGAAGCATTAAGCCATAAAGTAACTCGCTTGTTGAAACTTCACTTCCTGGTTCTAGGTAAACAGATGACCCTTCTGCTGAGGCAGCACGTGGTGAAATAACTGTTTTTTGCTCTTGCACCCCGGATTCAATAAACGTTAACGCTGTCCAAATTTTAGTCAAACTTGCAATGGGTAGCTGCTCGTGAGGGTTTCCACCGTCCAATAATCTCCCATTCTCCGCGTCAATAACGGCCCAAGATGAATTAGCCGCAGCTGTCGCTGCTGGAATCGGAACGAGTATGAGTGAAGCACAAAGCATAAGCACGGTCAGTATTTTTTTCAAACACTATTTCCTCCTTCTTCTTCTTCTTTAGCTTCTAGTATGTCCTGAAACTTGGTTAAGAATAAGTCGGTATCTTCATCATCTTCTGCTTCTAGCAGTAATGGCGGCAAGTCGTCTAGTGAGTTTAACCCAAAACGATCTAGGAAATACGTGGTAGTTGCATAAAGTATCGGACGTCCACTTGCTTCTAAACGTCCTTTCTCCATAATGAATCCTTTAGAGGCAAGCGTTTGAATAGCACGTTCAGACTTCACACCACGTACATCATCGACCTCTACTCTAGTAACAGGCTGCTTGTATGCTATAATCGCTAGTACTTCAAGTGCAGCTTGTGTCATCATTTTAGAAGGTGGATTTTCAAACAAACGCTTCATGTCTTCAGCAAATTCCGCTTTTGTGACTAGCTGAAAGACACCGCTATACTGACGCAAAGTAATACCACTTGTCGGACGTTCTTCATAACTTACTAATAAGCGCTCTAAAGCATCCGTCACTTCGCCTTCTGTCGAAATCGTGAGTGCAGCTAATTGTTTTAACGACAGCCCTTCTTCACCTGCAACGAAAAGAAAACTTTCAATAGTAGCTGTTAGGATGTCGATTTTATTCATATGGTCTTTCCTCCAATTGCATGCGAATCTGTAAACGATCGAAATTCCCATGTTGTTCTACAGTAATATCACTGCGCTTCATTAATTCTAGAATGGATAAAAAAGTGACGATCAATCCGTTGATATCCCCTTCTTCAAACAACTCTTCAAAGTCGCACGTACCACCTTTACGCTCTATTCGACTCATGATCTCATCCATCTTATCACCGACAGAGATTTCATTTTTTGTTATACTAGCTGACATAGGCGCTTTCAGTCTTCTACGTTGAAGCATGCGTTGGAATGCCCCAACTAAGTCAAATATATTCAACTCGTCACCAGTGTCGATGGGAACGACTCCACCATACGCTTCTGCTTCTGCAGGTGGCTTAGTAAAGTGAACAGCACGTTCCTCAGCGGATTCTTTCAGTTGCACAGCAGCTTCTTTGTACCTTTTATATTCAAGGATACGTGCAATCAATTCATCACGCGGGTCATCTTCCATGCCGAATTCATGATCTTCATCATCAAAGACTTCTCCTTCGTGGACAGGGAGTAACATTTTGCTTTTAATTTCTATGAGAGTGGCGGCAAGAACCAAATATTCACTAAGTTCATCCAGTTCGAGCACACGCATAGCATGTAAATGTTCTATGTATTGGTTGGTCAATTGAGCCATTGGGATATCATAAATATCGATTTCTAATCTATTAATTAAGTGCAACAATAGATCAAGTGGACCTTCAAAAGCTTCAAGTTTTACATTATAAGACATTATTTCACCTTCTCTGCTCACAGCAGGTGGACTATTTGAATAGGAGTGAGAGTATGCATCCTTATTATCATCCGCTATTTGTGGAGTTTCTTGTATATTTTAATGGCAATCAAGACTATTTCGAGGGACACGAGGTATTAGAAGAATACTGGAAATCGATTCCTGGATACAACAAGTCTCATCCGTTAACAGCGTACATCTTACTATCGACGGGAATGTACCACTGGAGACGTGGAAATTCACAAGGTGCTTCCAGAACAATTGATAAGGCATTCCTTCGACTCAGCACGCTGGACTCCAAATTCGAGTTGTATAAAAATGAAGTAGATTTCCAACAACTACTAAAAGACATTGATCATGCTCGGAACGAAATAGCATTAGGAAAATCATTTCATGCAATAGAAATTAAGCTACTATCTCCATATTTGTTAGAATTGGTTCAAACTAAGAAAGAACAACTTCTACTGCTTACTTTTGGTAGTGATGATGTTATTCATAAACATATGCTTCGGGATAGAAGTGATATTCTCAAACTTCGCAACGAAAAGAAGAAGAGCGGACGTTAGCGTTCCGCTCTTGTTTCTTCCAGAACGCATTTACTCACAAATGCATCCGTATATTGATTTCCTACAGGGGTTTTGTCAGGAAATTCTTCTTGCAACTTAGTTACCATTTCTTTTCCAATACCTTCTCCTCTAAAAGAAGGATTAATGGATAAGTGTTGGACGATAAAAGAATGGTCTGCAACTTCAGCACCGACAATTCCAATAAGATCTTCTTGTTCTTTCACTAAATACATTTCCCAGTTATCGTCTGTCTCATAACGTGTCATCGTTTCTTGAAGCTGTTTGACTGGCTGATCACCGGAACTGTATGAAAGAAAGCCCATTGCTATTTTGTGATACGATTTCTTGTAACGAACAAGTTTCATAAGTATCCCTTCACTTTCAATATTACTATCTGCTCGATTTTACAGGATTGTCTTTAATTTATCAACTAAGGTCTTAACGCGGATCGATAATCGGCACAACAAAATACCAATAGACCGCTCCCCAAATTAGAGCCAACACAACAATACCTGAAAATAATAGAAGATTACGCTTTTTCATTAAAGTTCCTTCCTCACCTTCTGTTGTAGGGAGAGGTCTAACCGCGCAATGTCTTCATACGTTTCACGACGAATAACTAGCTGATGATGTCCCTCTTCCACAAAAATAACGGCGGGTTTAGGCAATCTATTATAATTCCCTGCCATGGAATACGTATACGCTCCTGTACAAAATAATGCAAGAAGGTCGCCTTCTGTAACGTCTGATAGCTTTGCATCCACGATGAGTTTGTCTCCAGATTCACAACATTTCCCGGCAATTGTTACGGTTTTGTCATAAGGCTTTGTCATATGATTCGCAACAGCAGCAGTATACTTCGCATCGTAAAGAGCGGGACGGATATTGTCGGACATGCCTCCATCGACAGCGATATATGTCCGCACTCCCGGTACTTCTTTCTCGCTACCCACCGTGTAAAGTGTCGTACCAGCATCCCCGACTAGAGAACGTCCTGGTTCTATCCAAATTTCAGGAATTGGATAATTCCAACTCTCCGCTAAAGTCTTTACAACTTTCGCCATTTTTTCTACGTATTCTTCCGGTTCAAGCGGATGATCTTCTTCTGTATATCGAATACCAAATCCGCCACCTAAATTGAGAACGCTACAAACGAAAGAGTGGCTTTCTTTCCAAGCTCTCATCTTACCCATTAAAGCTTCTGCTGCATAGGTGAAAGCGTCTGTCTCAAAAATTTGAGAACCGATATGACAATGAAGTCCTAGTAAGTTTAAATATGGTGCCTCAAAAGCAAGTTCAAACGCTTGGTCCGCTTGCCCGTTTTTCAAATCGAATCCAAACTTGGAGTCTTCTTGTCCCGTCGTTATAAATTCATGTGTATGCGCCTCGACACCTGGCGTTACACGTAGTAATACATTCATTTGTTGTTTTCGAGTGGACGCAATTTCTTTAACCATTGAAAGTTCTAAGAAATTATCGACTACTATACAGCCGATTTCTTCATCAAATGCATAATTTAATTCCATGTAGCTCTTATTATTCCCATGGAAGTGAATGCGCTCTCTTGGGAAATCGGCTTTTGCTGCTGTAAATAACTCCCCACCGGAAACGACATCTAACGATAATCCTTCCTGGGCTGCGAGTTCATAAATAGCAACCGAAGAAAATGCCTTGCTAGCGTAAGCAACTTGAGCTTGTATTCCTACCTTTTTGAAGGTCTCTTGAAAGCCTGCAGCTCGTTTGCGGAATAACGCGGTATCGTACACTACGAGCGGAGTTCCATAGACATGTGCTAAATCGACGGCGTCTGAACCGCCAATAACTAGGTGTCCGTTATCATTTACCGTTTGAGTTCCGTATAAATCCATTGGTTTGCCTCCACTCCATTACTTGTGATTATCATCACTCTGCAGTTAACTACAAAGTGAGTTGTCTACTGACAAATTTATCACAACTCGCTTGGACAGGCAATTGTCTACGGCATACGACTGCGCTTAGGGGAATGCGTAATGTAAGGTCTAGGCATGTCTTCTGTCATTGGTTGACGCAAGATTACGCGAAGCATTGCTTTCGGGAAAAACGGTAGTAACGGCCACAAGTAGGGTACATTAAGAGGTTTCATAGAACTTAAATAGTAAAATAATACAGCTAGTATGATAAAGAACCCTGGTGCCCCTGCAACAGCTGCACCTATCAATAAGGCAATCCTAAATAACTTTGTAGTAATACTCAGTTCATAGGATGGAATGGCAAAAGTTAGGATCGCACTAACCGAAACGTAAAGAACGACTTCAGGAGTAAATAATCCTACATCAATTGCAACTTGTCCAATGACGATTGCTGCGACGAGCCCCATGGCGGTTGTCATCGGAGAAGGCGTATGAATAGCCGCCATTCGCAACACTTCAATTCCTAAATCAGCTAATAATAATTGGACAAATAACGGAACTGCCCCAGGATCATCTGGACCGATATAGTGCAGGAACTCAGGAATATATTGTGATTTTGTAGCAAGTAAATACCAAAAAGGAAGCAACAGAAGACTCAGAAGTGCACCAGCCATCCGAAGCATACGTACAAATGTACCGATTAGTGGCGCCTGTCGATATTCTTCCGCATGCTGTAAATGATCGAAAATTGTGGTCGGCACGAGGATAGCAGAAGGAGATGTGTCAACGACTAGCGCAATATGACCTTCTAGAAGATGGGCTGCACATATGTCTGGTCGTTCTGTATAACGAACAAAAGGCATCGGATTATATCGTTGCTTAAATAGGAATTCCTCCAATGATTTATCGGTCATCGTTAAACCGTCTGTTTCAATTTCATCCATTCTTTTCCTGATTCCATTCAAAATATCTTCATTTACAGCCCCTTTAATATAGGAGATTGCAACATCCGTTTTACCTACTGCAGAAACTTTGTGCATTTCGAAGCGTAATTTAGGCGTTCTCAGTCTTCTACGGATCAAAGTCGTATTTTGAAGGATGTTCTCCGTGAATCCATCGCGTGATCCGCGAATAACTTTTTCATTATCAGGTTCTTCTGGTTGTCTTCCCGGATAACTCCGGATATCGATGAGAAAAGTAAAACCATCTTCTGTTACAAAACCAGCGAGTCCACTTAAGATGGATGTTAAAAATTCTTCTCTACTCTTAGGCTGTTCTACTGCGTGGTATGGAAAGTAAGTAAGCAACTTCTCACCAGAAAGGTGAGAAGTTGCTTGATTTCTATTTGCATTTTGCATTTCTGTTAATAATGTTGTGATCGTTTGTCCATCCACAAGTCCATTGACATATAGTAGCAGCACAGGCATTTCCCATATGTGAAGTTCCTTTGCGACCGCATCAAACGTTTCACCTGTACCGAATTTATCAACAAACCAGGCTTCTGCTTCACTTTTAGATGCAAATAATGGATTCATTTACCGATCAACCCTCGCTTTATCTAATGTCTCTTCTACGTTTGCGCCCATCCAAGTTTTCAGTTGAGCGAGAATCTTCTTTTCTAACCTCGAAACTTGTACTTGGGAAATTCCTATTCGTTCTGCTATATCGCTTTGTGTACAATCCAAGTAATAACGCATATAAATAATCGTTTGATCTCGCTTATTTAATTTCGAGATGACATCTCGCAACGGGATATGATCAAACAACCGCGTCGATCGATCATCTTTCAACTGATCCATTAACGTCAAACTATCTCCATCACTGTCATAGAGTTGTTCATGAAGAGATGCCGGGTCTCGTAATGCATCAGAAGCTAAAATAATGTCATCAATTGTTACTTCCAAAGTTTCTGCGAGCTCCGAGATAGATGGGGACGTACCATGTTCTTTCACATAACTATCTGTTGCATGTCTGATTTTGAAACTGAGTTCACGTATTGACCTGCTCACTTTCACCATTCCATCATCACGTAAAAATCGTTGAATTTCACCGACAATCATCGGAACGGCATAAGTTGAAAACTTGACTTCATAGCTAAGATCGAATTTATCTATTGACTTCATAAGACCAATACAGCCGATTTGAAACAGATCTTCCAAGTCTGCACCACGCGAAGCGAACCTCTGTACAATTGACCAGACGAGACGTGTGTTACCTTCAACCATGCGTCTGCGGGATTCCTTATCGCCAGCTTGGGACTGTTGAATCAGCATGCGCATTTCCTCTTGGGATAGAAGTGCTCCATTTTTTTCAACAGACATTTCCATAGGTCACCTCATTCTGCTTTTTTCCGTGACCGGAGAAAATGTTTTTTCAAACCGAACGACAGTCCCTTGCCCTATTGCAGATTCAACAGATAACTTGTCTGCAAAACTTTCCATAATCGTAAACCCCATACCTGATCGTTCTAATAGTGGTTTTGTAGTAAACATCGGTTCCATGGCCTGATCGACGTCAAAAATACCATTTCCTTCATCCGTTACAGTCATTGATACTTTGCTGTCTTCAATTTTGGCATGGATAGTCACTTCTCGTTTACCATCACAGTCATATCCGTGGATGATAGCATTCGTAACTGCTTCAGATACAATTGTTTTAAATTCTGATAGTTCTTCAATCGTAGGATCCAAAGGTGATATGAAACACGTCATCGTCATTCTAGCCAACGCTTCGTTTTCTTCAATTGCGACAAATGACAATGTCATCTCATTGTTCATGTAAAACCCCTCCGATTTCACCTATAGCTTTTTCTACATTGCAGTGCCTCACCACTGTGCCAAGACCTGAGAATTGAAAAATCTTCTCCATCGTCGCAGATGGGTTCAGTATGAGCGTCTCTCCGTTTTGAGGAGATAGATCGCGCATTCTTCCTAAAATCAGACCGATTCCGGAACTATCCATAAAACCCAGTTGGGTCAAGTCCCAAATGACAGCATGCGCTTTCCCACTAAAGATCTCCGATGAAATTTGTGTTCGAATACGATTAGCCTCATGATTTCCTAATTCTCCGCGTAACGTAACAACAATGATGCCAGTAGATGTGATTGTTATATCTGTCATCGTCAATCCCTCCTTCTCGCCAACTATTCAACAGCAAGAATACAGAACCCTTCTTGTTGACAAAACTAGTCAAAACAAGTGATGAGGTTACACGAACCGACAACCGACAATATATTCAGTCTGTCCAAAAATGACAGTAAGCAGACAATTCATTTGAAAAGAAACAAAAAAGCACCATTCGTGAAATGCACGAATGGTACTTCTTAGATAGTCACCTTTAAAAAATTAGTTGTTTCAATCCATCACTTTGTAAATCAGCTTTGGTCGCTTTACTGAATGCTGCGAGATGTGGATGTGCTTCAAAAGTAAGCTTTCTGTCTTCAAAGTATCCTCTGTATTCGAGTGAATAATAGCGATTGTCTCGCCAGCTTTCACTGAATCTCCAATTTTCTTTGTTAAAACGATTCCTACTGCCAGGTCAATATGGTCTTCTTTTGTCGCGCGTCCAGCACCAAGAAGCATAGCCGCAACGCCGATTTCATCCGCTTCCATTTTTGTTATAAAGCCTGTAGTTGGGGACTTCAATTCGATTTGATAAGCTGCCGTCGGTAACAAGTCTGGATTTTCTACAATAGCCGCATTTCCACCTTGTGCTTCTAGAAATTTGGCGAATAGTTCAAGTGCAGAACCATCTTGAATCACTTTCGTCAACTTTTTACGTGCGTCGTGGGAACTCTTTGCTTTTCCGCCGGCAATAAGCATCTTACTGCCAAGGACTAAGCAAAGCTCTGTTAAATCTTCTGGACCTTCACCCTTTAATGTATCAATAGCTTCTCTAACCTCTAAAGCATTTCCGATAGCATATCCAAGTGGCTGACTCATATCTGAAATGACAGCCATCGTATTACGACCTACTTCTTTGCCAATCGCTACCATTGATTGGGCAAGTGCTTCTGCATCTTCCGTTGTCTTCATGAATGCACCGTCACCTGTCTTCACGTCCAACACAATCGCGTCAGCGCCTGCAGCAATCTTTTTACTCATAATTGAGCTTGCGATGAGCGGAATGCTATCTACGGTCGCTGTAACGTCTCGAAGAGCGTACAGTTTTTTATCGGCCGGTGTTAAATTCCCGCTTTGCCCGATGACAGCTAACTTTAGGTCGTTCACTTGACGTACGAAATCTTCTTCCGTAATTTCCACATGGAATCCTTCAATGGCTTCCAGCTTATCAAGCGTTCCACCGGTATGGCCGAGACCCCGTCCACTCATTTTTGCAACAGGAACACCGCATGCTGCAACAAGAGGCGCCAATATCAGTGTCGTTGTATCCCCAACACCACCTGTGGAATGCTTGTCGACTTTAATACCTTCGATAGCAGACAAATCGATTTGGTCTCCTGAACTTGCCATCGCCATTGTTAAATAGCCTTGTTCTTCTGCATCCATTCCTGAAAAGTAAGTGGCCATCAGGAACGCACTTGCTTGGTAGTCAGGAATCGATCCATCTGTATAACCGTTTACAAAGAATTGGATTTCTTCTTTAGTTAATGTTTCGTCATCTCTTTTTTTCTGAATCACATCGACCATTCTCATTCAAATCACCGAACCTTTTCAATTAATGCATGTAGGAAGCTTTCTCCGAATTTAGGCGCTTTCGCATCAAAGTTCTCAGCAACTGTTGCACCGATATCCGCAAATGTTTTACGTAATGGTAAAGTGCCGCCACTTGTAAAGCTAGGAGAAAATACGAGTAATGGAACAAATTCACGTGTGTGATCCGTTCCTTCATGGATCGGATCATTTCCGTGATCCGCTGTAATAATCAACAAATCATTCGGTTTCAAGTGATTCATGATTTCGGGCATTCTTGCGTCAAATTCTTGCAATGCCTGTCCGTATCCTTCAGGATCACGTCTGTGACCGAACAACGCATCAAAATCGACTAGGTTTGTAAAACTCAATCCTTCAAAATCTGTGTCCATTTCAATTAACAACTTATCAACGCCGTCCATGTTACTTTTCGTGCGAACTGCTTTTGTGACACCTTCGTTGTTAAATATATCCGAAATTTTTCCTACAGCGACGACATCTTTACCACTGTCCTGCAATCCGTTCATAACTGTTGGAGAGAAAGGCTTCAGAGCATAGTCATGACGATTAGTCGTCCGAGCAAAACTTCCTGGTTCCCCAACGAATGGACGTGCAATAACGCGTCCTACAAGAAATTCCGGATCCAATGTAAGTTCGCGTGCAATCTCACAAATCCTATACTGCTCTTCGATTGGAATAATATCTTCGTGTGCAGCAATCTGAAGAACTGGATCCGCTGAAGTATAGACTATCAATGCACCTGTTTCCATATGTTCTTTTCCGAAATCTTCAATGACAGCCGTGCCACTAGCCGGTTGGTTACAGATTACTTTCCGACCAGTCCGCTTTTCCAATTCCGCAATCAGTTCTTCTGGGAACCCGTTTGGATACACTTTGAATGGCTTATCAATGTTAAGCCCCATCATTTCCCAATGACCTGTCATCGTATCTTTCCCTACGGATGCTTCTTGCATCTTGCCGTAAAGGGCAAGCGGTGATTGTTCCTCAGGAATACCTGCTATTTTTTTAATATTAGACAAGCCCATACGAGCTAGGTTCGGCATATGCAATCCGTTTTCCATGTGCTCTCCGATATGGCCAAGCGTATCAGCACCTTCGTCACCAAACAAATGAGCGTCTGGCGCTTCACCGATCCCAACGGAATCGAGAACGATGAGATGAATTCTTTTAAATGGTTGATTAGACATAAAATTACCTCCTAATTATTCTTTACGCTCTTGGATGAAACTGACTATATACATCTTTCAAACGGGTTCTACTAACATGGGTATAAATTTGAGTCGTTGATATATCAGCGTGACCAAGCATTTCTTGAACAGCTCGTAAATCCGCACCATTCTCAACAAGATGTGTCGCGAACGAGTGTCGCAACATGTGCGGCGTTAGCTTTTGACTAAGTTTTGCTCTTTGCGAAATTTCCTGCAAGAGGCCCCATATACTTTGCCGGGTCAGCCGCCCACCTCTAACATTTAAAAAGAGTGCATCTTTACTTGGACCTGAGGTTTCAAATGCAGGACGTACTTCTTCTATATAGATTGTACACGCTTTCACCGCAGTATTCCCTAGAGGAACAATTCGTTCCTTACTCCCTTTACCAAAAACACGAACAAATCCCATTGTTAAATTGATGTCTTCTACATTCATTCCTATTAGTTCACTTACCCTCATCCCGGTGCCGTATAACAATTCAAGTATAGCTGTATCTCTCACTTGTTGAAGTGTTGTAGTGCCAATTGATTGAATAAGCTTGTCGATTTCAGTAACCGATAACACTCGTGGCAACTTCTTATCTAACTTCGGAAGTTCTAGATGAACGGTTGGATCTGTGTCTGTTACTTTATCCCTTAACATAAACTGATGGAAAGAACGAATGGACGAAATATGTCTCGATATGGTCCTTGAAGACTTACCCTGTTCTTTCAACTCACGTAAATGTGCTGTGATTTGTTGTTTTTCTATTTTTTCAGAGGCTTTCAAATTAGTGGATATCCAATTTGTATACGCTACCAAGTCGCGTTTGTATGAAGAAATTGTATTATCCGCTAGCTGTCGTTCAACTTTCAAAAAGTGCAAGTAATCTTGCAGTGCGAATTGTAAGTCTACCATCGATGCGGATGTCTAAGCGTCGCAGCATCGTGCTGCAGCAGACTCCTTCCCTCCTTTTCAAACAAAAACGTTAAAAGAGGACAGCATGCTGCCGCCCTCTTTCACTTCCCCTTTGTATCCCCTTCAGATTTGCAACGTTTGCAAATCCCGTGAAAGGTCAACCAATGATCTTTCACTGTAAATCCAAATCGTTTTTCAACGACTTTTTCTACCTCACCGAGAAGATCTTCTTGAATTTCATCGACCGCTCCGCATTCAATACATATTAGATGATGGTGGAACCTTGCCGCTCCTTCTTTACGTAAATCGTAGCGCGCAACTCCATCTCCAAAATTAATTTTGTTTACGACTTTCAATTCAGTTAACAATTCTAGTGTTCTATAAACAGTAGCTAGCCCAATTTCTGGGGCTTTTTCTTTGACGAGCAGAAAGACATCTTCTGCACTCAAATGGTCTGCTTCGTTTTCTAAGAGCACCATGACTGTAGCTTCTCGTTGAGGCGTCAATTTATAGCTGGCCCCGTGCAATTGTTTTTTTATGCGTTCAATTCGGCTTTCCATAGGACGCCCCCCTCAAGAATGATTCTATTATAGCAAACCGCTATTCGTTATGACAATAGAAAGGAAACCGCCCTGTCGCACTTTTAGCCTGCTAAGAGACTGTATACAACCTTATCCACAACGAAAACTACGAGACTAGCGCCAAAAAGCATAAGTGGTCCTTTAAAATGCATCTGTCGCTTAGACGGTCTACGAGTGAAGAATGGTGGAGAGATCGTCCAGCAAAATAACAATACAAGAAATGTAGCTACTAGATGAAAAGGGAACCACCACCCTGCATAGACTAACATATTAACTTCAAGAGCAAGAATGTGTGCAGATGCCAGCCCAAACAAGACACTCTTGAACGCACCAACAAGCATCACTAGATATCTGGTTTTCTTAAACATCGCAAGTACCGCTGCAAGTACAAAGAAAGACACAACTGTTGTCAGTTCAATGATAAGCGAAGTAGAATCATTCGTAGCAGCACGACCGTCGTAAAAGCGGACAATCATAGGGAAATCTGCACCAGGAATGACGCGATACAGCAAAACGCCTCCTATGTAGCCTACTGCTAGAACTACAAATAAGTGCAACATTGATAATGAACGAACCATAGACAAGCACCTCCGAATAGTTTGTACTACCCTATGCTCGTCCGGTAGAAATTAGTTCATTTTTTCAAGAGTTCCTTACTATATAACAAGGCAAATGCAGTTTTTGCGTCAAAAATCCGACCGTCTTTCATCATTTCTTCCGCTTCGTTTATAGAGCATTCGAGCACGTTAATAAACTCATCTTCATCTCCAGCTGCCGGGTTTTCGACTTTCACTAAGGATTGCGCTAAATACAAATGAATGACTTCATCTGCAAATCCCGGAGACGTAGCAAACGACTGAATATACGAAAACTCTTTTGCAAAGTATCCCGTCTCTTCTTCCAATTCTCGAATTGCAGTTTTTTCTGGAGCTTCTCCAGGCTCTATTTTACCTGCAGGTATTTCAATTAATGTCCGCTCTAAGGATTTTCTGAATTGTTCTACTAAAACGATTTTACTATCGTTAGTGATTGCAAGTACCGCCACCGCTCCTGGATGCGTTACAAGCTCGCGTTTTGAACGCTTACCGTCTGGCAGTTCAACTTCATCTATTCGTACATCAATCATTTTACCACTATATATCGTTTCACTTGAAATTGTTTTTTCATTAAGATTTTTCATAGACATCTCTCGCTTTCTTTCTTGTTTAGACCAGTATACCATGAGGTTAACGGAGGTGTTTGGATGAAGAAGCGAGAACTCGGAACAAGTGGAATGCTAATATCGGAACTTGGACTCGGGTGTATGTCCTTGCCTAAGGATCGCCATGAGGTCGTTGAAGTAGTAGCTACCGCGCTCGACTCAGGTATTACATTCTTTGATACGGCGGACTTGTATGAAAACGGTGCAAATGAAGAATTAGTTGGACATGCTATCAAAAACCATAGGAAAGATATCATCCTAGCAACAAAAGTCGGCAATGAAATGAATCCAGATGGAAAGACATGGCACTGGAATGCTTCTAAGCAACATATCACAGAGGGTGTCAAAGCTAGCCTCAGTCGATTAGGGACCGATTATATTGATTTGTATCAACTTCATGGAGGTACAATGGAAGACAACGTAGATGAGGTCATAGAGGCGTTTGACCAGTTGAAACGTGAAGGTATTATCCGTGAATATGGAATCTCCTCCATACGACCAAATGTTATTCAACGATTTTTGTCTAAAAGTGCTGCTGTATCTGTAATGATGCAGTATAACATGCTCGATCGACGTCCAGAAGAGTGGTTCCCACTACTTGAAAGTAATGGAGCTTCTATTGTTGCACGAGGAACTCTTGCAAAAGGTCTATTGACTGCTGAAGGTAAAGAACGAGTCAACAAACTGGACTCGTTCGTAGCGGTAGAACAACCTGAACTCGGAGATATCATCAAAAAGCTAACATCTAGTTCCACAAATCTTCATGCCGCTGCTATACAGTTTGCCCTGCGTAATGATCGGATTGTGACCACATTAGTAGGCGCACGTACGCGGGAACAGTTGACCGACTCTCTACATGCGTATGAAATAGGGTATGAAGGGCTACAATTAGACGAACTAATTAAGCTTCTACCTTTACACAACTATGAGCAGCATAGAATCTAACCTTCTATAACACAAAAAAAGAGTGGAGAGCAATGAATGCTCTCCACTCTTTTTTATGCTTCTTGCTCTTTGAGAACTACTGCTTTTTTGCTCTTACGTTTCGGTATCATGTTAAATATGATATTGAGTGTAATCGCTGTAATACTTCCTGCAACAATTCCGTTGCTAGTCAATAATTGAATGCCTTTAGGCAACTGCGCGAATAATTCAGGAACCACAGATACACCTAGCCCGATACCAACAGAACAAGCGACGATCATAGCGTTGTCTTGTGACTTCACAACAACTGTGCTCAACATTTTAATTCCTTGAGAAACAACCATTCCGAACATCGCAACCATTGCTCCACCAAGCACAGCATTCGGAATAACCGTTGCAAGTGCAGCAACTTTTGGCATGAATCCAAGACCAATTAGCATTCCCGCTGTAATTACTAACACTTTTCTAGATTTAACACCCGACATTTGGATAAGTCCAACATTTTGAGAAAACGTTGTATAAGGAAATGCATTAAAGATTCCTCCAAGAACCGATGCAAGTCCTTCGGCACGATATCCTTTTTCGAGATCTTTAGATTTAATTTCTTTTTCACAAATGTCACCAAGTGCGAAATACACACCTGTTGACTCTACAAGTGAAACCATCGCAACGATCGTCATTGTTAAAATCGGCTGCCAGTGGAACGATGGAGTTGCAATGAAGAACGGTTGTGCAATGTGGAAAATAGATGCTTCTCCTACTGCCGTGAAGTCAACAACTCCCATTAAGATAGCTGCAAGAGTTCCAGCTCCCATACCTATTAAAATGGCAATCGCCCGTAAAAACCCCGTAGAAAATCGGTATACAAGAATGATGAATGCAAGTGTTCCAAATGACAAGAGAATATTCGTTATTGATCCGAAATCTGCAGCCCCTTGTCCGCCACCCATGTTATTAATAGCTACAGGTATTAGGGTAATCCCAATAATTGTTACAACTGAACCTGTCACAACTGGAGGGAAAAACCTTACCAATTTCCCGAAAAACCCACTGATTAATACAATAATTAATCCTGAAGCTATGACTGAACCATATATTGCCGATAATCCAAACGAAGTTCCGATTGCAATCATTGGTCCAACAGCTGTAAACGTACAACCAAGCACAACAGGAAGTCCAATTCCAAAATATCTGTTTGTCATGATTTGTAGAAGTGTTGCGACACCACACATTAATATATCGACAGAAACAAGATATGTGAGCTGTTGAGATGTCAGACCAATGGCTCCGCCTACAATAAGTGGAACAAGAACTGCGCCTGCATACATAGCTAAAAGATGTTGGATTCCTAGAAGTGTCGTTTTCATTGTTCGACAGCCTCCCGGAAGGTGATTTGCTGGTTTTCAAGTGATTTAATAATCGCGAGTGATTCTACACGGAGTCCTTTTTCACGCAACATCGCCCCACCTGGTTGGAAACCTTTTTCGATGACAATACCAATACCCGCCGTTGATGCACCCGCTTGTTCTGCAATTTCCAACAAGCCGAGTACAGCCTGTCCATTTGCAAGAAAGTCGTCAATAATTAGCAAAGTGTCATTCTCGCATAGGTGTGCTTCAGAAACTGAGATTTCATTGGATTCCTGTTTTGTATAAGAATAGACAGATGCGCTATATAGATTACTGTTTTGCGTCAATGATTTACGCTTACGCGCGAACACCACTGGAACTTTAAGCTGAAGAGCAGCCATTACTGAAGGTGCAATTCCTGATGACTCTAGTGTCAAAATCTTTGTTATACCTGCATTCGCAAACATACGTGCAAATTCATTCCCTACAGCTTGCATCAATTCTGCATCTATCTGATGATTTAAGAAGGAATCGACTTTCAAAACATCTCCAGGTAATACGTTTCCTTCTTCCATAATCTTGTCTTTTAACAGTTGCATCGCAATTCCTCCTCAATGATATGGCGGACATACGAAAAAGCCGCATGACCCGCGCATCCAAACATATCTATGAGTGGAGCAAAGGTCATCACGGCTTAAAATCTACCAGATGCAAACTAGGGGAAATCAATCATCTCTCGATAGATATCCTCAAGTCAGTTGCCCTCATAGTCAGTTTGTTTACGGCAAACCGGTAGAAACTTGCGGACCATATCTCCGCTATTATATGAGTGAATGTATTCAATTTTGACTTCAGTATAGCATGCTCTAAGCAGAAAATAAACCATATTGTGAAACCACGAAAATGTAAGCGGATTCTTTTAGAGCGGTTCGATTGCTTGATCTACAGAATATGGACTTAAATCGATTTCTACCTGCTCACCATTCACAAGTTGCGCAAGTAATTTCCCTAGATATGGACCCGCAGTGAGTCCAGATGCCCCTAACCCATTCGCTACAAATATATGTTCATATGCAGCCACTGGACCAATAATTGGCAGAAAACCAGGAGTGAACGGCCGTATTCCTGTTCTCACTTCCAATAATTCGGCTTCCGATAAACCAGGAGCAACATGAATTGCCTTCGTCAAAATTTCTTGCACACCGCCTACTGTCACTGTAGGTGAAAAAACGTTTTCGTCTTCGTGGGTCGCACCAGCAATCACTCGGCCGTCATCTAGAGACAGCAAATATTGGTCCCCTGGAGGGATAACGACTGGCCAATTCGAACTTTGAACATCGTTTGGATTCATATGTACGATTTGAGCTTTTTGACCTCTAACTTTAAGGCGGATATTTAATGATTCTAACTGTGGTGCCCATGCACCTGTTGTTAGAATAATTTTATCGGCTTCAGTTATCTGTTCATCGCAAACCACTTGAATAGTTCCATCTGCAGTTTTATCAAGAGATGCGCTACCTTTTTTAAAAATAGCACCGTATTGTTTAGCACAGCGAATTAACGCTTGTTGGAGCTGTCTTCCATCTACTCGTGCAGCTCCGGATATGTATATCGATTGAAATCCCTCAGCAATCAGAGGATAATAATGCTTAGTTTGAGCTTCAGATAATTTCTTTATAGAACCGATTTCAGGAGCTTGCTCTCTTCTTAAATGCGCGCGATCGTAAGCTTTTTCAAGTTTAGTGGTTTCAGAATACAAACTGATTGCACCTACTTTACGATAACCCGTTTCAGTTTCACCTAGCGATTCCAGCTCTTGTATAAGTGTTCCATAATGTTTTGCACCATTTCGCACAAGTTGATACCAATCTTGATTTCTTCGCTGCGATAACCAAGGACAAATGATACCCGCTGCTGCTTTTGTCGCACTTCCAGTGTCATTACGATCAATCACAATAACTGAAGCTCCGCGTTTTGCTAATTCGTACGCTGTTGACGCGCCCAAAATGCCGGATCCGATAATGATAATTTTTTCCACGTTCGGTTCCCCTCCTTCTTTACTTGAACAGTGTACAACTGTCAGGACAATTGCTCAAACTATCTATACTGTAATCGGTTTCAATTTTGTAATAAAAATAAAATACAAACTATTCTTTCATTTATCAAAGAATGGAGTATAATGGCAGTATTCGATATATCAATTGCAAGTGACTTTTATTTGAAAAGGGGAAATAAGCCATGATGACATCCAAGATTACTATCAACCTAACAGATTCCCGTAAAGTGAAGCCTAAAGAAGAGAGTCTAGCTTTCGGAAGACATTTCACGGATCACATGTTTATCACAGATTATGTAAAAGGAATCGGCTGGCAAAATTCTCGAATCGTTCCGTATGCACCTATTACACTCGATCCGGCTGCAATCGTGTTCCATTACGGACAGACCGTGTTTGAGGGACTCAAAGCCTATCGTGCAAAAGATAATTCAATCCGGTTATTCCGACCAGAGGAAAACTTTAAGCGTTTGAATCGCTCTTTAGATAGACTCTGTATGCCTCAAATAGACGAAATCGATGCTCTTGAGAGCCTTCTTGAATTATTGAAAGTTGAACAAGATTGGGTTCCCACACTTGAAGGTACATCACTTTATATTCGCCCATTCGTCATTGCGACAGAAGCCTTTTTAGGCGTTGCACCAGCAACCACATACCAATTTTATATCATCCTATCACCTGTAGGTTCCTACTATGAAGAAGGAATTCATCCTATTAAAATCCTAGTGGAAAACGAATTTGTCCGCGCGGTAAAAGGCGGTACGGGCAGCGCAAAAACGGCAGGAAATTATGCTTCAGCGTTGAAAGCACAAGAAACGGCAAGCGCTCAAGGATATTCTCAAGTGATGTGGCTGGATGGAATCGAACGAAAGTATATCGAAGAAGTAGGAAGTATGAATATTTTCTTTAAAATCGATGGAGAAGTCATCACACCTGAAATCAATGGCAGTATTTTAGAAGGGATTACACGTAAATCCATTATTGAATTACTTGCTCATTGGGGAACACCCGTCACTGAACGCAAAGTTTCTATGGAAGAACTTGCACTAGCTCATGCTTCTGGGAAACTTGAAGAAGTATTTGGAACAGGTACAGCCGCTGTTATATCACCGGTTGGTGAACTGAATTGGAACGGAACAATCATGAACGTAAACGAAGGTATAACGGGTGAGCTTTCTAAGAAATTGTATGACACGCTAACAAAAATTCAGTTGGGGGATGAAACGGATTCCCTCAATTGGGTTACTGAACTTTCTTCGTCTTATGTAAATATGTAATAATGAAAAGAACCCGACACATTCATTGTCGGGTTCTTTTTTATTTACTTAATGTGCATCAGGGAACATTCGCTTCATGGCATCTCCAATTTCAGCGAATAGTCCTTCTACAGGCTTGCCAGTACGAATTTTTTCACTATAATCATCAATTTGTTTTGCAGAATCAGGATTTGTGGAAACGTAAACCTTGTCTGTGTCAGTCCCAGCCTCTTTAGCCTTATCTGCAATCTTAGTATCTAATTCCTTAGTGGAGTCTGTTCCCTCTTTAAGCGTCACACCCACATATGCACTGTTGTTCATCTTGAGAACATTTGCATGATCTACTTCTTCAAGGCTTGCGACAGCATCAGCAATTTCGTCTGCGTTTTCTACCGTTTGGTCACCTGCTACGTTTTCATCGCCTGCTACATTTTCGTCCTTTGTTCCATCCATGTCAGTAGTTGTGTCACTTTCATTCTCAACAACTCCGGTATCCTTCGTTTGATCTGATACATCTTTATCTTTCTTACCACAAGCCGCTAACGAAAATATTAATAAGCATGCTGCAAACATCATCCATATTTTTTTCATTTTCTCTCTCCTCCATAACTATTTGTATTTAGTATGGACAGAAAGTTGAAAAGTATGTGTAGAACTTTTTAAAGTCGTATTTGCTTACGCTCAATCGTATGTCGATCCAGTTCTTTCAGATCTACTTCGTAACCTATTCCAACTGACTGAGGAACCATTATCGTACCGTCTGTGACAAAAACTTCTGGTGTTATAATGTCCCTTTGCCAATACGACGAAGAGCCTGCTGTATCTCCTGGTAACGTGAAATTAGGTAATGTCGTCAGGGCTATGTTATGGGCTCTTCCAATACCAGCTTCTAACATTCCGCCACACCAAACAGGAACTCCAGCTTTTTGACACACATCATGAATTCTTTTCGCTTCCGTCAATCCACCCACTCGACCTATTTTCACGTTGATTACACCGCAACTTCCCAGTTGAATGGCCTTCCGTGCATCTTCAGCTGAAAGAATACTTTCGTCCAGACATATGGGTGTTCGAATTTTTTTTTGAAGTGTTGCATGGTCAACAATGTCATCGGCAGCAAGAGGTTGTTCGATCATCATTAAGTCAAATTGATCCAACCTTTTCAATAAATCGATGTCTTTTAGCGTATAAGCTGAATTGGCATCCGCCATAAGTGGGATGGTTGGAAACCGTTCTCGAATTTGAGATAAGAGCGACAAGTCATTCCCTGGTTTAATTTTAACTTTAATGCGTTTGTACCCCGTCGTTAAACTTTGGTCAATTCGTTCAGCTAATACATCAAAGTCTTGTTGTAACCCAATGCTAATTCCGACGTCAATGCTTTCTTTTTCACCGCCGAGTGCTTGAGTGAGTGTGATTCCACGACGCTTGGCCCAACAATCCCAAACTGCACATTCAATTGCTGCTTTTGCCATATTATTTTTCCGAATAGAGCTGAAAATTTTGCTGACGTCATCGGGATGTTCGATTGTCTGTCCTTTTAGGAGTGGGATTAAGAAGTCAACGAGGATGTGCATGGATGTCTCGGTAGTCTCTTCTGTATACCAAGGAATTGAAAAGGCTACTCCTTCTCCCCATCCTCGATTGCCTAGGTCATCGATCACTTCAATGAGAATGAATTTCCTGTTTTGCATCGTCCCGAAACTAGTTGAAAAAGGCTGTTTCATCATCATTTCCAATTTCCTAATGAATACTTCTTGAATAATCATTTACTCTTTCCTTTCAACATCTACAAAACCGCATGTGAGCATCACATGCGGTTCTGTTAATTAGTATTTTTTTGTTTTCCCATCATATTCGTCCAATAGTTCTGCAAAGCTCTTGTTTGCTTCTTTTTCTCGCTTTTCTCTAATTACTTGTTCTTTTCGAGCCACTTCAGCCTGGTTTTCTACTTCCCATAGTTCTGCCTTTGCTTGTTTCAGTTTAGAGAGAATGTTTTCTCCTAAAGAATCTGCAAGTCGTAAAGAACCATCATCTTTAACTATAGTTTCAGGTCGTTGCTGATTTCTTTTTTTTGCCATGATTTGTTCTCCTCTTTTCTCATTAAGGTCGTTCAACGATCGTCGCGACACCTTGACCTCCGCCTATACATAATGTCGCCAACCCACGTTTAGCATCTCGTCTTTTCATTTCATGTAGCAATGTCACAAGAATCCGAGCACCACTTGCTCCGATTGGGTGTCCTAATGCGATTGCTCCTCCGTTAACATTTAGTTTATCTGCATCAAATTTCAATTCGCGATCCACCGCTAATGATTGCGCTGCAAATGCTTCATTCGCTTCAATTAAGTCCATATCTGCAAGTGTTAGACCAGAGCGATTTAACACATTAGAGACAGCCTGTACAGGTCCGATACCCATAACAGAAGGATCTACTCCAGCGCTTGCATTTGCCTTGATTACTGCAAGAGGCGTAATACCTAGAGCATCCGCTTTAGTTTTGGACATAATGACTAATGCAGCCGCACCGTCATTCAAACCTGAAGCGTTTCCTGCTGTCACACTTCCATCTTTTTTAAATGCAGGACGTAGTTTGGCTAACTTGTCTGCAGTCGTACCCTCTTTTATATATTCATCTTCTTCAAATAAGATCGGCTCACCACGACGCACTGGAATCACAACTGGTACAATTTCATCAACAAATTTACCCTCTGCTCGTGCTGTTGCGGCTTTCTTTTGAGAGTTTGCGGCAAATTCATCTTGTTCTTCCCGCGTCAAACCGTATCGATCACAAAGGTTTTCAGCTGTTACGCCCATATGATAGTCGTTAAATGCACACCAAAGTCCATCTGAAATCATAGTATCGACCATTTTTTGGTCTCCCATTTTAAAACCTTCTCGTGCATTGTTTAAGACGTATGGCGCTCTGCTCATACTTTCCATACCGCCTGCGACAACAATCTCCGCATCACCCGATAAAATCGCCTGACGCGCTAGTTGTACAGCCTTTAGTCCAGAACCGCATACCTTATTGATTGTCATCGCTGGAACTTGTTCAGGTAATCCTGCTCTTATGGAAGCCTGACGAGCAGGGTTTTGTCCTAGACCAGCTTGAAGTACATTCCCCATGATGACTTCATCTACATCCGCACCTTCAATCCCAGCTCTTTTAACAGCTTCCTTAATGACAAGTGCTCCAAGTTCTGTAGCACTGATATCTTTTAAGCCACCTAAAAAAGAACCGATTGGTGTTCGAACAGCACTTGCAATGACAATTTGTTCAGACATTTTTATTCCCCCATTTTGTTTGAGTATGTATTTTCCCTTTAAGAAATACAGAACATTCCCACATATGAATTGCCTGCATCTGCTACAGTCCGTTAGAATAAGCTGTAGGAGGGATTGTATGTTTAGTTTACCAAAAAAAGTGACACTTATCGAGGTAGGACCTCGGGATGGATTGCAAAATGAAAAGAACCAGGTTGAAACAGATATAAAAATTGCATTTATCAATAAGTTAAAAGAAGCCGGTATTACAGAAATGGAGCTCACCTCTTTTGTGTCCCCTAAATGGGTACCTCAAATGAGTGATGCACGTGAAATTATGAATCAGGCAGATTTAACGGAACGATCTATTGTACTTGCACCAAACGCAAAGGGTGTTGCACTTGCACAAGAAGCAGGAGCTAAAAGTATAGCCGTTTTCGTCGGTGTGAGTAATACATTTAACCAAAAAAATATTAACCGTACGACTGACGAGAGTATAGAAGCACTTACACCAGTTATTTTCAAGTTAAAAGAAGAAGGAATATTTGTCCGCGCATGTATATCTACTGCTTTCTATTGTCCTTATGAAGGAAAAATTGATGTAGAAGAATGTATCGAACTATGCAGAAAGTTTGTCGCATTAGGTGTAGACGAACTGAGTGTGGCAGATACGATTGGCATGGCAAATCCTTTAGAAAGCTACGAACTATTCATACGTCTTCGTCAAGCTTTTCCAACTGTACTGTTAACTGCTCATTTCCATGACACTCGAAAAATGGCACTTGCAAACATATTTGCTTCTCTTCAAGCAGGTATCGATCGTTTCGACACTTCTGCTGGTGGTCTTGGCGGTTGTCCTTTTGCAGACGGTGCTACAGGAAATGTAGCAACTGAAGATGTGGTTAACATGCTAGCATCTCTTAACATTACAACAGGAGTTGATATTAAAAAATTATGTGAAGCGATTGATGTAATTGCTCCACACGTTTCTCATCCAATTGAAACTGGTATGTACCAATTGTACGAAAAGGGTAGGAACTAAGGAGCTGAGTCTTATGAGGAGGAAGCGCTTACTTGCGATAACAGGTGGGGTAACGGTTCTAGTAACAGCAGTTGCAACAACTGTTGGTATTCTGGCAACCAACCGACTAATGTTTCTAAAAATTAAAGATGCCGAAGTTGTATTGAAGCGTGAGTCCATAGCGAGGCGATTTGATGCACATTGGTATGAAACTGTCCCCAAAACAACTATGCGAGTCCAGTCACCTAACGGATATCTACTTCATGCAGTTTACTTAAGACCACTGGATACGACAAAGACTGTAGTCATCTGTCATGGTGTAACGGAAAACAAAATTAATTCCATGAAGTTTGCTCGGATGTTCGAGCGGCTTGGATTTAACTCCGTTGTGTATGATCACCGACGCCACGGGGAATCCGGAGGGAAAACGACAAGCTTTGGCTTCTACGAAAAAATGGATTTGCGCGCAATCATTCAAGCAGTCCGTGAGCGTATTGGGCGAAGGGCACTTCTAGGTATACATGGCGAGTCGATGGGTGCGGCAACTATGATTTTGACAGCTGGAACCTACCCTGAAGAAGCGGATTTTTACGTTGCAGATTGCCCGTTTTCAGATTTCACTGAGCAAGTTTTCCATATACTTAAAACGACAACTCCACTCCGGACACCAAAAGTCATTCGCTTTGCTAATATTTTCTTAAAAATCAGAGACGGCTACACGACCTCGCTTGTGTCTCCGAAGCAAGTAATCACACAAGTGAAAGAGCCAATGCTTTTCATTCATAGTTTGGAGGATGATTTCATTCTCCCGCATATGACTGAAGAATTATTTGAAAAGAAAACAGGAGCTAAATCCATCAAGTTGTTCCCTAAAGGTGCACATGCTCGATCATTTAATGAAAATCCTGAAGAGTATGAAGCAACAGTAAAACGTTTTCTAAGAAAATATGGATTTTTAAATTAAAAAATCCCGTTCGATGTTATACATTGAACGGGATGTTGTTATTTTTATCATTCATAAAAGTCATAAAAACCTTATAATTGAATGTTTTTATTTCTTTTTCTTAGCATCTTTTTCAGACGCTTTAGACATTTGAGCCATCATTTGATTAATTTTCTTTTGAGAAGGTTTCTGCCCCATCTGCATCATCATCATTCGAAGCATATCTTCATTAATCGGCGGGTTATCTTTCAAATACTTCATCATGTATTGACGAGCTAAGAAGAAACCTAGGGCAACTCCTGCTGCAAGTGCAACAATAATTCCAACGATCCACCAAACAGTCATACGTACTACCTCCCCTACTGCAATAGTCCAAGTGTTTCCACCAAGAAGGATTATACAGCATCGAAGCCCTAATACGCAACGTCTCAATCATTAGAGCCTCGTAATTTTTAAACCATTCACAGAAAGAATACAGAAATTCAATTTCCCGAAATTCTATACAAAGACATATTGGGGGTCTAATGATGAGGATGTATGTCGAACGGGCTTCAACCAGCCCCACTCACCCGCCTCGTCCATTATTGCAAAATAGCGATCCTCAACACTGGATAGTGCTACAAATAAATCAAGATCCAACATTCTTGAACCATGGCAAGCCGCATGCAATGCATGTGAGGAAAATCCAATGTCAATCGTCCCTTTCATTGGATGAGTGAGTGTATAGTTCATATCCCCTGCTTCTACTGTATGAAAATTCTTACCAAGTTCACTCATGATTGCATCTTCTATACTACTTATTTCCAATCGATCACATAGATAGCGCACTTCTTGTAAATGATTTTCACGGCCATCTGCTTTTAATAAGTCATATAGGAGTCTTTCTCGTCCAAGGACAAATGTTTGGTACATTTCTTTAATTTTATAAATCCCATAAGTTCGCATGTATGTCCACCCCTTTACACTATCGTACAGGAGGGATTTCGCAAAGGCTGTCACTTCACGTAATAGAACCACACTATTTATGTCGAACTTTCAAAATAATTAAATAATAGGAATGAAATAAGGGCAGGGATACCATGAATAGCTCCCTGCCCTAAAAAAGATATTAAATTACTTGTTAAGCAACGCCAATACTTTGGACACGACATTTGCCGTGCTGAATCCGTACTCTTCCATGACAGTTTCTCCAGGTGCACTCGCACCGAATGTATCAATGGCAAGAACATCCCCATCGTTGCCAACATATTTGTGCCACCCAAGAGACGATCCCATCTCAAGTGCAAGACGAGCTGTTACTGCTTTTGGTAAGACACTTTCTTTATACGCTGCATCTTGCTCTTCAAATCGGTCCCAAGAAGGCATTGAAACGACAGAGACATCGATTCCCTTTTCGCTTAATTGCTCTTGTGCAGTCACAGCTAAACTAACTTCTGAACCAGTAGCAATTAAAATTGCTTGAGGTTGACCTTGTTTACTTGGAGAAACTGTGTAAGCACCTTTGCTCACGCCGCTCGAAGCAAGTTCAGCTGATTTCTCTAAGACTGGCAAGTTTTGTCGAGATAGTACAAGTACCGTTGGTTTTTTAGTTGAAGTGACAGCTAAATTCCAGGCAGCTGACGTTTCATTTGCATCTGCTGGGCGAATCACTGACAAACCAGGCATTGCGCGAAGGGATGCCAAATGCTCAACAGGTTCGTGTGTAGGTCCATCTTCACCTACAGCAATGCTATCATGCGTGAATACATAAGTAACTGGGATTCCCATTAAAGCCGATAGACGTATTGCCGGACGTACATAGTCACTAAATACGAAGAATGTACCTCCAAAGACGTTCAATCCTCCGTGAAGTGTCATCCCATTAAGGGCAGTACCCATCGCAAATTCACGAACTCCGAACCAGATGTTGCGTCCTTCAAAACTTCCAGGAAGGAAATCTCCTGCCCCTTTGATTGCCGTTTTGTTTGAACCTGCAAGATCTGCACTACCTCCGAAGAATGACGGTAATGCCTTCGCGATTGCATTAATTGAGTCTCCTGAAGCAGAACGAGTCGCAATGGACTTTCCCGCTTCGTAAACAGGCAATTGTGCTTCTACAGCCGCTTTGTCAGTACCATCAATAGCCTTTTTAAGTTGGGAAGCGAGTTCTCCGTGCTCTTTCTCGTAAGCGGTAAATAGTTTGTTCCATTCAGATTCGCTATCTACACCAAGTTTCTGTACAGATGTTTTGAACATTTCGTATACTTCTTCAGGAACATGGAAATCTTCTTCGAATGTCCATTTGTATGACTCTTTTGTTAACTTCATCTCATCTTCACCAAGTGGAGCACCATGAGCATCTGATTTACCAGACTTGTTAGGTGAGCCGTACCCGATAACTGTTTTTACTTCAATCAATGTTGGGCCGCCTGTATTTTGTTTGGCTTCTTTTATAGCCTCATTCAAACGATCGGTATCATTACCGTCTCCAACATGAATGTAATTCCATCCGTATGATTCAAAGCGTTTCTGGATTTTCTCTGTGAAGGACATGCCCAGTTCGCCATCTAGCGAAATATCATTGCTGTCATAAAGAACGATCAGCTTGTCCAATTCTAGATGGCCTGCGAGTGAAATAGCTTCAGCAGCTACACCTTCCATCAAGTCCCCGTCACCACAAAGGGCATACGTATAATGATCAACAACATCAAAGCCAGGCTTGTTGTATGTGGACGCTAGATGCTTTTCAGCCATAGCCATACCGACTGCCATACCAATACCTTGTCCAAGTGGCCCTGTTGTAGCTTCAACTCCAGCAGTGTGACCGTATTCCGGATGTCCAGGTGTTTTAGATCCCCATTGACGGAAATTTTTCAGTTCGTCCATAGGTAAATCATATCCACTTAAATGGAGCATGCTGTAAAGCAACATAGAACCATGTCCTGCGGACAAAACAAATCGGTCACGGTTAAACCATGATGGATTTGAAGGATTATGGTGCATATGCTGTGTCCAAAGCACATATGTCATTGGTGCAGCTCCCATAGGAAGGCCTGGATGGCCAGAGTTTGCTTTTTCGATAGCGTCGATCGATAACGTTCGGATCGTATTAATCGCCAATTGATCAGTCGTATTGGTCATCGGAAATAACACCCTTTCGAATTCTGATAGTTTAACTAGATTCCTCATTCATTGTAATGAAAAAACCGCAGGAATACAAACTGCGGTCAGAAAAGCACTCTTTATTCTCAGTTCAAAAACTTTTTGTTCTGAGCATCTTTCACCTTTTCAGGAGTCACGTCATTCCCATCAGGATCAACAACTTTAACATTTTCAATTGTATCTCTCATCGTTGAGCGAAATGTCTTTAAATATTCGCTGCGCAATTGAGATTGCTCTTTTGCTTCTTCAATAGAAAGTCCATCAGATTTCGCTTTTTTCGCAAGTTCATTTATTCGTTTGATTTTATTTTCTTCTAACATTACATTCCCTCCAATACAGTTTCGTCAATTAGAACGTAAACAAAAAAGAGCAGAAGTGCAACCAATTAGCCTTCATGCTCTGCAATATACTCCTGATATCTCCGGTGAACGGTAGCTTTACTAACATGATGTCCGAGACCTTTCAGCACAGATGTAATCTCTTCAAACGTAAGACCCTTCTCACGCAAAGACACAATTTCCTGAACAGGTGTTTCAATCCGTTCCCGTCCTTCTGCATTTCCTTGGTTGCGTAAATTCCGTTCTGGACGGTAACCAGCTTCGACTGCCCGCTTCATACCTCTTCTAATTTTTGCATTATGTAATTTCCTTTGATATTCCTCTACTATTGCAAGAATCTCCAGTAACATAGAATCCATCTCATTTAATTCGAGCGGTCCACTGTCATGATTCGTGAAAATGGAGGTGTTTGTTTTCGCAAGTAAGTGCAAAATCGCTACCCTTGCATTCCCCCGGCCAAGACGCGTTTCATCTTGTATAAGTACAGCGTCTATGGATTCTTCTTTAATATAATCAAGAAGATCCAGAAGCCCCTCACGATCTAATTCATATCCACTATGTCGATCTGTGAATGATTCTGCTATTTGAAAATCTAGTGTGTTAGCTAAGTTCACAAGTTCTTCATATTGACGTGATAGTGACAACTCTTGCGTATCCTTTTCAGTACTCACTCGACAATAAAGTACGCAGTTACCTTTACTACCCATTATTCCCCATCCTCTGCCAAAACCAATCGATTTTCATCAAACTCTGCATTGAAATATGCAGGCAATTTAAGTTCGTCACCTGCTATAATATCAGAATCAGATAAATTATTCAGCATCGCTACTTCACGAATCCACCGCTCGGAAGGAATGTCTCCTGAATATCGCTCGGCTAGTTGAGTTAGAGTATCTCCTTCTACTATTGTTATTTCAATGACATCCTGTGGTAATGAAAATTTTTGAATAAGTACGAAAGTCAAAACTGTAAATAATACAAATGCTGCTATGATGTTTTTATTCTTCTGGATAACTGTCATAAATAATTTCCCCTTTCAGAATATACGTTCGCTTCGATAATTCGATTATATGCGAACAAAGGTTTGTGTGTCAACTCTAAAATTAGAACCTTTGTTTGCTTTGTGTACGAACACCTGTTATACTATTTTCATAGAAACACTCCGCAGAGCGACGTCCGCTGCGAAAATAGTGAAGAGGTGAACACATTTGAAAAAGATCTCAAAAAGACAGGAAGACATACTTACTTTCATTAAAGATGAAGTACAAAAAAAGGGGTATCCACCTTCCGTTAGAGAAATCGGTGAAGCTGTCGGACTTGCTTCCAGCTCAACTGTTCATGGTCATCTTGCAAGACTTGAAAGTAAAGGTCTTATTAGACGAGACCCAACTAAACCACGCGCAATTGAAATCTTGCATCAAGATGGAATGGATGAATTGAAAACTGGCGTCGTTCACGTCCCTTTAGTGGGTAAAGTTACTGCCGGATTACCAATCACTGCAATTGAAAACATTGAAGAATATTTCCCGATTCCTGATACTTTTGGAACTTCAGAAGATAATTTGTTCATGTTGGAGATTGTCGGAGATAGTATGATTGAAGCTGGGATTTTAAACGGTGACCGAGTAGTTGTTAAACAACAACAAACTGCAAGTAACGGAGAAATCGTAGTAGCAATGACAGAAGAAGATGAGGCGACGGTTAAACGTTTCTTTAAAGAGAAAGACTTCTTTCGTTTGCAACCTGAGAATTCTTCAATGGATCCAATTATTATTGAAAACGTTTCAATTCTCGGCAAAGTGGTCGGTGTATACAGAACTATCCACTGAGTTCAAAAAAACTGCGTAGATGTCATGAAATCTGACATCTACGCAGTTTTTTAATTGAGCTATATTCCAGCAAAGTATTGTTCAACTGATAATTTTATGAGCGTTTACTCTAAGTTTATGAGCGGAATTTTAGCAATATGAACACTTTTTCATCGTTATGAGCACTTTTTATGATTTAAGAGCACTTTTCGATAGTTATGAGCTATTGCAGGGAATGATGAGCGTTCCGTCAACTTTATGAGCGGCTAGCCAATAAGCCGTTAAGGTTTAATCAAACCAAGTTCTAGCAGTCGCTCCACTGAAGATAGAATAGCCACTTTTACATGCTCATACGTAAGCCCGCCTTGTACGTAGGCTGTGTATGGCGGACGAATTGGGCCATCTGCTGTCAGCTCGATACTCGAGCCTTGGATGAATGTCCCTGCTGCCATAATTACATCATCTGCATAACCAGGCATATACGACGGTACTGGGCTTACATGTGCATCAATCGGTGAGTTTGCTTGAATCATCTGGCAAAATGCAATCATTTGCTCCGCATTTTTAAATGACACAGATTGTATAAGGTCTGTGCGTGTGGCGGCGTAATGAGGAGATGTCACCAGTCCGTAAGATTCTAACATAGCTGCTGTGAATTGAGCGCCTTTTACAGCTTGGCTGACTGTATGTGGTGCGAGGAAAAAGCCTTGGTACATCTCTCTTAATGTATCCAGAGAAGCACCTGCTTCTGCACCTAGACCAGGTGAAGTCATTCTGTATCCACATTTTTCAATTAAATCTTTTCTGCCGGCGATATAGCCACCCGTTCGCGCAAGTCCGCCACCCGGATTTTTAATCAATGAACCCGCCATAAGGTCAACCCCTACATCCGTAGGTTCAAATTCTTCCACGAATTCACCGTAGCAGTTATCCGTGAAGATTATCATATCTGGGTGTTTTGCTCTGATCCACTTAACCATCTCGCTAATTTCAGCCACCGTAAATGAAGGACGGTCTGCATATCCTCTAGAGCGCTGAATTGCGATCATTTTAGTTTGAGGTGTTATACGTTTTTCGACCTCATCGAAATCTACACGACCATCTTCTAAAAGATCTACGTGGTGATATCCAATATTAAAATCCCTTAAAGAACCTGTGTCTTGGTCCCCTCCAGAAACAATCGATTGCAATGTATCGTAGGGCTGACCGGTAATATACAGTAAGTCATCTCCGGGGCGTAATATGCCGAAGAGACTGATCGCTATCGCGTGCGTTCCTGAAATGATTTGTCCACGAACAAGACTCGCTTCAGCACCAAAGACGTCTGCATATAATTGCTCGAGCACTTCTCTACCCGCGTCATCATATCCATACCCTGTAGACCCTTTTAGATGAAAGTCGCTCACACGGTTTTTTCTGAAGGCTGCTAGCACCTTTTTCTGGTTGAGGAACGCAATGCGCTCCGTTGCTTTTGCATAGGGTAGAAGTTCATTTTCGATTTTTTCTGCACGATTTAAGATTTCATCGTTTAATTGCTGTATACTCATTCAGGATGCTCCAATCTATACCATAGGTTCACTGCTCATTTTAGCAGGTAGAACGGCTTCGGTAAACGGAAGAAGCATTCTTAAACTATTGAAGTGAGTTGAACGGAGGTTACATTGAAGTGACATGGGATGTATTTAGTCTAATCGGAACTGCCGCATTTGCGATTTCAGGTGCGATTGTTGCGATGGAAGAAGACTTTGATATGTTTGGAGTCTATATACTTGGAATGGTGACCGCATTTGGGGGTGGAGCGGTTCGTAATGTATTTATAGGTGTCCCAGTTTCTGTTCTATGGGGACAAGAAATGCTCTTTGCAGTAGCATCGGTTCTAATTGCAGTCATTTTTTTCTTTTCAGGTTATTTACTGAAAACCTGGAATCGCTGGGGTTCTTATTTTGATGCTATTGGATTAGCTGCATTCGCAATTCAAGGGGCACTGATGGCTGTGGAGCTAGAGATGTCTCTCTTTGCCATAGTGGCAGCAGCAGTTCTAACTGGAGCTGGTGGTGGCGTAATTCGTGATTTACTTGCGGGTAGGCAGCCACTTATTTTTAAAAGTGATATTTATGCAGTTTGGGCAGCTCTTGCTGGACTTATAGTTGGATTTGATACGTATGTACATGATGCCACTTTGTATATCCTTCTCGCTGTAACTGCAGCGCTTCGCATGCTATCGATTAAATTACATTGGCAGCTACCACAACGTTCATTGTTGTCAAAATAAAAAAGGCCGATTGGCCTTTTTTTATTGTTCATCTTTCAAGATTACCGGTTTCGCAGGAACGTACGTAGAAATCGCGTGTTTATAAATAAGCTGTTGTTTGCCGTCTGACTCTAGTAGAACAGTATAATTATCATACGACTTAATCATTCCTTTTAACTGAAAACCGTTTGTTAAAAATATGGTTACAAACGTATTATTCTTCCTAAGTGAATTCAGGAATGTGTCCTGCATATTCGCATTTGTCATCGCACATACTCCTCCTACAGTTCTTATTCGCAATTAATGCATGCCTTTTGTATTCGCTACGACTTGCTGAAAGTCCTTTACTTCAGTATATATTTTCTGAACAAGCTGATTTCGCTCAGTTGTTGCATCATACCAATGGACATCCAGCTTATTCCGAAAGTAGGTCATCTGTCGTTTAGCATAATGACGTGTGTTCTTTTTAATAAGCTCAACTGCGTCCTCTTTAGACAAATCGCCCGTAATAGTTAAGTACAATTCTTTATATCCAATTGCTTGGACTGATTGAACGTCACGGACCCCTTGTTCCCACAATCCGGTGACTTCTTCAACTAGTCCTTTTTCCATCATCAGGTCGACACGACGATCAATTCGGTCATATAAAATCTCTCTTTTCAGATCGAGTCCTACTATAAAAGAATGGTACATCGGCGTTGTTCCTTGATTCGCCTCATGATTGGCTTTAGTCACACCGCTCACTTCAATAATCTCTAAAGCCCGTACAAGTCTGCGATGATTATTCGGATGAATTTTTTCAGCACTAACTGGATCTAGTGTCTTCAAGCGATTGTATAAAACTTCGGTACCTTCCGTTAATAGCTCTTGCTCAAGTCGCTCTCGTACTTCAATATCAGCCGCAGCTTCAGTGAAGCGATAGTCAAACAACACAGATTGTAAGTAAAGTCCAGTTCCTCCAGCTATAATTGGAAGTTTTCCGCGACTTTGGATTTCAAAAATCTTTGCACGGACAATTGCTTGATATTCTGCAGCTGAAAAGGATTCCATCGGAGATTTAATATCAAACAAATGATGAGGAATTCCCTCCATCTCTTCATTCGTAATTTTAGCTGTACCAATGTCAAGCCCCCGATAGACTTGCATAGCGTCTCCATTGATCACTTCTCCGTCAAGACAATGTGCGAGTGCTACAGCTAATGCTGTCTTGCCAGATGCTGTTGGGCCAGCAATTGCCAGCACTTCCGTTAACGCACTCATAGTGAAGCCATCCAATTCTGCACCATCTTCAAAACGGGTTCCCTCGACGGTCCTTGTAACGATTCATGACGGACTCCTTCAAAGAGATTTACCGTAACTGATTTGACTCCTGCATCTTTAAATAAATTTGCCGCTTCAAAAATTCCGCTACCCATATTTCCAACAGGATCATCTGTACCTGAAAACATCAGCACAGGCAAATCTTTAGGAACAGACTGATATGAAGAAGGTTTACTTATCAACTTCAAGCCATCAAATAATACTTGAAAAAAATGATTTGACGAAATTGCTCCTGAGAGTGGATCTTCTATATATTTAGCCACAGTTTCTTTGTCCGAAGAAAGCCAATCAAATTTTGTCTCAGGATTTAAAATCATTCGATTATAGCCTCCGAATCCGATTGAATCGAGAAGATTACTCGGTGCATGAGCACCATCTTTCATGGACAAAATCGAGGCAAGTGCACTACCACCAACTCGTGTCAGACCTGGCTTCCCAGCTGTTCCTGAACAGATTAGCGCATCAATCTCGTTCCCATATTTCTGTGAAAAACGACGTACGATGAACGATCCCATACTATGCCCAAACAAAATTATAGGGAGATTTGGATACTCTACTTTATAGGCATCCTTCACTTCTCGCACATCTTCAACAAGTCGATCAAACGTGACGGCATCTGTAAAGTCACCCAGCTGATGCTTATCTAACGCACGTTGACCATGACCACGCTGATTATAACCAGTTACAACGTATCCTGCTTTGGCTAGAGTACTCATAACTTCATCGTATCGCCCAATGTGCTCTGCCATGCCATGTACTAGATGGACATGGCCTTTAGGCGTTGATATTGGTCCAGTATAATAAGTATCTAATACAACGCCATCTGACATAGTGAGTAATTTTTCTTTCATCCGTTTTCCTCCTCGCTTACATCACTCGTTTAAACATTTTTTCCAGCTCATACGTTGTGAAATGTATCAATACAGGTCGTCCATGTGGGCACGTATATGGGTTTTCCATTTTCCCTAAGTCCATTAGTAACTGGTTCATATCTTCCATAGTTAAATGATGATTTGCTTTTATCGATTTTTTGCAACTCATCATGATTGCCGTTTCTTCTCGCAACTTTGCTATATTAACTTTACGTGTATGAAGGACCTGCTCGATCATATCTTCAATAATTGATGAGGCTTCTGCTGCTGGAAACCATGAAGGGTATTCTTTCACTGTATATGAAGAAGGTCCGAATTGCTCCAGATAGATACCCACATCTTCCAACGCATCAAGCCGCTCCTCAATTTTTAGTTGCTCATCTGCTGAGTAGTGAAATATTAAAGGCATTAACAATAGTTGTCGTTCCTTATGATCGACTTCACCAATTTTAGTTCGGAAGTATTCATATTTTATACGTTCCTGAGCAGCATGTTGGTCAATCATATAAAATCCATCTTCATTTTGGGCAACAATATAAGTTCCGTGTACTTGTCCAACAGGCAAGAGTTTTGGAAATAAGGATTCTTGTTTTGGCTGTTCTATAAATTCATCCAGGAATTCTGAGTTTGGCTGAAGATGGATTTCACTCTCATCGTATGTTGTTTCTATTGAATTTCTTGATGACAGACCTGCAGAGTCTGTAAGGTCTACCTCTTTAACTGAATCTTCCTCTACCCGCCACGATGAAGATGGTTGTGATTTATAGTCACTCGATGCAATATCTTCTGACACTGCAGTTGTACTCCGTTCTGGTCGCTTCCAAAATGATTCTTGGACGCTCGGCGTAGCTGTTTTCTTTTTTTCTTTAACAACAGCGTCTGGAACAATAATTGCACGTTTCACTGCAGCATGTACACCTTCACGAACAGCAGCTAGGAGCTCGCCTTCTTTACTCACTTTAATATATTGTTTTGAAGGATGAACGTTAACGTCTGTTAAATAAGGGTCGGCTTCTGCTTGCAAGACAACAATGGGGAATCGACCGATGGGTAAGTACGTATGGAGTGCTTCGAGCACTGCTTTGTTCACTGTATAGCTCTTTACCCACCTTCCGTTGATGAGAACCGTCATATAATTTTTAGATGCACGGGTCATTTCCGGTAACGTAACGTAGCCACTTACTTTATAATCAGCATTCTCCGCCTGGAATGGAATCATCTTCTTTGCGACCGCCATCCCATAAACATCAGACAGGACACGAAGCAAATCGCCTGAACCTGACGTTTTCAACAATACTTGTTGACCGTGCGAAAGACGAAATGAAATGTCCGGATGGCTAATAGCAAGTCGATTGACCAAGTCAATCGTATGACCGATTTCGGTTTGAATCGTTTTCATATACTTCAATCGTGCGGGTGTATTATAGAACACTTGAGAAACAGTAATATCGGTTCCTTGACGGAGTGCTGCTGCACAATGATTCAATACCTTTCCACCTTCGATATCGACCTCGGTTCCATTTACCCCGTCAGATGTCCAAAGATGTACTTTGGAAACAGCAGCAATACTCGCAAGGGCTTCGCCCCGGAATCCGAGTGTCCGGATTCTGAACAAATCGTGCTCGTTCTCAATTTTACTTGTTGCATGGCGTTCAAAAGACCGAACTGCATCTGTTGTCGTCATACCTTTGCCGTTATCTGTAATACGGATACTTGTAAGTCCAGCTTCTTCAAGTGTGATTTCTATCGTAGTGCTTTTTGCATCGATTGAGTTTTCAACAAGTTCTTTTACGATGGATGAAGGCCGCTCGACGACTTCTCCTGCTGCAATTTTGTTAGCAAGCGGCTCGTCCATCACTTTAATAATATCCATCGTAATCCCTCTTTTCTTACTTCAATTTTGCTCTTAGTTCAAATAACAACTGCAATCCTTGAAGTGGAGTTGTATTGGCTAAGTCAATTGTCTTCAGTTGCTCTATAATTTCATTTTGTTCTACTGGTTGTTCTACTGGTTGTTCTTTCTGGCTCTCTTCAGCCTGAAGGTCAAAAAAGCTAATTTGTTCGCTCGAAGGAAGTGTTGGTTTACTAGATGTTTTTTGGCTTTCAAATCCTAGTAATAACTCCCTTGCTCTTTCTAATAACGGAGTAGGCAAACCTGCGAGTTCCGCAACGTGAATTCCGTAACTTTTATCCGCAGGTCCTGACATTACTTTATGGAGAAATACTACTTTGCCTTCTTGCTCCATCGCTGCTACGTGCACATTTGCCAGTCGTTCCAACTGCTCGTCGAGAGCCGTCAATTCATGGTAGTGCGTAGAGAATAATGTGTTTGCACCAATCTTGTCATGGATATACTCCATCATAGCTTGAGCTAAAGACATTCCATCGTATGTGGATGTTCCTCTACCGATTTCATCGAATAAAAGTAAGCTTCGATTAGTAGCGTGTGCAATTGCTTGCTGAGACTCTAACATTTCCATCATGAAGGTACTCTGTCCTGAAGCTAAATCATCCGCCGCACCAATTCTCGTGAAAATCTGATCTGTAATCGGTAGTGAGGCAAGTTCACATGGAACGTAGCAGCCAATTTGAGCCATGACAACTGTTAATGCTACTTGTCTCATGTAAGTACTTTTACCAGACATATTCGGTCCAGTGATCAACAGCATATTGGCATCCGTTGTTAACTTACAACTGTTAGGAACGTATAGGGAGTGGTCCATCATCTTCTCAACGACTGGGTGTCTACCATTTCTAATTTCAAGCGCTTTATCAATAGAGAATATCGGTTTTACGTACCCTTGAGCTTCTGATATTTCAGCAAATGCAAGCAATACATCCAGTTCACTTAAAACGGAAGCAAGTTGCTGAATTTGTTCGATTCCTTGTTTCATTTGCTCGCGTATTTCTGCGAATAATCTATACTCTAGATCTAAACTTTCTGATTCAGCACTCAAAATCAGTTCCTCTTTTTCCTTCAGCTCGGGAGTTATATATCGTTCCGCATTTGCTAATGTTTGTTTGCGTTCATAGCGGTTAAGGTCGGCAAGATGCAAATTGGATTTTGTAATTTCAATGTAATAGCCAAAAATACGATTGTAGCCGATTTTCAAGCCTTTAATACCTGTGCGCTTACGTTCTTCCTGTTCCAACTCAGCAAGCCAAAGCTTACCGTTTCTTGAGGCATCCCGATAGGTGTCTAATTTCTCATGATACCCATCTTTAATGACGCCGCCTTCTTTTGCTGAGAGTGGTGGAGACTCAGCGATAGAGGCTTCAAGCACTGCACACTGATCTTCACAAGGATGAATTCGTCTTGAGAATTCTATTAAATAAGGCTTCCCTGATTGGGATAACTGGTCTTTAAGCATAGGTATTGTTCTAAGTGAATTACGTAATTGAGCTAGATCACGCGCACTTGCACTGCCCATAGAGATGCGCCCTGCTAGACGTTCCAAATCGTATACTTCTCGCAAGGCTTGTTTCAAGTCATCTCGCAAAAAATAAGCGTCGATTAGTTCAGATACGGTGTCTAACCTATACTCGATTTCAAGCTGATCAGCTAACGGTTGTCGGATCCATGTTTTCAACTTTCGTGCGCCCATTGCAGTATTGGTTTCATCAAGTAACCAAAACAAGGTACCTTCTTTTCCGCCAGTCCGAATCGACTGAACAAGTTCTAAATTCCGCATAGAGTTTGCATCGATTGTCAATTTAGCTTCCCGTGATAAAAATTTGAACGGTTGTAAATGTTGTAAACTCGTTTTTTGAGTTTGCTGAAGATATGCAACCAGTCGCTTACATGCACCTGTTGACGCTTCAGGAATGTCATCGAACAATTCTCTTCCGTGCGTTTCATATAATTCAAGATCACAAACGGATAGAACGATTCCTTTACTTTGACAACTATCTCCGAGCATAAGCTGCATCTGCTCATCGACAACGACTTCTTTCATACCAAGTGATTCAATAGCTGTAGCTAACGCACTTTCATCACCTTGGATTTGTTCAACAGTGCCCTCACCGGTCGCAAGGTCAACATACGCAAACGCACATACGTTTTCTGAAATCCGGTCGAAGGATCCGATAAAGTGATTGGAATGTGCATCAATGTTTTTTCCTTCTGTAATAGTTCCGGGAGTGATCACTTTGACAACCTCCCGTTTAACGATTCCTTTTACTTGTTTCGGGTCTTCTACTTGTTCACAAATAGCGACCTTATGGCCTTTGTCTACTAGTGTTTCTATGTAACCTTGTGCTGAGTGATACGGAACACCACACATTGGGATTCTACCTGATTCCCCACCTTCACGGCTTGTCAATGTAATTTCTAATATGTGAGATGCTTCAGTAGCATCGTTAAAAAACATTTCATAAAAATCTCCTAATCTGAAGAATAGAAAGGCGTCTTCATATTGAGATTTCACACTTAAATATTGTTGCATCATTGGAGTATGTGTTGTCATTCTACTTCCCTCACAGCCTAAATAGTATTCCATTAGTATAACAGATGTTAATCTGATTCGTTCATGAAAGTATTACTCATCCTATTATCAAAAAAGAAAAAAAGCCGAAAACATGCTTCGGCTTTTAAAATGTAGAGCTATCTTTTCCTGACCGTGAACTTCCCTCATTCGCGTGGCTTTGATGCTGCGAAGACTCTTCATCAAATGACCAATCTTCTTCGAAATCATTTGGATGCACGGTAATCATAACTTTTGTTTCACCGATTACTTCAGCAACAAGCTCCCGTTCCACTTTAATTAAAAACTTTTCTTTGCAATCTGAAATGATAGCTTCTGTACAGTTTGGTTGTTGCAATACTTCCACTCGAATTTCCTCTTTCGATGAGGACGGTTCATCGCGATAGCGTAAACGGATTGTGTCCTTGTACGTCACAGTCTCAGTGAATACTGAAGTTTTAGAGTGATCATGATGAGAATACCAGACGTTGACATCGAATTTACCAGATATTTCAATTGATGAACCCGACTTTTTGGCGCTGTGGGTATGGTTAATGACCCAACAGCCAAGAATGCTGGACGGACGGTTTGGCGGGGTAAGCACCACTTCTTTTTCTGTGCGTTGCTTTCCTTTTGCAATAACTGCCTTCGTAACGACTTGTCGTAGATTCTTCAGTTTTCTTCCTCCTTCGTGGACTTCTTTACATCCTATGCAACAGGAGCCCAGAAAGTGAAAAAATCGGAGGAGAAATATTCTCCACCGATTGAAAAGTTAAGACAAAGGCTTATGCTGCGTGCTTTGTACGTAAGATCCTGTCTGTCCTTTTAACACATCTCCACCAGTAGATTCGATAATTTCATCTGTTACCCGGTTAGAAATTGTGTTTGCAATCAATTGTAGCAGGTCATTTACGTCATTTTGAGACTGCTTGAATTCTTGAACTAACGGTATTTCATCTATTTCGTTTTCAATCTGCTCAATTTTCTTTTCAATAATGCCAAGTGCCCGCTCTTTGTCATACTCTTGGAAGTTGACAGCTTGCTTTTGCAAAGACTTCAAGCTCGCAATCTTTTCTCTAACTTTCTGATTTTCGTTAATGTGCGCTTCTGTCTTTTTAAATAATTCTACTTGCTCCGTATTTGCAACCATATGTGCAAGCTCTCTTGATTTTTCTATAATATCCTGTTTCGTGTATAATTTTTCCATTATGACATCACCTTTTCCTCTTCTAATATTCCAATATACTCTCCGTCTAGTGACCAAGACTTCGCATCAGTAATACGAACCTGCACGATCTTACCTATCACACAAGCCGGTGCTCGGAAGTTAACTAATTTACTTTTCTCGGTATAGCCTGAAAGCACTTCTTTATTCCGTTTACTTTCACCTTCAACTAAAACATTGACTACTTTCCCTTTATACGGTTTCAATGCTTCTGCTGATAAACCATTGACGACGGTGTTTAAACGCTGAAGACGATCTTTTTTTACTTCCATTGATACATTATCTTGCATTCTTGCAGCCGGCGTCCCTTCTCTAGGAGAATAAATGTATGTGAAGGCCATGTCAAATCCGACTTCTTTATACAAGGAAATCGTTTCTTCAAACTGTTCTTCTGTTTCATTTGGGAAACCGACAATAATATCAGTAGTTAGCGTAACGTTCGGAATTGCACGTTTAATTTTTGAAACCAATTCCAAAAAGCTCTCTCTAGAATACTTCCTGGACATGATTTTCAAAATTTCCGTAGATCCTGATTGAACAGGAAGGTGGATATGATCAACTAAATTGCCGCCTTTAGCTAGCACTTCAATTAACTGATCATCAAAATCACGTGGGTGGCTCGTCGTAAAACGGATACGTGGAATATCAATTTTACGCAATTCATCCATTAGATCACCTAATCGATACTCGCCATCCTCAAAGTCTTTCCCATAGGCGTTAACATTCTGACCAAGTAGCGTGATTTCTTGATAACCCGCTGCAGCAAGTTGGCGTACTTCCTGAATGATATCTTCTGGTCGTCTGCTCCGCTCTTTCCCACGTGTATAAGGAACGATGCAATACGTACAAAATTTATCGCAGCCATACATTATATTGACCCAGCCTTTAATGGACCCTTTTCTAACTCTTGGAAGGTTTTCAATGATGTCCCCTTCTTTAGACCACACTTCAACTACCATCTCTTTTGATAAATACGCTTCATTTAAAATGCTAGGTAACCGGTGGATGTTATGCGTACCGAATACCATGTCTACTTGGTCATAGGTTTTCAGAATTTTATTTACTACAGATTCTTCTTGCGACATACAGCCGCAAACACCTATGAGCATATCAGGTCGGTCAATTTTTAGTGACTTGTAATGGCCAAGTTCACCAAACACTTTATTTTCAGCGTTTTCTCGTATTGCACACGTATTTAGAAGGACAACATCAGCATCTTTAACGTCATTCGTCGATTCATAACCAAGTCCCACTAGAATACCAGCTATGACTTCTGTATCGTGTTCATTCATTTGACAGCCGAATGTTCTTATGTAAAATTTCCGTCCTACCCCCATACCGCGGTATTGTTCATCTATTGCAAAGTCAACATGATAAAATATTTCCTCTTTACCACGCTTTTTGGCTTCTTTTAAAGATGGCGGTGTATACACGGATTGGAAGTACTGACTATAGTCTTTCTCTTTAGCCAATGGAACTTGTCCAGCAAGTCGTTGCTCTTCGTTCATAGTCAAAGCCCCTCTCTTGATTTGATAGGTTAAATGAAACCAAACAGTAGGTACCCTCATTATACTGAAGCATTTCACATCTGTATACGAAGATAAGGGATTGTCCCCCATTTGTCACAGAAAAAAACTGCGGAGGGAAATTCTCCACAGTTTCGGTTTCACAATGATTGCTGACGAGTTCTTTTCTCAACTAACAATTTGAGCGCTGTCCTGCCTTCACCATTAATTTCGATATCAGCAAATGCTGGTGCGCATATTAAGTCATTCCCGCTTGGAGCCACAAACCCACGTGCAATTGCGACTGCTTTTACAGCCTGATTTAAGGCACCTGCACCTACAGCCTGCATTTCGGCAAACCCCTGATCTCTAATTACTGCAACGAGCGCACCTGCAACAGAATTGGGATTCGAGCGAGAAGATACTTTTAATGGATTCATTGATGTTTCCTCCTTATTTAAAGTGGTGTATGGAATGCAGTTCTCCATGCACCATCCTATGAAGAAGAGGAAACAATTAGACGCCTAATTCAAGACTGAAAGGGAGAATCTTCATTAATCATCAGTCTTTCAATAGAATGTGCACGTCCTGTCTGATTGTCGACGTCAATGATAACCCCGTTCAATTGTGCTCTTCCTTCTTTAGGCACTTGGAAACGGACGGGCATATTTGTCTGGAATCGATAAATAACATCTTCTTTCTTCATTCCTAGTATCGCATCATACGGTCCAGTCATTCCTACATCAGTAATGTAAGCCGTTCCTTCTGGTAAGATACGACTGTCTGCCGTTTGAACGTGTGTATGCGTCCCAACAACAGCTGATACACGTCCATCTAAATGCCAACCCATCGCTATTTTTTCACTTGTGGCTTCTGCGTGGAAGTCGACAAACACAAGAGGGGTTCGCTCTTTCGCTTCTTTCAAAAGTTCATCTGCTTTTTTAAATGGATCATCGTGCGGGGGTAAAAAAGTACGTCCATGTAAGTTAAGAACAGCAAGTGTGACTCCCCCGCGTTCGATATAAGTCATCCCTAAACCAGGAGCATCTTCAGAAAAGTTAGCAGGTCGAATTAGAGAATCTGTTTCATCTATAAAGTCATAAATGTCTTTGTGATCCCATGTGTGATTTCCCATAGTTACTACGTCAACACCTGCACGAATTAAATCATCAAATATGGCTTTAGTTATCCCGCGTCCTGCAGCAGCATTTTCACCATTGACAATAACTGCATCTGGTTGGTACTTTCGCTTAAGGCGGGGTAAATAGTCAAAAACCATATCTCTGCCGGGTGACCCGACGATATCTCCGATAAATAATATTTTCATTTTCTTTTCCTCTTTTCCAAAAAGAAAAAGGCTTCCAGCATTCAGCAGGAAGCCACTTTCCCTTATTTTGCGTACTCAACAGAACGTGTTTCACGGAGAACCGTAATTTTAATATGTCCGGGATAATCTAGTTCTTCTTCAATTCGCTTTCGAATGTCACGAGCTAGACGATGAGCAGTAATGTCATCAATAATATCCGGACGTACGATAATACGAACCTCACGGCCCGCCTGAATTGCAAATGACTTTTCAACACCTTCATAAGACTCAGAGATTTCTTCGAGTTTCTGAAGACGTTTAATGTAGTTTTCAAGTGTTTCACTGCGTGCACCTGGACGAGCTGCTGACAATGCATCTGCTGCCGCAACAAGTACTGCGATAACTGATGTTGCTTCTTCGTCACCATGGTGAGACGCGATACTGTTAATGACTACTGGATGCTCTTTGTACTTGACAGCAAGTTCTTTACCAATTTGTACATGACTTCCTTCCACTTCATGGTCAATTGCTTTACCAATATCGTGAAGTAATCCTGCACGTCTCGCTAATGTAACATCTTCGCCAAGTTCAGCTGCTAATAATCCAGCAAGGTATGCAACTTCCGTTGAGTGCTTCAGAACGTTTTGTCCATAACTAGTACGGAACTTCAAACGTCCCAAAATTTTAATAAGATCTGGATGTAAATTATGGACACCGATGTCGAAGGTTGTCTGCTCTCCAGTTTCACGGATTAGCTCATCGACTTCTCGTCTAGCCTTGTCCACCATCTCTTCAATTCGTGCTGGGTGGATTCTTCCATCCGCAACGAGTTTTTCCAGCGCGAGTCTTGCAATCTCACGACGAACCGGATCAAAACCGGAAAGTATAACTGCTTCAGGTGTATCGTCAATGATTAAATCAATGCCTGTCAATGTTTCCAGAGTACGAATGTTTCGTCCCTCTCTACCAATGATACGGCCTTTCATTTCATCATTCGGCAAGTTTACGACAGATACTGTCGTTTCTGCCACGTGATCTGCTGCAAACCGCTGGACAGCGAGAGATAGGATTTCACGTGCTCTCTTTTCTGATTCTTCTTTTGCACGTTGCTCGGATTCTTTTGTCATGACAGCGATATCTGTAGAAAGCTCTCGCTCTACATCATCGAGGATTAGACGTTTTGCCTCATCACGTGTCAAAGCTGAAATTTTTTCAAGCTCTGTCTGCTGTGTGGCAACCAATTCTTCCGCTTTGCGTTCCATCTCTTCAATATGCTGTTGTCTGCCGGATAGCGCATCATCTTTGCGCTCCAGACTTGCTTCTCGCTTGTTGAGTGAATCATCTTTGCGGTCCATATTTTCTTCCCGCTGCAGGAGACGGTTTTCCTGTTTCTGAAGTTCTGATCTTCGTTCACGGATATCCGTTTCTGCCTCAACGCGCAATTTGTGATTTTCATCCTTCGCTTCAAGAAGTGCTTCTTTTTTTAATGCCTCCGCTTCGCGCTTCGCTTCTTCAACGATTGTTGCAGCGGAGTGCTTTGCACCTGTCACTTTTGATTCATTCACGTTTTTGTTGTACAAAAACATAACAACTGCACCGACGATGAGACCGAGCAAAGCGGAGATGATAGTAATACCCATTCAGGTCACCTCCTCTTGCTTATTTTTTCATTTTCAGTTGGCTTGTACATCGACTTTCAATATACCGCCAAATTCATTTCAAATGGTGAGAATTATACAACTCTAATTGTATCGGTGTCATATTCCCATGTCAAGACGGGAGAGATGATGAGACTATGATTCTACGGTGGTCCATATAAATGCATTCACCCAGTAAAACAAAATAGAAAAATCGGTCCTCCTCATATGAGAAGGACCGATTTCGAATAGCGCCTTATACTTACTCTTTCTCGTCAAATAATTCTAACTCTTCTTCGTCATCTGAATCATGAGCTGCAATTACATAATTTTCACTTGTCAATCCGTAGCTACTTCGGATTTTATCGGAGATTTCAGAACGAATCGATGGATTCTCTTTCAAGAATTGCTTCGCATTTTCACGACCTTGTCCCATTCGTTCTCCTTCATAAGAATACCAAGCGCCACTCTTTTGGACTACTTCTACTTCAACGCCCAAATCGACAATTTCGCCTTCTTTAGATATTCCTTCTCCATACATAATATCTACTTCAGCTGTACGGAACGGTGGTGCAACTTTGTTTTTCACAACACGGATTCTAGTTTTATTACCCATTATATCAGTACCGTGCTTAATTGCTTCACCTCGACGAACTTCAAGACGAACAGATGCATAAAACTTTAATGCACGCCCACCAGGTGTAACTTCTGGGTTACCAAACATTACACCGACTTTTTCTCGAATTTGGTTAATAAAGATCGCAATCGTCTTCGATTTATTAATAGCACCTGATAGCTTACGTAGCGCCTGTGACATCAAACGTGCTTGCAAACCTACGTGAGTGTCACCCATTTCGCCTTCGATTTCGGCTTTTGGCACAAGTGCTGCTACAGAGTCAATAACAATCATCTCGACTGCTCCACTTCTAACGAGTGCTTCAGCAATTTCAAGTGCTTGCTCGCCTGTATCTGGTTGTGACAATAGGAGCTCGTCAATATCTACACCAAGCTTCTGAGCATAGACAGGATCTAGCGCATGCTCAGCATCGATAAATGCAGCAGTTCCACCTGCGGCTTGTACTTCTGCAATTGCATGAAGCGCAACAGTCGTTTTACCCGAACTCTCAGGACCATAGATTTCAACTACACGACCTCTAGGATAACCACCAACTCCAAGTGCAGAGTCAAGTGCAAGTGAACCAGTAGAAGATGTTTGCATCTCTCTATCAGTCTTCTCACCAAGTTTCATAACAGATCCTTTACCAAATTGCTTCTCTATTTGTTTAAGTGCTTGATCTAAAGCCGCTTTACGTTCGCTCAAAAATAATTCCTCCTTCAAGGTGTTTTCTATCTATCACTACTATACTCCTTCCGAGAAAAATAAACAAGAAAAAAGCGAACGAGTATTCGACTTTTTATTTTAAAATCGTGTTTTAATTGAGAAACAAGCTCTTTATTGGATTTTAATTGAGAATAGGCTTGAAATCTTAATTTTCACGTTACCTAGCTTCTAGCTCTCTAATGAGATAATAAAGAGCAAAGTTAGCAGCTCTTAACCGATTTGCGTTACGTGATCCAGATAACTGTAACTGATAGGTTTCCGTTTTGTCTGCAAAGGAGATACCGATCCAAACAGTTCCAGCTGGTTGTCCATCATGCATATCCGGGCCTGCTGCTCCTGTTAATCCGATTCCAATATCCGTTTTAAATTTCTCTCGGATAGTCTTAGCTAACGCTTCAGCACATTCAGAACTTACTGTCCCATACTTTTCAATCAATTGATCATCGATTCCGAGCTGCTTCGTTTTAGCGTCAACATCATAAACTGTCATTCCGCCTTTTAAAGAAACACTAATTCCAGGTTCCTCAGCGAGTAACGATGTGAACAGGCCCGCAGTTAAACTTTCAGCGGCAGAAATAGTTAGGCCAGATTGAATTAATAGCTGAGCTGCTTTAGAAGACAAGGTATCATCATCCGTACCATAAATGTACTCACCAACTTGCTCATGAAGCTTTTTAAGGACCGGTTCGATTAAATCGTTAGCAGCCTCAGCTGACTCGGCTTTCGCTGTTATTCTTAAAGTGACCGCATCTTTTGAAGCAAGAGGGGCTATGGTTGGATTGGTTTGCGATTCTAAAAGATCTTGTACGTTGTGTTCAAGCTCAGCCTCACCAATTCCATAAAATTTCACAACGGTTGAAACAATAATCTCTTGGTTTCCAGTAATAAGTTGAAGATAAGGAATTGCCTCATCTCTAAACATCGGTTCCATTTCATGAGGAGGTCCTGGTACTAGTACATACGTTTTCTCATACGCATGGATTGCCATACCTGGAGCCATTCCGAATCGATTTTCTAATACAGTTGAACCGGACAACACAAGTGCCTGTTTCTTATTGTTCTCAGTCATTTGTTTTCCTGTCCGTTCAAAATAAGCTTGAATTGAAACTAATGCTTTTGAATTCGATTCAAGTCCAACCCCTATATGCCGGGCAATGGTCTCTTTAGTTAAATCATCTTTCGTTGGACCGAGACCACCAGAGAACAGAATTAAATCTGCCCTATTTTCAGCAATTTGTATCGCTTCTTCCAATCGTTCGGGATTATCTCCTACAACAGTCTGATAATGAACATCTATTCCAATTTCAGCAAGTTGTGCAGAGATGAACTTGGCATTTGTATTTGTAATCTGGCCGAGCAAAAGCTCGGACCCCACCGCAATGATTTCAGCTCTCAAGTGATGTCATCCCCTTTACATGGACTTTGTTAACACGTGCTTATTCTTAAAGAAATAATCCAGTCCTGACCAGATCGTGAAGAATAAACAAATATAAAGCATAATCGTACCAAAAGGCACATTAATTGCTTCAAAGAAAATATTGTTTAACAGTAATGAAGAAATGGCTAATATTTGAGTAACCGTTTTAATTTTCCCTAACTGATTCGCAGCAACGACTTCGCCTTCACCAGCAAGTAGCAAACGTAAACCGGTAACCGCAAATTCACGGCTTATAATAATAATGACAACCCAAGAGGGAGCTAATCCGAATTCTACTAAAATGATAAATGCCGCAGAAACGAGAAGTTTATCTGCTAGTGGATCCAAGAATTTCCCCATATTTGTAACTAGATTATGTTTTCGTGCAATGTAACCATCTAGCCAGTCCGTAGCTGAAGCAAAGATAAACAAAAGACCGCCAATAAATTGTTCAATAGATAGTTCGGTTCCTCCGATAGTCAGCTTCCCCATTCCAAAATCAGCTAACATGAACACGATAAATACAGGAATTAGCAAGACACGTGATACCGTTATTTTATTCGGCAAGTTCATAAAATCGTGCACCCTCTTTTCGTTAGATTTACTCTTTCAAAAACCCCGCCTAAAAGCAGGGTTTAAAGAAAATAGTCATCTTCGCAGATGACTATTTTCATTTTTTATATTCAATAATGATATTTTGCGTCACGGTATCATTTGGATACGTCAACGGTTTCCCGTTTACAAGAATCTCCGTAAACTGGGTACGTCCCACGCGAATTCTAGCTGATGACTGATCTGTCAGTTCTAGTTGAGCTTCCTCGCCATTTTTCATTACACGAGCTCCGTTAGGAAGAAGTTCTTGTCCGCTTTGATCGGTAACACCTATCCAAGATTCTCCGCCTTCTTTAACTTTGATGGAGAGATTGAACGTATCCGTATTTTCCAAAGCAAATGTTGTGTTTGCACCTTCTACAGTACCTTGAGTAAGTGTCTGTTCAGGTTTCGGTTCTTCTACTGGTTCTTCTTCAGGCTCATCAGGTTTTTCAGCATCCTGACCTGCTTCTTCATCTGAATCTGTTCCCTCTTTGTTCAAATCTACTTTAGGTTTTTCTTTTTCATTCTTATCTACCGTAATTTCATTCGTAGATTCTACTTCTTCAGGTTTCTGTGAGTTCGCCTGATGTTTATAAAGAAATATCACTACTGCAAGAATAACGATGATGAATAGTGCGGCAATAATTTTAGGTAGAACTTCGTTCATTCTACTCGATTTCATATAACCGCCTGATTGCGACATCTGTGGAGCGCTTCGTTGCACTTCTTCTTCTTTCATTTGTGCAGAAGATTCGTTCTCTCGATACAATGACAACATCTCTTGCGCATCAAGTCCTACTGCTTCAGCATATTGCTTAATGAATGCACGTACATAAAATGCACCTGGCATCATGCTGTAGTCTTCATTTTCTATTCCAGCCAAATAGCGCTTTTGAATTTTCGTAATCGCTTGTAAATCATCCAAGCTATACCCTTTTGCTTTTCTCGCCTCTTTAAGGCAATCACCTAAACCGGACAACGTTATCACCTGCCTGTTTTAAAAATTGAACATCCCAAAGCCGCCTGCGCTATCACGGCCAGAATTCATCTCGTTTTTCTCGATGACTTCGTATGTAATCTCTTGATCGGGGGTTGTACGCAGTTCGATAATATAGTCAAAGTCTTCAATCGAATACTCTGAGTGCTGAACAAACATATCCGGATGCTCAACAACTTTAGTTGATGGAAGTCGCATCATCTCTCGGACCAATTGCATATGGCGTTCGTCTTCAGCTTTTCTCGTAACAATTCCATCTAAAATGAAAATATTATCTTTTGAAAATTCATCGCCCATTAAACTGTTACGGACTGTTTGTTTAATCATTGTGGATGAAAGGAAGATCCATTTCTTATTCGCACAAACGCTTGCAGCAACAACCGATTCTGTTTTCCCCACCCTCGGCATGCCACGAACGCCAATCAGCTTGTGGCCATCCTGTTTAAATATTTCAGCCATGAAATCTACTAATATACCTAATTCACTTCGTAAGAATCGGAAAGTTTTGCGCTCATCTGAATTACGATGAATGTATCTTCCATGCCTGACTGCAAGAACGTCACGCAATTTCGGCTCTCTTATTTTACGAATTTCGATTTGTTCCATTGTAGAAGCAATCAGTTCAAACCTTCTGATTTGGTCATCATCTTCTGTACGAACAAGCATACCACGTGTACTAGCGTCTACTCCATTGATTGTAACAATGTTGACTCGGAGCATACCTAACAGTGAAGCAATATCCCCTAAGAGACCAGGACGATTCACCTGCAATTTGTATTCTAGATACCACTCACCCAATGGAACCCCTCCTTTGTCATTACATCGTTCATTAGTTAGGACGCAAAAACAAACCGCTTAGTTTCTATAATAGCTGAATTAACGTCTAAGTGAAAGGAAAAAACTAAAACAAGGAGATCCAATTGAAGACGGACTGCTCAGATGTACCAGCCGCCGTTCAACTTCAGGATCTCCCCAGTCATATAATCCGCCTTACCACTTGTTAAAAACACAACAAGATCTGCTACTTCTTCCGGCTTACCTGGAATCATAAGAGGGATTTCCTGCATCACTAACACGCGCTCGTCTTCAGGTATTTCGTCATTCATTCTCGTTTCTATCCAACCTGGCGCAATTGCATTCACACGAACTCCGCCATACGCGGATTCTTTCGCAAATGCTTTAACGAATGCATGCTGTGCACCTTTTACGCTAGAATACAGCACTTCCCCTGCAGCACCTGTGTTGCCCCATATAGAACCAATGAAGATGACATAGGAGGAAGTGTAGTCTCTCAATCCCGCAGAGAGTAAACTGACCAAACGTATAGGTCCTTGAACATGAACGCGCCACAGCGATTCCATGTCATCTTCTGTTGTTTCCGTTAACAACTTCATCAACGACTGACCATTCGCAACAATAACCGCACGAACATCACTCAACTTAGATGCTAATTGATCAGCAGCTCCACGTTGTGAGAAATCTGCTTGCACACAGATGAATTCTGCACTCGGATATTGTTTCGCTAATGATTGCTGTAATACGTTAGCCGCTATTTCACCATTATTGTAATGTAAATACACCGACCATCCTTCGTGTGCTAGCTTCTTGCAAATGGACTCTCCAATTCCTCCAGACGCACCGAGCACGAGGGCTCGGCGTTCTGTACTCACTTCGTCTGATCCGTTGGATAAATGGTCATAACCGTTTGTCCATCCTTGTAATAGAAATCATTGAATGCATCTTTTAATTGGTCTGTCTTCAATGCTTCCAACACAGGAACTACGTCAAACAAATTCATTTCATTGAAATTGTAATGGGTAAACTGATTGGCAATATACTCAGGAGAATTCAAAGCTCTCATAAATAGTCCGATTCGCTTCTTGCGAATTCGTTCAAGTTGCTCTTCAGTAATAGTCCAATTGTTTTTAGCATCATCAAGAACTTTCATAATAAGTTTCTCAAGTTCTGCAGGGCGATCCGTGTCAGATGCGATTGCTGCAAAGCCAAAACCATTCTCAAGATTGAATTCATAAGCGAATGATTCGTCAATCAAACCTTCGTTGTAAGCTGTTGTGAAAAATTCAGAAGAGCGTCCAAAGAGAATATCCAATGTCACATCTGATGCTATTTCACGGACAAGCATTTCTTTTCCAGACATCTCTGTATGACGACATTTGGAACCTATCATCAGCTTAGGCTTAGTGACATCCATGTGGAGTTCACTGCGTTTTACTGCAGCAGTGTCTGGTTCAGTTGGGAAGCTTCGAACAACTGGTTGTGGAGCTTCAAATGATTTCGCTTTCTGATCTTGCTGGACAAACGCAAGCATTTCTTCAGGATCTACATTTCCAACAGCAAAGAATACCATATTTGATGGATGGTAAAACGTCTCGTAACACTCATACAAGTGTTCAGCTGTAATGTCTTGAATTGTTTCTACGGTTCCTGCGATATCAATACGAACAGGATGATTTTCAAATAGATTTTCAATTGTACCAAAGTATTGGCGCCAATCTGCCTGATCGTCGTACATGGTAATTTCTTGTGCAATAATTCCTTTTTCTTTCTCTACCGTTTTTTCAGTGAAATACGGTTGTTGTACAAAGTCTAGTAGTGTTTTCGTATTTTCAAACAAACGGGATGTGGATGAAAACAAATAGGAAGTGCGTGTGAAAGATGTGAATGCATTTGCTGCAGCAGCATTTTCACTGAACTCCTGAAATACATCTCCATCTTCCTTTTCAAACATTTTGTGTTCTAAAAAGTGTGCAATCCCGTCAGGAACTGTTACTAATTCTTTTCCGCCACGAGGGATGAACGTTCGGTCAACGGATCCGTATTTTGTTGTAAATGTTACATATGTCTTAGAGAACCCTTCTTTTGGGAGAACGTACACATTCAAACCATTTTCAAGTTCTTGATGATATAGAGTTTCTTGTAATTGATCAAAATGAATTTTATTCATGATCCATTGCCTCCCTTCCTGAAAGAAGATACGTGATTTCTTTCGTAAGCGTATTTGCCATCTGCGTAATGTCTTCTTTAGTGACTTGCTCCCACTTCTCAATTAGTTTATCTGCTGAAAAGTCTTCATCCACTAATTTATACTGATCAAAGATTTCAATTTGACCCTTCGCGGAGTCAAATGAACTTCGAATGCTATTTGATAGAAGCGCAAGAGTTTGTCGCATTTCCAAATCAGAAATCTCACCATGTTTCATAGCTTCAACTTGCTCATCTATCAATCGAGCCGTCTTTTCCTCCTGTTCTGCATCAATCCCAGACATAATATAGAGCAGTCCATAATGGGATGCGTAAGAACTAGAGCAATAATAAGCTAAGCTTTCTTTTTCACGAACATTGACGAACAACTTACTATGTGCAAATCCGCCAAGGACACCGTTCATCATTTGCATTTTAGAATAATCCGGATGTTTAAAATTAACGGGTGTACTATAAGCCATATTAAGCTTTCCTTGCTTCATATCTTGCTTTTCACGAATGTGTTTTGCATGAGTTGAAGGAGATGTAGCCATTGTAGCTGAAACAGAATTGCGTGTTTCTATCTTGAATGGGAATAAAGTTTGTGCTCGAGCTGTTAGCTCTTCTGTATCCACGTCACCGAGTATATAAATATCAATTGTATCTTCATTCACCATTTGCTCGTATGTTTCTTTTAGTGACTCGTGAGTAACAGCTGAGACAGCTTGCTCCGTTCCATAGGAGGACTGGGATGCAGGTTGCCCCGCACGAATTAGTTCCAACATGCGCTTATTTGCGTACCGGGTTTTGTCGTTGTAAACAGATCCGAGACGGTCAATAACTGTTTGTTTTTCACGTTCTACGATTGACTTATCAAAGAAACCATTTTTCAAATTAGGCTCAAAGATACTTTCAGTTACAAGTGCAAGTAACTGTTCAAAGACCGGAACATCTGGATTACGCAAATATTCTTCATTGACACTTTCAGCGTATACCGTGAAAATGTGTTCATTTCCCCGTTTGCTTGTATCTGTATAGAATACAGCCCCGTAGAGTTCTTCTAGTGCTTGACGTAACTTTGTACGCGTTGGAAAATGTGCTGTTGAATCTTCCAAAACATTTGCTAATACTGTACGTGATGCAGCGTTTTCTTCAGTTAGTGGTGCAGTGAATTTAATTGCAACACTAACAGTTTTAAACTGCGCGGTTTGACGTGTGAACAAATTAACGCCTGGTTGGAGTTCATTTTTTTGAAACATGCAAAAACACCTCAATCTATAGGATAAGTATGTGTAGGTCGTCTCACGCAATTCGCGAGTACTCTTAGTATGCTTCTTTCCAACTTCACTATACATTTCCAAACGAACTCATACAAGTGAATGGATTTAACAAAAAACTGCTCGAAGTGTCCATAGTTCGGACACTCTGAGCAGTTGATGTTTATCGAGAACCTTTGATGTAAGGATCTCCAATTGCTTTTGGTGCATTTGCTTTTCCAATAAAGCCGGCAAGAGCAATAATTGTAAGTGCATACGGCAGAATATATAGGAATACGGAAGGTACATTTTGCATGAATGGTATCCCTGAAGAGCTGATTGCGAGCGCTTGGGCAAACCCGAAGAATAACGCTGCTCCCATTGCTCCGATTGGATGCCACTTACCAAAGATCATTGCAGCCAAAGCCATGAAACCTTGTCCGTTAATTGTTGCGTGACCGAAGTCATTTGTCATCGTTTGAGCATATACAGATCCACCCATTCCAGCAAGGCCACCTGAAATGATAACAGCGATATAACGGATACGATTCACTTTAATCCCCATTGTATCTGCTGCCATCGGATGCTCTCCGACGGAACGTAAACGTAGTCCAAATGGCGTTTTGAAGATAACAAACCATGCTAGAAATGCAACAGCTACTGCTAAAATGGACGAACCATAAACCGATTTAAAGAACATCGGTCCAAGAACCGGGATATCTTGTAAATATGGAATATCGAATCTTGGAATATTTTTCTGGATGAAGTCTGTCTGTCCTTTTCCATAAATCATTTTTACAGAAAATAGCGCTATTGCAATACCTAACAAGTTAATTGCAACACCAGATACCACCTGATCTGCTCGGAAAGTAATCGAAGCAACTGCGTGCATGAGTGAGAAAATTGCTGAAACGAGCATTGCAGCTAAAATCGATACCCATGGCGTCCATGCGCCAAATGTATCGACGAAGAACAAGTTAAAGACAATTCCTACAAAAGCTCCCATAACCATGAGTCCTTCGAGTCCGATGTTAATGACACCTGAACGTTCAGAGAACACACCGCCAATTGCGGTAAAGATTAGAGGCGCAGCGTAAGCAATTGATATTGGAACGATGAAATAGAGTATATCGAGAAAGGCACCCATCTTACTTCGCCTCCTTTTTCTTGCCAATTCGTTGCAACCCAATACGGATAATATAGCCGGATGCGACAAAGAAAATAATTAATGCAATAACAATCGATACAATTTCGATGGGTATGTCGGCAGCGTTTGGCATGTTATTTGCGCCATACTTCAACGAACCGAACAAACTCGCACCGAAAATTACGCCAAGTGGTGTGTTCGCACCTAATAGTGCAACAGCGATACCGTCGAAACCGATACCTGTGAAACCACCACGTGAAGACATGTTACCGAACGTACCAAGCGCTTCCATAGCACCACCAAGACCAGCAAAAGCACCGGAAATGACCATTGCCATAACAATGTTCTTTTTAACGTTCATACCCGCATATTGAGCCGCGTTTTCATTGAATCCAACTGACTTCAACTCATATCCTAGCTTCATTCTTTCTAAGATAAACCACATGATGAAGACCATGAATAACGCAACAAAGATTCCGTAATGCAGTGTTGAGAAATCCGTTAACTCAGAAAGGAAATCTGATCGTAAAGACGCCGTTTCATGAATCTTGTCCGTCTTGAATCCACCTTTAGCGACAACTTTGATAAGTGCGTTAACTAGGTGTAAAGCGATGTAGTTCATCATAATCGTGACAATTACTTCATGTACTTTCAATGTTGCTTTAAGTAATCCAGGGATTAGCCCCCACAGTGCTCCCGCGGCTGCTGCCGCAAGTAATGCAAGTGGTAGATGGATGATCTTAGGAAGTTCTACAGCCATTCCAACGTATGCTGCAGCAAACCAACCTACGATCAGTTGCCCTTCCACTCCAATATTGAAAAGACCTGTACGAAAAGCAAATGCTACTGCTAATCCTGCTAAAATATATGGACTGATTTGACGAATGGTTTCACCAATCGCGTAAGCATCTCCAAAAATTCCATTCCAAAGAGCAATATATCCTGCGACTGGATCATATCCGCTTACAAGCATGACGACCGCTCCGACTAGTAGCCCGAGAATAATGGAAATCACGGGGACGAGCACATTTATTAATCGATTAGACATGGTCATCATCACCTTCTTTCAACACAGCACCTTCACTGGTTTCAACAATTTCGTTTTTATTATGACCTGCCATGAACAGACCGAGTTCTTGTTCACTCGTTTCAGCAGGCGTTACCGTATCGACAATTCCTCCATCGTAAATAACAGCAATCTGGTCGGAAACATTCATCACTTCATCCAGTTCGAACGAAATTAAAAGAACTGCTTTTCCTTGATCACGTTGTTCGATCAGGCGTTTATGAATAAACTCAATAGCTCCGACATCTAGCCCCCGAGTTGGAAGCGCTGCAATAAGAAGATCTGGATTACGATCCACTTCACGACCGATAATCAGTTTCTGCTGGTTTCCTCCCGAAAGGGCACGTGCCAATTCATGTTCACCTTGCGTGCGAACGTCAAAGTCCTGAATTAGCTTATTTGCATGTTTAGTCACTGCTTTATAATTCATTAGTCCATTCGAAGAATATGGCTTTTGATAATAAGATTGAAGTGCTGCGTTATATCCAACACTGAAATCTAGAACAAGTCCGTGTTTATGACGGTCCTGAGGGATGTGACCTAAGCCTGTTTCTGTAATTTTCCGTGGACTTTTATTGGTAACATCGTTGTCACCAATGATGATTTTACCCGATTTCACTTTACGCAGACCTGTAATCGCTTCAATCAGTTCAGACTGCCCGTTCCCGTCAATTCCTGCGAGACCTACGATTTCACCTCTACGTACAGACAAGTTCAGCTTTTTCACTTTTTCAATACCACGATAATCTGTAACTACCAAGTCTTGAATACATAAAATTTCTTCAGTCGGGTGTGATGGCCTTTTTTCAGTTTTAAAAGTAACCTGTCGTCCGACCATCAGCGTAGCAAGTTCTTCAGGATTCGATTCAGAAGTCGTTACTGTACCAATCCCTTCTCCTTTACGAATGACGGTAACACGATCAGAAACTGCCATGATTTCTCCCAATTTATGAGTGATGAGAATGATTGACTTACCTTCTTCGATTAGTTTGTGCATAATTCCGATTAATTCGTCGATTTCCTGTGGAGTAAGCGATGCCGTTGGTTCATCGAATATTAAGATTTCCGCACCGCGATAAAGCGTTTTCAGAATTTCCACACGTTGTTGCATCCCTACCGAAATATCTTCTATCTTTGCATATGGGTCTACATCCAAACCATATAGCTTTGAGATTTCCGCAACTTCTTTAGCAGAATCCTTGATGTTGATCATACCCATTTTGGTAGGTTCGCTACCTAAAATAATGTTTTCCGTAACAGTTAAATTCTCAACAAGCATGAAGTGCTGGTGAACCATCCCAATACCTAATTCGTTTGCAACGTTCGGATTTGTGATATCCACCTTCTTGCCTTTGACACGAATTTCCCCACCATCTGGCTGATATAGACCAAATAGCACGTTCATCAACGTTGACTTCCCTGCACCATTTTCGCCTAAAAGCGCATGAATCTCGCCTTTTTCCAACTGTAGAGTAATATTGTTATTTGCATAGAAAGTACCAAATTTCTTTTTTATATTTAGCATCTCGATGACGTATTCCACTGATCTCACTTCCTTGCTTATAGTTTCTAATGCTTTAGTTTAATAAATTGACACAATAAAAGATTCTCATTAGAACCTTTTAGTCTGGCAACTTCTTTCTTTGACTGTTTTCAGTATGTATATAAAAACAACGAAGGCCGGAGTTAACCGGCCCTCATCCTAGACTTAATACATTCTTACTTTTCGCCTGGTACTTCGATCTTACCATCGGAAATATCTTTGTCGTATTTCTCGATCTGAGCAAGTACGTCTTCAGGGATCGCACCACGTGAATCTGCAAGTGCTACACCATCGTCATGCAAACCGTAAACTTTTGTTTCTCCACCAGGGAATTTACCGTCTTGAGACAACTTAGCAATATCATTAACTGCGTTGTCAACACGCTTCAACATAGAAGTCAATGTTATGTTATCGTCCCCAACTTGACCTTCATCATACTGATCAGAGTCAACTCCGATTACCCAAACGTATGCGTCTTTGTCAGATGATTTACGTTCTTTTGCTTCACTGAATACTCCGTTACCTGTACCGCCAGCTGCGTGGAAGATAATGTCTACGCCTGAAGAATACATACGGTTAGCTGCTGCTTTACCAAGTTCTGCTTTATCAAATGCGCCTGTGTACTGAACGTCTACTTTGATATCCGGCTTAACTGCTTTTACGCCTGCAAGGAAACCAACTTCAAAGCGCTCGATTACTGGAATTTCCATACCACCAACAAAACCGATTTTATCGGATTTAGTCATAAGAGCTGCAGCAACACCTGCAAGGTAAGCTCCCTCTTGTTCTTTAAAGAGAACACTTGCCACGTTTGGCTGATCAACTACACCATCAATAATTGCAAACTCAGTATCTTTTTGCTGTTCTGCAATTGTATTAATTGCATCTTCCATAAGGAAGCCAACTCCAAAGATTAAGTTGAAATCACGTCGAGCGAGCGCGTTAAGATTTGTTGTGTAATCTGCATCACTTTGTGATTGCAAGTAGTCAAACCCTCCGTCGCCTTTTTTCAAGTCGCTTTCTTCACCAAACTCTTGAATTCCCTTCCATGCAGATTGGTTGAACGATTTGTCGTCGATACCGCCGACATCCGTCACCATTCCTACAGAGAATTCAGATGTATTGCCGCCGTCAGAAGATGAACCTTTGTCACTTCCGTTGTCTTCTTTTTTGTCTGAACCACAAGCTCCCAAAACCGTACCTGCAGCAAGTACAAGGGACAGTGCAAGACCAAATCTGCGTTTACTCATTTTGTGACCTCCCTATTTTATATGTTGGTATGAATTATGGCGTAATCGCCTTATACCCGTTTACGGACTACATGAAAGCTGAATTTATCTGCGCGAAAGTAGTTCTTAGAAAACAAAACCATTTCACCAGTTTCCGTGTAGTGTTTTTGTAGTAATACAAGCAATGGGACATCCACACCACATCTAAGTATGGAGGATGCTTCATGATCGTATCCTACTGGTTCAATATGCGCGATTGCTTGGGTGATGTGGATATGACCACCTTTTTCTAACGCATCAAAAATAGAGTTCTTCATGAGCCCTGTGGCATCTGTCTGAAGATTTTTTTCATTCACTTGGTCAATACAATAAACGACAGGTTCACTATTCGCTGTTCGCACTCTCTTGATTGTAACAATGGTGTCCTCTTCACTGCAACCAAACTTTTCAATAGTTTCTTCGGATGCTTGTGAATCTGACACTTCCAGGAAAATCGTGCCTGGTTCCATGCCCGCTTTCCGAATCATTGAAGACACACTTGATAGTTCTTCAATACCCGAAGAGAATAATGGACGCGCTTTCAAAAACGTGCCTACTCCGTGTTTTCGAACGATTACTTTCTCTTCTTCTAATACACGAAGAGCTTCTCTTAACGTCGCTCTACTAACACCCAGCGTTCTTGCAAGTTCAAACTCCGAAGGGAACTTTTCGTTTTCTTTAAACACGCCGGCTTCAATGTCCCGTTTAATATGTTCGATGACCTGGACATATAGGTGTCGTTGGTCCGCTTTAATCATCAACCCATCTCCCTCCGGCCGAGGTCAGACCTCTGATGTTTAACATCGTTCGTTTCACCCATACTATAACATTTAACTGAGAGAAAATAAACATACCATTTCAAAAAATATTATAACCGATTAGCTCATTGTTCTATTTCTGACAAATTTACCTTCTTAAAGTTCATTAGAGTCCTTACCAATCAACACTTGTCTTGGTTTACTACCTTCTGACGGTCCAACCACTCCGCGCATTTCCATCTGATCTACAATTCGGGCAGCACGAGAGTAACCGACTCGGAAACGTCTTTGCAACAGTGACACGGATGCTGTTTGCATATCTACGACAAGATGAACCGCATCATCGTATAATTCATCTGTTTCTTCATATGGTTGAATCTCTTCTACATCTGTTGGAATCATCTCTTCCTGGTATTGAGCTTTCTGCTGTTGAATTACAAAATCAACAACTGCTTCGACTTCACGATCCGATACAAAAGCACCTTGTACCCTTGTTGGTTTTGAAGCACCCGCTGGGAGAAAGAGCATATCTCCACGACCTAACAGTTTTTCAGCGCCTCCACTATCTAAAATCGTTCTTGAATCGACTGCAGAAGATACAGCAAATGCTATTCTAGAAGGGATATTTGCTTTGATGATACCAGTAATTACGTCCACACTCGGACGTTGAGTTGCGATGATTAGATGTATACCTGCAGCACGTGCCATTTGGGCGAGGCGTGTGATTGCATCCTCTACATCGTTTGAAGCAACCATCATTAGATCGGCTAGCTCATCTACAATAACAACGATATATGGCATTTTAGGATGCTTTTCCTCATTTTCTTCATTCCATGTTTCTATGTGTGAATTATAGCCTTCGATATTCCGTGTCCCCGTATGTGAGAACAGTTCATATCTTCTCTCCATCTCGGAAACAACTTTCTTCAATGCTTGCGCAGCTTTTCTAGGATCGGTCACAACAGGTGCTAGTAAATGCGGGATGCCATTATAGACATTCAATTCAACCATTTTAGGATCAATCATCATCATTTTCACTTCATGTGGTTTAGCTCTCATAATGATACTGATAATAATGCCGTTTACACATACACTCTTACCGCTACCCGTTGCACCCGCTATAAGCACGTGAGGCATTTTGTTCAATTCCGAAAGCATGGCTTCACCCGTTACATCCCTACCTAATGCAATAAGAAGTTTAGAGTCAGGACGATTGTTCTCCTTTGCTTCTAAAACTTCTCGTAAGCTGACTACTGCTACTGCTTTATTCGGTACTTCAATTCCTACAGCAGACTTGCCTGGAATTGGAGCTTCTATACGGATTCCGCTTGCTGCAAGAGCAAGGGCAATATCGTCAGATAAACTTACGATACGGCTGACTTTAACGCCAGTATCAGGAAGTACCTCGTATTTAGTGACAGCAGGTCCTAAGTGTACTTGGGTTACGCGAGCTTTTACACCAAAACTATGGAATGTCCTCTCCAACTTCTGCGCATTCGCCTGAATTGCATTGTATTCTCCAGATTGGTCGTTTTCTGGAGGTTGTTTCAATAAATTAAATGATGGTAACAAATAAGACTCATTTTCTTCTTCTCCTGAGACACCTTGATAGGGATCTTTTACGCCTTCTTCTGGAGCTGGTTCTTCCCCATCTGAAGATGACTTCGAATTCGGTTCATTTCGAACAGGAATTTCAGGTTCATCATTTCTTTCGTTGAATGCTGAAATGATTGGTTGCACGTAAGGTTCTTCTACCTCTGGAATTTCAGTATTAAGAATTGGTTGTACAGAAGGCGTATTCGTACTTTCAACAGTTTCCTTCTGATGCTTGCTTGAGCGAGTCGTATTTTTTGTTTTAGATTGTTTTTTCGGAACAGGTTTGGATGCCGTCCTGAAATTTATAGCTTTGATCTTTTCCTTAATCGATGAATACGCTGCAGGGAACCACTCTGCTAAATAAGGTGCTAATGCTTTCCCTGAAACTAAAATTAGTCCTGTTAGTAATAGTAATACTCCTGCTACTGTTGCCCCCGCAGAATCGAACAACGAATAGAACATAGCAAAAAGGACAGCTCCGATCATGCCACCTCCAAGTGTTCCGCCACGTGTAGTAATCCCTCCATTAGAAATAAGTACTTTCCACGTTTCTTTAAGTGCAGAATCCGATAATAGAACTCGGCTAGCGGATAATTCTTTAAATAAGAGAATATGGCTGAATAAGAGCAGACTTGCAAGAATGCAAAGACTTCCTCCAACAATACGGTTTTTCAATCCTAGTTCTCCGCGTTTTACCATGAACAATAGGGCTTGAACAATCAAGAGGAACGGCAAAGCGACATGCCAATTTCCAAAGAGAAACCTACCCGCTGAACCTAGTCCGCGCCCCACGATTCCGAATTCAAATATGATAATCACTGCTAGGGCGAGCATCGCCAAGCCAATTACTTCGAATAGAAGTGGGTTTAAAGGTGATTTTCCTTTTTTCTTATTTGGACTGCGTTTCTTTTTCTTTTTTGAGACTTTCTTAGACATGCTTTACCCCCTTTTTGCGAAAAAAGGATTTCCTGCCTGAGGGCTAGGAAATCCTTAAGAAGAATCTGTTGGATCAATATTCCATAATGATAGGAATAATCATTGGTCGTCTCTTCGTTTGCTGGTACAAGTAAGAACTTAGCGTGTCGCGGATCTCTTGTTTAATGTTTGTCCATTCAAACGTTTCTTTATTCACATATTTTTCTACGATTTTACGAATCAAGTTAGACGCTTCTTCAAGCAACTCTTCAGATTCACGAACGTAAACGAATCCACGAGAAACAATTTCCGGACCTGCAGCGATACGTTTTTGTTTACGACTCAACGTGATAACAATAGTGAATATCCCATCTTGAGAAAGCAATTTACGGTCTCTCAATACAATATTTCCTACGTCACCTACACCAATTCCATCGATTAATACATTACCAGCAGCAACTCGTCCACTCATGCGGATTTTATCACCCTTATACTCAACGATATCGCCTTTATCAGCAATGAATATCTGATTTTTGCGCATACCAGTTTCTTGAGCTAATTTAGAGTGTGCAATAAGCATTCTATACTCACCTGTTACGGGAATGAAGTTTTTAGGTTGCATTAAGTTGAGCATCATTTTTAAATCTTCTTGACTGCCGTGTCCTGAAACGTGGACATTGCGTGCAGACGTCAATACAGTTGCTCCTGCCTTAGCAAGTTCATTCATCATAGAATATACAGAGACTTCAGTACCTGGTGAAGGTGTCACTGTTATTAACACAGTGTCTGTATCTTTGATACGAATATCGCGATGATGTTTGCGTACGATTTTTTCTAATGCTTCTAGGGGCTCACCTTGGTTACCTGTCATAATAATTACGATTTCACTATCATCATAATTCCCAATGTCTTTAACCGAAATGACCAGATCTTCGCCTACGTTTAAGTATCCGAGCTTTACGCCGACTTCAAAGTAACTTTCTAAACTTTTACCGACAACTGCTACTTTTTTATGCGCTTCAGTCGCTTTGTCTAATACTTGTTGGATTCGCAGGAAATTAGAAGCGTAAACCGCCACCAAAATTCTTCCATCCGCCCCATAAAAGGTTTTAGACAATTGTGTTTCAACAACTGATTCTGAAGTTGTATGCCCAGGTCGTTCAGCGTCTGTTGAGTCAGACATTAATATGAAGACGCCTTCTTCACCAAGCGCTGCCATCTTGCCAAGATCTGGCTTGTATGGACCCTTAGCTGCCTGGTCAAATTTGAAATCACCAGTATGAACGATTGCTCCTTCACTCGTATGGAAGACAATACCAAGTGAATCTGGAATACTATGAGTCGTATTGAAGAATGTAACGTATGTGCGTTTGAAGTTCATACGACTCTTTGTTGAAACTTCAAAGAATTTAACACTCGATGGCGCAGGCATTACTTTCAAATGCTCTTTTGCTAGTGCGAGCGTAAGTTTTGAACCGTAAACTGGAGCTTGTACTTTTTGTAGCAAATAAGCAATCGCACCAATTGCATCTTCATGGCCATGTGTTAAAAAGATTCCTTTGATACGATCTTTATTTTCTTCAAGATACGTCATATCAGGAATTACAAAATCAATTCCCAGCATTTCTTCTTCGGGGAACATCAGGCCTGCATCGACAACAAATAGCTCATCGTCAATTTCCACCACATACATCGATTTCCCTAATTCTCCCACTCCGCCAAGCGGAATGACTTTAATTACTTCATTTTTGACTTTAGTCACATTGTTTCCTCCTATATGAAATTCCCGTCCTAAACGACTAGTTCTCATTATACTTGACCAAGCAGTTCTGCACAAACAAAAAAAGCCGGCAAGTGTCGCCGGCTACTCATTTTCCCCACTAGTTTGTTGCTGAAATGTTTTCAGAGCACCGTCTAAATAGGCATCCGACTCTGTGATTCCTACTAGAGGAAGTCGAACATCTCCTACTGATAATCCGATTTTTCTCAACAAGTATTTGATGGGTACAGGATTAGGTTTTGAAAATAGAGCTTCGAATAACGGCAATAGAGTACGGTGTCTTACTGCCGCATCTATAGTGTTTCCATCTTGAAAGTCTCGAATCATACGCTGCATTTCCAGTCCTACAATATGAGAAGATACAGAGATGATCCCTGATCCTCCTACTGCTAACAAAGGCAAAGTTAGCGCATCATCTCCACTGTATACATTGAAGTTGTCTTTTGTTCTATCAATAATTTCAGCCATCTGCGTCAAGTCACCACTTGCCTCTTTCACGGCTCGAATATTATCAACCTTGGAAAGTCTAACGACTGTTTCAGTAGTTAAATTAATACCGGTTCTTCCAGGTATATTGTATAGCAAAACAGGCAGTGTTGTGCTTTCCGCAATCGTTTTAAAATGTTTATATAGACCGTTCTGATCAGGCTTGTTGTAATAAGGCACGACAAGCATCACTCCATCTGCTCCAAGCTCTTCTGCACGCTTCGTCGCACGGATTGATCCTCTCGTATCATTACTACCTGTACCTGCAATAACAGAGATTCTATTACCTACAACCGCAATCACATGAGAGAGCAATTGTTCCTTTTCTTCTTCTGATAGCGTAGGCGCTTCCCCTGTTGTTCCATTGACGATGAGCGAGTCTGTTCCGTTGTCGATCAGGTGCTGAATCAGAAGTGTCGTCACTTCAAAGTCAATTTCACCTTCTTTAGTAAACGGTGTCACCATCGCTGTACCAATCGAACCTAACTTCATTCGCCCCATCCTTTACAATTATCTAGTAGTTAGTGGATGTCACGATTCTTGAGCAATTGCTCTGCTATTTGAACAGAATTTAAAGCAGCGCCTTTCAACAAGTTATCAGCAACAATCCACAAGTGAAAACCTCTTGGATGATCTGGATCTTTCCGGATACGGCCGACATAGACATCGTCTTTGTTCTCTGCAAATAGTGGCATTGGATACGTTTGAGTTCCAGGATTATCTTGAACGACAACTCCAGGAGCTGAAGAAATTGCTCGGCTGAACTCTTCTACAGTTACGTCTTCTTTTTCAATCTCCACATAAACGGATTCTGAATGACCAGTGACGATTGGCAATCTGACACATGTTGCAGAAACCGCAATGGTTGGATCATTGAAAATCTTTTTCGTTTCGTTCATCATTTTCCATTCTTCTTTTGTATAGCCCTTATCGTCAAACGAATCGATCTGTGGAATCGCATTAAACGCTATCGGATAATGTCGCTCAGCGCTTGCACTTGGTAACTGTGAGGCTGAGTTACTTGCTCTACTATCAAATTGAAGACTTTGAGACTTCAATTCTAATATTGCATCTGCACCCGCACCTGAAACTGCTTGATACGTGGAGACGAGAATTTTTTTCAATCCAAATGCTTCTCTTATGGGATTCAAGGCAACAACCATCTGAATCGTTGAACAGTTGGGATTTGCTATCAACCCTTTATGTGAATTTAACGAACCGGGATTAACTTCAGGAACGACAAGTGGTACTTCTGCGTCCATTCTGAAAGCACTCGTATTATCTATAACTATCGCACCTCTTCGGATTGCTTCAGAAGCAAGTTGTTCTGATATAGACCCTCCTGCACTGAAAAAAGCAAAGTCTACGCCAGCAAACGACTCAGGCTTTGCTTCTTCAATTGTAAATAGTCTTCCGCCTGCTTGAATAACAGTTCCTGCCGATCTTGACGACGCCAGCAACTTCACTGACCGAAACGGGAATGCGCGTTCAATAAGTTTATCAAGAATTTTAGCACCTACTGCACCTGTTGCACCAACAATCGCAATCGTATAAGTCTGCATGATGATTCTCCTTCTTTACCACGATATCGTTATTTCTAAGGACATCGATAATTCGTATTTCAGGAATTATACCATAACAATGAATAGTCAGCCCCTTTATTTTTCTGAAGAATGTATTATTAAAAGAGGCTGAAGTTGTTTCTTTTCTATCGCTGCGGCTGCGGCTTCAACAATTAATGAGAAGTCACTAATTAGGGAATTGGGTTTTTTGTGGGGGTCATCTTGGCCGAAAGGGATAAAGTATACGTGTTTCATATTCAATAACTTGACCAGATTTGCAGCGTTTAATCCTAATGCATCATTCGTTGATATACCAAGTAGCACTGGCGAATGGTTCCGTAGCGTTGCTTTAGCAGCCATTAACACAGGAGAATCCGTTGCCGCGTTCGCAAAGCGACTCATTGAATTCCCTGTAAGCGGTGCGATAATCATACAATCTACTGGTGTAGACGGACCAAATGGTTCAGCTCCTGCAATCGTTGATATCACTTTTTCTCCTGTGGCATTCTCGATCTTTTCAATCCACTCTTCTCCTGTGCCGAAACGAGTAGCTGCAGTTAAAACTGAATGCGTGATGACAGGTACAACAATTGCACCTGCTTTTTTAAGACTCGTAATCATTGGAATTAATTCTTCGTACGTACAATGGGAAGCTGTGATTCCTAATCCTATACGTTTGTTTTGAAGCATTTAGTTACTCCTTTCCTCTGCACATCCTTAAGATTGATTCTGCCAAGTAACTTGCTGCTTGTTGCGGAAAATGCTTTCCTGGCAGACCTAGGTGTAACGTATAGTATGCAGAGGACATTCCGGGCTTTAGGCACCCAGGCTTGGAAGCTAGATCAAATACACGTAGCGTGCCCTCTTTAGGAATGCTTAACCATTGCGCTGGGATAGTATTGATCATATAACCCGATTGAAACTCAATGTTCGGCTCTAATTTCTTCACTTCAAATCCAAGTGCTTCAGCTTCACCAAGCTGTGTTTCTGATCTTGCAAAAACAGTCAGTTTTGCACCTGCAGCGCCCAGCGTGTGAGCAACCATTCTCCCCACTCTTCCGAAGCCTGCTAGTTGAAAACTGGTCCCTTTTATAGGATCTTCTGTCTCGTTATAAAATTCTTTTAAGAACCCTTCCGCAGTTAAATGAGCATTGTTCCATACAAATCGTTCATCCGTAAGATAAATAAAGATTGAATGACCAGCCTCTAGTAATTTGGCTTTCTGGTCGTCACTAATAATACCCCCGCAAAACACCGTATTTGGCTTAAATAATTGCACAGGTAGTTCGTTTTTCAATCCTTGAATTGGTAAAACAATATGTGTAGGACGAAACTTTTCAATTTTTTCCTGTAGATAGTCCGTTACATCATCATGGGGAAAAACAGCGACATCTAAATTCTTCTCTTTAAATATACGGGCACATTCTTGAAGACGCCGATCAGCTCCAATTAGCAACCAACGTGTATCATTCATCCAGTCCCGCTCCATCTAATAAATGAGTACGACCAAACAAAATCCGATGTTCACCTATCAACACAATTTCACTCCAAGGGATATATTGTTTAGACGCCTCCTTTTTTTGAAAGAACGGTAGTTTTCCGGATCGGTCACGAATCTCAAATCCAATAATCTTCCCACTCGAACGATCAAACAGTAAGTCCGTATCCGCCAAAAAACCATACCGAATGCCTTCCTCCACTTGTATCAACTCTTTTTGAGCGAGCTCAGATAGTAACACAGACATACCTCCTAGTTTAGATACTACTAGTGTATGATACGATCCATGAAAAGCTTACAGTACGTGAGTATCTTAACGATTCGGCGAAAGAATCGAGATCGCTGGTGAATGGCCCAATAATGAGGCTGCCATTCTAGCAACATCCCCTTCAGTCACTGCTTGGATTCGTGCAATGATTTCCTCTTCCGTACGGTGTTCCCCTAAAATTAGTTCGTTGTTGCCATTGCGGTGCATTCTCGCTTCTGTACTCTCTAGGCCTATTAGGTAACTCCCACGCATTTGTTCTTTCGCATTACGAAGTTCTTCATTTGTTACTCCATTTTCAATAATCTCTTTGATTACTGTTTGTACAGTTTCAAACAACTGTTTTTCGTTTTCTGGAGACGCGGCACATCCAATGACAAACGCTCCTTCTTCTGCATGAGATGCGTAGTAGGAATATACCGAATAGGCAAGTCCCTTTTCTTCGCGCACTTCCTGGAAGAGTCGGGATGACATCGTGCCCCCTAAAATACTATCGAGTAACGCTAAGCTGTATATGTCAGGATGCTTGAGTGGTAAACCAGGATATCCTAAAAATAGATGCGACTGCTCGATATCTTTTGCTTTTCTACCTTTGCCACTCGTGAATGTAGCAGCTATTACATTTGTATGAACTTCTTCAGCAAATGGCTTATTAAATGAACCGAACAATTCTTCTATAGTGTGTAATAGTGATTCTGTAAAGTTACCAGCAACAGAGATTACAATACGATCAGGTGTATAAAAACGATTCATGAACGAAACCACGTTTTGTCTTGTAAACGCTTGTACACGTTCAGGCGTCCCGCCTATCGGCTTCCCTATAGCGTGGCCTGGATACATCAATGCCCACAAGCGTTCATCTGCATCTTCTTCAGGTGAGTCTTCTACCGAAGCAAGTTCATCAATTATGACAGATTTTTCTTTCGTCATTTCTGACTCTTCCAATTTTGAATTCATAAGCATATCCGCTAAAATTCTTGCTGCATCTTCTGCTCGATCTTCTAAAACAGTCGCATAGAAACAAGTTGCTTCTTTTGTCGTAAATGCATTAATGTCACCGCCAAAGCGATCGAATTGTTGTGCAATTTCTTTTGCGGTAAGTGATGTCGTTCCTTTAAAAAGCATGTGCTCTATAAAATGGGCAATGCCTTCTTCGCCCGGCATCTCTTCGATAGACCCTACTTTCACCCATACCCCTAGCGATACGGATCGAGCGTGCGAAATTGGTTCACTCACAAGTCGTACGCCATTCTTTAATGTTTGAATAGTTACCATTTTAGTGCCTCCTCATGATGTGAAAAGCAAAAAAGCCTCGCTCTCACTACTGTGGGAGGGAGGCTTTTTTTGAAGTGACTTATTTACCTTCTTGTTCTGCTTTTTCTTTTTCTTCTTTGGTGACAACTTTACGTGACAAGTTTACGCGGCCTTGATTATCGATTTCGATAACTTTAACAAATAGCTCGTCATCCAATTTCATGACATCTTCAACAGCTTTCGTGCGCTCTTCTTGAATTTCAGAAATGTGGAGCAATCCATCTTTGCCTGGGAATAGTTCTAGGAAAGCACCAAACTTTTCAATGCGTTTCACTTTTGCCATGTAATATTCTCCGACTTTAGCTTCGCGAACGATATTTTCAATCATCTTCTTAGCTTTGTCATTCATCTCTGAATCAGGAGAAGAAATATAGATAGTTCCATCTTGTTCTGTATCGATTTTAACACCAGTTGCTTCAATGATTTTATTGATGACTTTTCCGCCAGGTCCAATAACATCGCGGATCTTGTCTGGATTGATATGGATCATAATGATTTTAGGAGCATACTTAGAGAGCTCTTCAGCCGGCTGAGCGATTGTTTCAAGCATATGACCAAGTATCTTCATACGACCGATTTTCGCTTGAGCTAAAGCTTCTTCTAAGATTTGACGGGATAGACCATCAATTTTAATGTCCATTTGTAGAGCTGTAATTCCTTCAGACGTACCTGCTACTTTGAAGTCCATGTCTCCCAAGTGATCTTCCATTCCTTGAATATCAGACAAGACTGAGTAGTTGTCCCCTTTTTTCACAAGACCCATTGCAATTCCTGCAACTGGTGCTTTGATTGGAACACCTGCATTCATCATAGCCATTGTAGATGCACAAATAGACGCCTGTGATGATGAACCATTAGACTCAAGTACTTCCGCAACTAGACGAATTGTATATGGGAAGTCCTTTTCATTTGGAATAATTGTAGACAATGCACGCTCACCTAATGCACCGTGACCAATTTCACGACGACCTGGAGCACGAATTGGACCCGTTTCCCCAACACTAAAGTTCGGGAAGTTGTAGTGATGCATGAAACGTTTTGTTTCTTCTAGTCCAAGACCATCAATGATTTGAACTTCCCCAAGAGCGCCTAAAGTACAAACACTGAGTGCTTGCGTTTGTCCACGTGTGAACAAACCTGAACCGTGTGCTCTAGGAAGAATTCCAGTCTCAGAAGAAAGTGGACGAATCTCTTCAAGTCCACGGCCATCCGGACGTACCTTTTCGTCTGTAATAAGACGGCGTACTTCATCTTTTACAAGTTTTTCTAAGACGTTACGAACTTGTTTCATCGTTGCATCGTCTGCTTCGTTTTCTTCGTAACGAGCAATCACTTTGTTTTTCACAGCAGTAATCGCTTCTTCACGTGCATGCTTTTCTTCCGTCTGAATTGCTTGGACTAGGTCACTGTTACAGTCTTCCTTAATCGTTGCAACAAGATCCTGATCGAGTTCGAACAATTCAATCTTCATCTTTTCCTTACCGACTTCTGAAATGATCTTCTCTTGGAATGCAACTAGTTTCTTGATTTCTTCGTGACCGAACATGATTGCTTCTAACATAATATCTTCAGACACTTCTTTCGCGCCTGCTTCAACCATGTTAATTGCATCTTTTGTTCCAGCAACTACAAGATCTAGTTCGCTTGCTTCAAGTTGTTCTGTAGTTGGATTAACGACGAATTCACCATTTAGACGACCGATTTGAACGCCTGCAATAGGACCGTCAAAAGGGATATCTGAAATTGAAATCGCAAGTGATGAACCAATCATCGCTGCCATTTCTGATGAACAGTCTTGGTCGACTGACATTACAAGTGAAATTACTTGCAAGTCATTACGGAATCCATCTGGGAATAAAGGTCGAATCGGACGGTCAATTAAACGGCTCGTCAAAATCGCTTTTTCAGATGGACGTCCTTCACGCTTAATGAATCCACCAGGGATTTTACCAACTGCATATAGACGCTCTTCATAGTTCACAGTAAGTGGGAAGAAATCAAGTGCCTTTGGCTTCTTAGAAGCTGTTGCAGTAGATAGAACTGTTGTTTCTCCGTAGCGTACGAGAACTGCCCCGTTCGCTTGCTTAGCAAGTTGCCCTGTTTCGATTGTGAGCTCTCTGCCAGCCCAATCCATTGTAAACTTTTTGTGTTCTGTCATGATTGATCTCCTCTCGGTTTACATCCTTTGAATACGTAGTATGTATTACGTAATAGTGTATCAAATTAAGCAATGGTTTGCGAAATATTTCATTAAGTAATGGGTTTTAGGGATTGTATCGTCTGACAAACCGTCCGTTTGCATAGAAAAAAGCGGGCAAAGCCCGCTTTTTCGGTTGTCAATATTAACGGCGTAGGCCGAGTTTAGCGATTAGATCACGGTAACGTGCAACTTCTGTTTCACGCAAGTACTTCAAAAGACGACGACGTGTACCGACCATCTTATAAAGACCGCGGCGTGAGTGGTTATCCTTCTTGTGTGAACGTAAGTGCTCGTTCAAGTTGTTGATCTCTTCAGTAAGGATAGCGATCTGTACATCTGCAGACCCTGTGTCGTTTTCATGAGTTTTGAATTCGTTGATCAATTCATGTTTACGCTCTTGTGTTATAGCCATCCTAGTCACCTCCCATTCTTTAATATCCCCAAGTCCCAAGCATACGTGGTGAATCGACATGCCAAGGAAAGGTTCGTGTATACTGTACACTTTACTATCATAGCATGCACAACTTCGGCTTGCAACCGTCAGTCTTTTTTAGAAAGAATCTTTTTAGCCGTTTCTTTATCATCTGCTATTTGCTTAATAAGCATATCTATAGAATTAAACTTTTGCTCTGGTCTAATATGTTCTACCCAGTCAACAATTACTTGTTGACCGTATAAATCCCCATCAAAATTGAATACATTTACTTCAATCGTTTTGCGTGCTTGGTCGGGATGATCGAATGTAGGCTTAACTCCGATATTACAAACACCGTCATATATAGTTCCATCCACAGTAAAATGAACTGCGTACACACCATTTCGAGGAACAATAAGTTCTTTTCCAGGAACGATATTAGCTGTTGGAAAACCGAGTTGTCTACCTCGCTTATCTCCGTCTACTACTACCCCAATCGAACGGAAAGGGCGCCCAAGTAACGTTGCTGTTTCTGCAACTCCCCCCTCTGCCAGCAGCTGGCGAATACGTGTTGAAGAAATTTTTTCTCCACCGTCAGCAACTTTGTTAATACACGTCGTTTCAAAATCGCCTGAGGCTAATTCAGACATTTGATCCATCGTACCTTTTCCTTTTGCGCCAAATGTAAAATCGAAGCCTGCTGTAACATGGCGAACATTTAACTTTTTCAAAACGCTATCCACAAACTCTTGAGGCGTTAAATCAGCAAGTTTGCGATCAAACGCTACGATAAATAATGTATCGATACCCATTTCTGCTAATATGCGCTGCTTTTCTTCCAATGGTGTAATATATCCTATTTTCCCACTATCGTTTGAAAAGAGATGGGATGGATGTGGGTTGAATGTCATAACAGCCGATGCTATATGCAATTCTTCACCTATATCAATCGCTTGCTGGATAACTGTTTGATGCCCTTTATGCAAGCCATCGAAAAAACCTACAGCTAATGAGAATTCTTTATCTACAATAGGGACTATACCTTCGGCAACTTGTATTTCAATCACTTCCATCAATTTTCTCCACCTTTCCTCGATTTGTTGGAAACATTTTAACGGGTTTCATGAGCCCTGACTTCTCGGGATGTGGCGCATAAATCGCGAGAGGGTAGCCACTTGCAGTAAATAGTGCTTCGTGTGCTGTTTTAAACACAGAATGCAGTGGAAGTACTTGACCGTTCAATATCTTCGTAAGTAGTTCACCGTCATTATTCACAGGCACACGAACAATTTCAGGTAAGGCTGATTCTAACGGTTTCAAAAATGACTCCAGTATTCCGAATTCCTGCATTTCGCGTACTTCGTCCAGAGTTCTACAATCCTGTTGCGTGAATGATCCAGAAGCAGTTCGAACTAAGTGCGACATATGTGCAGGGTACCCAAGCTTTTCACCAATTTGAACTGCAAGTGTTCGGATGTAGGTCCCTTTTCCGCAAGCTACACGAATTGTAAAGTGTGGATCAGATCCGATGAATTGTTCATCTTCACTGATTAATTCAATTTCATGAACATGTACTTTGCGTTCCGGACGTTCAACTTCAATGCCCTTTCTTGCATATTCATAAAGTTTTCTTCCATTCACTTTTACAGCAGAATACATAGGAGGAATTTGGGTGATTTCACCAGTCAATGACTCCAGTACTTCAAGTAGTTGTGCTCGCGTAATACTTTTTTCTGAAACATCCTGTTCTACAACTTCACCATCTGCATCTTCCGTCTCCGTTGCTCTTCCTATAGACACTTCTGCAATATATTCTTTTCCCGAGTCTGTAATGTACGAAGCCACTTTTGTAGCGGCTCCAATACAAATCGGAAGCACTCCTTCAACGTTAGGATCTAGAGTTCCAGTATGTCCTACCTTTTTTGTTCGTAGGATTTTTCGTAATTTGAATACACAATCATGTGAAGTCATTCCTTTTTCTTTCCAAAGCGGCAGAATTCCATCCATTTAGTCGCCTCCTTTTCCAAAGATTAAGTATGCTATGTAAAATGAAAAAAGGATCGGAAATCCAATTGGATACCGATCCCTTTTGTTTAATTGTCCGACTCGTCTTCCTTCACTTCACGAAGAAGTGATTCGATTCGGTTGCCGTATGCAACGGATTCATCAAACGCGAAATCGATCTCTGGAGTTTTTCTCAAACGGATCCGTTTCCCGATTTCAGAGCGGATGAATCCTTTTGCTTTCTTCAGCCCTTCTAGCGACGCTTCTTTCTCGTGGTCTTTACCAAGAACAGAAATATAAATTGTCGCTTGTTGAAGATCGCCTGTTACTTCCACATCGGTAACTGTTACGAAACCAATACGAGGGTCTTTCAAACGTTGGCCAATGATATCGCCAAGTTCTTTTTTCATTTGTTCTGCTACTCGATTCACTCGCATTGACATGGAGTTTCACCCCGCTTCACTATCCAGGATAGTCAATCTGTATTTCAGTCAGTTCCCATTCTGGATTGGATTCAAGAAATCGCTGAACGCGTCTAATTTCACGCTCAGCGGCTTCAGTTGAAGAGGCAATTGCGACAACACCAAGTGTTGTCCTTTGCCAAAGATCTTGATAATCCAATTCAGCTATAGAAACATTATACCCATTTTTGACACGATCGATCATACGTTTAAGTACAGAACGTTTATCTTTCAGAGAAGCCGCCATTGGAATTATGAACGAACACTCTGCGTAAACAATCACACGCGCTTAATTTCCTGCATGATGTATGATTCTATGATGTCACCTTCTTGAATATCGTTAAAGTTCTTAATCGTGATTCCACATTCGTATCCTTTAGCAACTTCTTTTGCATCATCTTTGAAGCGTTTCAATGTATCGAGTTCACCTTCAAAAATAACTATGTTGTCTCGGTAAATACGAACTCCAGAATCTCTTGTAATCTTACCGTCAGTTACATAACTTCCGGCAATTGTACCGACTTTAGAAACTTTGAATGTTTCACGAACTTCTACTTGCCCAATTACTTTTTCTTCAAATTCAGGATCGAGCATACCTTTCATTGCAGATTCAATTTCTTCTACAACTTTATAGATGACGCGGTGCAGACGAATGTCTACGCCTTCTTCATCAGCAGCACGCTTAGCATTAACATCAGGACGAACGTTAAATCCAATAACAATTGCATTTGAAGCAGCGGCTAAGGAAATATCAGATTCGTTGATAGCTCCGGCACCTGTATGAATAATTTTTACATTTACACCTTCAACATCAATCTTCATAAGAGAGGCTGCCATTGCTTCCACTGTACCTTGAACGTCAGCTTTAACAATGAGATTCAATTCCTTCATTTCGCCTTCCTTCATTTGATCAAACAGGTTATCCAATGTAACACGTGTCTTTTCAGTACGCTGTTCTTGGATAGCTTCCCCAGCACGGCTCTCACCGATTTGACGGGCTGTTTTCTCATCTTTGAAGACTACGAAACGATCTCCTGCTTGTGGCACATTGCTAAGGCCTGTAATTTCTACAGGAGCAGATGGACCCGCTTCTTTAACACGACGACCAACATCATTAATCATCGCACGAACACGTCCAAATGTATTTCCTACAACAACCGGATCACCGATGCGAAGTGTACCATCTTGAACGAGTAGTGAAGCTACTGCACCACGACCACGATCGAGTTGAGCTTCAATAACTGTACCTTTCGCGCGAATGCCTGGATCTGCCTTCAATTCAGTAACTTCAGCGACAAGAAGAATCATTTCAATCAACTGGTCAATTCCTTCACCTTTAAGTGCAGAAATTTCAACAAAGATTGTATCTCCACCCCAAGCTTCTGAAACCAAACCGTGCTCAGTTAATTCTTGCATAACGCGTTCTGGATTAGCAGATGGTTTATCCATTTTGTTTACAGCAACAATAATAGGAACTTCTGCTGCTTTAGCATGGTTAATCGCTTCAACTGTTTGTGGCATAACTCCATCATCTGCAGCAACTACGAGAATTGTTAAATCAGTAACCTTCGCACCACGTGCACGCATAGTTGTAAACGCTGCGTGTCCTGGTGTATCAAGGAACGTGATCTTTTTCCCATTAGAATTGATTTGGTATGCTCCGATGTGCTGAGTAATTCCACCAGCCTCACCTTGAGTAACTTTTGTATCTCGAATTGAATCGAGTAACGTTGTTTTACCATGGTCAACGTGCCCCATAATTGTAACAACTGGTGGACGCTCAATTGCTCCAGTTTCAGATTCAGCATCGTTTTCATCTGTTTCCGGGTCTTCAAAGTAAATTTCAAGATCCGTTACATCGATACGAATTTCTTCTTCAACTTCCACTTCATACTCTGCACAAATCAACTCAATCGCATCTTTATCCAGTTCTTGGTTAATAGTTGCCATCACTCCAAGAAGGAATAGCTTTTTGATAATTTCAGATGGCTCGCGTCCTAGTTTGTTAGCAAGTTCTCCAACTGAAAGAGACTCATAGAATGTAATTTTTTCTGGTAATGGCTTTTCTACTTTCGGCATTGGATTAGCCGGACGATGTCTACGTCGACCTTGGTTAATACCTCGTGCTGGTGGACGGCCTCCTCTACGATTCCCACCTCCGCCACCTTGACGGTTTTGAGTAGAAGGCCCTTGGCTAGGACGATTTTGTCCGCCTGGAGCTGCGTTCTGACTTCCATTTGCAGGACGATTGCCCGTTTGTCCTTGTTGTGGACGGCTAGCAGTTTGTCCTTGTGGACGCGTACTGTTTTGTCCTTGTGGACGTGCACCTGTTTGCCCTTGTGGACGCGTGCTGTTTTGTCCCTGAGGACGTGTACCTGTTTGTCCTTGTGGACGTGTATTGTTTTGTCCCTGCGGACGTGTACCTGTTTGGCCTTGTGGACGTGTGCTGTTTTGTCCCTGCGGACGTGTACCCGATTGCCCTTGTGGTCGTGTGCCTGTTTGGCTTTGTGGACGGTTTGCAGTTTGGCTTTGTGGTCGTGGAGCACTCTCACTTGAAGTAGAAGTACCCTTTGAACTTGTGAATTTCTTATCCAACTTTTCTGCAGAACCTGGATCGATCATTGACATGTGATTCGTAACACTCACATTCATCTTACCTAGTTCATCAATGACTTCTTTGCTTGATTTGTTAACCTTCTTCGCGTATTCATGTACACGTATTTTCGTCATTAGCCCACCCCCGTTATAGTTCGTTGAGGAGCGAGGACAGCTTTTTAGCAAAGCCGCTGTCCGTTACCGCGAGGACGACCCGCGACTCTTTACCGATTGCATGCCCGAGCGCTTCACGGCTCCCGAAAACATGCTTCTCAACGTTGTAGCTATTACATTTATCCGACAGTTTTTTTCTCGTATTGTCAGATGCGTCTTCTGATAGTATAACAAGTTTTGCTTTCTGTGCTCGAACTTCAGAGACCACAAGCTCTTCACCTGTTGTTAACATTCTTGCTCTAGCTGCTAAACCTAGCAATTGAAATATCTTAGTTTCTGTAGAAATCATTTAATTGCCTCTCTCCGAATCGCATGCAATAGATCTGCATACACCTGTTCCGGAACAGCGCTACCCAACTGACTCTCAATTGCTCTAGTCGATTGCGCTTTTTCAACGGCTGCTTCAGATTTTGATACATACGTTCCGCGTCCGGATTTTTTACCTGTCAAATCAACAGATATTTCTCCTTCTTTTGTGCGGACAATCCGGATCATGTCTTTCTTAGGGAACATGTTACCGGTAGCTGCACACTTTCGCAACGGCACTTTCCGGTTATTAACTGCCATGCGTATGCACCCTTTCGTTACTTAGTCTTATTAATTTTCGTCCTGATACAAGTCAATTGACTCTGTATCGACTTCTTCAGCATCATCAGATGTTGTAAGACCAAGTTCGTCATCTGTATACACGTCAACTAGTTCTGACTCTTCAACAGATTTTTCTTCTTGGATTTCTACAAGTCCAGGAAAAATTCCTAGTTCACGAGCATCTGTTTCACTTTTAATATCAATTTTCCAGCCAGTCAATTTAGCAGCTAAACGGGCATTTTGACCTCGTTTACCGATAGCTAAAGAAAGCTGGTAATCCGGTACAATGACTGTTGTAGAACGATCCTCTTCCTTCACTTGAACGTCTAATACTTTAGAAGGGCTCAATGCGTTTGCAACAAAGATCATTGGATCTTCTGACCATTCTACGATATCAACTTTTTCACCATGAAGTTCATTGGAAATCGATTGTACACGTGCTCCCCGAGCTCCTACACAAGAACCGACCGGATCTACTTCATCATTCGTTGAGTGAACAGAGATTTTTGAACGATCGCCTGCTTCTCTTGCAATGGACTTGATTTCTACAATTCCTTCAAAAATCTCAGGAACTTCCATTTCAAATAAACGTCGTAACAGACCAGGATGGGTTCGAGATACGAATACTTGTGGTCCACGCGATGTACGTTCAACCTTCGTAATATAAACCTTGATACGGTCATGTGGATTATACGTTTCAGACGCAATCTGCTCTGTCATAGGTAGCACAGCTTCCACTTTGCCCAGTCCAACGTATAAGTTACGTGCATCAAAACGCTCTACGATTCCATTAACGATATCGTCTTCACGATCGATGTACTCTTCATAGATAAGACCGCGCTCTGCTTCACGCACACGTTGTGTGACAACTTGCTTTGCAGTTTGGGCAGCAATACGTCCAAAATCGCGTGGTGTAACTTCTTGCTCAACGATATCTCCCACTTCATATGCAGGGTTAATGAGCAATGCATCTTCCATTGAAATTTGTAGACGCTCATCTTCCACTTCTTCTGCTATAACATCTTTACGTGAAAAGACCTTAATTGTCCCTACACCTAAATTTAAATCCACCCGAACATTTTGTGCTTGGTTGAAATTCCTTTTATATGCAGTAACTAATGCCGCTTCAATTGCGTCCACGAGTACTTCTCTAGATATGCCTTTTTGTTTTTCTAACGCTGTCAATGCATCGAGCAGATCACTACTCATGTCCATCACTCCTGATTATTCAATTATGCAGAAAAGTCGATTGCGTAACGCGCAACAGCAATTTTTTGCTTCTCGATTCTGACTGTCAATGTACGTGTTTTAATACGAATTTGAAGTTCAATCGCATCTGGTTCATTGACTAATAGATGCCCTTCAAATTCTTTCATATCTTTTACTGGCTCATAGGTTTTTACGTAAATATATTGACCTACTGCTTTTTCAAAGTCTTGTTCTTTCTTAAGCGGCCGTTCTGCGCCCGGAGAAGAAACCTCCAAAAAATAATTTTGGGGAATCGGATCTACTCGGTCCAGTTCCTCGCTAAGACGTTCACTCACTTGTGCACATTGAAGAATATCGATATTTCCTTCTTGCGTATCAATATAGACCCGCAAAAACCAATCTCTACCTTCTTTTAAAAATTCGACATCAACTAGCTCAAGCGCTAATTCGTTGACAATCGGGAGTGCTAAAACTTCTACTTCTTCTGTTATTTTACTCATCTTACCCCTCCCTTGCAGGTTGTAATTTGCTTGCATAATAACGGCAGACAACAGAAAAGAGCGGGGAATCCCACTCTTTTCGCGTAAGACTATAGCAAAAGTTGTTTCAATTATACCATACGTTCATACCCTGCGCAAACTTTCCAAATAGGCGGCTTAGAACAAGGAAAGCTGATTCAGCTCTGGCATACCTTCTAAGCACCCTAGTGAATCCATGTATTCAGTAATGGTTTTGGATACTCTACCTCTTCTTTGAAGATCCTCTTTAGAAAGGAACTCACCATCTTCTCGTACTTCTACAATGGTTTTCGCAACGTTTGTTCCCAGTGATGGGATAGCGTTAAATGGTGGAATCAAAGTATTCCCTTCGATAATGAACTCCGCTGCGGACGATTTATAAAGATCTGGTTTTGCGAATGTAAATCCACGTTCACACATCTCTAACGCCAGTTCCAAGACTGTAACTAAACTCTTTTCCTTTGGAGAAGCATCGAGGCCTTTGTCATAGATTTCCTTCACCTTAACTCTTATTGATGCTGGCCCTTTGATCATAGTTGCTAAATCGTAATCTGTCGCACGCACAGTAAAGTACGTTGCGTAATACATGATTGGATGATGAACTTTGAAGTAAGCGATTCGCAGTGCCATCAGCACGTAAGCTGCAGCGTGAGCTTTCGGGAACATGTACTTAATCTTTTTACAAGATGCGATATACCATGCAGGAACCTTATTCTTCATCATTTCTTCTTCGAATTCAGGAGTTAAGCCTTTACCTTTACGAACAGACTCCATAATTTTAAACGCAATCGCTGGCTCTAATCCTTGGTAAATCAAATAGACCATAATATCATCACGACAGCCAATCACTTCAGCTAGTACGCATGTCTTATTTTGAATTAACTCTTGGGCGTTACCTAGCCATACGTCTGTTCCGTGAGACAATCCTGAAATTTGAATGAGCTCTGAGAATGTGGAAGGTTTAGTTTCCTCAAGCATTTGGCGAACGAATCGAGTTCCAAACTCTGGAACACCGAGCGTTCCTGTCTTACAGTTAATTTGCTCTGGAGTGACTCCTAGCGCATCGGTTCCGCTAAATAACGCCATGACTCCCGCATCGTCAGGTGGAATTGTTTTCGGATCTATTCCAGATAAGTCTTCTAACATTTTAATCATCGTTGGATCATCATGTCCAAGTATATCAAGTTTCAATAAGTTATTATCAATTGAGTGGAAATCAAAATGCGTCGTTTTCCAACTGGATCCAACATCGTCTGCCGGAAACTGAATCGGTGTGAAATCGTAAATCTCCATATTGTCTGGAACAACAATGATACCACCCGGGTGTTGTCCTGTATTCCTCTTAACGCCGGTACACCCTTGGACAAGCCGATCGATTTCAGCTCCACGTAAATTAAGACCATTATCATTCATGTAGCCTCGTACGTATCCATATGCGGTTTTCTCAGCAACTGTACCAATCGTTCCAGCTCTGTATACATAGTCTTCACCAAACAGCTCTTTTGTATAGTCATGAGCTTTTGATTGATACTCCCCACTAAAGTTCAAGTCAATATCCGGTACTTTGTCACCGTTAAAACCAAGGAACGTTTCAAACGGAATATCATGTCCATCTTTTGTATAAGGTACATGACATGTTGGACATTCTTTATCAGGTAAATCGAACCCCGAACCGACTGATCCATCCGAGAAGAACTCAGACTGTTTACATTGCGGACAGACGTAATGCGGTGGCATTGGGTTCACTTCTGTTATCTCCATCATCGTTGCAACTAGTGAAGAACCGACCGAACCACGTGATCCAACCAGATATCCATCGTCTAACGATTTTTTAACTAACTTGTGAGAAATTAAGTAAATAACAGCAAATCCATTTCCTATAATCGATTTCAATTCCTTATCGATCCTAGCTTCTATAATTTCCGGTAATGTTTCACCATAGATACTATGTGCCATTGTATATGTTAATTCACGTACATCTTCGTCCGCACCTTCAATTTCAGGTGGGTATAAATCATCCTTTATCGGCTTTACATCTCCGACTCGATCTACAATAGCTAGAGGGTTATCTATAACAATTTGCTCTGCTGTTTCTGGCCCTAAAAACGCAAATTCTTCTAGCATTTCATCTGTTGTTCTAAAGTGGACGGCCGGTAATTCATGCCGGTTCATCGGATTTGCTCCACCTTGGGAACGAACCAATACTTGACGATACGCAGCATCCGTCTCCTCAATATAATGAACGTTTCCGGTTGCCACTACAGGAAGTCCAGTCTTTTTACCGAGTTTAATCATTTTCCTCATGATATCCTCTAAGTTCCACTCATCACGAATCAGGTCAAGTTCAATTAAGTGATTGTAAACTGGTTTAGGATGAAGTTCCAAATAGTCATAAAAACTTGCGACTTCTTCAGCTTCTTCAATCGACTTCTGCATTAATGCCCCAAACACTTCACCTTTGTCACAACCTGAACCTACCAAGAGCCCTTTACGATACTTCACAAGCAAAGACCTTGGAATACGTGGAACACGATAGAAGTAATTCATATGAGAGAAAGAAACAAGTTTGAATAAGTTCTTCAATCCCTCATCACTTGTTGCAATCAACGTACAGTGATTAGGCCGCGCACGTTTGTACGCATCGCCTTCTCCTACATTTTTATTGAAATCATCTAGCCAAGTAATACCTTTTTCAGTTGCGTCTTTCATCAGACGCACAAACAAGTGGGCTGTTGCTTCAGTATCATAAATCGCACGGTGATGCTGCGTTAAGTTAATGTCAAACTTTTTAGCTAGCGTATTCAATCTGTGATTCCGAAGGTCCGGATACAACAATCGTGCTAATTCAAGCGTATCAATTGTTGGATAATTCTTCGTTTCAATAGAAGCTTTCTTGCATGACTCATAGAAGAATCCCATATCAAAAGAAGCATTATGCGCAACCAATATAGAGTCCCCGATGAATTCAATGAACTCAATCATCACTTCAGAAACTTCAGGTGCATCTTTAACCATATCATCCGTAATTCCAGTTAACTCTGTCGTTGTGGAAGATAGAGGATGATGAGGATTCGAGAACCGTTCGAACGTATCGATGATTTCACCATTTTTCACTCGGACTGCAGCTAATTCAATAACAGTATCGTACACTGCAGATAAACCAGTAGTCTCAACATCGAAAACAACAAATGTATCATCTTCAAGCAACCGATGCTGTTCATCATAAACTATGGGAACTCCATCATCGACAAGATTTGCTTCTAATCCAAACAGTACTTTGACTCCATGCTTCTTCCCGGCATTATAAGCCTCCGGGAATGCTTGTACATTCGCATGATCCGTAATCGCAATAGCAGGATGTCCCCATTTAGCCGCTTGAGCAACAAGTGCTGCTGCTGAAGAGACCGCATCCATTTGGCTGAGCTTGGTATGTGTATGGAGTTCAACACGTTTACGACCTTCTGGTGCTTTGTCTTTTTTTATGACGGGTGCTACTTCCATAATATCCTGCGCCATCATAATTAGGTCGCGAACAAATGAATCGTTTTGAATGCTTCCTCGCGCTCTCACCCATTTTCCTTTTGTGAGTGCTTTCATCAATTCAGCATCTTCGTTATCTCTTGAGAACATTTTCACTAAAATGGAGTCTGTGTAATCCGTCACCTTCAACGTTAATAGAGACCGACCACTACGGAGTTCTCTTACTTCTGCATCAAAGACGAATCCTTCAATCGCTACTCGACGTTCTTCGTCTTGAATTTGTTGGATTTCCATCAATGGCTCATCTGAACGAATTGGTGTACCGAAAGAAATTGGACCTGTTGGAGCGCCACCCGTATCCTTTTTAGTCGTTTCACGCTGTTGCATTGCTTCCAACGCTTTTTGAGCATAAGCTACTTCTTCTGCTTTACGTTCTTCGAAGAATGCTACTCGAGCTTGTTCATCTTCAACAGGAACTTCAGCAATAGTAAATTCCGGATAAATTCTAGGAAAGCCAAATGATTCATATGCATCAGAAATAAGTTGTCCATATTTATTTTTCAATGTTCTTTGTTGAACATCATTCACACAACAGACAGTAATCTTATCCCCTGTTAAAACTGGTTTTTGTGAAGTTAATACTTCCCTTATAGGAGGTGATACCTCCCCCAGCTCATCCATAATTGCTGGCCAATACGACAAGATTGTTTCCGCTTCATGTGTCTCTGTTCTTGAACTGATATGTAAGCGGATTGCTGCTATGTTGGAAAAAGCTACTTCAACACGTTTACGGAACAATTGAAACATATCAAACGGTAAAGGTCTCTCAAGAGTGGCCGTAAACTGCCAAACTCTCGATTTTTTATAAATATCAACCCGTTCCAGTTCTGCATCTTGGAAATGAACGACAACCGTATCTTCAGTAAGACCAATTTGTTGGAGCAACATTGACATCTTTCTTTTAGCGTCCATAAGTCTCTCCTTTCCCGAAAAAAGAAGGGAAGGACCATGTATCGGCCTTCCCGTGTCTTTACTCTGTTCTAAAAAACTCTTGAAGTTTTTCAGTTACTTCTTCTTTTTGCCAAACATGCGTCTCTCCAACTGTACGATAAGTAACTTTTACAGTTCCAGCAATCGCATCTTTTCCAACAACTACTTGCACAGGCACTCCGAGCTGATTCGACGTTCGTTGCTTACTTTCGGCACTGACATCCCTGTTATCATAAAGTACTCCATAACGATACGCTTTCATAACCGAATGTAACTCTGTAGCTAATTGCTGCTGGATTTCGTCTTCCCCATCTTCTATTAGTAAGTGTATATCATATGGAGCAAGTTGAATCGGCCACTTTAAACCGAGTGCATCGCTGTAGTGTTCAGCAGTCGCTCCGAACAGACGCGTTAAATCCATATAATAATAACCTGTCAACACTTCGAGCGATTCTTTATTAGCAACATTTATTTTACTAAAGACTGGTTCAGGTTCAATAATTCGTGCAAACGTGACACCTTGCCGGAACACTAATATCCCGTTACCATCCGGTGAAGGTTCACCTTCTCTAACTAGCCGGATATCTACATAATGGTCGACAGCAAAGTCACGTTCCGGATTAACATTCAGTAAAAACGTATCCTTCTCGTTTGCCCCACAAATACCATTAACTACAGTTGAGATACCGTGATCTGCATAGACAGGTAAACCGAAGGGAAGTTGAACAGGCCCTATATTTTTCTGTCCAACTCCTAATATTTCCTCAACTTCTTTAGAATCCATTAATCGGATTTCAGAAGTACCGAAGATTTTCTTTAACTTTAATTCATTGAGTTCATGGTCACCCCGTAAGAGAACTAGTACAGGCTTTTCATTGAACTCATATAACAATGCTCGTATAGTTTGAGCTTTTTCTAATTGAAGAGATTTTGCTAATATTTCTATTGACTTATCTCTCCCGCTAATTTTCTCTGCCTTTTTAATTTTCTTAGATTGTAGTTCTTCCTCTAGCATGGCTTCAGCAAGTTCTGCTTTGGCTGCGTAAGAAGAAGTTGTACTTAGCGCAATCGTTTCTTTTCCACATTCAGAAAACGCAATAAATTCATATTCGGTATTGCCATTGTCATTTATACACTCAATAACTCTATATGGGATTCCAATTTTATTAATAATAGAAGAAAAGACATTCAATAATTTCGTACCATTGGCTTTAGCTTCAATTACATCTGTATGAAAAGAATACCCACTCATAAGTGAATATTCTTTTGCGTACAACAAACTTAAATCGCGTGTTGATTTCACAGATGTCCGAACATGTTGTTTGATGTGAAACATTGAAATCGGCAACTGATTTGAACTAATTACTTCTTTCGCAATGAATGACAGTAAAATCATTTCATCAGATTTGCCTGTTGCATGTTCGAATTGTTCATATGGGAGATTTACTTCAAGAATTCCTGCGGACTCCATTTCTCTTCGAATAACTTGTTTCATGTTATCTAAAACTTTACCTGCAAGAGGAAAGTATGCATACATTCCTTCAGACGTTTCTTGTACATAACCTGATTGAGTAAGAAGCTGATCTGCCAGACAGTTATTAGAAGTTTCAGCAGTAGGCATGAATACACCTGATTGTTTCATCGCGTGTCGCCTCCATTACTCTCTGATAAATAGGATCATCATTTCTAGAAAAAGAATTTTTGGATGTCATTCCACGTCACAACAATCATAAGTAACATCAGCAACATGATACCTACAAAGTGCACCATACCTTCTTTTTTTCGATCAATCGGTTTACCGCGCACAGCCTCGAATAGGAAGAACAACAACCGTCCCCCATCTAATGCTGGAAGTGGAAGTAAATTCATGATTCCTAGATTAATACTTAAGACAGCTGCCCAGTTCATAAGATTGAAGATTCCATACTGTGCAACTTTCTCAGTAGCTTTGTAAATTCCAACTGGGCCAGATAGTGCATCTAACGTAAATTGACCAGTGACAAGCATACCAAGTAATTCAAAGATTTTAGCAATCCAGAACCATGTTTGCTGTGCACCATAGACAATTGCCTTCAGTGGATTCTTCTCAACTGGACTTGTGTAATATACACCAATTTGACCGAATTTCTGACCTGCATCTTCCATTTCTTCCGGTGTAACTTGAAGCGTAACCAGTTCTCCATTCCGCTCTACTTCCACACTTACGGATTCCCCTGGATTTTCTTGAATTGTTTCAGTAAACTCTGTCCACGTTTCAACTGGTTTCCCGTCGGAAGTTTTAACATAGTCACCTTTTTGAATACCTGCTACTTCTGCAGGACTGTTTTCTTGAACTTCAGTGATAATCGGTTCGTTAGTAGGCACGCCATTCAACAAACCAAGCGCAAGGAAAATGAAAAAGGCAAGGATGAAGTTAAAGACGGGTCCTGCCAAAATGGTAAGAAATCTGCCCATTAGCGGTTTCGAATCGAATTGACGATCTTTAGGTGCAATAAGAGTTTTTTGCCCTTTTTCGTGTATCACTGCAGTTCGAGAGACAGAAAAACGAACTAAGCTGCCTTCATCGTCATAGCCTTTTATATATAGCTCGTCATTCAGATCCGCTACTTCAGTTTCTAAAAAAAGCACATCTGGATTTGATACATTTGAATTCAAATAAATCTTAGTTACTTCGTCTTGTGCGTTTAAAATCAATCCTACTCGATAGCCTGGGAGTAATTCGACGGTATCAAAATCTTCTCCTGCCATACGAACGTATCCACCCAGCGGAAGGAGACGTAAAGTATAAAGCGTTTCGCCTTTTTGTATTCCTATTATCTTGGGTCCCATTCCAATTGCAAATTCACGGACCATAATGCCAGCTCTTTTTGCCAAAAGAAAGTGTCCAAACTCATGGAAAAAGACTAAGGAGCCGAAAATAATTATAAACGCTATTACGTTCTCCATTTATACCCACCTTTTCAGCGCACTTGGCTGTTGTACTAAAAGCTTATTTTATCATGGACTCAACAATTTTACGAGTTTGCATATCTATTTCAACAATCAATTCTAAGTCTGGATTTTGAAGTGTCTGATGATTCTCCATCGCACGTTCCACCAGCTCGTCAATTTGCACAAATGGAATATTTCCAGCCATAAATTGACTCACGGCCATTTCATTTGCCGCGTTCATCGCTGTGGGCATAGTTCCGCCAGTGCGCCCTGCCTCATATGCTAGAGCAAGGGCCTTAAATCGGTTCAAGTCCATTTTTTCAAAATGTAAAGATCCGATGTCTTCCAATTTTAATCGTTGTGGGTCTTTCATAGGAATACGATTCGGATATGAAAGTGCGTATTGAATTGGAACCCGCATGTCTGGCGAGCCAAGTTGAGCCATGACACTTGTGTCTTCGAATTCAATCATGGAATGAATAATGCTTTCTTTGTGTAACAAACAATCTATTTGGTCGTAGGGCATATTGAAAAGGTGATGAGCTTCAATAACTTCTAGACCTTTGTTGAACATAGTTGCAGAGTCTATAGTAAGTTTGTTCCCCATAGACCAATTCGGATGAGCTAGCGCTTGTTCAAGCGTTACATCTGCCAACTGAGCCCGCGTGAGATCACGGAAACTCCCTCCTGATGCTGTAAGTATTAGACGGCTAATCGATTTTGGTTGTTCTCCATTTAACGCTTGAAATATCGCAGAATGTTCACTGTCCACTGGCAATATCGAAACACCGTAACGCTTTGCTTCCGCCATCACGATGTCTCCAGCAGCAACGAGTGTTTCCTTATTTGCAATGGCAATTGTAATTCCTTCACGGATTGCTGCAAGCGTTGGTTTTAGTCCCACACTACCGATTACAGAGTTTAATAGCACATCTGCTCCTGAGTGCGCAGCTACTTCTTCAAGACCTTCTGCCCCGTGTATAAAACGAATTGAAGGAAATTCCGTACGCAATGTCTCGGCATCTTTTTTTTCCATAACCGAAATCACTGGGGGCTTATGAAACGCTGCAATTTCTCTTACCTTTTCAATATTACGTCCAGCAGACATTGCAACTAAGTTAAACTGCTCTGGATGAGCAGCAATCACTTCAAGTGTTTGAAGGCCAATTGAACCTGTCGCACCAAGAAGGCTAATATTTTTTTTCATCGGTAACATCCCTTTCCATTAACTAACGAAGTGCAATAGATGAAGAAGTGGGAGAACAAACAACAGGCTATCAAAACGATCTAAAATCCCGCCATGTCCTGGAAGCAGCTTCCCCGAATCTTTAACATTATAATTACGTTTTAAAGCTGACTCCACAAGATCTCCTAATTGTCCGATCATCGAAGCGATAATTGTAACAATAATTAGGAGAAAGAACGAAGACCCGACAGGCTGTATCAGTTGAAAAGCAATTGCGACAATCACAGCGCTAACTATTCCACCTACAAATCCTTCAACCGTCTTGTTCGGTGAAATATCTGGCCATAGTTTGTTTTTACCGAGTTTCCTGCCAATAAAGTAGGCACCTGAATCTGTTGTCCAGACAACGACTAGTGCGTAAATGATAAATACTAAGCCCGCATCTCTAGTGGCAGTGAGATAATAGAATCCCATCCCGACATAAAATGCCGACATCACTAAGAAGGATGCATGAGCAAACGTAAATCTATTCTTCACAAGTACAGTATAGATCAATAAGAGCAAAATCATGATAAATGCCGCTTCTAATTTTGTATAGCCTATAGCTCCAAGCCAACGTAATGCGAGTTCATTAGGTAATAGTAAAATGGCAGTGAGTAACCATGCAAGTATGCCTTCAACAGATAATAGCTTTACGGATTGCATTTTTAACAGTTCATATAGTCCAATGGTTGCGATTGCATACACTAATAAAGTGAATGGAATTCCGCCGACAACAACAAATGGAATGAAAACAGCAGCTGCTACGATAGCAGTTAGTATCCGTTGCTTCACTTGATTTCATCCCCTTCAAGACTTCCAAATCGTCTATTTCTATTTTGATAATCTTCTACGATGTTAAGCATGTTTTCTTCATTGAAGTCTGGCCAAAGTACTTCTGTAAAGGCGAGTTCTGCATATGCAAGTTGCCACAGCATGAAGTTTGATAAACGGACTTCTCCACTAGTTCGGATAAGTAAATCTGGATCAGGTAAATGGGATGTCATCAATGCTGTAGAAATAGTTTCCTCTGTAATACTAGAAAGTTCAATTGTATTATCTGATACTTGTTGTGCAACTGCTTTTACAGCCTCAGCAATTTCAAAGCGACTTCCGTAGTTCATAGCGAAATTTAAAATCATCCCATCGTTATGTGCTGTTGCATTCATCGCTTTTTCAATCGCATCTTTTGTATGTGCAGGCAATAACTCAGCAGTACCAATCATTTCTACTTTTACATTATTTTCTACAAGTTCAGGAAGATATGTGCTTAGAAATTCACCCGGTAATTTCATCAGGAAGTCAATTTCCCGCTTAGGTCTCTTCCAGTTTTCAGTTGAAAATGCATAAAGCGTCAACACCCGAATCCCTATCTCACTCGCAAACAGGGTAGTCTTCCTAACGGTTTTCATGCCTTCATGATGACCAGCAATTCTAGGGAGCTTTCGCTGTTTAGCCCACCTTCCATTCCCATCCATGATAATGGCGACATGTGTAGGCATCGGCTTTTCTTTTAATACATTGAGCCGCTCTTTTAATGTCGACGGGACAGCCGTCGTCTTCTTTCGTAGCAGTTTATCGAACATCATTTTTCCTCCACTCGACGACGTTTCAAATCATTCATCCTCTTTATCCTAACAAAATAAAGGAAAACTTGCATGTTAAAAAGGACGTCCTAAAGTTAGGACGTCCGTTGAAAAAGAAAGTTCATGTTTAGATTTCCATAATTTCGTTTTCTTTGTCCTCAGCAATGCTATCGATTTTAGAGATATACGTATCGGTTAGCTTCTGGACTTCATCGTTATTACGGCGCAATTCGTCTTCCGTAATTTCACCGTCTTTTTCAAGTTTTTTCAACTCTTCGTTAGCGTCACGACGGATATTACGAATAGCAATTTTTGATTCTTCAGCGTCTTTTTTCACTTCTTTTACAAGATCTTTACGACGTTCTTCTGTTAAAGCAGGTACTGCCAAACGGATAACATTTCCGTCATTAGAAGGTGTAATTCCAATATCGGACTTCAAAATTGCCTTTTCGATATCGCCCAAAGTTGTCTTATCATATGGTTGGATAACCATTAGCCGTGCTTCTGGTACAGAAACTCCAGCCATTTGGTTAAGTGGTGTCGGAGCACCATAATATTCTACTGAAATCCGGTCCAACAAAGAAGCATTGGCACGTCCTGCACGAATTGAAGCAAGTTCTCTTCCAAGTGAACTAAGTGCTTTTTCCATTCTTTCAGTTGTTTGACCCATCACTGCTTTTGGCATGTTTAGTTCCTCCCTACGACTGTGCCGATTGTTTCACCGCATACAGCCTTTTTTATATTTCCTTCTTCCATAATCGAGAATACTACGAGTGGGATGTCATTGTCCATACAGAGCGTAGAAGCAGTCGTATCCATCACTTGCAATCCTTTACTGATCACATCAAAATAAGTTAATTGGTCATACTTTACAGCTGTAGAGTCAATCATAGGATCTGCAGAATATACGCCATCTACATTATTTTTACCCATCAAAATAACATCTGCTTCAATTTCAGCTGCACGAAGCGCTGCTGTTGTATCTGTTGAGAAATAAGGATTTCCAGTACCAGCTGCGAATATAACAACACGTTTCTTTTCAAGATGTCTAATCGCTTTACGACGGATATAAGGTTCTGCGACCTGACGCATGTCAATAGATGACATTACACGTGATTCCGCGCCTAACTTTTCAATCGCATCTTGAAGTGCTAAAGCATTCATAACTGTAGCAAGCATGCCCATATAATCTGCAGTAGTACGATCCATACCCATTTCACTACCGACTTTACCACGCCAAATATTTCCGCCACCCACAACGACAGTGACTTCAACACCTAAATCCAGTACTTCTTTAACTTGAATTGCCACTGATTTAATAATTTCCGGGGAAAGACCAAATCCTTGTTTTCCAGCGAGAGCTTCACCGCTTAGTTTTAACACGATCCGCTTATAGTTAGGTGTATTCATATGTATCCCCCATCTTCTTGGTTTTCTTAAAAATAGGGAACACAAAATGTGTCCCCTACCATTAGTATGAGTTAAATTAGTTACCTTTGTTCACTTGGCTCATAACTTCATCAGCAAAGTTATCTTCACGCTTCTCGATGCCTTCGCCCACTTCATAACGGATGAACTCAGTAAGAGTTCCGCCAGTTGATGTAACGAATTCTCCAACTTTTTGGTCTGAGTTCTTAACGAATGGCTGATCCAATACACAAATCTCTTCGAAGTACTTACGTAGGCGACCTTCTACCATTTTAGCAACGATATTTTCTGGCTTGCCTTCGTTAAGAGCTTGTTCAGTAAGAACTTTACGCTCATGCTCAACTTCTTCTTCGGAAATCTGATCATGTGAAACGTATTTAGGATTCATAGCAGCGATATGCATTGCTACATCTTTTGCAGCTTCATCATCTGTAGAACCTTCAAGAATTGTTAGTACGGAAATACGGCCACCCATGTGAAGGTAAGCGCCAAATGCATCGTTATCCGTTTTTGTACGGATTTCAAAACGACGAAGACTGATTTTCTCACCGATTTTTGCAATCGCATTTGAAATATAGTCCGCTACAACAAGTCCATTTTCCATAGTTGTAGTCAACGCTACTTCTACATTTTCAGGCTTTGTTTTTAGAAGGTGATCTGAGATTTCTTTAACCAACGTTTGGAATCCTTCGTTTTTAGCAACGAAATCAGTTTCAGCGTTAATTTCAAGAATAATCGCTTCATTACCAGAAACTTCGATTGTAGTTGTTCCTTCAGCAGCAATACGGTCTGCTTTTTTAGCTGCGCTTGAAAGACCTTTTTCACGTAAAAAGTCTAATGCTGCATCCATGTCGCCGTTTACTTCTGTAAGTGCTTTTTTACAGTCCATCATACCAGCACCTGTTTTTTCACGAAGTTCTTTTACCATTTGAGCTGTAACTGCCATGTTGTATTCCTCCTATAATAACTATCATTATTTTGGTTTAATTCTCTAAAAAAGACGATAAGGGGATTGGCCGCTTATCGTCTTTGATTTTTCAGTTACTCTGCAGTAACTGCTTCTGTTTGTTCTGCTTGAGCAGCTTCTTCGTCTTCACCTTGTCTTGATTCAAGCAACGCGTCTGCCATTTTGCTTGTCAAAAGGCGTACTGCGCGGATTGCATCATCGTTTGCAGGGATGACGTAGTCAATCTCATCAGGATCGCAGTTTGTATCAACGATACCAACAAGTGGGATATTCAATTTATGAGCTTCCGCAACAGCGATACGCTCTTTACGTGGATCTACAACGTAGATTACGTCTGGAATTGATTTCATATCACGAATTCCGCCTAGGAACTTAACAAGACGTTCGTGTTGTTTTTTAAGTTGAGAAACTTCTTTCTTAGGAAGAACGTCGAAAGTACCGTCCTCTTCCATTTTCTCAATTTGCTTCATGCGGCTGATTCGCTTCTGGATTGTTCCGAAGTTAGTCAACGTACCACCCAACCAACGTTGGTTAATGTAGTACATGCCTGCACGTTCTGCTTCTTCTTTAATAGCATCTTGTGCTTGTTTTTTTGTACCAACGAAAAGAACTTTTCCGCCGTCAGCACCGACTTGGCGCATGAAGTTATAAGCTTCTTCGAGCTTTTTAACTGTTTTTTGAAGATCGATGATGTAGATTCCGTTACGCTCAACAAAAATGAATTTCTTCATTTTCGGATTCCAGCGACGTGTTTGGTGTCCGAAGTGCACACCAGCTTCAAGTAATTGTTTCATAGAAATTACTGACATAATTATTGCCTCCTGTTTGGTTGGATTCCTCCGCATACTTCATCCGTAGAGCGACCTTTCGGCACCATCTCAAACCGTCCATACACGTGTGTAGTAATACCGCTTTCTAATATAACACAAAACATATCACTTTTGCAACAATTACTGTTTAAACTTTAAAATGAGTTCTACTTCAGTTTTTCCTTTTTTAAGTCGACTCGCTATTTCATCAGAGTTAAATCCTTCAGCTCGCATCCGATAGACTTTTTCAAACTCTGTTTCAATTGAAGTTGTTTGTTGAACTTTTTCGTTAACTTCTTTGGGTTTTTGCTGAGCGCGATAAGTACTCAGTACTTTTGCGGTATTTAGTTTTGGAGTATAGTAAGCAACTTGTTGAGAAGTATCAGATGACACGTCTTCTAAAGGAACTGAGGACTGAGTATAATCAGGTTTCTCATCGGTATCCGGGCGTAATTGGAGCTTAGATAGCTGTTCTATTAAGCGGTCATTTTCTTCTTGGACTTCTGTAATATAAAGTGCTAAGCTGGCTTCCATTTCTTTCATAAACTGCCGCTGTTTCTTTTCAGTTTTATCCAATTTCGAAATTCTCATATACAGCAGGGCAATTATATAAAACCCACCCAATTGCAGTATAAATAACGCTACGATCCAAAATGCCATTACTTCATCACCCTGTATAGTCTACGAATCCACCTTTGTATGGGTGGCTTGCGTGGATATCCTTCTTTTGCTGTGAACTATCTTGCCGTTCATTGTCATTCGTCTGTCCTTCATCATGGGATTTCTTATTGTTATGAGTCCTCTCAGAAGCTGATGAATTCAAGACCGTTGTACGTTGTTTAGCAACCTGTTGATCCGTTTGTGCAGCAGCTTGCTGATGATTCAGTGCAGATTGTTGGTTCTTCTGCTCTGTCAATTTACCAGCATCAAATGTTTTTGGAATTGCTATTTGGAGTTCAATGGATTTTAAACTCATAAAATCCCTCGGTCCAGCACTTCAGGCAACAATAGCTTCCGGAGTTTGAAGAGTGCTTTTGAATGGATTTGAGAAATCCGTGATGTGGATAAACTCAGTATTTCTCCAATTTCTGTAAGCGTCATTTCATCCGTATAGAAAAGACTTAATACTAGTTGCTCATTGTCATTTAAGTCATTAATTTTTTGGACCATCTCACCAATCAGTTCTCGCTTCACTGAATGTTGTTCCGGAGTCGCCGTTTTCTCATCTTTAAGCACAAAACTTTTCCCAGAATCATCTTCGTCATCACTCATTCGTTCATCTATAGAAAGAACGCTCGAAAAATAATGTTCGTGCACAGTCTGGTAAACGTCATTAACATTCATCCCTGTATGTGCTGCAATTTCTTCAGGAGTTGCGGAACGCATAAGTTTCTGCTCGATTTTACTAATTTGCTCTTCTAATTTTTTCGATTTTTCTCTTGAGGATCTTGGTAACCAATCTTCTTTACGTAGCCCATCCAAGATACTCCCACGAATTCTAAAAGAAGCATATGTATCAAATTTTAAATCCCTACTAGGGTCGAATTTTGTTAAAGCATCAAATAAGCCCTGATACCCAAGACTTTTCACATCATCCCTGGAAACATTACGCGGTAGACCCGAACCAATTCGCTGAACATGGTAATTTACGAGCGGCATATATTTACGAACGAGCGCATCTCCTGCATCAGGATCTCGTTTGTTCAGCCACAAGTCCCAATACGTCTCTTCCGTAATGTCTATTTTCGACATAGAATCCCTCGCTTCCGTGAAAAACTGTATAATTCGATACTATCATACTAGGTATTATATCAAAGAGTTCAACTTAAAGACAGTGAACCCTTGTATTTTTTCATACAAAAAAACAGTAGTTTCTTATACTGAAACCACTGTTTAAAAAATTATATATCTTTGGTACCTTTGTTAACAGTTCGAACTTGTAAAGTTCCCATAGAAGGATCAAATTCAATAGTACGACCACTCGATCCACCTGTATCTTCAGCCAACAAGGGTATCGAAAGTCTCGACAACTCCTTTTTGACAGCTTCTACATTGCGTGGACCGATTCTGACAGTATCATTAGATCCAAACTGAAACATTTGAGATCCTCCCGCAATTTTAGCTTTTAAAGACATGGGACGGACCCCTTCAGCTTTTAGTTGCTCCATTAATGAATAGATGCCCGTGTCGGCAAATTTTGCTACATTAATGGAATCTCCTTTACCTAGAGAACTGTCAGGTAACATGACATGAACCATTCCAGCTATTTTACGACGTTCGTCATACAGTACAACACCCACACACGACCCAAGGCCTGATGTACGGATTGTATTAGGTTCTCGCACAATATTCATATCTGCAATTCCGACCCTGACAACAGTTTTAACCATTTCCATTTTACATCACACCTAAAGACTTGAAGATTGTGACATAAGAATTTGGATCTAGTAATAAAAAGAAGTGTCCATCTACACTCTTATCATTTTCGTCTTCTTCCAGAATCTTAGTATCGATGACAATAACTTCATCACTGTAATGGGAGACTTCGATTAAACCAAAACTTACAATCGCGCCAACCATATCTACACTTAACGAAGGAACCGTTGGGAAAACTTTCAACCTCGTAAAATCAGACAATGCTGATAGATAAGATCCCGATAAAATATTGCCGAGTTCCTGCATTGCAGAAGCACCCAAATCACCTATCGTTTCTGGTGTAGAAAAGTCAAACTGATTATCTCCTATTAACCGTCTAATGAAACGGTTTGCTGAATCGATTGAAAGCACGAAAAACATACTTCCAGAAAGATCCCCTTCAATTCGTAAAAATATCCCTACGACTACATTTTCGCTTCCTCCTGCAAGGTCAAACATATCATCAAATGATACAAGTGCCACTTTAGGAACGTGCATATCGATTTTACGTTGTAGCAATTCAGAAAGTGAAGTCGCTGCATGGGCAGCTCCAATGTTACCGATTTCTTTTAAAACATCTAAATGCATATCTGAAATACTATTATCAGTTTTCATCTGCATTCACATTTCGAAGAGGACGCAATACATTATCTAAGTTAAGCATAACTAACAATCGTTTCTCGATTTTTGCAACACCAGCTACAAATTCAGATTCAACGGAACCTACCACTTCAGGTTGCGATTCAAGAGCATTTACTGGAATATCAATCACATCATTAGCATCATCAACGATTAATCCGACATCAAAATTCTCAAGATTAACAATGATGATCCGTGTATTGTCGTTATACTCCATTTCAGGCAAATCAAAACGGTTTCGCAAATCAACAATCGGTGTAACCATTCCTCGTAAGTTTACAACGCCTTTTACATAAGATGGTACTCCAGGAATTCGTGTAATCGTCATGAGCAACAACTTTTCAATGGATTGTACAACATCGACCTCTATTGCATATTCTTTATCGAGCAATTGAAAGACGATGGTCTTCATTACCTTATTTTCAGTTACAGCTGTCATTGGGTTCCCTCCTACTTATTTAATGAGCGCATTGCAATCTACGATTAGCGCGACTTGGCCATTTCCGAGAATTGTAGCACCGGAGATTGCGAAAACGCTCTGTAAATAGTTACCGAGAGATTTCAATACAATTTCTTGCTGTCCGATAAACGAGTCCACGATAAGCGCTGCTAGACTCTCGCCTTTTCGAACGATAACTACAGATTTTAATTCCTCTAGCTCTTCTGGTAAACCCGTATCGAATATTTCACGAAGGTCGACAAGTGGTACGATTTTCCCGCGGAAGTCAATAACCCGTTGGTTATGAGCATTCAAAATATCAGCATTGTGTATAATCGCTGTTTCGATAATTGACGATAAAGGTACTGCAAAGATTTCTTTTTGCAATTGCACGAGCATTACCGAAATAATGGAAAGAGTCAATGGTAGCTGTACTTGGAATAGAGAACCTTGACCTTCTTTAGAATCAATTGAAATATGACCGCCTAGTGATTCAATCGTACTTTTCACTACATCTAAGCCCACACCACGTCCAGAAACGTCCGTTAATTTCTCAGCAGTTGAGAACCCTGAAGATAGTATTAGTTCTGCCACTTGTTTGTCAGTTAATGTATCTGCTACATCTGGTGAAACAATTCCTCGTTCAATGGCTTTGTTAAGAACACGTTGGCGGTTGACACCAGCTCCGTCATCTTCCAACTCAATGAATACATGGTTCCCAGAATGGTAAGCGCGTAATGTAACAGTACCTTCTTCAGGTTTACCTGCTGCAATTCGTTGCGCTGGGCTTTCAACTCCATGATCGAGTGCATTACGGATTAAGTGAACGAGTGGATCTCCAATTTCATCAATGACAGTCCGATCGAGTTCCGTTTCCGCACCAATGATTTCTAAATTAATTTTTTTATCTAGATCTCTAGCTAATTGTCGAACCATTTTAGGGAATCGGTTAAATACTGTTTCAACAGGAACCATACGCATGTTTAAAATGATATTTTGTAAGTCCCCTGAGATCCTTGTCATGCGTTCTGTAGTTTCGTTCAGTTCCGCATTTTGTAATTCTGTTGCAATCGATTGAAGTCGTCCTCTATCAATAACCAATTCTTCAAAAAGATTCATAAGAACGTCAAGTCTATCAATATTGACTCGAATCGTTTTATTTGCAGAGTGGGAATTCCCTGTACGCTTGTTCTTCGCAGCTTCTGGTTTAGCTGATGCCTCTGTTTTTTCTGACTTAGCAACTGTTGGTAGTGTAGTTTCTTCCATAGTAACAGCTGTTTCAGAGTTGCTAGAGCTCGCGGACGGAAATTGTACTGACTGAACTTCAGTACTTTCAAGCTCAGAGACTTTTTGCACTTTCGCTTTTAAGTCTTCAGCATCGTCTTTCGTTACAACTACAACTGTAAATTGACTATCGAATTCTTCATTTTCTAATCGTTCAACTGTCGGGTATGTTTTAACAACTTCCCCTGTTTTTTCGAGTATTTCAAATACCATAAATACTCGAGCTGCTTTCAACAAGCAATCGTCACGCAAAATAACTTTAATTTCAAACGCATTAAATCCTTGTTCAATTGATTGCGAAATAACCGTCTGCTCGAAATCATCATATACAAGACCTTCAGATTCATCGTAAACATTTGCTGTAACTACAGGTTCCTCCACAGTTACCAACGGTGACTTACCTGCTTCGATTTGGTTCAGCATCGTAACTAATTTTTCAACGTCTTTTTTACCTGTACCACCTTGTTCAATATCTATCACCATTTCTTCAAGGGCATCCGATGATTCGAATACTACATCTAAAATTTCAGGGGTAACTCGGATTTTCGAATTACGGATAGCATCTAAAACGTTCTCCATCTTATGTGTAAGATTGGCAATATCTTCATAACCCATTGTAGCTGACATACCTTTTAATGTATGTGCTGCTCGGAAGATTTCATTGACAATGGCAAGATCATCTGGGTTCTTTTCAAGTTCCAATAATTGTTCGTTACATGCCTGGAGATGTTCTTTGCTCTCTTCCAGGAACATTTCCAAGTACTGATTTGTATCCATCAAAATGCCTCCTTAAGACTTTACCTGTTCTGTTAATAACTTTCCGATATCTTGTACATTTGCTGATGCATCTGCTAGTCCTGCTTCCTGAATCGCTCTTGGCATTCCGTAGACTACCGCGGTATCTTCAGATTCAGCAATTGTATATGTCTTACATTGCTCTTTAAGTAGTTTCATTCCCCGTAATCCGTCAGAACCCATACCCGTCATAATTGCTGTGACAAATTGGATCTCTGGAAATTCAGATACAGATTCTAGTAAGACATCTACAGCTGGTCGGTGACCCATGCGGGGCAGGTCCTGGTCATCCAATCGAATTGCATAACTAACACCAACGCGAGCTACTTTCATATGCTTGCCGCCTGGTGCAATATACGCTGTATTCTTCTCGATTAACTCTCCATTTTCTGCCTCTTTTACTTTGATTGAACACAAGCTATCCAATCGATCTGCAAGTGATTTTGTAAATCCGGCAGGCATATGCTGAACGATTAAAATCGGCACACCAATGTTTTCTGGTAATGTTACAAGAACTTGTTGAAGGGCTCTTGGACCCCCTGTCGATGTACCTATAACCATGAATTTCTTTACCGCAGAGCGCGTTAATGCTCCTTCAGTCATAGTTACAGTCGACCGGCTCGGTTCAGGAGTCAACCTTTTCTTCATGACAGAAGCTATAGCAGGTGTTGAGAGTGCTCTGCGGGGGAAAATTTTCATCATATCAATTTGTGATGCATCTACCACTTTGTTAATAATTACTTTTTCACTGTCACGTAAGTTCAGTGAAATTGCACCACCCGGCTTAGTGATGAAGTCGACAGCTCCATACTCCATTGCACGAATCGTGTTTTCTGCACCCTCTTTAGTCGTACTAGAAAGCATTACGACAGGCAGAGGGTTTTCTTTCATGATGATTTGCAACGCACCTAGTCCATCTAAAATAGGCATCTCGATATCGAGCGTCATAACGTCCGGCTTTAACAAACGAACTTTTTCAACAGCTTCTTGTCCATTTCGAGCAGTTCCTACTACTTCAAGAGATGGATGAGAAGAGATTATTTCAGATATCAATTTCCGCATAAATGCAGAATCATCAGCAATCAGTACTCTCTTGGAAACGTTCACGGTCAAAGTCATCCACGTCCCCTCGCAAATAATTTTTTGAGCTGGCCAAGAAATGTACTGCCCTCTTTATTATCTATATCGGTTCCTGAAGAAATATAATTAACGGCAATTGCATTCATTCTTCGAGAAATTGGTGCATTCGGATATAATTTAACAAATGGTTGCTGTGCTACAACTGATTTATGGACAACAGGATCTTCAGGAAGTGCACCGAGTAACTCAGTTTCTTTGTTTAAAAACTTCCTCATAGCAAACTGTAAACGAGTGATTGCATCATTACTATCTTCCTTAGGTTGAACTCTATTGTTAACAATAAAAAACTTTTTCTCGGGATCTCGCAAGCAAATAAATTTCATCATTGAGTATGCATCGGTAATAGAAGTGGGCTCAGACGTTGCAATTACAATAATTTCATCAACAGCTACAATCAGTTCGATCGCGCTCTCTGAAGCGCCAGCCCCCATATCAAATAGAATGTAATCATATTGTTCCTGAAGTGTTTCAAAGGCATCAATTAGAAGTTGAAATCTACTATCTGTCCATTCCAATACTGTTTCTAGACCTGATCCACCAGAGATGAAATACAGCCCATCTGAACTTTCTACGATGACTTCTTCGAGTGTCCTATCTCCAGTTAAATACTCTTTCAGACCGTACTTGGCAGATGCTCCTAAAAGAATATGAACATTTCCCATACCAATATCCATATCTACTATAATGACTGATTTATCTTGATTTCGTAATGAACTCGCGAAATTGGTTGTGAAGTTTGTTTTCCCAACCCCGCCTTTACCACTAATGACAGCGATAGAACGCGCTGCTGTTCCTTCAGCTTTCATCATTTTCAGTCGGAGTGCTTCAGCTTGATCACGCATGCGCTCCCTCCTCTAATAAGAGAGTCAATATCTTTTCAACCGAGGCTTCTTCAAGATCTTCTGGCACTTCTTGACCATCCGTAACATATGCAATCCCCATATTATAATCTTTCAAAAGATTAATAACTGGCCCAACTGTTTCCGTTTCGTCAAGTTTCGTAAAGATGAATTGAGAAATTGGGAATTCGAGAAATTGGTCTACAATCGATCTCATATCGGACTCTTTAGTAGTGGTAGAGAGCACTAAGTAAGACTCCATCTCTAATTCAAAATCTATAAGTTGTTTTAAGTCGTCGATAAATTTCTTTTCTTTATAATTACGACCTGCAGTGTCTATAAAAACAATATCTTTTAAAATAAGAGTTTCTAATGCTTGTTTAAAATCCCTATCATTATAAGCAACTTCAACAGGTGCTTGGAGTAGATTTGCATACGTACGTAATTGTTCGATTGCCGCAATACGATATGTATCGGTTGTGATAAATCCAACTTTACGTTTGTTTTCAATAAGTGATCGCGCTGCTATTTTTGCAATAGTCGTAGTCTTTCCTACCCCTGTAGGACCAAGTACGTTGACGTATTTCTTTTTAAAATGAACGCCACCAAATGGTAAATCAGCAAGTTCTTCTTTCAAAATCTCACGAGCGATTTTTTTCTGTTCTTCAAAAGTGAAATCGGTTTTCTCTATTTTCATACGAGTGAAGATCTCTCTTGCGATCTTATCGATCATTGTGTTATTTAGTTCTTGTGATTTCAACCTAGATAATAGCGGTATCATGTCAACTGGGTATTGATTAAATTCAACCGGTTCATGAGAACTTTTAAGAAGTTGTTTCATTTCTTTCATTTCTTTTTTCATTTCAAAAATGACATCATCTTGACCTGTTTCAAGTTTAGAAGGAGCTGAGAATGCTGAGGTACCTTTTTCCATTGATGTAACTGGACTATCATATCCAGCAACTACTTCAACACTTTTTTTCTTAAATAACCCTAGGAATCCTTTTGAACGGACAATTGTTGAACTTAAAATGACTGAGTCTTCTCCAAAGTCTTCACGTATCTTTTCCATAGCTTGAACCATTGTGTCTGCTTTATATTTTTTCATCTTCATGCAACATCCACCACCCCTACACTCTGTACTTCCACAGAAGCTTCCAATTCATTATAAGACAATATTGGTATTTGCGGGAAATAGCGTTCTGTAATTTGTCTTAAATACATTCGTACTGCAGGTGAACACAGTATGACAGGAGATTGGTCGAGCAATGCGACACGCTCAACTTCACTAGCAATCGATTCCAAGATTGCTTGAGAGTTTTGAGGATCGATCGTCAAGTAATTCCCTTGTTCAGTCTGTTGAACACTATCCGCAATTAGTTTTTCGACTTTACCTGAAACCGTCATTACTTTTAACGCTTGTCCTTGCGGTGTATATTGCTCGGTGATCTGGCGTGCAAGCGATTGTCTTGCATACTCAGTCAGTAAATCGACGTCTGAAGTGTATTTAGATGAATCAGCAAGGGTTTCAAAGATAATTGGCAAGTTCCGGATTGAAACATGTTCGCTGAGCAACTTCGCTAATACTTTTTGAATCTCCCCAACTGATAATGGTGTTGGAGTGAGTTCATCCACAAGAATTGGATACGTTTCGTGAACGTGATCGATTAATTGTTTCGTTTCTTGACGACCAATCAGATCTGAAGCGTTAGCACGTATGATTTCGGTTAAGTGAGTGGATACAACACTCGGTGGATCTACAACTGTATATCCAAGAATTTCGGCATCTTCCTTAACTTCTTCAGTGATCCATTTCGCAGGTAATCCAAATGATGGTTCCACCGTATCAATTCCTGGTATGGAATCATCGCCACCAGGACTCATTGCTAAGTAGTGATCTAGCAATAATTCTCCACGTGCTAATTCACTACCTTTTATCTTAATTCTGTATTCGTTCGGTTGGAGTTGAATATTGTCACGAATCCGTACTACTGGAATAACGAGACCTAGTTCGAGTGCAAGCTGTCTACGTATCATGACGACTCGATCTAATAAGTCACCACCTTGAGATGCGTCAACTAAAGGAATTAGTCCATAACCAAACTCAAATTCAACAGGATCAACGTTTAATAGATTGACTACATTTTCAGGACTTTTAAGACCTTCCATTTGTTCACTTTCTTCAAGTTCCAATAATTCGTCAGGATTTTCATCTTTAGGTCGTGACATTACATATGCACTAATTGCGAGTGCGAGTGCAACCGGGATTGTTAAAATATCATTAATTGGCGTTGCAAGTCCCAGTAATAGAATTGTTATTGCACCTACGTAAAGTAGTTTAGGCTGTCCGAGTAACTGACTCGTAATATCAGACCCTAAATTCCCTTCTGAGGCTGCACGTGTTACAACTATTCCTGTTGCAGTTGAAATGAGCAATGCAGGAATCTGAGAAACAATTCCGTCACCTACTGTCAATTTTGAGAATTGAGCTGCTGCTTCAGCAAAAGGAAGTCCCAATTGGACAACCCCAATCACCATTCCAACGAGAAGGTTGATCATAACGATGATGATTCCTGCTATCGCATCACCTTTTACAAACTTTGTTGCACCATCCATAGCTCCGTAAAAGTCAGCTTCATTGCCAACTTTTTCACGACGTTCACGGGCTTGTGTATCAGAAATCATTCCCGCATTCAAATCTGCGTCAATACTCATTTGTTTACCTGGCATCGCATCCAATGTGAATCTAGCGGCAACTTCAGAAACACGTTCCGATCCTTTTGTAATTACAATAAATTGAATGAGTATCAGAATCACGAACACTACTAGCCCAACAATAATGTTACCACCCGTTACGAATGATCCGAATGTGTCTACAACTCCTCCAGCACTACCATCACTTAAAATTGCCCGTGTAGTAGAGACGTTGAGACCGAGACGGAATAACGTAAGTAATAGCAAAAGTGAAGGAAAGATTGAGAACTGTAACGCTTCTTGCATATTCATCGCAGTAAGAAGCACCATTAGTGCAAGTGTAATGTTTATGATAATTAGAAAACTGAGCAACCAGTGCGGCAGTGGAATGACAAGCATCGCAACAATCATGATTACTGATGCGAGCACACCTATTTCTTTAAATTGCATGTCATCCCTACTTTCCGTTGTTCATTTAAATTTTGCGTTGAATTCGATATACATACGCAAGTACTTCAGCAATAGCCTTGAAAAATTGGTCCGGTATTCGATCTCCGATTTCAGCATCGGAGTAGAGAGCACGGGCGAGTGGCCGATTTTCTACGGTCACGATTCCATTTTCTTTTGCAATAAGTTTTATCTTTTGGGCAATGAAGTCAACACCTTTCGCAACAACTACTGGCGCGTCCATTTCCCCATCTGTATATTTAATTGCAATCGCATAGTGAGTCGGATTCGTAATGACAACATCCGCCTGCGGTACTTCTTGCATCATTCTTCTCATAGCCATTTCCCGTTGTCGTTGTTTAATTTTAGACTTTATCAACGGATCACCTTCTGAGTTTTTATATTCGTCTTTAATGTCTTGTTTCGACATTTTTAAGTTTTTTTCGTAGTCAAATTTCTGATAAAGAAAGTCCAGTACTGAAATGAATAGGAGTACGAAAGAAGCGGTGATTCCCATTAATGCAACAAGCTCTCCTACCGTCTTCATTACAGCTGACGGTGTTTTAAACGCTAAGTTCAATACCTTATCAATATTCATATATAAAATAATAGACGTGACTCCACCGATGAAAGAAATCTTCAAAAGGGATTTCAATAATTCGATGATTGCCTTCATAGAAAATATTCGTTTTAATCCTTTAATAGGATCAATTTTTTTCAAATCAAACTTCAAAGGTTCTCCTGTAAAGAGCAGTCCAAACTGAACAATATTACCAGCAATGGCACCTACCATAGCAATGATCATGACGGGCAATGTTATAAACGCCATTTCTTTAAGCACTTCCATGTAAATAGTCATTGCCTGATCACTATCAAGAGTCCCCATAGTTATGTATGTATTAAATGTTTCTTTAAAAAACTTATAAAACCGATCTTTCATAAATCCTGCAGCAAAAAACAAAAAGAGGAATACGGATAGAAGTACTATTGCACTTGTTACGTCTTGGCTTTTTAATACTTGACCTTTTTTACGAGAATCTTCCCGTTTTTTCGGCGTCGCTTTTTCTGTTTTCTCACCAGCGAAAAATTGGAGATCCAAGCGTAACATGTACTTATCCTCCTCCCAACAACATCATAAGATCTCGCATACTAAATGCCATCACTTCAAAAATCTTTTGCATCATTGCAACAATAACGCCTCCCATAATGAAGAGTACTAAAAATCCTACTCCAATTTTAATCGGAAAACCGATTACGAAGATGTTAAGTTGTGGGACTGTCCTTGCAGTAATCCCAAGTGCCAAATCGACTAAGAACAACGTAGCTACAATTGGGATAGCCATTTGAAATGAAATGCCGAATACGGCGGCCATCGTTTTCAATACATGTTCGGCCACACGTTCGCTACCAAAAGATGGCCAGAGTTGGTCAATCGGTAGAAACTGATAGCTATAGAACACACCATCCAACAGCACATGATGTCCATTCACAGCGAGCAACAAAAGCAACGCAAGTGAATTGAAAAATTGTCCCATCAATGGAGATTGTGTTCCCGTTTGCGGATCAATTACGTTTGCAATGGCAAAACCCATTTGAAAATCAATGAGTCCTCCGGCAACTTGTATTGCAGACATTACCATGAACGCGATGATGCCGATAGTAAGCCCAATTAGTGCTTCTTTTAGAACAAGCATAATGTAGGCACCATTAATCTCAAGATCCGGCACATTTAATGTGAATACGAGCATCCATGCAAGTAAGGCAGCAAAAACGATGCGCATCACAGGTGGTATCGCACGATACGAGAATAATGGTAGTGTAACAAAAAACGCTGAAATTCTAGTTAATATTAACAAATAAGTGGCCACAAATGGGATGAGTGCTTCCATTTAAACTACCCTACGTACCGGGAGAGATTATCAAAAATATCGGCAGCATATGCCGTAACTTTTGACAACATCCACGGTCCGAAAAATACGATTGCTACGAGGACTGCAACAATCTTTGGAACGAATGCAAGTGTTTGTTCTTGAATTTGAGTTGTCGCCTGAAAAATACTTACAGCAAGTCCTGTCACCAATGCAACGATTAAGAGAGGTCCAGATGCCATCAGAATCACCCATACCGATCGCTCAGCAACTGCAATGATCATTTCTCCCGTCATACGAACCCCTCCTAAAAGCTTTGCAGCAATGATTTAACTATCAGATACCAGCCATCTACTAATACAAACAACAAAATTTTAAACGGCAATGAAATCATTACCGGTGGCAACATCATCATACCCATCGACATAAGGATACTCGCGACAATCATATCAATTACAAGAAACGGGATAAAAATCATGAAGCCCATTTGGAAAGCCGTCTTGATTTCACTTAGTGCGAATGCAGGCACCATCATCGTCAAAGGAATGTCTTCCATTGTTTCCGGTCGATCTGCATTGTTATATCTTAAAAAAAGCTCCAAATCTTTTTGACGCGTATGCTTACCCATGAATTCTTTGAAAGGAACACTCGCTTTTTGATATGCATCATCCAATGAAATTTCTTCTGCAAATAACGGTTTCAAAGCTTCATCGTTCACTTGTTGGAATGTCGGTGCCATGACGAAAAAAGTTAAGAATAGTGCAAGTCCTACAAGTACCTGGTTTGGCGGCATCTGCTGTGTTGCAAGTGCAGAACGTACAAAGGACAAAACAATAATGATCCTGGCGAACGACGTCATCAGGATCAGAATCGCTGGAGCCAGAGATAAGACAGTTAGCAGAAGAAGCATCTTAACGGATGTCGATACTGCGCCCGGATCACTATCCGAAAAAAACTGCATAAAATCATTCATTCCGATTGCGCTCCTTCTCCGTAAGCTCGTTCAGCTTTCGTTTCCTGTCGTTTTCAATTTCAGTCAGCTTATTTTTAAACAGATTCCCGAAATCTTCCGGTTCCTCTTGTTTCTCATACGGGTTAGATTTTCTATTTCTTAATCCATTCACCAACTTAATGATTGGACTGTGTTGAAGGGCTTCTTCCTCATCAGAGTAATAAGCAGCTAGTTGTGCAATCTCTTCAGGATTCGAAAGTTCTTTTAGTAAACGAACATCGTCTCCCACACCAATTAAGAAATACTGTTCCCCGATTTTTATTAACTGTACGGATTTTTGTTGACCAAGAGATAGACCACCCATATTTTGCATCAACTTACCGTGCTGAGTTACACGATTCCGTGTATTGATGAACTTCACCATTCCGTAGATCAATGCAATAACAAAAGCAAGCGCAAGGAGCGTTTTAATGTAGTCCCAGGCAGTCAACCCGACAGGCGCTGATTCAGGTTGTAATTTTTCTTCAACAGGTATCTTACTTTCGGTATCTGGCGTTTTATCTTTCCCTTTATTCTTATCAAGAAAATCCGTCACCGATGAATCAGTCGCTGCTTGGACAATCAAAGAAGTATTGCTCGCAAACAGACCAACTGTTACGAGCAACGTCAAACAAATTATTATGAACGTGCGAATCTTAGCTAAGTGCTTTTTCAATTGCTTCTACAACCCGGTCTGCCTGGAATGGCTTCACAATGAAGTCTTTTGCACCTGCTTGAATTGCATCGATAACCATAGCTTGTTGTCCCATAGCTGAACACATAATAATAGTAGCGTTTGGATCTCTTTCTTTAATTGCCTTTAGTGCAGCGATTCCATCCATCTCGGGCATTGTAATGTCCATAGTTACTAGATCTGGTTTTAATTCGAAATATTTTTCTACAGCTTGTGCACCATCAGCTGCTTCACCAACAACTTCGAAATTATTTTTAGATAGAATATCCTTTACCATCATTCTCATAAATGCTGCATCATCCACTATAAGTATACGTTTTGACATTTCCATGACCTCCAAGGTTTATCGTAAATTATTTAATCGTTCTGTTTGACTAAGAATATCTGTAATTCGAACACCGAAGTTCTCGTCAATAACGACCACTTCACCTTTTGCAATGCGTCGATTATTCACTAGAATATCAACAGGTTCACCTGCTAGTTTATCTAGCTCAATAATTGAACCACTCGACATTTCTAATATTTCTTTTACGGAACGTGTTGTGCGTCCTAGCTCCACTGTCACCCGAAGCGGAATATCTAACAATAGGTTTAAGTTAGAAGCCTCTGATTGACTCAGTGAAGGTGTCTCAAAACTAGCAAACTGAGCTTGTTGAACGTTTGCTTGTTGCTGATGCTGACTCTGTCTAGGTGGCAATTGTTGTGGCTCGCTGTAGCTTGCCTGTTGTTGACTAACAGGTGCTTCTTCCATAGGTGAAGATTGCTGGTTCATAAGCTGTCCCATGTCCGATTGCTTCTGTAGTGATACGGGAGGTTCTGCAACTGTAGATGCTTCTTCCGCCACAGCATCTCCCATTAGAGCTGATACTAGGTCTTTTCCAAGCGCCAAAGGAAATAGCTGCATAATATTTGAATCGATAAGTGTTCCAACTTTCAAGTTAAAAGAAACACGAATCAACAATTCTTCGTCAGGGATACTCCCAGTCCCTCGGTCTTCTTGAATGTTCAACAATTCAATTGTAGGAGGGGAAATATCTACTTTTTTATTGAATAAAGTCGACATCGAAGTCGCTGCAGAACCCATCATTTGATTCATCGCTTCTTGAACAGCACTCAGATGAATTTCACCTAAATCTTGGTTAGGAGATAATCCATCGCCACCGAGCATTAGATCCGCAATAATGGCCGCGTCACTTTGCTTGATAACAAGTAAATTGGTTCCACTTAAGCCTACTGTATACTCTACCCCTACAGCTACATAAGGTTGAACAAATTCCGTCTCAAGTTTGTTTCGATCGATAACGGAAATAGTAGGTGTTGTAATCTCTACTTTTTGACCTAATAGCGCGGACAGAGCTGTAGCTGAGCTACCAAAAGAGATATTCCCAATTTCTCCAAGCGCATCTCGTTCCATCTCATCAAGATAATCTTCTATTAGGAGTTCATCATTCGTAAGATTTGCTTCAGCTCCGCTATCAAGTGTTTCACCTCGAAGCAAAGCTTCTATTTCTTCCTGTGAAAGGATATTATCACTCATCATCTTCGTCATCCCCTCCAATCAGGGTATCTAGTATTTGGACAGCCATACGATTACGCAGATGGCCTGGTTGTGCGGTAAATTTAGGGACGCCGCTCACTTCAATTGTTAGAGGTGCGTCAAAAGCAGTTCCGAGTTCTATTACATCTCCTAGTTGCAGATACAATAAGTCTTCAACAGTCATCGAACCTTCACCGAGGTTCGCAACAAAAGGTAAACTTGCCTTCTTAATGCGTTTCTCTAACTCGACACTTTGTTCAGGTGTTGGTTCTTTCTTGTTCGTCTGCATCCAATATTGGACGGATAAATTAGGGATGATTGGTTCTAATACGACGTGTGGAATACAAATATTAATCATTCCACTAGATTCGCCAATCACGATGTTGAAAGAGATGACAACAACCGTTTCGTTAGGTGAAATCATTTGCAAAAATTGCGGATTAACTTCCATCTCAGCGAGATAAGGATCGATATCTGCAATATTCGCCCAAGCTTCACGTAAGTTGTCAAATGAACGTTCAAACAAGCCAGTTAAGATTTTCGTTTCGATTTCAGTCATGTTATCTACTTTTCCTGAACTCTCTCCGTAGCCACCCATCAATCGTTCCAACATGGAGTAAGCCACGTTTGGATTGACTTCCATAATGATGTTTCCTTCTAGAGGAGGAACCTCAAATATGTTGAGGAGCGTCATGTTCGGGATAGATCGTATGAATTCTTCGAACGGAATTTGGTCAACGGACGCCACATTAATTTGAATATAAGTCCGTAATTTGGCTGAAAAGTACGTAGTAAGTAAACGAGCGAAATTTTCATGTATACGAGTTAAACTTCGAATCTGATCTTTTGAGAAACGTAACGCTCGCTTGAAATCATAAACTTTTACTTTTTTGGTCTCGTCTTCTTTTTTTATCTCATCTGCCGACATTTCTCCTGTGGAAATTGCGGACAGTAAAGCATCTATCTCATTTTGTGATAATATATCTCCCGCCATTAGGCCACCTCCTTCTTGTCCGTAATTGCATGCGAATTACTGAATAATATAGGAAACAATATATACCTTCTCGATTTTGCCCTCTTTCATGAGAGGATTCAATTGCGCTTTGATCGCATCTTCAAATGATTGTTTGCCTGTTTTACCTTCGAAATCCTTCGCCGTCTTTTCGGACAATTCTTGGATAACGATATTGTTTACTTGAAAATCTCGTTTTGTTAGTTCTTCTGCCGCTTTTTTATTGCTAGTCTGAATCTTTAGCGAAACTCGGATAAATTGACGACCATTCAAATTCGTTGTGATTTCCGGTATATCCACGGAGGATTCAATAATTTCGTCAATCGTAGGTTCTTTCTCTTTAGCTTCTCCTTTGTTCAACTGCAACATGAGGATAAGTCCAACCACACCTACTAAAGTGATACACACTAAAATAATTAAGGACACCGTCAATACTTTATTCTTCATCTTCTACACCTCGCAAATGTGGGTTAGACAGGAGCTGAACGGACTGATAAAACTGAATCATACGCTCATATACCGTATCTACAGAATCTAGGACGACATATTTCGTACCAGTTGTTAATGTAATCGTCGTATCCGGAAACGATTCAACTTTTTCTATGTAGAGTGCATTCAAATGAAATGCAGCTCCGTTTAGGCGTGTGACTTTAATCATATGTAAAGGGCCAGGCGCAAGAGCCGGCCCGACCCTCCTTTAACGAGCAAATGTTGTGTTGAGGTTAAGCTGTATTAATTAACGCTTTAAGTTAACAAGTTCTTGAAGGATTTCATCCGATGTTGTAATGATCCGTGTGTTTGCTTGAAATCCACGTTGAGCAACGATCATTTCTGTGAATTCTTCAGAGAGATCGACGTTGGACATTTCTAGGGAGCCTGATTTAATGGTTCCGCGACCTGCATCTAGTGGTTTACCTGTATTTGCGTTTCCTGAGTTAGCAGATTGCTGATAAAGATTGCCCCCCACTTTTTCTAAACCTCCTGGATTGTTAAAAGTAGCGATATTTAATCTTCCCGCTACTTGCAGTTTTCCATCCTGGACGTAATTCACTGTTCCATCTTGTCCAATCGACATATTAGTAGCATCATTAGGAATTTTAATAGAACCGTAATTCGCAGTAGCTTCCGCTTTTAAAACCGTAGTTTTCACATCTTTACCATCAACCTGAGCAGTGGTTTCTGTATTCTTTAATCCCTGCAAGAATCGTCCATCGCCATCCACTAAAGTTCCTTCGTTGTCCATGTAAAAGTTACCGGCTCTTGTATATTGCACGTCTGTCGCGGTAGCACCACTCTGAACAATAAAGAATCCATCACCTTCAATTGCAAGATCCAAAGTATTCCCTGTAAATTGTGTAGAACCTGCTGTGTGGAGTGTATCAATTGCAGCAAGCTGCGAACCAAGTCCTACTTGCTTAGGATTGACACCACCTCGAGTGTTTCCGACTGGTGCACTAGCTCCTGCAACGGTTTGAGAATATAAATCTTTAAAAACAGTACGCCCCTTCTTAAAGCCATACGTATTAACGTTCGCAATATTGTTACCAATCACATCCAACTTTGTTTGGAAGTTTTTAAGTCCTGAAATCCCTGAATACATTGAGCGTAACATAATGTGTTTTCCCCTCTCGAATTGTAAAGTGCTCCTGCCTCTATCGGTCGACAGTGCGGTGGCATCCTTATTCTAAGGTCCTGCCAAATAGTTTCTCGTTAACTTAAAATGATCGTTCCATCGATGTTTGTGAAAAGCTGATCTTTTGCTTCTTTTCTATCCATCGCTGTAATGACTGTGGAGTTTTTAGCACTGACGATAAGTGCAGCTTGGTCCATCAATACAAGTGAATCACGAATTCCTTTCGCTTTTGCCTCGTTAACTTTGTCCGTGACATGTGCCCATTCGGCTTCAGTAATTGTGATATTGCGTTCATTCAGACGTTCTGTGGCATGCTTACTGACTTTTAGCGTTTGTGGAGCGAGTGCGTTGTTCAGCTGTTCGACGAATGATTGTTTCGGCATCGGTTTTATTGATTGTCCGGGTCTTAGTTGCGGCTGCGATTGGAGACGTTGGATGTTGACTTGTTCCATACAATCGCTCCGTTCTATCTAATTAGTTACTGATTGAAGTGAATTTGTTACCTTCTATTTTTTCTCCATTTTCGAGAATATAAAGTAACTTTCCATCTTTGTTAGATACTGATGACACCATGCCTGTTTTTTCAGTTTCACCATCAAGGTAGCCGACTGTTTTACCAATGAGCATGCTAGCTTCTACTAAGCTATTAGAGTTCATTACGCCAGATAGTACCTCGGAAATATTTCCAGGTGATAATTCTTGACCATCTGCCATCGTAAAGACTACTGAACCATTTACATATTTTACAGATTCGATTTTACCTGTGCCTTCAGTGATAACTGGTTTACCTTCTTCGTCAGGTTTATCAGCGACTTTATGCCATTTAATTTCTTTACCGACAAATGAATTATACTGTATCAATTGACTTTGGTTTTGTGATTCTGCGAATTTCTCAAAAGCCTTCGTAAGATTCATAGTCTGTTCAAGAGCAGAAAACTGTGCCATTTGGGCAATAAACTCGTTGTCTTTCATCGGACTCGTAGGATCCTGGTTCTGCAACTGCGCAATTAGCAATTTCATGAAATCATCTTTGCCTAATGTACCTTGGCCAGTTTTGCGTTCATCCCGTTGATTGTTTATGAGATACATAGAGTCTTTTATTGGTTGTTGACCATCTACCATTCGTTACACCTCCACATCAAGCAAAAACTCTTGGAATGATTGTTGTTCTTCCTGGTCGTGCTCTGACTGTTCTGATTGCTCATCATTCCCTTTAAACTGCTGATGGTTAAAGTTCTGACTACGATCATTTCTGGATGGATCCTGAACTGCCTGTGTTACATCGATTCGATCGATTTGAATATTTTGTTGTGTAAAGGATTGTCTTAACTGATGCAATTGGCTATTTAACATTTCTTTTCCAAGAGCTGTAGATGCTAGAATTCTTGCGGTCATTATGCCATTTACTTGAAGCAATTCAATTCGAACTTGCCCTAAATGCTCTGGATATAATTTCACAAGCAAACGGTTTGTACCACCCTGCTGACCAAAGTTTGTTTGTTTGAATAGTCCCTGTAGCTTCTCCAGCAACGCTTCAGATTGTGTAGTTGGACGATTATCTGGTGTTTCAAGTGAAAAAACATTCCTAGATACTATCGGTTGAATGGTTGTATTTTGAAGAAGATGTGTTTGACTTTGCTCACTTTTTCCTTCATTCGAAGTTTGTTCTTGACTATTTCCTGTCACAACTGTCATAGATTGAAGAATTGTGCGCTGTATACTAGGTTCCACTTCAGTTTTTGCACCCATTAAAGATCCCAATGTTGGATTCCCTAAAACCGCTCTAGTCTCATTCACTTTTCCGCCAAACGATTCAATTTGATCTGTAAGTTCTTTTAAGTTCATTTGTTGCCAACCTAACAAATCTTTTTTGGGGAGGACAGTTTCTACGGACTTCAACAAAGCTAGTACGTGAGTCGCCTGATTCTGCACCTCTAAATTCCCACTACTTATCATTCCTTCAAGTGCTACAGATAACTTTGGTGCATGTTCACTTATGACGTTCAATAGTGTCCAAACATCGTTAGAAAACATAACTTCAGCAAGTTCCTCTTTAGAAACACCAGCTTCTTCTAAAACGGAAGTAATTTCATTCATAAGTTCTTTTGAGTCAATTTGGAGCGATTCCGCCCACTCATCTATAGAACTGGACTGCCCTAATATCTCTAAACCTGCAAGTAGTGTTGTTTGTGGATTACCTGTTAGTTCTGCCAACGATTGAGTGAGTGATTCAAGATCCGTAGCCGATAAAAGTTCAGCCATCATATCCTTTATGGACCCCAATGCAGTTTCTGTAGGAACGTTCTGTACAACCGTTGCACTTTTCGTTAATCCCGCTAAATGTGAACCGAATAAACCACCTGCACTGCCAGCGCTATGAATCGACTTTCCTGTTAAAGTAGCTACGCCCTGCAAAGGCATCTGTACTGAACCAACATTCATTTTTTCACCTCCTTTGTAGAATTCTATTACTTTATGATTATATAATTATTTCGCTAAAAGGGCAGTATATTTCGCAGCATCTTCTGGAGTCATCTTCTCCAAGATTGCTGCTAATGTTTCTACTTTCATCTGCGAGAGCAACTGAAGTGCTTGTGCATCTTCCATCTTAATAATGACAGGTGCTGCTGATTTAGCAGACATTTGTTCATACGTAGAAACTAATTGTCCTAATTCTTTTTTTGAATCATCATTTGTTCGTTGCAATACTAAGATTTCAGCTTGTATTTTTTCTTGAGCTAAAACTAGTTTTTCGTTTTTTTCATTGGATTTCTTCAAATCTTCTTGAACATCCATTAACTGCTGTTCTTTCTGTTTTAACTCTTCTTTCATAACAACCACACGTTCTTCTAATACTTTTGTATCTTTTTTAGTGGAAGTCTTTTCTTTCTTTTGTTCTAACGCTGGCACTGAAGAAGTCCAATCTTTTGCTTTTTCCACAACATTTACGTCGGCAACTTTCGCGATAATCAGAAGAACTGCAACTGCAAAAATCAAGGGAATCACAAACCAGGCAAGCAGCATTTGAAAGAAACTACCTGCTTTACGCTCTTCTTTAAACGATTCTGGGGCATTATTCTTTTTTCGTTTCACCGTCTTACCACCCATTTTCATTTTTACGGAATTTTAATGTAGACAGTTCGTCCAACCGCTCGGCTTCTTTATGATCTAGCTCTTCTTGGTAAGTATTGTGATCTTTTTCACGCATCTTTTCGTACTTTTTCACTTCTATCGTTTTATCCAACAACTTTTCTTCAAACCAATTCATTTTACTACGCGCTTGTATTACATCTTGCTGCACTTGATTAATTTTCTTTTCTAAGCTTTCTATGAATCTAGCGTAGTGATGGATTTCATTTACAGCAAATCCTCTAGTCATTTTTTCTTGTTGCTCAACCAAAACGTTTTCTTTCTTTTTCAACAAATCATATAGCTCGGTAGCAATCGTTTCAAAAGATTCAATCGCATTTTTATATGCAGATTCCGTCTCATTCTTTTCTTGTTCTCTATAGGTCAATACCTTTTCAAATCGATACTGGTATGATTTCATGAATTCCCGCCTCCTGTAGCAAGCGCAATCAATTCCTCAATACTTTCCTCCATTGAAATGTTATCTTTATATCCCTGTTTTAGAAACTTAGTAATTAGAGGTTCATACTCAATAGCTTGGTCAATCTCTTTGGATGTCCCTCTCTTATAAGCTCCAATGTTAATAAGATCTTCTGATTTATCGTACGTGTAATATAATTCACGTAGCTTTTCAGCAGCTTTGACGTGTTCTGGGTCCGCTATATGATTCATTAAGCGACTGACACTTTTCAATACATTAATTGCTGGATATTGACCTTTGTTCGCAAGCGTTCTATCCAAGACTATGTGACCGTCTAAAATTCCTCGCACTGCATCTGCAATTGGCTCATTCATATCATCCCCGTCAACTAGCACTGTGTAAAAGGCAGTGATGGCACCAAATTCATTTGTCCCACTACGCTCTAGCAACTTGGGTAATATTGCGAATACAGAAGGCGTGTATCCACGTGTTGCAGGAGGTTCTCCAACTGCCAATCCTATTTCACGCTGAGCCATGGCAACGCGTGTAACTGAGTCCATCATGAGCATAACGTTCATGCCTTTATTTCGAAAATACTCAGCGATAGCGGTTGCAGTAAATGCTCCTTTGATACGCATGAGTGCAGGCTGATCAGATGTAGCCGCCACGACAATCGTACGACTTAATCCTTCCGGACCTAAGTCCCTGTCGATGAATTCACGAACTTCGCGACCACGTTCACCGATAAGTGCGATGACGTTAATATCGGCTGTAGTGTTTCGCGCAATCATTCCTAAAAGAGTACTTTTCCCTACTCCAGAACCCGCGAAAATACCAACACGTTGTCCGCTTCCTACCGTCAGCATCCCATCAATTGCCTTTACACCTACCGCCAACTTATCGTTTATAGTAGGACGCGTTAATACATTAGGCGGACTTTGCTCGGTCCGCACTGTTGCTAGTCCTTTAGGTAATGCAGAGTGATCAATGGGGTTGCCCATAGAATCGAGTACTTTCCCTATTAAATTCATACCTACTTTTACTTCAAGAGGCTTCCCTGTTCCTTCTACTAAACAGCCACTAGAAATTTCCGTTACATTGGTAAACGGCATTAGCATAACGATTTCTTCTCGAAAGCCCACAACTTCTGCCATTATTTTAGATTCAGAGCCATTCGTCGTATTCAAATGAATAATACATAAATCTCCAATTGAACTCTCCGGACCTTTCGACTCAATCATGAGTCCAACTACCCTTGCCACACGGCCATACTTCTTAAATGTTTTTACTTTTGAAATCTTATTTGAAAGTTCTTCAGCTTTTATCATGATTAGCCCTCGCTTTCCAATAGTTCCACAAGGCGCTCTTTCATCTCATTCAACTGTTCATCAACACTCACAACAATTCTTCCGTGATTCGTTTCGATATAACAATCAGTAGATTCAAATTCATCATTTACAAAAATGAGCATCGGTACATCAGGCGGGAAGATTGAAGCCAATTCCTCACGACTGTCTGAAACCAATTTGTAATACCCCGGGGATACATACACTCTCACTTCACGCATCTCACGAGCTTCTTTCAAACCGCGTTTAACAATAGATAGAAAGAGTTCATCATCTCCATCTAACGCTTGCCCAAGTATGCGTTCAGCAGATTTCATAGCAATCTCAACGATTAGTTGCTCTTGGTCATCTAAATATGATTGTGCATTTTTTTTAGCAATTTCAATTGCTTCGTTTGCTTGTTTAATACTCTCTTGCATTTCGGAAACACTCTTTTTCGTACCTTCTTCAAAGCCTACTTGGAACGCTTCCTCGTAAGCACGTTGTTGGAGCTCTGCTTTTTCCGTCTCCCATGCACTTCTCATAGCATCGATATCGTCATGTGCCGTTTGACGCAACTGCTCAAGTGTAGCTTTTTCTAATCCTACTTGAGTCCTAGCATCATTCATCAGTCGATCACGTTCCATAATTATTTCAGCTAAATTCATTCGGGGAGCTTCAGAAATCTCTGTGTGCTCTGTCATTATTTCGAGATTGCGAATTCCAATCTTCTTCACACCTGTGTTTTGATTTGATCCAGGTCTGTAGATATTAGACAATCACATCATCTCCTCCGCCACGTGCAATAATAATTTCTCCAGCATCTTCTAGACGACGGATCGTCGCAACAATACGAGATTGTGCTTCTTCAACATCACGTAAACGAACTGGCCCCATAACTTCCATCTCTTCTTTAAACGACTCTGCCATACGTTGTGACATATTTTTGAAGAGAATATCTTTAACTTCTTCGCTAGATACTTTCATAGATAGTACAAGATCTTCATTTTCACAGTCACGAATGACACGTTGAATTGAACGGTTATCAAGCGTAATGATATCTTCGAAGACAAACATCCGTTTCTTAATTTCTTCAGCAAGTTCAGGATCTTGAATTTCGAGAGCATCGAGTATCGTTTTCTCAGTAGCACGATCAACACCATTAAGTACTTCAACAACCGCGTCCACACCACCAGTATCGGTATAATCTTGTGTGACCGTTGAAGAAAGTTTCCGCTCAAGAACAGCCTCGATTTCGCTGATAACTTCTGGTGAAGTCGATTCCATTTTAGCAATACGTTTAGCGATGTCTGCTTGTACTTCTTGTGGAAGTGAAGAAAGGATAATCCCTGCTTGTTCTGCTTCTAAATAAGACAAAATTAGCGCTATAGTTTGTGGATGTTCATTTTGAATGAAATTCAAGATTTGACTAGGTTCAGTTCTTCTCGCAAAATCAAACGGACGAACTTGAAGTGAAGATGTTAAGCGGTTAATGACCGCTTGCGCATGCTCTTTTCCTAGCGCTTTCTCAAGTATAGTTTTCGCATAACCGATTCCACCTTGGGAAATATAATCTTGCGCAAGAGCAATATTATGGAACTCTTCGATTATTTCTTCTTTAACTGAAGACTCGACTTTACGGACACCTGATATTTCAAGCGTCAGTCGCTCGATTTCTTCTTCCGTCAGATGTTTGTAAATCGCTGCGGATACTTCTGGACCGAGAGAAATCAAAAGGAGAGCCGCCTTCTGCTTCCCGGACATTTCTTTATCTTTTTTAACCATGTCTGATCACTCCTTAATCCTCAGCTATCCAAGTGCGTAGCAATTTCGCAAATTCTTCTGGTTTATCTTTTGCCATCTTCTCAAGTTGTTTTCTTCGTAGTGTTGCTTCTGTTTCAATTTCACCATTAATATCACTTACTTCAATAGCTTCTAGCTGTTCTTCAAGAGCTAGTGCCTCCTCTAATGCTAATACTTCATCTTTACGTCGCTTACGTACATAGAGAATGACCAAAGCAATAATTGTAAGGATTAATACTCCGCCAACTACATAAGCCCACCAAGGAATAACTGTGCGCTCTGCTTCAAAATCAGCTTGTTTCCCCCGTATTGGTTGTATGGAAACTGCAATTTTTCCAGCTAACTGTTCTTCTGTTAATTCACCTGCTGATTCTTTATCAATAGACGTACGAACGATCGTATCTAAGATTTGTTTAATATCTGCTTCCATCCCTGGGTCTAAAGATCCTGGATCATCTGCAGTCGGGGGCTCTACCATGACTTGCAAACCAATATCTCGAATTTTATAGGGACTTTCGACAATGTTTTTACGAATTCGATTCACTTCATTATTTATAGTCTCTTCGATACGTTCGTAGTCTCCGTTACCCGTTGCCCCTTCGACGATAGTAGTCCGGTTATCAGTGGGATCTTCTCCTTCAGGAATACCACCCGGAACAGCACCATCCCCTGTAAAGGTTTCTGTGATTCTCTGAACGCTAAGCGCTATACCTTCTTTGCTTTCTTCATCTACAGGAGTGACCAAGTTTTCTTCACGATTTTCCTGTTGGAAATCGATATCAGTAGTTACAGAAACGACTACCTTATCTTGACCCATCATAGAACCTAGCATCATTTGAACTTGACGTTGCAAATCACGTTCAATGGATTTCTTAATTGTCATTTGATCAGCGATGTTCGTGCCAAATTGATTATTCTCATGATTCAAGTCGTAGTATTCAAAGTATTGGTTCATGACCACAATGTCTTCAGGTGCTAGGTTCGGAATACTTTTTGAAATTAAATTATATAACCCTTTAATTTGCGGCTCACTGAACTGTTGTCCTGGTTCAGTTTTAAGTACAATAGATGCACTTGCTGCTTGGACGTCTTCATTGACGAAAACGCCCTGGGTAGGAAGTGTAATCATGACTTTTGCGTCTTGAACTCCTTCAATTCCCGTAATCAACTTTGCAACTTCATTTTGCATTGTTGCGAGCTTAATCATATTAAACTCGTTATCTGTCGTTCCAAATCCTGCATTTTCCGAGAAAAATGAGTAGTCGATTCTTCCTGAATTCGCAAGTCCTTGAGATTCGATGGAGACTAGTAAATCATCCACTCGTTCTTCGGGTACAAGTATAGAGGTACCGCCTGGTGCAATGCGGTTAGGAACTGCTTGTGCATCCAACTCTTCTTTTATTCTACCGATATCAGATCTGGAGAGATCTTTATATAACGGAACGTACGTTGTACGAGATAGGAAGAAAGTCAGAAGAGCTGCAACAAGAATCATCGATGCAGCAATACTGATATATAAGATTTTCTGTTTTTTTGTACGGTTTGACCAAAACGCTTGTAAATCGTTTTTGATCTTTGTCAATCTCTCTTTCATTCTTATCCTCCGGTCGGCAAACGTCATTTATTCTGAACAACGCTATATTTTTATTAAACTGGCATACGCATTACTTCTTGATAGGCTTCAATTACTTTGTTACGAATTTCCATTGTCGCATTTAATGCAATGGAAGCTTTTTGAGCAGTAATCATAACATTATGTAGATCGACGTTTTCACCACGAACAAGCTTTTCTGTCATAACATCAGATTGCACTTGTGCTGCGTTCACATCTTGAATGGCGTCTTTTAAGTAACTACCAAACTTCTGTTGCGATTCGAATGTAGTTGGAGAAGCTTTGGTTACATCAGGCGATATTCCAGGTGCCATCGCTAATATTGAAGATATTGCCATACACAATCATCCTTTCAAAATCTTATTTACCAATTTCAAGTGCTTTCATCAACATAGCTTTATTAGAATTTAATACGGTGATATTAGCTTCGTATGAACGTGTTGCAGACATCATATCAATCGTTTCACGCAATGGATCCACGTTAGGCATTTCGACATATCCCTCTTCATTAGCATCTGGATGCGTTGGATCAAAAACTTGTTTGAACGGAGTTTCTGAATCCTCTTGTATTTTAGAAACTCTTACACCATTACCAATTGACCCACTATCTCGTGTCCCCATTGCGACATTCAAATAGTTTGAAAACTGGCCTTGTTTAGGCTGAAAAGATACCGACTTACGTTGATAAGGTTGCCACTCTCCATCCACTAACTTCCCTCGAGTCGTGTCGATATTTGCCATATTCGAGGATATAACATCCATTCTAAGTCGTTGAGCCGTTAACGCTGAAGCTGAAGAATTCAAACTATGAAAAATGGACAAGTTTAACGGCCTCCTTTGATCACATTATTTAAGGAATTAAACTTACTACTGATTCGATCCGCAAGAGCATTGTAATAGATTTGGTTTGCAGCTAAATCAGCTTGTTCCTTATCCATGTCGACACCATTTCCATTTTGGTTATATCGGAAATTTGAATAAGTTCGTGATCCTGAGCCCGCTGTTGTTGGAGAGAATGATAAATGGCTTTGATTTGTACGGTATGCCTCTACCTGAGCCGTCTTTGCTTCATTCAAGTAACTCTTAAAATCTACTGTTTTCACTTTATAGTTAGGAGTGTCAACATTTGCTACATTCTGAGAGATTGCTTTAGATTTATCGGATGAAAAATTCAACCCTTTTTCTAATGCAGAAATTGTACCTCCGTATAGGTCCATACTGTTCTCCTCCTTCATTTATATTTAAGAATTATATTAAATTCGACATATTCCATCATAAGTCAACAATTAACTATCATTGTATCGGATTATGAACCATTTTGTCTATACAATCCAGACGAAAATTTAGAAACTTTACTTATATTTTCATAACTGTTCACATAAAATACCAGCTTTACTAGGACAAATATACTAAATATCTCCATTTCAAAAAATCTGAATTTACCGCATAACTTTTAATATTAATGTCATTCTAATATTGCATATTCGGTACAACTTTTTACTTAAATTAAAAAAACGAGTTAAAAGCAAATTTGCTTTTAACTCGTTTTATATATGGTTACTTTAAGATTTTTGCTTTTCAAGTTCTTCAAGGAACTTGCTGTTTAACACTTTAATGTATGTTCCTTTCATACCAAGTGAACGAGATTCGATAACTCCAGCACTTTCGAGTTTACGAAGTGCGTTGACAATTACAGAGCGCGTGATTCCAACGCGATCAGCAATTTTTGAAGCAACGAGAAGTCCTTCATTTCCATCAAGCTCGTTGAAGATATGCTCAATCGCTTCGTGCTCACTATATGATAGTGAATTGATTGCCATTTGAACAACAGCTTTGCTGCGAGCTTCTGTTTCAATTTCTTCAGATTTCTCACGAAGAATTTCCATTCCTACAACAGTTGCACCGTACTCAGCAAGAATTAAATCATCCTCTTTGAATTCTTCGCTTAAGCGAGCAAGAATAAGTGTTCCAAGACGCTCACCTCCACCAATGATTGGTACGATTGTAGTTAAGCCACTCTTGAAGAGCTCCTGGTTTTCTACAGGGAATACTGTATATTCGCTATCGATTCCGATATTAGGTGATGTTTCACGGATTTCAAAAAGACGCTTTGTGTATGCTTCAGGGAATTTACGATCTTCGAACATTTGCTTCATACGTTCGTTCTCGATTTGATGGTGAATTTCTAATCCAAGAAGCTTACCTTTACGGCTTACGATGAAAGCGTTGCAGTCGATTACTTCACTCAATTGCTCGGCCATTTGTTTGAAGTTCACTTGCTTACTTGCAGTCTCTTGCAACATTGCGTTAATTTTTCTTGTTTTTACTAATAGTGTCATTATATTTTTCCTCCTCATTATTTCGAAACTGATAAGAATATTCTAAAGGTTTTCAATTATTAAATAAACTACTTTACCTTAATTATAAGATGAAATGTGACAAATCCTTGTCTTTGACAATTCCCTGCAACTTCTCATCCACGTAAGATGGGGTAATCTTTATGCTCGTTGGTCCAATTTCAGATGCTTCGAATGATAATTCTTCAAGGAGCCGTTCCACTATTGTATGGAGTCGTCTAGCACCGATATTTTCCGTATTATCGTTCACTTCAAAAGCAATTTCAGCAATTCGATCAATTGACTCCTCTGTGAACTCTACCAGGACGTCTTCCGTTGCAAGAAGTTTCTCATACTGTCGAATCAGGGAGAAGTCTGGTTCTTTTAAGATACGAACAAAATCGTCTTTAGTTAATTTGTCTAACTCCACACGAATTGGAAAACGACCTTGAAGTTCCGGTATTATATCGGACGGTTTTGACATATGAAAAGCTCCAGCTGCAATAAATAATATGTAATCCGTTTTCACCGAACCATATTTAGTATTGACCGTAGAACCTTCTACGATTGGAAGTATATCTCTTTGTACTCCTTCACGTGAAACATCTGCACTTGAAGAACCACCGCTCTTACTTGCGATTTTGTCCATTTCGTCGATAAAGATAATTCCTGACTGCTCCGTAAGCTCTACTGCAAGACGCGCGATTTCGTCGTGATCTATTAGTTTGTCCGCTTCTTCAGCTTCTAATACTCTTCTCGCATCTTTTACAGGCAGTTTTCGTGCAGTTGTTTTCTTAGGCATAAGTGAAGAAAGAGCATCTTGCATATTCGATCCCATTTGCTCCATTCCAGAACCTTGTAACGCATCGAACATTGAGGGCTGTTGAGAAGATACTTCAACAGTAACTTGTTGCTCTTCCAGTTTTCCCGATTGAAGCAATTCAGCGATTTCACTTCGCTTTCTAGTGATTTCAATTACTTCATCTTGCTCATCGGTCTCACTTTCATTCTTTTGCCCTCCAAACAACATTTCAAACGGATTCTGCATCGAACCTTTCTTTTTCTTAGAAGGAACGAGCAATTCGACAAGACGTTCTTCCGCTTGGATAGCTGCTTGGCCTTTCACTTGTACACGTTGCTTCTCTTTAACAATCCGGACACCTGTTTCTACCAGGTCACGAACCATCGATTCAACGTCTCTACCTACATATCCAACTTCTGTAAACTTAGTGGCCTCGACTTTTACAAAAGGTGCGTCCACAAGTTTTGCAATCCTACGTGCGATCTCAGTTTTCCCAACACCTGTAGGCCCGATCATCAAAATATTTTTAGGGATGATTTCACTTTTCTCTTCATCCGTCAGTAAGTTTCTTCTATATCTGTTACGAATGGCTACAGCAACTGCTCGTTTCGCTTTATCCTGACCTACAATATAACGATCTAGAAATGTGATCATTTCTTTCGGTGTCAACTGCTGTGATGTCATCCTCCAAGCACCTCCACGATTATCTTGTCGTTTGTAAATACACAAATTTCAGAAGCCGTTTCAAGTGCTGCGCGAGCAATTTGTTCAGCAGTCAACGATTCCCCTGCATACTTCGCAAGTGAACGTCCAGCTGCAAGTGCATAGTTTCCACCAGATCCAATTGCGAGGATGCCGTCATCTGGCTCTATGACTTCACCTGTTCCTGAGACTAGCAAAAGGGTTTCCTTATCCATTACAAGTAGCATTGCCTCTAGCTTGCGAAGAATTTGGTCCCCTCGCCACTGTTTTGCTAGCTCAACAGAAGCACGTTGTAGGTTGCCATTATATTCCGTCAGCTTCTCTTCAAAGAGATCAAATAACGTAAAAGCGTCCGCAACAGACCCCGCGAAACCAGCAAGCACGTTTCCATTAAACAATCTTCGAACCTTTTTCGCTGTGTGTTTCATTACTACACTTTCTCCCATGGTCACTTGACCATCACCAGACATCGCACAAACTCCTTTATGTCGGATAGCAAAAATCGTGGTTGCATGAAATTCCATTCAGATTTCCTCCTAAGCACGCGGATGCGTATTCATATAAGTTCTTCTTAAATGCTCTTTCGTTGTATGGGTATAAATCTGTGTCGAAGACAAATCACTATGACCTAAAAGTTCTTGGACAGTTCGCATATCTGCACCTGCAGATAGTAAATGGGTCGCAAATGTATGACGCAACATATGGGGATAGACATTTGACTGAATGGACGCACGATCAACAAGTGCATCCAATACATGTCTAACACCACGAGCTGTTAATGGACCACCTCGTAAATTAACAAACAAACGATTATGCGTAATCGTTTTCATAAGAATAGGTCGACTAATTTCGATATACCTCTCAATCGCCGACTGCGCATAACTACCGAATGGGACATAGCGCTCTTTTCTGCCTTTACCCATGACCCTAACAATACCTAAATCATTGTCAATGTCCGGTAAACTGATTGACGTAAGTTCGCTGACTCGGATACCGGTTGCATAGAGAAGTTCGAGCAATGCTCGATCCCGTAAATCACGTGGGTTCTCCTTTTCGCAAGCGGCAAATAGTTTTTCAAGTTCCTCAACATAAAAAAAAGCAGGAAGTCTTTCTTCCTTTTTAGGATGATGAAGCAAACGGAATGCTGTGTCATCAATAGCATATTGAGCATTCGCATATTTGAAAAATGAACGAACCGAAGAAATCTTTCTCGAAATGGTTGCCCTGGATAAATCACGGTCATACAATCTTGAAGCGAATAATCTCGCCTCTTGATATGTAATACTTTCTAACGTATATATACCTTCAGCTTTTAAGAATTCAAGAAATTCATCTACATCCTTTTCATATTCCGCTACAGTGTGGATTGAATAGTTTTTTTCCAAACGTACATACGTAATATACTCATTACGAATTTGGATCGTTCTTTCATCCATTATGTACACCTCCCGAAAAATGACAATCATCATTTTAACGCTCGGCAAGTAGCGTGTTTGACTATTCAAACTGATTGAAAATGCCGATTACTCCTTAAATTCAAACTCATCCATAATACACTATACACGATTGATAGGTATTTCTTCAACTATCAGCAACCAGGTTGTCTGACCTCTTTAATGTTTTTTTCTTTAATGTCATTCAAATTTCACATTTAACACACATTCGGCAAGAAAAAAAAGAAGAAAGGTAATCCCTTCCTTCTTCGCTACACTTACACAACCAGATGTACTGCTTTGAATTCATCAATTGCCTCTAAAGCTCTAGCAGCATGTCTTTCCGCACGTTCAAGTTTAGACCGCACACGTTCCCCTAAATCTGGGAATAATCCAAAGTTCACATTCATTGGCTGGAAGTTTTTTGAATCCGCTTCTGTAATATATCTGGCCATGCTACCTAATGCAGTTTGATTCGGTAGCACATAAGGTTCCTCACCAAGAGCAAGACGTGCAGCATTCATCCCTGCAACTAATCCCGCTCCAGCAGACTCAACATATCCTTCTACGCCTGTCATTTGACCAGCAAAAAATAATTGTGGATTTGCTTTGAGCTGATAGGTAGGTTGCAACACTCTAGGTGAATTGATGAACGTATTCCGATGCATCACACCATAACGTACAATTTCAACATTCTCTAGTCCTGGAATAAGTTTTAATACTTCTTTTTGTGCCCCCCACTTCATATGCGTTTGGAATCCAACGATATTATAAAGTGTACCAGCAGCATCGTCTTGACGAAGTTGTACAACGGCTTTAGGTCGTTTACCTGTTTTCGGATCTTCTAATCCTACAGGCTTCATCGGTCCGAACAGCAATGTCTTTTCTCCGCGACTTGCTAGAACTTCAACTGGCATACAACTTTCAAAGTATATTTCTTTTTCGAATTCTTTCAGTTCTGCAACTTCCGCATTGACTAGGGCATTATAAAATACAGCAAATTCTTCTTCATCCATAGGACAATTTAGATAAGCTGCTTCACCTTTGTCATAGCGTGATTTAAGATAAACTTTTTCCATGTCAATGGAGTCCTTCTCAACAATTGGTGCAGCAGCGTCATAAAAGTATAGATAGTCTTCACCGGTAAGCTGTCGAACCTTTTCAGCCAACGCTGGTGACGTAAGTGGACCTGTAGCAATGACGGTAATGCCTTCTGGGATTTCTGTCACTTCTTCATTGATCACTTCAACGAGTGGATGATTGCGAACTTTATCCGTAACAAGCGCTGAGAACTCATGACGATCGACAGCAAGAGCGCCGCCAGCTGGAACTGAACATGCATCGGCAGCAGCAATTATAAGAGAGTCCAAACGTCGCATTTCTTCTTTAATAACCCCTACTGCATTCGTTAAGGAATTCGCTCGTAGTGAGTTACTACACACGAGTTCAGCAAACTTGTCCGTGTGATGGGCTGGTGTTTGTTGTACAGGTCGCATTTCATATAATCGAACCTGCACTCCACGGCTTGCGATTTGCCACGCTGCTTCGCTCCCTGCAAGTCCTGCACCGATTACATTTACTATTGGTGTCACATTGACCCCTTCTTTCCCATAAAAGTTATTCTTGTGGTTTTTCTTTATAGTCACATTCCGTACATTGAGTTTGCAATCCTTTTTTCAAACGTTTTTCAACAAGTGTACTTTCGCATTTCGGACAAGGTCTCGATATCGGCTTGTCCCATGAAATATATTCACACTCAGGATAACGGTCACATCCGTAAAAGATTCTATTCTTCTTACTCTTACGCTCGACAACTTCGCCTTCTTTACAAAGCGGACATGTAACACCGATTGGTTTAATGATAGCTTTTGTATTACGACATTCTGGGAAATTAGAACACGCCATGAATTTTCCATAACGCCCCATTTTGTACACCATTGGAGAACCACATTTCTCGCAATCTTCTCCAGCTGGCTCATCTTTTATTTCGATTTTTTCCATTTCCTCATCTGCTACTTTTAAATGCTTTTCAAAGTCTTGATAGAACTCATCAATAACTGATACCCATGGAATCTCGCCCTCTTCGATATGGTCAAGACTTCTTTCCATTTTAGCGGTAAACTCGGCATTTGTAATATCAGAAAAGTATTGGTTCACAGCCGCGTTTACAATACCACCTAGTTCAGTAGGTACAAATCGCTTCGCATCTAGTGTGACATAGCCTCTTTTTTGAATCGTATCCAAAGTAGGAGCATATGTAGATGGTCGCCCTATACCTAGTTCTTCCAACGTCTTAACAAGACGGGCTTCAGAATAACGGGGAGGTGGCTGCGTATAGTGTTGCTTCGGATCGATACTACCGCATGTTACCGTTTCTCCCTCTGTAAGCGGAGGGAGTACATTATCTTTTTCTTCTTCCTTATCATCATGACTCTCAATGTAAACTTTCATGAAACCTGCAAACTTCACTTGTGAACCTGTTGCTCTAAACTGCACATCATTATTTAGTAAATCCACAGTGACCGTATCGAGAATCGCAGGTGCCATTTGGCTTGCAAGAAAACGTGACCAAATCAATTTATATAATTTTAGTTGGTCTTTCGATAAAAACGCTTTCATCGCTTCAGGTGTTCGCATCACGCCTGTTGGGCGCACGGCTTCGTGTGCGTCTTGAGTCTTTGCAGTTGATGCTTTAGCAACTGCCTTCGTTTTACGCGTGAATTCTTCTCCGTACATCGTTTCAATATGAGATTTTGCTTCATTTTGAGCGGACTCTGAGATTCTTGTCGAATCGGTACGCATATATGTGATCAGACCTACAATTCCTTCTTTACCAATTGTAATACCTTCGTATAGTTGCTGTGCAATCATCATTGTTTTCTTGGCACGGAAATTCAACTTACGCGCAGCTTCCTGTTGCAATGAAGATGTCGTAAAAGGTACTGCAGGATTTCGCTTACGTTCTTTTTTCACTACTTGCTCAACCGTGAAGTCATCTCCATCTAATTTAGACAGAATATCGTCAACTTGTTGCTTGTCGGTCAACTTAACCTTTTTACCTGCTACGCCATAGAAAGCGGCTTCAAATTCGCCTTCCTTTTTACTGAAGCCAGCACCGATTGACCAGTACTCTTCAGGAACGAAAGCTTTAATTTCTTCTTCACGATCAATAATTAACTTAAGTGCAACGGACTGAACACGACCCGCCGACAACCCTTTTTTCACTTTTTTCCATAGTATCGGGCTGATGTTATAGCCAACAAGGCGATCGAGAATACGTCGCGCTTGTTGAGCATCAACTAAGTCCGTATTGATCGGACGTGGATTTTTAAAAGATTCCTTTATGGCTTCTTTTGTAATCTCGTTAAAAACAACGCGACAATCCGAATGCTCATCTACGCCTAACTGATGGGCGAGATGCCATGCAATCGCTTCCCCTTCTCTGTCGGGGTCAGCTGCGAGAAAGATTTTTTTCGCTTTTTTCGCTTCTTTTTTAAGTTCTTGAAGAATCGGGCCTTTTCCCCGAATCGTAATATACTTTGGCTCATAGTTATTTTCGACGTCCACGCCCATTTGACTACGTGGCAAGTCCCGTAAGTGGCCGAGTGAAGCACGCACTTTGTATTTCTTCCCTAAATATCGTTCTATTGTTTTCGCTTTTGCGGGTGATTCCACGATCACTAAGTAATCTGCCATTCTAGTATGTCCCCCTTAAAGAGGTTCTTTGTATTTATTCATCAAAAAGAATATCTGTTGCAAAATGTATAACAGTTTTCACCTAAAAGCAACTATTTTAGTAAAAAGACATTTTCTTCGTCAAGATTCGACAAGTGAATCAATGATTTGAAAACCACTCCAAATAGGTCGAGCTCCTTCATCTAATAACTTATTCGGTCCAAGTGATAGTGCTGAGTCGATTGGTCCAGGAACTGCGAAAACTTCCTTACCATGATCGAGTGCATGCTCAATCGTACTCATCGTTCCACTCTTTAAAGCAGACTCTGTAATTACAATCGAGTTAGATAGTCCGCTTATAATACGATTTCTCATAGGGAACGTCCACTTTGCCGGCGGATGATACGGTGGAAACTCACTAACTAACAGATGTTCTTTTAAGATAGTGTGTGCAAGCTGTGCATTCTCTTTCGGATATAAATGGAAAAACCCATGACCTAACACTGCAATCGTTTGTCCACCGTACTCTATTGTAGCTTGATGTGCCATCGTATCAGCGCCTTTAGCAAGACCGGATACAATAACTGAACCATGTTGGACAAGAGGTGGAATAATCGTCTTCATAGCAGTAATTGAATAGCTTCCCGCTTTTCTTGAGCCAATAATCGCTACTTTGCTTGGTTTTTTCAGTAAAGTTCGATCACCTTTCGTATAGAGGATAGCCGGCGGATCAATCAACTGTTTTAATGATTCGGGATAGTCAGGATGTGTATAAGGAATGGGGTTGATTCCTTTTTCTAACAGAAGTTCTAAAAGAGGAAGTGGGGATAGCTGAGCAAGTTTCGCATTCAAATTCGTACGTTGAGTGTTTGATGAATTCGATAAGCGGTCATGTCCATAATCATGTTCGATGTATGCAATAAGTTTTGGATACGAAACTGGCCATGCATAATGGAGTTTTAATAATTGCTGTTCATCTACGGTCAGGATCATTGAATACCTCCTTATTATATAGAAAAGATGCAGCGTATCTATTGAATACGCTGCATCTTCCATCTTAGTGGGTTTTACACTTTTCGTATAGCCCTTTTTCTTTAATTACTTTGATCAATGTCTCTCCGATAACAGATGGTGTCTCTGCAACCTCTACACCAGCGTTATTAAGTGCTTTGATCTTTTCATCAGCAGTCCCTTTACCACCGGAAATGATAGCGCCTGCATGGCCCATACGCTTTCCTGGAGGTGCTGTTTGTCCACCGATGAATCCTACTACAGGTTTCTTCATGTTAGCTTTGATCCACTCGGCTGCTTCTTCTTCAGCAGTACCGCCGATCTCACCAATCATAACAACTGCATACGTATCTTCGTCTTCATTGAATTCCTTCAATACGTCGATAAAGTTTGTACCATTGACAGGGTCTCCACCAATACCAACAGCTGTTGTCTGACCGATACCCGCTTCAGAAAGTTGGTGAACTGCTTCATACGTCAATGTACCTGAGCGTGAAATAACGCCTACGTGACCTTTTGTATGAATGTATCCTGGCATTATACCAATTTTACATTCTTCCGGAGTGATAACACCTGGACAGTTCGGTCCAACAAGACGTGTCTTTTTACCGTCCATGTAACGCACTACTTTCACCATATCAAGAACAGGGATGTGCTCTGTAATACAGATAGCCATATCAAGATCAGCGTCTACCGCTTCCATGATTGCATCTGCTGCGAAAGGTGCTGGTACGTAGATAACGGAAACATTAGCGCCAGTTTCTTTAACGGCTTCTTCCATTGTATTAAATACAGGAACGCCATCAACTTCTGTACCGCCTTTGCCTGGTGTTACCCCTGCAACGATTTTCGTTCCGTATTCAAGCATTTGCTGGGTATGAAATTTTGCAGTCCCGCCAGTAATTCCTTGGACGACTACTTTTGTATTTTTATCGATATAAATACTCATCGTTTGTCCCTGCCTTTCTTAGCCTACGATTTCAACAATCTTCTGTGCGCCGTCTGCCATTGAGCCAGCTGCAATAATATTCAGACCAGACTCATTCAGCAAAGCCTTACCTCTGTCCACATTTGTTCCTTCGAGACGAACAACTAGTGGCACTTCGAGACCGACTTCTTTCGCTGCAGTGATAACACCTTCAGCAATAACGTCACACTTCATGATACCTCCGAAGATGTTGACGAAAATCCCTTTCACGTGTTCATCAGAAAGGATGATTTTGAACGCTTCTGTTACTTTTTCAGCAGTCGCGCCGCCCCCAACGTCAAGGAAGTTTGCGGGTGATCCGCCGTAATAATTGATCGTGTCCATTGTAGCCATAGCAAGTCCTGCACCATTGACCATACAGCCGATGTTGCCGTCTAGAGAAATATAGCTCAAGTCGTACTTAGAAGCTTCGATTTCTTTTGCATCTTCTTCTTCAAAGTCGCGCAACTCAACAATGTCCTTGTGACGGAACAATGCATTGTCGTCAAAGTTGAATTTAGCATCAAGTGCAAGGACTTGATCGTCTCCAGTGACAACGAGTGGGTTGATTTCTACGATAGAAGCGTCTTTTTCAATGAATACTTGATAAAGACCTGTCATGAATTTCGCTGCTTTGTTTACAAGATGTGCAGGAATATTCATATTGAATGCCATGCGTCGCGCTTGGAATCCAGTCAATCCTGCAACTGGGTCAATCACTTCATGGAATATTTTTTCAGGAGTTGCTTCTGCAACTTCTTCAATATCCATTCCGCCTTCTTCAGATCCCATTAGTGTAACGCGGTCCGTAGCCCGGTCAACAACAAGACTGATATAGTATTCTTTTTTGATATCTGCGCCTTCTTCAACGAGTAAACGCTTTACTTCTTTTCCTTCTGGACCAGTTTGGTGTGTAACCAACGTTTTGCCTAGAAGTTCTTTTGCGTACGCACGTACTTCGTCAAGACTCTTAGCAATTTTGACGCCGCCCGCTTTTCCGCGACCACCTGCATGAATTTGCGCTTTCACGACAAATACTTCAGTGCCAAGTTCCTTCGCTGCTTTTACCGCTTCTTCAGGAGAAAATGCTGCAATCCCTCTTGAAGCTGCAACTCCATAATCACGAAGCAGTTGTTTCCCTTGATATTCATGGATATTCATCTTATATCCTCCAATCAAACTGATAACTATTCTTTACTGCGTACTCTATTGTAGTAAACTTGTCATACTATGTCCATATTTGTATACGTTAAGCGCGAAATTTCTGTACTACTACAGTTGCACGCCTGTTTATTTTCCGCTTCTTGACCGATCTAATCGATACACATATGCCAATACTTCAGACACAGCTTGGTACAGTTGGTCAGGGATGGTTTCATTCACTTCTAACTGTCCAAGTAATTCAACAAGAGAAGGGTCTTCCTGAATTGGCACACCGTGCTCTCGAGCTTTTTCGAGTATATTATCCGCAATTTGCCCCTTCCCTTTCGCAGTTACTTTTGGTGCTTCGTTAAGTTCCGGGACATATGTTAGTGCTACGGCTTCGCGTCGCTTATATCTCTTCTCATTCATATCCGGAAATCGACTCCTTGGACGTTACTATCTGGAGATAGCCGTGAGTTAGTTTGCGATGACGCTTCTTCTTGAAACGGTTTGAAACGGACTGCTGAAAGTCGATATCCTTCAGCTTCTAATCCTTCCGCTAGTTTATCTTGAAGAACTGTCCCGAGTATTTTCAACGTAGGATCTTCATTGAAAATCGTTAAAGTGACCACTTTGTTTTGCACTTGCATATCTACTACAGTTTTACGGAGCGCTTCAAGTTCTAGGTAAAACAAGACGCGTGCATGATTAGGATCTATCTTGCCGTCTTCTTTCATCCTCCCATTCCACTCAAGCGTTGCATCGATTCTTTTGCCCTGCAATTGAAGGGGGACTTGCATGATAATGTGCTGTTGAACACCTGACTCCACTGATTGTAAAGGTTGGCCATTCAACCTTGAAACGACTGTTTCTGCTGCATCTTTTAACGCAGTCCCAGCTACACCTTCTTGCAACAATGCAACAAGCTGCGGTTTCAAAGATTCTTGTATTTGAGAGATTTGTGGCTCTTTTGATGTGAGATTCGCTTCATAATGAACACCTAGCTTAGCTAGTACCGTTTGTAATGCTTGCTTGATTGTCTGTCCTGTTATTTCTTCACTAGTTGCTGCATCTGCAGAAGCTAAAAAAGATTGGATAACAGGTGAATCTGATTGCATAGCTTGTCTGATGAGTGCAGGCAGTTTCTCTTGTCCACCTTGGGTTTCAAGCAGAGCTTGCAAAAGAGCTGGCATTGCACTTTGTCCTGTAGTTGGGATAGGTGGAATGGATGTTGCCAGATTAACAGCTTGGGAAGAAGAACCTGTAATTTGAGCCTGTGCTGTATTAGCTGTGGGAATCATTTCTTTAGCACTTCCACTAAACAGAGCTTCACTGAATTTTGTAAGTAACGTCTCCGAGGTTTCGTTCGTTTGGAAGTGAGCTAGTATGACATTGGTCAATTGCACTTTAAGATTTGGTGATAAATCGGTCTGTTGAATCATCCGTTGCAGATCCACTAAAGTTGAAGGAGCTACTTTTGCAGGCGTTACAGATGCTTGTTGCAAAACAGTTACCAGTTGCTTCGCATCCGGCTTTAAAGAAGCCTCTAGGGCAGCTGGAGTACTAGGAGTTGCCGTTGTAGCTACTTGACTAGAATGTGGTACAAGTGATGTCTGACTACCCGCTGAGCTTACTAATGTCGCGAGCACCTCGGGTAAATTTGCTAAAGATGCTTGCATAGGTAAGATACCTACCGTTTTAAGTAATTGGACTGCTTGAAATCGGATTTCTGGAGGTGCAGTTTTATCAAGGGCAGTAATTAGCGTTTGGGCAAAAAGTTTTCCCCCGTTGCTTTCCAGTAATGGTTGTTTAACTTGTTGCAATGTAGTTTGTATATCCTTTTTTTGAGTAGCGGAGATTTTTGTGTCTGAAGTAACTGCTTGCTTCAGTACATCAAGTACGCTTTGAAGTCCTGCTTTAGTTTCAATCCCCATCATTGCTTGAAATAACTGTGTTGTTATCGGTAGCTTTAAAGATACTAGCTTCCCGATTGAAGCGAGAGCCTCCTTCTGTTCAGCTGGACCTACTTGTTTCAATAGCGCTTCACCCACAACTAACGATTCCCGCGTAATTGGGATTTGTTGCTTCATGAAGAATTCTACAAGTTTCCTCATTTCTGACGTTTTTGTAAGTTGTAATGTATCGAGAAGACTACCAACTTTAGCGCTCTCACTTTCTCCTTTTTCATGAGGTCCAGAGATAAGTTTTAACTGTAATTCAGGCTCAGTTGCTTTCACTTGAAAGTAATAGGAATCGCCAGCTTTAAGCGGAACTTCTAATTTGGCATTTAGCTTCTGATTACCGATTTGAACCTCAGCCATCTGTCCTGGATAGAGCTGTTTTATCTGTCCACGGAAGAGTTGTCCTTCGCGCAGTTGTGCAGGCTGCGTGGATTGTTGGTTTCCAATACCAACTGCTCCTAAGTTCGGTGTTATAGACGGATTATTCATGAGCGGGCCGCCTTTCCTGCAATCATTGTTTTAATTGGTTCAAACGTCTTCCGATGGTATTTGCATGGACCATACTCTTCAAGCGCTTTCAGGTGCTCGGGTGTCCCATATCCTGCGTGTTTATCAAATCGATACATTGGATAATGTTCATGCAACTCATCCATCAATTGATCTCGTGTAGTTTTCGCAAGAATGGAGGCAGCAGCAATCGATAAACTTTGTGCATCCCCTTTAATAATGGATGTTGTTGGGCAGTCAACATTCAGCTTCATAGCATCTGCTAGCACTTGGTCTGGTGATACGTGTAAATTTCTTATCGCTTGTTCCATCGATTCACGAGTTGCAGCGTAAATATTTATTGTATCAATGCGTTCAGCAGACTGCACATGCACAGTCCAAGCAACAGCAATGCGCTTAATGATTTCCGCCAGTCGTTCACGTTCTTTCTTAGGTATCTGTTTCGAGTCATCTAAACCTATTAACTCGTCGGCTTCAACAGGTAGAATGACAGCTGCCGTTACAACAGGACCAGCTAGCGGGCCCCTACCGGCCTCATCGGTACCCGCTACTTGCGCTCCTTTGAATGGCGCGAACGAAGCATCAAACTGTTGCTTTTCTATGTGTCTTACCTTCACCTCCAAACGCTTGTCGTAGGCACGATTCCAGCTCACGAGTGCTTGTTGAACACCCTTACGTGTATCCTGTACTAACTCCGCCATCCAAGGTTCAGGCTCATTCGCTTCTTTTAGCTGTAATTTGATAGCTTGAATTGTTTTCACACGCTCACCTTCCATCCTTCTTCAATTCCATACTTTTATTATCGGTTGTTCTATTGATTTTTAGATATACAAAAACCGAAGCCGGGTGCCGGCTCCGGCTAGGTCACTCTTGTTCTTCTGTCCAGTCGAATGTCAATCTTCCGAAGTTGCCACTTCTAACATCCTGTATAATTAGTTCTGCAACTTTATCATAATCGATTTCTCCACCGGTCGTGTAGGCTTTACGGCGTGCCCCAACTGCATTAAACAGTTCAGCTGTATTATTTTCCACAGTTGCAAACCCATAACGCTCCTGTAAGCGAGCAGAATATCGATCTGATAAGAAATGGAGTCCATACATCGCTAGGTCTTCCATATTGACGATTGTGTCTTTAATAGCACCTGTTAAGGCAAGCTTTTGACCGGTTTCAGGATCTTCAAACTTCGGCCATAGAATTCCCGGTGTATCCAGCAACTCTAATTCTTTTTCGTACTTAATCCATTGTTGAGCTTTTGTAACACCCGGCTTATTGCCTGTTTTCGCAATATTTTTATGAGCAAGTCGATTAATTAGCGTGGATTTACCAACGTTCGGGATACCCACAATCATCGCACGAATTGCACCAGGGCGAATGCCTCGTTTTTTCATACGCTCGATTTTAGGTGCCAATACTTCTTTTGCCGCCTTCGTTACCGCTTGCAGACCTTTGCCTTCAAATGAATTGATAGCAATTGCACGAATCCCTTGCTCATCAAAATAGCGAATCCATTTCGCCGTCTCATGTTCATCAGCTAAGTCCATTTTGTTTAATATGAGCAGTCTAGGTTTTTGATGAATTACTTCATCAATCATCGGATTCCTTGAAGACAACGGAAGACGTGCATCCACGAGTTCAAACACGATATCCACGAGTTTCAATTGCTCCGTTACTTCTCTTCGGGCTTTCGCCATGTGACCGGGAAACCATTGAATGGTCATCTGCAACCCCTACCTTCTTAGTCCACTAGTCCGATATCGTTCATCGGCCAGAATACAAATTTTGTACTTCCTATAATTTCATCTATATTGATCGCGCCAATATGGCGGGAATCTTTACTTTTCCTGCGATTGTCTCCCATAACAAATACATGGCCTTCAGGTACGGTTTGTCGTTGGATTTTCTCTTCCAACGTAAAGTCTTCTGTCAACGTACCCTCTGTAATTTCGTTTTTGTAGGTATCGAGATAGGGCTCTGGATATGCCTCATCGTTTATATAGAGGACATCCTCTTTATACTCCACAGTATCACCCGGAAGACCAATAACACGTTTAATATAATCTTTTTGTTCAGGTGCGTGGAAAACGACAATATCGAACCGATCTGGTTTTCCAATCGTATAGCTGATTTTGTTAACAATCATTTTGTCACCATGCTCAAGCGTCGGCATCATGGAAACTCCATCTACAACAATCGGCGTGAAGAGAAACACCCGAATGACCGCTGCAATCCCAAATGCAATAAGAAGCGCTTTCACCCATTCAAAGGTTTCATTTTTCTTTTTCTTTTCGTTCATGCCATTGCCCCCTGTAGTCTAGTGATCCTATTGTACCTTCAATTCAAGTTAGAGGCAAAAAGAAAGGAGGCCGCGTAAACGGTCTCCTAATCTTGCTATACTTATCGAAGTTCTTTGATACGTGCAGCTTTTCCGCGTAGGTTACGAAGGTAGTACAACTTCGCACGACGTACTTTACCACGACGAGTCACTTCAAGTTTTACGATTTTTGGTGTGTGTACAGGGAATGTACGCTCCACGCCAACACCGTTAGAGATTTTGCGAACTGTGAATGATTCACTGATTCCGCCTCCACGACGCTTGATAACGACACCTTCAAATAGCTGAATACGCTCGCGCGTTCCCTCAACGATTTTTACGTGCAAACGCACTGTGTCTCCCGGACGGAATGCCGGTAGATCGCTTTTAAGCTGATCTTTTGTAATATCTGCAATTAGTTGTTGCATGATTTTTCTCTCCTATCCTTAGAGGCTCTTACGATAAATAACCGCAGCGGAACATCAGTTAAGTATGTGCTTACATAGAAGCACGTATATCATACTAGCATAAATGTGAGTTTTGTGCAACTATCCTCATTTAAATTTCAATCGCTTTATAATATTCTCTTGGTCCTTCGTCAAGGTCATTTTATCCAAGAGATCTGGGCGACGTTCTAATGTACGTTTGAGCGATTGTTCCATGCGCCATTTCTCAATTGCACCGTGATTTCCCGAGAGTAAGACTTCAGGAACCGAATGGCCCTTGTAGGTGGATGGACGCGTGTAATGGGGATGTTCAAGCAACCCAGTTGAAAACGAATCTTCAATATGAGATGCGCGGTTCCCTAAGACTCCAGGAAGCAACCGGACCACGCTATCGATTATAGCCATGGAAGCGATCTCCCCACCTGTTAATACAAAATCACCTATTGAAAGTTCATCCGTAACTAAATGTTCACGAATTCGCTCATCATATCCTTCATAATGACCACAAATGAAGACTAGGTTCTCTTCTAGAGCCAGTTCCTCGGCTTTAGCCTGGGTGAAGCGTTCGCCTTGGGGACACATCAAAATAACTCTTGGAGCAGCTGTAGCGCCTTCTGTAACCGCCTCAACCGCATTGAAAAGGGGCTCGGGTTTCAAAACCATTCCTGCTCCTCCCCCATACGGATAATCATCCACTTTGTGGTGTTTGTTCTCCGAGAACTCTCTGAAATCAGTTACGGCGAATGTAACAGCATTATTTTCCTGAGCTTTCTTTAGAATCGACGTGTGCAATACACCTTCGAACATCTCAGGGAATAAAGAAAGGATACTGATTTTCATCATGAAAGAAGACCATCCATGACTTCAATAGTGATTTTTTTATTTTCGATATCAATTTCTTTAACGATATCTTCAATATAAGGGATATAGTGTGGTTTACCTTGAGCTGGAGTCACTGTCCAAACGTCGTTAGCTCCTGTTTCCAAAATATCGGTCACCGTCCCGATTGAGTTTCCTTCTAGAGTGATCACTTCACATCCGATGATTTCGTGATAGTAGAATTCATCTTCTTCAAGCTCACTTAGTTGCTGTTCAGATATTTTCAGCATGCCTGTCTTGTACTTTTCTACATGGCTTAAGTTGAAATGATTTTCAAACGTGAGCAGATAGAAGTTTTTATGAAGGCGCACACCAGAGATCTTAAGCTTGACAGGTGACGTTTCGTTCGGCATGAACAAGCTCAATTCACTACCAACTGCAAATCGTTCTTCAGGAAAGTCCGTTCTCGGAGTGACACGTACTTCTCCTTGTAATCCATGTGTATTGACGAGTTGTCCGACATTAAACCATTGCATGGTCTATTCACTTCCTTTGTTCGTTTATAGGTTTTACATTCATTGGTATAGAAAAAAGGAGGAACCGAGGCTCCTCCTTTTACGCAGTGTTAGTCAATGATATCCAGGTAAACTCGTTTACCTTGGTGGCTGCCTGCAGCAGATGTAACAATTGTCCGTATTGCTCCTGCAACACGTCCTTGCTTTCCAATGATCTTCCCCATATCTTCAGGGTGGACGGAAAGTTTGTAGGCAACCCGATTCGCTTGTTCATCCTGTTCGACGTGAATCGCTTCGGGATAATCGACTAACGGTTTTACGATTGTCTTAATCAGCTGCTCCATAGCATACCTCCTGATTACTTGCTAAGTTTTGCGTTATGGAATTTCTCCATGATGCCTTGTTCTGAGAACAAGTTACGAACTGTATCAGATGGCTTAGCGCCCTTCTGCATCCAATCCAAAACTTTTGCTTCATCAATTTTCACTTCAGCCGGCTTTGTAAGCGGGTTGTAAGTTCCAACTGTTTCGATTTGACGGCCATCACGAGGAGCTCGTGAATCTGCTACTACGATACGATAGAAAGGTGATTTCTTTGCACCCATACGTTTAAGACGAATTTTTACTGACATTTTTAGTTGCACCTCCGAATAGTTTCACACAAGATAGTATATTATCAAGCTTTTTGATGTTTGTAAAGTGTTTTTTCTTAACACCTTGTTTTTATTGAATGAATTACTTAAAAAAAGCATCCATTCCAGGCATTTTCATCTTCTTTTTACCGCGTTGTTGAGCGCCTGTCATCTGTTTTACCATCTTTTTCATTTCTTCAAATTGTTTCAGCAATCGGTTAACTTCTTGGATTGAAGTACCTGATCCTTTCGCAATTCGTTTTTTACGGTTCGCGTTAATCATCTCAGGAGTCGTACGTTCTTGAGTAGTCATCGAATAGATAACTGCCTCCACTTTCCCCATCTGACTTTCATCAACTTTTGCGTTATCGAGGCCTTTGATTTTGTTAAATCCTGGCATCATTTTCAAGATTTCATCGAGAGGTCCCATTTGTTTTACTTGTTGCAACTGATCAAGGAAGTCATCCAAAGTGAAGGTTTGAGTACGTAGCTTTTGTTCAAGTTCTCTCGCTTTGTCTTCATCCACATTTTCTTGAGCTTTCTCAATAAGAGACATGACGTCTCCCATACCAAGAATTCGAGATGCCATACGTTCTGGATGGAACGGCTCGAGCGCGTCCATCTTTTCGCCCATACCAACGTATTTTATTGGCTTTTGTGTAACGGAACGAATTGAAAGTGCTGCACCACCACGTGTATCCCCATCAAGTTTCGTGAGAGCTACGCCTGTAATTCCAATGGCGTCGTCAAAGTTTTTCGCTACATTCACTGCGTCTTGACCAGTCATAGAGTCCACTACTAAGAATACTTCATCAGGTGACGCAAGCTCGCGTATGTCTTTTAGCTCTTGCATTAGCTTTTCGTCAATATGCAAACGACCTGCAGTATCAATGATGACGACGTCATTATGATCCTCGTCCGCTTTTTTAAGTGCTTGACGAACAATTTCCACAGGAGACACATCAGTTCCCATTGAAAAAACAGGAATCGTCAATTGCTTACCAATAGTCTCCAACTGCTGGATTGCTGCTGGACGGTAGACGTCGGCCGCTACAAGCAATGGCTTTTTATTGTTCCGTTTGCGAAGAGAATTGGCCAATTTACCAGAAGTAGTTGTCTTACCAGCACCTTGCAAGCCGACCATCATGATGACTGTTGGAGATTTGCGAGCAAACTGAATACTCGACTGCTCTTCACCCATCAATTTTGTAAGTTCATCTTTAACGATTTTCACGACTTGCTGGCCTGGTGTCAAACTCTTCATGACGTCTTGACCGATCGATCGTTCACTCACTGTTTTCACAAACTCTTTTACAACTTTTAGATTGACGTCCGCTTCGATTAATGCAAAGCGTACTTCTCTCATCATTTCTTTTACATCAGCTTCACTAATTTTACCCTTGCCTGTGATTTTTTGAAGCGTCCCTTGCAGGCGCTGCGCTAATCCTTCAAATGCCATGCATAGAGCCCCCTTAGTCGTATTCTTTTATTTGCTGTAATAGCGTTTTCACTTCATCAGACAGCACATTTCCTAAGGAAAGTTGCTGTTCAATCTGTTCAATAAGTGTGGAGCGTTCTTGAAACTTCGTGAACAAAGATAATTTTGCTTCATAGTCTTCGAGCATTGCTTCAGTTCTGCGGACATTATCGTAAACAGCTTGTCTGGAAACTTTATACTCTGCGGCAATTTCACCTAAGGACAAATCGTCGAGATAATACAATTCCATATAAATCCGTTGCTTATCCGTCAGCAATGATTGATAAAAATCAAAGAGGAAGTTAACACGTGTTGTTTTCTCTAGCATGTTGCATACCTCCTCGGACCTTCTCTTAATAGTAGCTGTTGCTCCATACACCGTCAAGGTATTTTACTTGTCTTGAACCTCTTCAGATTCCTGCTCGGCTTCTAGCTCCAAACCATCAGCAAATAGACCGTAGACATACTTCTCAGGATCGAATGGCTGTAAGTCATCAATACCTTCACCTAGTCCAACGAACTTAACAGGGATATTCAATTTGTTACGGATCGCCAGAACAATACCACCCTTAGCAGTTCCATCGAGCTTGGTAAGAACAATTCCAGTTACGTCTGTCGCTTCTTTGAACGTCTCTGCCTGTATAAGCGCGTTTTGACCAGTCGTTGCATCCAGTGCCAGTAAAACTTCATGAGGGGCACCTTCAATTTCGCGACCAATAACACGATGAACTTTTTGTAATTCATTCATCAAATTCACTTTGTTCTGCAAACGACCAGCCGTGTCGCAAATTAAGACATCGACATTTCGTTTTTTCGCAGCATTTACAGCATCAAACATTACAGCAGCGGGATCGGATCCTTCAGACTGGCGAATGACTTCAACGCCGGCCCGTTCTCCCCATACGACCAATTGCTCAATCGCTCCTGCACGGAACGTATCGCCTGCAGCAAGCATGACAGTTTTCCCTTCCGCTTTCAAACGTGATGCGAGTTTACCTATTGTTGTGGTCTTGCCGACTCCATTGACACCGACCATCAAGAGAACTGTAATACCATCTTCTTGAATATTGAGCGTGTTGTCACTCTCACCTTGGGCATTGTAGATTTCTACGAGTTTCTCAGATATCACTGTTTGGATTCCTGCTGTGTCTTTAATATTTTTACGCTGAACTTCAACTTTTAACAAGTCGATCAATTCCATTACTGTTTCATAACCAACATCTGCTTGAAGCAATACTTCTTCCAGTTCCTCAAAAAATTCCTCGTCGATTTCACGGAAGCGAGCGACTAAATCATTCACTTTCGAAGTGAACGATTCACGTGTTTTCGACAAACCATCTTTGAATTTACCGGTTACCGCATCATTCGTGCCCGTTATTTTATCTTTCATTTTCTTGAAAAACGACATATTTTCACGATCCTTTATCAAATTATGTTGTACTCAATGCGGTTTCTGGTACGTCAGACATTTTTACAGAAATCAGACGAGATACCCCAGACTCTTGCATGGTGATTCCATACAGGACATCTGCGCCTTCCATCGTTCCTTTTCGGTGCGTAATGACGATAAACTGCGTGTCTTCGGAAAACTTCTTCAAGTATCTACTGTAACGAATTACGTTTGCTTCGTCTAATGCCGCTTCAACTTCATCCAATATACAAAACGGTACTGGACGTACTTCGATAATCGAAAACAATAGAGTAATTGCAGTCAACGCACGTTCTCCACCTGAAAGGAGACTCAAATTTTGTAGTTTTTTCCCCGGTGGGCGGGCAATGATATCAACACCTGTTTCTAACACATTTTGTGGGTCAGTTAACACTAAGTCTGCTTCCCCACCGCCAAACATTTCTTTGAACACCATTCTAAATCTTTGCTGTACAGCACTGAATGTGGACATAAATCTGGATTTCATTTCCATATCCATTTCTGACATAGCTTCTTCCAGTGTGGTTTTTGCTTCTAACAAATCGTTCCGTTGTTCTGTTAAGAATGTATGTCTTCCGAGAACTTCTTTATATTCTTCAACGGCTCCTGGGTTAACGGGGCCTAATGACTCTATTTCGAATTTCAACTGTTCTACATGAGCACGTACTTCTGATGCATTAAATTGTTCAGGTACTTCATAATCAGGATGAAGCCCATAGTCTTCTAACAAGCGTAGTAAAATGGTTTCCAATTTCACTTCACTTCTGGAACAAACGACATTCAGAGTACTTAACTCAGATGTTATTAATCTGATTTTTTCAGAGATTCCTTTTAGCATGATTTCCTGCTCGTCACTTGATTTCGCAAGCTGATCACGCTCTGTTCGTTTGACAAGAAGCTGTGATTTCACTTCTTGAACTAGAGTCGTCTCTGTAGCTATTCGCTGTTCGATTTCTTCCGGGGTCAAAACTTCCCCAGTCTCTTGTCCTGCCAAAAATTGAAGTTCTTCATGAGTTTGAGTCATTCTGCGTTTTGTATCTCGAAGTTCATTTTCAGCGACCGCTAACAATGACGTGCGATTGCTGATTTGCTCTCGCAATATCGCAGTCTCTTCACGTAGCTCACTAAATCGTTCGCGTAACGCTTGTTCTTCAGTACGACGGTCAGCAGCAAGGCGCTCCAAGGAAGCTATGGAGGCTTTGATTTCTTCTTGTTGTGCTGTCGAACGGTCACGTTGTTTATTGAGTTCAACTTGTTTTTGAAGCAACGTACTTCGAGTATCTTCAGATCCTTTACGTCCCATTTCAATCGCGTTCCATTCAGACTCAGCAGTTCTGATTTCAAACGTCAGCTCTTGAAGCTGCGAGTCGAGTTGACGAATGACTGACTGCAATTCATCTTGCTCTTTCGCGGATACGGAAGCTTTTTGCATCTCTCCAGCAATTGTCAGCTTGATGCCACTCACTTTTTCTTCTGCAGTTGAGATTGATTCATTCAACTGATCCAGTTGCCCGGATAGTGTTTCCAATTCTGCTTTCCTAGAAAAAACAGTAGACTGTACTTTGCTACCGCCACCAGTGAGTGAACCGCCTGCATTGACGACATCTCCATCCAACGTCACAATGCGATATCTGTAGCTCGCAAGTTTAGCAATTTCAGAAGCTCCGTTCAATGTTTTTGCAACGATTGAAGCCCCAAGTAAATTAGAAGTTACATTCCTATATGCAGGTTGTACTTTCACTAGTTGATCAGCAGTCCCTATAAAGTCAGGATGGTGACTAACTTTGGATAATATATCTTTAGGCACGAAACGCGCCTTCATTACATCGAGCGGTAAAAACGTTGCTCTTCCAGCATTTTTCTTTTTCAAATAGCCGATAGCTGCTCGCGCATGTTGTTCCGTAGTTGCAATGATGTGTTGCATGGCACCACCAAGGGCAGTTTCAACCGCCTTGATGTGTATTTTATCCACTGAAATCAGTTCTGCAACAGCACCCTCAATTCCCTGGAGTGTTCCAGCTTGCTTTGCAACGAGTACTTCTTTGACACCCGAATAGAATCCAGAAAAATCGGATTCCATACTTTTTAAAGCTCGTAATCTTCCTTGCAATTCATATCTCTTATTAACCGCTTGCTGATGCATAGCTTGAGTCTCTAAAAGTTGGTCTTCCGTATGCTTAAGTTGCATACGATTCGCTGCTACTTGTTTAGACGTCGCTTCAATAGTTTGCTTTGCGTCTTTCAGTTCAGATGTCTTTAAATCTTTCAATTCAGTAAGACTCTTGAGCCTCAAACGCAATTCTTCCGTTTGCTTCCCAGACTTTTCAGAGGAATACTGCTCGCCTGATAGGCGCTCTTCAATGTGCTTCAACTCGTTACGGAGAGTCGCTTCCTCATTCAATATTTCAATATATGTGGATTTAAGATTTTCGATTTCTTGCTCCGTTTCTGCCAGTGAGCGTTTAAGCTTACGCGAAATCGAAGTCATTTCCTCAGTCTTACTAGACAATTGAAGTTCAGTTTCCTGATTCCCTGAAGTTAGTTCTATGCGCTTCATTTCAAGACGTTCTAGTGACTGCTTTAAGTTTTGAAGTTCTTCAGATAGGCGTTCCGCTCTATCTTTAGTATTCCTTTGCTTTTCTAGTGAAAGTAGCCGACGCCCTTCCCATTTCTCTACTTCTGAACTGGAGACAACATGCTGTTCCTGAAGCGCCGCTAACTGTTGGTCTAAAAGAGATAGCGCAGCTTTCTTTTGTTGAACGATGCGCTCTGCTGTCTCTTCGTCAGATTCAAGTACACTTTTTTCCTTGGCCTTATTTTCTAAAACAGTTCTAGTTTGCAAAAGCTCTGTCTGGATATGTTCTGCCTCAACATTGAGGAGTCGTACATCTGTATTCCGCAATTCAGTAGCAAGTTGCCCATGTCGCTCAGCAGCTCGAGCATTTGCTTCCAGAGGCTCCATCCGATCATCAAGCTCTTTTAAAATGTCCAAGATACGATCTAAGTTATCGTCTGTTTCAATTAACTTAAATTCAGCTTTCTTTTTGCGCATACGATATTTCAAAACACCTGCGGCTTCGTCAAAGATACTCCTACGATCTTCAGGTCTACTGTTCAAGATCTCATCAACGCGACCTTGGGAAATGATTGAGAAAGCTTCTTTTCCAAGTCCCGAATCCACAAAGACATCATTAATATCTTTCAATCGGCAAGCTTGCCCGTTCAGTTGGAACGAACTCTCTCCTGAGCGAAATACACGTCTGCTCACACTAATTTCCGTATAATCCAGTGGAAAAAGACCTGTTGTATTGTCTAAAATCAATGTAACTTCTGCAAAGTTCAGTGGTTTTCTCGAGTCACTACCTGCAAAAATAATGTCCTGCATTTTTGCACCTCGCAAGGACTTGGCGGATTGCTCCCCTAACACCCAACGAATCGCATCAATGACGTTACTTTTCCCACTACCATTAGGACCTACGACTGCCGTAACTCCTGGTACAAATTCAATAGATACTTTATCAGCAAATGATTTAAATCCTATAATTTCAAGACGTTTTAAAAACACGTTCAGCTCTCCTCTTTCGTGTGCTCATCCAATAGTTGCTGGATCGCCTGACGAGCCGCTTCCTGTTCCGCTTCTTTTTTTGATCTTCCGATACCTTCTCCAAGCTTAGTTTCTCCAAGCTGAACGAACGTGAGAAACTTTTTCGCATGTGCAGGACCTGATTCTTCAACAATCCGGTAGTTAAGCTGTCCGTGATTCGTTTGCTGGACAATTTCTTGTAGCCGGCTTTTGTAATCCATCACATGCGAAAAAGCTCCAAGTCCGATTTTAGGGAAAACCGTACGTTCTAGGAAATCAATCGATACGTCAAATCCTTGATCCAAATAAAGTGCACCGATAAAAGCTTCAAATACATCTGCTAATAGTGCGGGGCGTGTTCGGCCACCCGTTAGCTCTTCGCCTTTTCCTAAAAGAATGTAGTCACCAAAGTTGAGTTCCATTGAGAACGTAACTAAAGAGGGTTCACAAACAATTGCTGCACGCAACTTCGTCAATTCCCCTTCACTCTTATTCGGTTCAGTCGTATACAAGTATTGTGAGACTGCCAATTCCAGGACCGCATCACCTAAAAACTCTAATCGTTCGTTGTCTGTGAACTTTTTACCGCGATGCTCATTCACGTACGAAGAGTGCGTAAACGCGTTATACAGCAATGGCACGTTTTCAAAATGTACGTCCAAGCGCTCTTGTAGCTCTTCGAACTTTTTTCGTACTGCTACAGGTAAAACCATCTTAGATGATTTGTCAGTTGTTTTTTTATTAGTTGTCATTCATTAAATCCGCCCTTCTTAACTAGTTCTCCTTTATTCTACCTCGTCCGCAACCGTAGTGCAAAATGGAAAAGAGACACTCCCGACCTTTAGGCTAAAAGGGCGAAAGCGTCTCTGTGCTATACTCATTTAGTTTTTTCTTCGATATATGAGACAGCACTTCCTACTGTGCTGATTTTTTCAGCATCATCATCAGAAATTTCCATGTCGAATTCGTCTTCTAGTTCCATAACTAATTCAACAACATCCAATGAGTCTGCACCTAGATCATCAGTGAAAGAAGCTTCTGGTTTCACTTCACTTTCATCGACTCCTAAACGGTCGACAACTACCTTTGTTACACGCTCTAAGACTGTAGCCACTATATTTCACCTCCTCTCAAAGTAAAAAGTGGAAGTAGCCGTTTAGGGCGATGGGCGTTGGAGGAAGGAAACAGCACTACTCTCTTTGTCCTGTTTTTCCTTTCGAAACGGCCACGAGCCCTGGCTACTGTTGGGATAAATTCAAATTAACATAGTAACAAAATCTATTACATTACCATGCCGCCATCTACATTTAACACTTGTCCAGTTATATAAGACGCATCTTCGGACAACAAGAACGCCACAGCTTTCGCAACATCTTCAGGTCGTCCTAGCGATCCTAGTGGAATGCCATTAAGCAACTGATCTTTCATGTCGTCTCCTAGAGCATCTGTCATATCCGTTGTGATGAATCCAGGAGCAACTGCGTTAACCGTAATCCCGCGAGATGCTAGCTCTTTTGCTGTTGTTTTTGTCAGGCCGATTACGCCGGCTTTCGCCGCAACATAGTTTGCCTGTCCAGCATTTCCTGCAATTCCAACAACGGATGCCATATTTACAATACTACCTGCACGTTGTTTCATCATTTGTCGGGATACTGCTTTCGTGCAAAGGAAAACACCCTTTAAATTCGTATCGATAACAGCGTCCCACTCATTTTCTTTCATACGCATAAGCAAATTATCTTTTGTAATCCCTGCATTATTCACAAGTAAATCGATTGAACCGAATGTATCCATGGTTTTATCCATTAGCGCCTTTACGCTGTCAGCTGAAGTTACATCTGCCTGAACAGCGATTGCTTTTCCGCCATTCGCTTCGATTTCCTTAACAACCTGTTCTGCACGCTCTTGGCTGCCACTGTAATTGACCGTGACATTTGCACCTTCTGAAGCGAGCAATAGTGCCACTTCTCGTCCAATTCCACGAGATGCGCCAGTCACAACGGCTGTCTTACCTGTAAACTTCCCCATCAAGACCACTCCTTAGATGCTTCTATAACTGCATTCAGTGTCTCTTCGTCATACACTGGCCATACTGTAGCACTCCGGTCGATTTTACGAACAAGACCGCTAAGCACTTTGCCAGGGCCACACTCGATGAATTGTGTCACACCTAATTCGAGCATTTGACGGACAGACTCTTCCCAACGAACAGGTGAAAATAACTGTTCAATGAGTAAATGTTTGATTTCATCACTTTTCGTTACAGGGTTAGCTGTTACGTTAGCGATAACAGGTACTTGTACTTCATTCATCTGAATACGTTCCAATACTTCAGCAAGTTTCCCCGCTGCCGGTCGCATCAGTTCTGAGTGGAAAGGTCCACTAACGTCCAGCATGATTGCACGCTTAGCTCCTGCTTCTTTCAAACGCACGCATGCTTCATCCACTCCTGCTTTGGTTCCTGAAATAACGACTTGTCCAGGACAGTTGAGATTTGCAGGCTGTACGAGATGTCCTTCAGCTGTGATAGCATTAGTCACGTCTGTCAATGATTCCAAACCAAGCCCAAGAATCGCTGCCATTGCACCTTCACCCGCAGGCATCGCTTCGTTCATGAATAGGCCACGCTGATGAACTGTTTTGACTGCATCTTCAAAAGATAATGCGCCTGAAGCATACAATGCTGTATATTCACCTAAACTATGACCTGCCGTATAAGTGGGCTGAATCCCTGCTGCTGTAAGACGATCTGCAATCATCGCACCGACCGTCAATAGTGCTGGTTGTGCGTTATACGTCACTGTCAATTCTTCTTGCGGTCCCTCAGTCATAAGACCGCTCAATGAAAAGCCTAATTCGCGGTCTGCTGTTTCGAAAAATTTATTACTGTTCGCAAGCGCAGCTAACTCCGCACCCATCCCTACTTTTTGTGACCCTTGTCCCGGGAATAGAAATGCAACCTTTGTCATCGTGTCTCCTCCTCTTTAATGGTTTCACGAATGGTTTCACTTACACGATGCTCCACCATAATACGTGCCTGCCGTATCGCATTTTTCACTGCCGTTCCATTAGACGAACCATGAGCTTTAATAACAGGTGAATTTAAACCAAACAGACCTGCTCCTCCATACTCTGTATAATCCATTTGTTTCTTCAATCCCCGTAAATCGTCCTTTACGAGTGCGGCAGAAATTTTTGTCTTAATCGAGGATGAAAACACATCTTTCAACATCGCAAATAAGCCTGATGCGGTACCTTCTATCGTTTTTAACACCATATTACCTGTAAATCCATCTGTAACAGCTACATCTGTAGTACCTGTCAACAAATCACGGGCTTCGATATTTCCGATAAAGTTAAGCGGTGCCTTCATAAGCTCTTCATACGCACCTTTTGTTAAGTCGTTCCCTTTACCCGCTTCTGTTCCGATATTCAATAAGCCTACTCGAGGATTTTGTATCCCTCTCACTTTTTCGGCATAAATACTTGCCATAATTGCGTACTGAACCAGTTGACTAGGTTTTGCATCAGCGTTTGCTCCTACATCGAGCAGTACGAAGCCTTCGCCTCCGATAGTTGGTAAAGTCGGTGCGAGTGCCGGGCGTTCAATCCCTTCAATACGCCCGACAATGAATAATCCAGCCGCCATCAACGCCCCTGTATTCCCTGCAGATACACACGCATCAGCTTCCCCATCTTTTACTGCTTGTGCCATGCGGACCATAGAAGCATCCTTTTTTCTACGGACAGCTTTTACAGGTTCATCATCAGATGAGATCACTTCGCTACAAGGATGAACAGTCAATCGGTCGTGCACTTTTAGATAAGGTGCCATTGCCAATTCATCACCATAAAGCTCTATATGTATGTCATTAAATTCTTGAAGACTTTGTAATACGCCTGCGATGATTTCTTTCGGGGCGTGATCGCCACCCATCGCATCTACTGCAATTTTCATAGTATTTCCTCCTGACTCGTCCCCGTAGAGCGATACATTTGAAATTCACCACTGAACACCAGCTCATCTCCAACTGTGGAAGTCACTTCAACAAGAGTTCGATTATCCCTTTTTTCAAGGACAATTGCTCGAGCAATTACTCGATTTCCTGCCTTCACGGGCTTGACAAAGTGTAGCACAGATTTTGCGGTCAATGCGAGTTCATCGTCAAGAACTGCGACCGCTAAGGAATTCGCTTGGCCGAACAAATGATGCCCTCTTGCAATGCCACTTTTCTGAAAAACATGAAGTGGCGTAATGTCAAGAATTGAAATCGCTTTGCTATCCAATTCGATATCAATAATTTCACCAATGACTTCTTCTTGCTGCAGCGCTCTAACTTTATCCGCAATTGTTTCAGTTGCAGCTGTTCTCATCCGCTCGCGCAGTTCGGGAATTCCACATTCAAGCCGATCCAATCGTATCGTCTGTACGCTCACTCCGAAGTGGTGTGCGATTTCCTCATCGGTTAAAAAAGGGGTTTCATCCAACAGCTCTGCCAGCTGCTGCTGACGTTCTTTTTTAAGTACTCGCAACCTAGTCACTCCTCATGATTAGCACTTGGTAATAGTAACAGTATATAAAGATAAAAAAAAGAATGCAAGAGGGTATACTCTTAGCATTCCAAAACTACATACAGCGCTAGCCAAGAACAGTAGCAAATCGATGTTAGTCAATCCTGTCATTTTCAAAAACTCCTGATGCTTGAACTGTCGTTCGAAGATTCACGTATTCTGGATCAGACCAGAAAGCTTCCATTTCCAATATTCGTTCAGCATCTTGACGAGCTGTCTCTAACGCACGGAAATCATGAACGAGATCCGCCATTTTGAATTCCGGTAAGCCACTTTGTTTTTTTCCGAAAAAGTCGCCTGATCCTCGAAGTTCCAAATCTTTTTCAGCTAATAAAAAGCCATCATTCGTCTCCGCCATGGTCATCATGCGCTCTTTTCCTTCTTCACTCTTCGGATCAGCGAGCAAGACACAGTAAGACTGATCTGCACCTCGACCGACTCGCCCTCTCAATTGGTGCAGTTGAGCGAGACCGAATCGTGTTGCATCATAAATTAACATAAACGTCGCATTTGGTACGTTCACTCCGACCTCTACAACAGTCGTTGATACTAAACATTGAATTTTACCATCACTAAAATCGCGCATAACTGCATCTTTTTCGTCCGAATGAAGTCTCCCGTGCATGAGTCCTACTTGGAATCGACCTGCAAAATACGTAGATAATTGTCCGAACACTTCTACAGCATTTTGCACGTCTAGCGTATCCGATTCCTCGATTAATGGACAAATGACATACGCCTGTCTGCCTGCTTGTAATTCTTTTTCCATTCTACGAAGCACAGGTGCGAGCGAATCCTCCTTCAGCCAATGGGTTTCAATTTCTTTTCTACCAGCTGGCATTTCGTCCAACAAAGAAACATCCATTTCACCAAACACAGTGATGGCAAGTGTTCTAGGGATTGGGGTAGCCGTCATGAAAAGTACATCAGGACTCTCCCCTTTGTCACGTAAAATACGACGCTGTTCGACTCCAAATCGATGTTGCTCATCTGTAATAACAAGTCCAAGTCGATGGAAGTTCACATCAGGCTGTATAAGCGCGTGCGTTCCAATTAGTAAATCAATTTCTCCACTTTCCAGTCGAGCGATAAGTTCTCGACGCGCTTTCCCTTTTGTAGATCCAGACAAAAATGCAACAGACACACCGACCGGTTCCAACCAACTCGCAAGCGTTGCTGCGTGTTGTTCGGCTAGAATTTCAGTTGGAGCCATTAATGCACCTTGGAAACCAGCTGTAATCGCAGCATAAAGCGCAATTGCTGCGACCACTGTTTTACCGGATCCTACATCACCTTGAAGAAGACGGTTCATACGGAGCGGACTTTTCAGTTCAGCACATAACTCATTGACGACTCGCTTTTGAGCCCCCGTTAACTCAAACGGAAGTGTTGCTATAAATTGTTTCAATTTCTCTAAATCGTACAGGATTGTCGTTCCTTTTCCTGCAGCCTTACGGACCTTTTTGAGCGCCGCCATTTTTAGTTGGAAATGTAATAACTCTTCATACACTACGCGACGTCGAGCCTGTTTCACGTCTTCCGGACTGTTTGGAAAGTGCACCATTTCTAACGTCTCTGCAATTCCAGGTAGCTTGTATGATTCGAGCAACTGAGATGGCAATGTTTCAGGTATTACGTGCACGACCTCATCCAGAGCGGTTCTCATCCACCTTCTGAACGTAGGCTGTTTCACTATCCCTTTCAAACTATAAAGGGGTTCAAAATCCGATTGCCCGACTTTAGGACCCTCTTTAAAGTTGCTCACATTGATAAGTTGTCTACCTCGGTCCCACTTACCCGTAATCGTAACAATTTGACCTGGATTTATTCGATCTTTCAAGTAGTGCTGGTTGAAAAACACAGCTTTCACTAAATGATTGCCTACTAATAACTGCACTTGAAGACGTGAACGCTTTTTCCCGGTAAACAGGACGGATGGAACACTCTCCACCCGTCCTTCGATCGTAACGCGTTCCTCATGTGGGGTCTCAGATAAGTCTTTCAATCTAAAATCCTCATGTCTGTAGGGAAACATCATTACTAACTGTTCAATTGTTTCGATGCCTAACTTTTCCAGCTGCTCGTCAGCTGATTTACCAATCCCTTTAAGTGTATTAACGGATTCACTTAGTGACCGTGTCACGGGATTCCTTGTCCTGACCGAAGATTTTTGCTTCCAACGCTTTACCTGTTGGAGTGGCAGCTAGACCACCTTTTGCTGTTTCACGTAATGCTGAAGGCATAGACTGACCGATTTTGTGCATTGCTTCAATCACTTCATCAGTAGGAATGACGCTGACAACACCAGCAAGCGCCATATCTGCACCTACGAGTGCTTTCGCCGCACCCATTGCATTACGTTTCACACAAGGCACTTCGACGAGCCCTGCGACTGGATCGCAGACGAGGCCGAGCATGTTTTTCATGACAATCGAAAAAGCCTCTGCGCTTTGCTGAGGAGTTCCGCCAGCCATTTCAACAATTGCAGCAGCAGCCATAGATGCTGCGGATCCAGTTTCAGCCTGACATCCACCAGCAGCACCTGAAATCGAGGCATTATTCGCTACAATAAAACCAAAAGCACCTGAAGTAAACAAATAATTGACCATTTCTTCACGTGTCGGATTAAGTTTGTTCTTAACAGCGAACAGTGTTCCAGGAACAATTCCTGCTGCACCCGCAGTAGGAGTTGCACAGATTAGTCCCATTGCTGCGTTTACTTCGTTTGTCGCAACGGCTTTACTCACTGCATCCAGCAAAAGCTCACCAGATAATGACTTGCCTGTCTTCATGTAGTTTTGTATAAGTACAGCATCTCCTCCAGTTAACCCGGAAGGAGAATGTACTCCTTTTAATCCCTCTTCTACAGAACTTTCCATCACTGCTAAGTTGTTCTCCATTTGTGCAACTATGTCTTCTCGAGATCTACGTGTTAAAAGCATCTCTTGACGAATCATGATCTCTGAAATTGGTTGCTGATCTTTTTCAGCAACCGCTATAAGTTCTTTTACATTCGAAAATAGAATATCCAATTTAGGTGCCCCCTTAGTTCGCTAATGTTGATACTTGTGTGACATTTGGAATGTTGCGCAATTCTTCAATCAGTTCATCATTGACGACTTGGTCGACTTCGATGACCATAAGCGCCATTTTGCCCTTCTCTTTTCTGCCAACTTCCATATGAGCAATATTCATATCTTGCGCAGCAATTGCGTTCGATACATTTGCAATAACACCCGCACGGTCATCATGCACAACTAGTAAAGCAGGGAAATGTCCTGAAAGACGAAGTGGAAAACCATTCAGCTCTACTACTTCCATCGTTCCTCCGCCGATAGAGATACCGATGAGTTGCATTTCACCATCTTGATCACCAATGATTAGTTTTGCCGTATTTGGATGATCCATCTCTTCTTCTTCAGCGATGAATTCAAAAGACATCCCAAGTTTTTCTGCATCCTCAAATGCTGTGCGAATTCTTACATCGAACGTATCGTAACCTAATAGACCACCAACAATTGCAACGTCTGTTCCATGGCCTTTATAAGTCTCTGCAAAAGAACCATATAAGTGGATTTTCGCCCATTTTGGTTGTCGGCCAAACAAATCTCTCGCTACAAGTCCAATTCGTGCAGCTCCTGCTGTATGTGAAGATGAAGGCCCTATCATGACAGGTCCTATAATTTCAAAAACGGATCTGAATTTCATCAAAAAATCCCCCTTTTGCCCATATTCCTAGTATTCATTCTACACGAACAGCTGTTAGAAAACAAAATTCTTATCTCCTAAAAAAACCATAGGAAAAGCGCCAACGACTAGGAGCCGTGACGCTTTTACTGGTGTTTATTCTACCGATAATATATATGGATAGAGTGGTTGTTTTCCATTATATAATTCGATTTCTACGTGTTCAAACTGACCTTCAATATAGGCAGTCATCTGCTTAGCATCTTGTTCAGATACACCTTCTCCATAGATAACTGTTACGATTTCATCATCTGCTGCGATTAAATCATCAATTAAAGACTTCATTGTCGTTTCTAGAGATGGCGTCGCTACAGTGATTTTACCGTTCGAAATCGCCATGTAATCGTCTTTATGAATAGCTACTCCGTCAATAGACGTATCACGCACTGCAGTTGTGACCTGCCCCGTTTTTACAACCGAAGCTGCAGCGTTCATTGACTTCGCATTTGCTGTTACATCTGCTTCAGGGTTAAAGGCTAAAATAGCTGCAAGCCCTTCTGGTACGGATTTAGTCGTAACGACTGCTGCTTCAATTCCTGAAACTTCTGCAGCTTGTTCAGCAGCAAGAATAATATTTTTGTTATTCGGCAAGATAAGAACTCGTTCCGCACCTACTTCTTGAATCGCTTTCACGATGTCCTCGGTAGACGGGTTCATTGTTTGGCCACCCTCAATTACGTAGGATGCCCCAATACTTCTTAGCAAGTCTGCTATTCCTTCGCCCATCGCAACTGTTACAATAGCATACGGATGTTTCTTAACAGGAGTCGCTTTTTTACGTGCTGATTGGTCACCAACGATGTCCATATGTTGCTGACGCATATTTTCAATTTTAATATTAATGAGAGAACCGTATTGTTGTCCACAAGACAACGCATCCCCAGGGTCTTCTGTATGGATATGTACTTTTGCGATCTCTTCATCTGAAATGACTAATAAAGAGTCACCCATTTCGTTCAATTGTAATCTGAATTTGTCTTCATCAAAAGGCTGTTGTGCCGTTTTGTCATCTTCAAATCTCACCATGAATTCCGTACAATATCCAAATTCGATATCTGCTGTATCCATGAATCCTTGAACATTGCGATGGTGTTCTGCACTCACAAGTTCGTCCATGGATTGGACGACTGTTCGTTCAGGTAATTCCTCACCTTTCAAACAAGCAAAAAACCCTTCGTAAACGTATACGAGGCCTTGGCCACCACTATCTACGACTCCTACTTCCTTCAACACAGGCAATAGGTCTGGCGTTCTTTTCAGAGATGCCTTCGCTTCAGTCAATACAGACCCCATTAACTGAATGATATCCGTTTCAGTTGCAGCCGTTTCTACAGCACAGTTTGCTGCATCTTTTGCAACTGTTAAAATTGTTCCTTCTACAGGCTTCATAACGGCTTTATAAGCAGTTTCAACACCATAACGTAGCGCTTCTGCAAATTCACTTGCTGTTACTACATCTTTCTCTTCAACTGCTTTTCCGAATCCACGGAATAGTTGTGACAAAATTACGCCTGAATTTCCACGTGCGCCCATGAGTAAACCTTTAGATAAGGCTAATGTTGTTCTTCCGAGGTGTGACTCAACGTTCGCCTCCGTTTCCTTTGCACCGGATGTCATAGACAAATTCATATTTGTCCCTGTGTCTCCGTCAGGTACGGGAAATACGTTCAAAGAATCTACGTAATCCGCATTTTGTTTAAGGTGGTGTGCGCCCATTTGGACCATCTCTGCAAACTTATATCCATCTATCGACTTCATAGAACTGTGTTCCTCCTTCACAGGTTCGTCACTCGAACGCCCTGTACATAAATATTGACGGAACCGATTTTCATCCCGAGTATTTTTTTAAGTGTGTATTGAACCTTGGATTGTACTTGGTAGGCAACTTCAGTTATTTTCGTTCCATATCCTACAATTATGAACAAATCAATCTGGGTGTCAGCACCGTCGTTTTTTACGATAACACCTTTACCGAAGTTTTCTTTTCTCAGAATTTCTGTCAGTCCGTCTCGAATTTGATGCCTAGAAGCCATTCCTACGACTCCATAACATTCAATTGTAGCTTCACCTACGATCCGGGCAATGGTGTCATTCGTTATATCAATTTTCCCATAATCGTTTTCTATTTGAATTGACATACTGTTATCCCTCCTGAATCCAGTTTCACTGTTCACATTGTACTATATACAAGCCTATAAGAAAAGAAAGCAAGCGTTTTCTAAACCGTGTAAAGGAAAATTGCTTGAGAGAACAGAGAAAAAAGCTTGCAAGGTATAGATGGATATGATAAATTAATCTAGTATGCGAATTATAAGTGAAACGCTTAATCATCATTCGCGAGGAGGTTATAAAATGGCTAAGGAATGTGTAATTACTGGTCGCAAAGCACGTGCAGGGAATAATCGTTCCCACGCAATGAACTCTAGTAAACGTGTCTGGGGTGCGAACCTTCAAAAAGTCCGTATTCTTGTGAACGGCAAGCCGAAGCGTGTTTGGGTATCTGCCCGCGCACTTAAATCAGGTAAAGTTCAACGCGTATAATAGACCGCAACCAATAAAAACGCCAGGCTGAAGTTCAGCCTGGCGTTTTTTCATGTCGCTTTTTACGTTTCTTTGATGCTGTTGAGGTCGGTTTAGCTTTCGCTGTCTCCTCTTTAGAAAACACGACCATGCACTTCCGTACAATTCCGCTTACAAACTTCGGTAATGTAAATGTATAAATACGCAACTCCCCACTCCTTTCAGGAATCTGAGCTCCTTACCATTAAACATATGCCGGCAAGTAGTGAGATAGTACAAGATGCTTCGAGTATCTCGTTGCTTGTGAAGCGAGTATCTCCAAAAATAATCTCCTCGCCAGACACTTCATACTTCACACCCTTTAGGGTCAATCCTTTGACTGCTTCAGTCATGCTGTAAAAGGAGAGGTACTTAAACTGTTCGTTGTGCTCGATAGTATAAGTCCCTTTCTGAAGTAAGGTGAGTTCATTTTGACGATTCGCCATAATGAGTTGGGTAGATTTCATGTGACTTACATTACGAACTAAAAGCTGAAGGACGGAAAACATGTGATCTAACCGACCACCTGTAACTCCCGTCAAAATAATTCGATCTGGCTCTTTAGAATAAGCATAACTCAATGCCAATTCTGTATCTGTTTCATCCTTTTCAGGGGAACGTTTTTCCAGAAAACACCCAGTTGCTTCTATCTTTTTCATTTCTGCTTCACTTACTGAATCGAAATCACCGATAGCAGCAATCGGGATGATATTTGCTGCAAGCAGTCGAAGCGTACCTCTATCTGCTCCGATGAACTCGGCACCATCTTCTAAAAAAGGAGCCAGAGGGATAATTTCTTCCTCTGGCCCTCCTGCACAAATTATAATTGTCTTCACAGTCCTTGCGCCTTTTCTCCAGCAGTACGAATTTTTTGTATAGCTGCTGCACGATCTTGTTGGTTGTAAACTGCTGAGCCTGCAACAAAGACAGTAGCTCCCGCTTCCACACAAACACCGATGGTTTCAGGCGTAATTCCGCCATCGATTTCAATTTCAATCGATAAGTTACGTTCTTTAATGATGTCAGATAGTTGTTGAACCTTTGGTACGACAGATGAAATGAATTTCTGACCGCCAAAGCCAGGGTTCACTGTCATGAATAGGACAAGATCAATATCTTCCAATATATGAAGAATTGTTTCAACAGGTGTATGTGGATTCAGCACGACGCCAGGCTTAGCTCCATGAGAACGAATGAGTTGAATCGTTCTATGCAAATGACGGCAAGCTTCCACGTGTACTGTAATGTAATCCGCACCAGCATTTGCAAATTGTTCAATATACCGATCTGGTTCTTCAATCATTAAATGTACATCGAGCGGCAATGTTGTAACAGGTCGAATGGCTTCAACAATAAGCGGACCTATTGTAATATTCGGAACAAAATGACCATCCATAACGTCTACATGGATCCAATCAGCGCCTCCTTGTTCCACTTCTTTAATTTCATCACCAAGCTTTGCAAAATCTGCTGATAAGATAGAGGGTGCTATTTTTATCATCCTATTAATACCTCGGCTTTCTTTCGGTTATTTCCTGCAAAAACTGTAAGTAGTGCGTGTAACGACTTTTCAGGATTTCTCCTGTATCCACTAGCCTTTTTACTTCACACGAAGGCTCTTTCAAATGCAAGCAGCCTCTAAACTTACATTGTTCCGCCGCTTCCAGGAATTCTGGGAAACAACTTCCTAATTCTTGTTTCTCTAATGTATCGAACTCGAGTGAACTAAAACCAGGTGTGTCGGCAACTAAGCCTCCTGCTACTTCATGCAGTTCAACGTGGCGGGTCGTATGCTTACCACGTCCAAGTGCTTCAGATATTTCACCCGTCTCAAGAAGCAGACCTGGAAGCAATGTATTCAAAAGTGTCGATTTCCCAACACCTGATTGCCCTGCAAGAACTGTTGTATTCCCTTCTAAATAAGGGAGCAGTTTTTCGATCAGTCCTGGTTCATCGATAGACGTCAAGAGAACTGAATAACCAATCGAACGGTAGTAATCCGCAGCTTTTTCTGCTGCCTGAACTTCTTGTTCATTCGCTTTGTCTTTTTTCGTGAAACAAATAACTGGCTTAATGTAATGGGACTCGACAAGGACAAGAAAGCGATCCAGTAAATTAAAACTGAAAGTCGGTTCGACAATCGAAACAGCAAGTAACGCCAAGTCAATATTGGAGACAGGCGGACGTACTAATTCGTTTTTTCTCGGATGAACTTCAGTAATCGTCGCGTCTTCGACACCCTCTTGTACATATGTTACCCAATCACCAACAAGCGGAGTGATCTTGCGCTTTCTGAAAACGCCTCTTCCTCTACAACGCACTGTCCCACCATCGTACTTCACATAGTAAAATCCACTAATCGCTTTTCTAATCTGGCCTTCTGCCATCCAATCCCCATCCTTATTGTATGTCTTTATAGTCAAAAGTCTTTTCTTCAATGACCGTTGTACCTCGAAGAATTCTATAACCACCACGTTGGCCTTCTTCAAGTTCAACTGTAATTTGTTCTTCAACATCTTCTGTTATTTCAAATTCCTTAGTAGGATCCGTCATGGAATGTTCACGGTCTTGAATATAAATACGCACCGTTTGTGGTGGATTTACCTCATCCTCTAAAGAGTCGTCGCCCTCTATTACTTCATAAGGGATTTTCACACGTTTAACATAGAGCTTAGTAGGTTTTTGCGCAGGTCCTTTTGATACCGTCACACTTACTTTAGATCCTATAGGCAACGACTGACCTGAGGATGGCTCTTGTTTCATAACCTGCCCTGCAGGTATGGTGTCAGAATTACTATTTTTAACGACTTCAATATTGAAACCGGATGTGATGGCATACTTATTTAGCTGATCATCGGTAAATCCTATTAAACTTTCTAAGCTCCGCGTTTCAGGTCCTTTGCTCACCGTGAATACGACATCTGTATCTCCAGGAACTACTTCAGAATCCGGTTCGGGATCTTGACCTAATATGGTTCCGGCTGGTTCATCACTGTAGGTTTCTTCAGATTCAATCGACTTGAACTTGTATATTCCCAACCGTTCTTTTATCGACTTGTATTCACGATTTGTATAGTCACTGAATGCCATCGTCTCTTTGCCTGTACTCACGTATAACTTCACGGCGCTGCCTTTATCACGTTCTTTTTTCGCTTCAGGGATTGTTCTGAAAACTTCCCCTTTTTCATACTCCTCAGAAGGTTGCTCTAGTTTGTTATCGACTACAAAACCAAGTTCTTCTAAAAGTGCAGTCGCATCCGCTTCATCTTTACCGATCACGTCCGGTACAGCTACTTGTTGGTCAAAAACTCCGGTAATATAGAGCACTGCAACGATAGCGGCAATAAGGATTGCTAAACTTGCAATAACTGGCCATTTCTTACGTTTCTTTTTCGCAGGCTGTTGCTGCAGTTGAACCGACTCTACACGGACTGGTTCAATTTTCACAGTTTGTTCAGAATCCATCAAACTAGGGGCATCTTTTATAATTGGAAGCGCCCTTGTTTCATCTTCGTCAAACAACGGAATTGCAAACTTCTGCTCGTTCATCCGAGACGGCTCAAGTGCCGTACGTAAATCTTCATACATTTCATCTGCAGAAACGTATCGGTGACTTGCGTCTTTTGCTGTTGCTTTCAATATGATATTTTCTACGCTCTGAGGAATCGAAGGGAATTCTGCACGCACAGAAGGCGTTTCTTCTTGTAAATGCTTGAGAGCGACCGCAACAGCTGTTTCTGCTGAAAACGGTAGTTTCCCAGTCAACAACTCATAGAAGACAATTCCTAGTGAATACACATCGGATTTTTTTGTAGCCATTCTGCCGCGTGCTTGTTCAGGTGATAAATAATGGACCGTTCCAAGTACAGAATTCGTTTTCGTATGAGATGTGGCTGTAAGAGCCATAGCTATACCGAAATCTGTGATCTTCACATGCCCTTCTTCATCCATTAAAATATTTTGTGGCTTTACATCCCGATGGATGATTCCGTTATGATGTGCATTTGAAATAGCCGCAACAAGTTGCAACATAATAGGAATCGCTTTTGCAGGTTCAAGTGGACCATTTTCCAAAATGAAGCGCTTTAACGTCAATCCCTTCACATATTCCATTACTAAATAGTGAAGTTCTCCCTCTTCTCCGACATCAAAAATATTAACGATGTTAGGATGAGTCAAACTGGTAGCTGAAAGAGCTTCGCGTTGAAATCTACGCTTCAACTCTTCTTCGTGCGCAAAATCATAATTCAAGACTTTAATAGCAACATCTCGATCCAAAATCACATCGTGAGCGACATAAACTTTAGACATACCGCCCTCACCAATGGTACCGATGATGTCATAGCGGCCTCCAATTCGATTCCCAATCATAAGACACCTGCTCCGTGGTCGGTAGAGGCAAGCAATACCGCAGTGATATTGTCCTCTCCTCCCCTTTCATTCGCTAAATCAATCAGCTGATTCACTTTCTTATCAAGAGATCCATCAGCAGTAATTAGTTCACGCATCTTTTCTGAGTCCACTTTGTTGCTTAGACCATCTGTGCACAATAAAAGATAGTCTCCTTTATTTAATGCGACATGATAAAACTCAGGTTCGATGTCCTTTTCAGAACCGACAGCGCGCATAATCCAGTTACGTTGAGGATGGACTTCAGCCTCTTCTTCAGTGATTTCACCACTTGCTAATAATGCATTCACATAAGAATGATCTTTTGTAAGTTGCGTAATCGTATCTGCTTTAACGGAATAGACTCGACTGTCTCCTACATGAGCGATGTAGCAATTACCTTCAGCAATAACAGCAACTTCGAGGGTAGTTCCCATCCCTTCGTGTTCTGAAGAAGACTGCGCCTTTTCAAAAATCAATTGATTCACTTCACGAACTATCGAGTTCAACCAAGCCGTCCAGGTTTCTGCAGACTGTGGAATCGTCGTCCCTAACTCATTGAACTGTTCACCCATCAAACGAACTGCCATTGCACTAGCAACATCTCCACTTCGATGTCCACCCATGCCATCTGCAATTACAGCTAACACATAGCCATTTTCAAGAACGAATACGGCAGCCTGATCTTCATTGAATGTGCGTTTCTTACCAATATCCGTTCGTACACTGAAATGCATCGCGCTTCCCCCATCCCTGTACGTTCTTTAGTTGTTAGCAGCTGGCTTTTGCAAAGTGGCTGCGAAAAATCCATCACTTCCGAAATGTTGTGGTAACACTTGTAACATACCGTTCGGTGTAGCTAATCCTGCTTCTTCGAAGAATTCTGGCACCAGTTTCACAGCTTCCGGATGGCGTTCTAGAAACTGCAATACTACGCCTTCATTTTCAGTTTTATCAACAGTACACGTACTGTAGACAATCTTGCCGCCCGGCTTGACGAGTGTCCATGCCATTTCAAGTAGCTCTGATTGTATTTTCGTGAGCGATTCGAGATCTGCTTCTGTCTTGTTATACTTAATTTCTGGTTTTCGTCGAATAACTCCAAGACCACTACAAGGTGCGTCCACTAAAATCCGATCGAACGTATCCGGTTCATACGTGTAATTTAGTTCGCGGCTATCCCCGCTTGATGTCCAAATCGATTTTAGTCCTAAACGTTCTGCATTCTCTTCGATTAGTAGCAATTTGTGTTCATGAAGATCGTGCGCATGCACTTCTCCTTTATCATCTAAATGCTCTGCGATTTGGGTCGTTTTGCCTCCAGGTGCTGCACACATATCAAGTACCTTCATCCCTGGATGCACATCGAGTGCATAGACAGGAAGCATCGAGCTTTCATCTTGAACAGTTAACCAGCCCTTCGTATACGTATAGGTTTTCGCGACATTCCCAGAATGGCAATAGATTGCTTCAGGTACCACTTTCCCTAACTCTACTTTTGCCCCTTCACTCTTCAACTGATGCAACGCTTTTTCAACAGTTGTCTGTGCGATATTAACACGCGCCGTATTCGTTGGTGGTTCATTATTAGCACGTGCCATTTCTGAAGTCACTTCTATACCGTACTGGTCAATCCAACGACGAATTAGCCACTCAGGATGACTTGTCTCTAATGACAAACGTGTAATTCCATCTGTTACTTCATCAAGAGAACGGACTCCTTGGCGCAATACAGAGCGAAGTACTCCATTTACTAATCCGGTTGTTCCTTTGTGTCCACGTACTTTTGCAATTTCTACTGCTTCGTTTACAGCAGCATGTGGAGGTATTTTTGTTAAGTAGACAATCTGATACAGTGACATACGTAACAGTTCACGAACCCAATCATCCAATTTCCCTTTAATGAATGGTGCTAGATAATAATCTAACGTCAATCGATATTGCAACGTACCGTAAGTTAAATTTGTTAACAGCGGCTTGTCCTGTTCTCTAATTGCATAAGACTTCATTGTTTTTGTTAGTAATAGATTGCTGTACGCTTGGTTGCGACTCACTTCAAGCAGAATGGATAGGGCTGCATCGCGGACGTTCCCTTGCATCATTATTTTCTTCTTAGCTGTCATAGGAAGAGATCTCCTTTTTCCCACTGACTACCCGTTCCATTTAAGAATACGGATGCAGTCATGCGTTTTTTTCCTGAGGGCTGCAATTCCGTAATCGCAACTGCTGTATCATCACCGGACTTCACTAGAATATGTTCTTTCGTCAATTCGATAATTTCACCCGGCTTGCCTTCACTGTCTGTTTGCATTGCTTCTGTCTTCCAAATCTTCACGTTTTCATCGCCGAATGTTGTATATGCTGTTGGCCATGGAGAAAGTCCTCTTACTTGGTTATGGATATCCATACCCGGACGCGTCCAATCGATACGCTCTTGTTCGCGTGAGATATTTTTCGCAAATGTAACCAGTTCTTCATCTTGAGGAATCCGTTCATTTGTTCCTTCCAAAATGGATGGTAATGTTTCTTTTAATAGATTTTCTCCCGTACGAGATAGCTTTTCAAACATCATACCCGTATCGTCTGTCGGCAAAATTGTTTCATTCGCTTGTGAAATGATATCACCAGCATCTAGTTTTTCTGCCATGTACATAATAGTAACACCCGTTTCAGTACAGCCATCCATCACCGCCTGATGAATCGGTGCACCTCCACGATAGGCAGGTAGTAGCGAAGCGTGCACATTAATGCATCCTAACTTAGGAACTTCAAGCAAAGCTTTCGGTAAAATCTGACCAAACGCTGCTGTTACGATCAAGTCTGGAGCTAACGCTTTAATTTCTTCCAACTCAGATGACCCTCTTAACTTTTCTGGCTGAATAACTGGAAGTCCTAGACGCAAGGCTTCAGCTTTCACAGGAGGAGGTGTGAGGACACGCTTGCGTCCTACCGGTCTATCAGGTTGCGTTACAACGCCAACAATTGTATAGCCTTCTTCGTGTAACATCCGTAAAATAGGAACTGAAAAATCAGGAGTTCCCATGAATAATAGCCTATGCATTCGATTCACCCTCCTTTTCGAGTTGAACGAGTTCTTCGTCCAATTGTTCAAATTCAGAAGCATCGACTATACGACTGATCTTTGTATTAAACAAAATACCATCCAAGTGATCTATTTCATGCATAATTGCACGGGCTTCAAAGCTTTCTGCCTCTAATTCATAGAGCGAACCATCTCGTTCTTGTGCTTCAACACGTACAAAGAATGGACGCTTTACTTCACCGTACAACTCTGGAAAGCTAAGACATCCTTCCAAATCAACATCTTCTCCGCCAACGGCAGTAATCACAGGATTAATGAGCTCGATTGGTGGATCTCCTTCGCCTATATCTACGATTGCAGCACGAATCGAACGCCCTACTTGTGGTGCAGCAATTCCTACACCATCAGCAGCGATCATCGTTTCTAACATATCATCGAGTAATTTGTGAAGTTGACGATCAAACTTCTTCACTTCAGTAGTTTTCGTTTCAAGTATTTCTGCTGGGTATTTTACAATTTCTAGTACAGTCAAACTGATTCCTCTTTTCTTACACCTGCTTAGTAAATAACGACAGGTGATTTATCGACAGCGAGTATTAACCCGTCTTTGATCCACTCAGTCCGGTAAAAACGGATGAGAGCTTGCAACGTCTCTGTCAGTTTCGGTTCTTTTTTGTATTTTATCAAACATTGATAGCGATATCTATTATTCACCCGACTAATAGCAGATGCTGTCGGCCCTATGATCACACTATCTGGACTTAAACCTTCCGATAAAAACCGCGTTGCTTTTTCTGCATAGCCAACGACTTTCATTAAGTCTTCATGGCTAAACTGAATATTAACAATGTAGTAAAACGGCGGATAGCCAAATTGTTTACGAGAACTCATCTCCATTGTATAGAACGGCTCATACAGTTGAGATTTAGCAAGCTCAATTGCGTAGTGCTCAGGCGTGTAGGTTTGGACGAATACTTCCCCTTCCAAATCATGTCGACCTGCCCTTCCACTAACTTGCGTCAACAACTGAAACGTCTTTTCTGCAGCACGGAAATCAGCTAAATGAAGTGTTGTATCTGCCGCTAGTACTCCCACCAACGTAATATTGGGAAAGTCGAGTCCTTTTGCGATCATTTGAGTCCCTAAAAGAATATCCGCTTGTCCTTCGCTGAACTTCTGAAGCAAGCGAGCATGTGAACCCTTTTGGCGGGTAGTATCTACATCCATACGGAGAACACGCGCTTCGGGGAACAACTTAGCAATTTCCTCTTCCGCTTTTTGAGTCCCAGTCCCAAAGAAACGAATATGTTCACTTTCGCATTCTGGGCAAGTTTGGGGCACGCGGTCTTCATGCCCACAATAGTGACATTTGAGATTTTCAGTAGCTCTATGATACGTCAATGAAATATCACAGTTCGGGCATTGGATCGTAGTCCCACAATCCCTACATAGCACAAAAGAGGAGAATCCCCGTTTGTTTAAAAAAAGCACTGTTTGCTCACGCTTCTCCAATCGGATCCGGATTGCCTCCGCCAATTGTACGGAAAACATGGAACGATTGCCCTCTTTTAACTCCGCGCGCATATCCACAACACTTACAGTAGGCAACGCCTGTTCCTTTGCGCGTTTCGGCAGTTCTAATAAGTGATAAACTCCTTTAGACGCACGTGCGTATGATTCAAGTGAAGGTGTCGCACTTCCTAAAATGACCGGACATAGATTATAAGTTGCGCGCCAAATCGCGACATCTCTCGCATGGTAGCGTGGAGAGTCTTCTTGCTTATATGTCGATTCGTGTTCTTCATCTAAAATAATAATCCCTAGATTTTCAAACGGCGCGAAGATTGCAGAACGCGCACCTACGACAACTTTCACTTCTTTTCGATGAATTCTGCGCCACTCATCATACTTTTCACCCGCAGACAATGCACTATGCATAACAGCCACCTGGTCCCCAAAGCGTTCAATAAATCGGGATGTCATTTGAGGAGTCAACGAGATTTCAGGGACGAGTACAATAGCCTCTTTACCAGTTTCAAGCACTTCTTCGATTGTCCTCAAGTAAACTTCAGTTTTTCCACTACCAGTTATTCCATGTAGTAAGAATGTAGTATCCTCTTGCTTTCGATACGCATGAAGTACTTCGTCTACAGCATGAGTTTGGTAGCTCGTTAGCTGCTCAGGAATCGCCGTATCGCGTAGCTTTGCAGCTTCAGGTTCACGGTAGACTTCCGTCTGTTTCTCAATAGCTGCGCCTTTTTCTATCACTGTTTTCAGCACAGGAGAGGATACATTTGCATCCGCCATCAATTTTCCTGCTTCAATAGCTTGTCCAGCGTGTTCAAGCATCCATTCGATGAGTTCACGTTGCTTAACCGCTTGCTTACTAAGTAAATCTGTTAGTTGTTGTAGAATTTCTACGCTTTCAATATGAATCATGCGTACTTTTTTCACCGAAGTTTGTTGCTTGACCAATGTATCTACGCGAACCGCCCCGGATTTTGTATACACTTTTAATTGCTTCAAAAGCTCTGGTGTATTAGCATTTTTCAACGGGATACGATCTCTTTTATGAAGTAATTCCAAAAATGATTCATCCGTAATCGCTTGGAGGTCTTCCACTTGAATGAACTTCTCATACTTCGCACGCATTGCTGCTGGCAACATGACTTGAAGTGCTTCTATCCGGTAAGCGAGCGTATCTGTAGCTAACCACTCAGATAGTTTCAGTAATTCCTCTGATAGAATAGGATCAAAATCAATCAGTTCCTCCAATGGCTTCAACTTAGCGATATCCAAATCACTTTCTTCTTTCACAGCAATTACGTAGCCGACAACTTTACGTGGTCCAAAAGGGACTTTCACACGCATCCCAGGCTCTACAAATCCAGCGAATAGCTCCGGGATTTTGTAGTCAAATGGACGGTCTATTGGATACGCTGCAACGTCCACGATTACTTCAGCAATCATAGTGAACGTTTTCCTTCTTGGACAATCGCTTTAAGCAATTGTTTTGCAAGTTCTTTTTTCTCCATCGCTGGAAATGGATGTTCTACTCCATCCCTAGAAACTAACGTAACGACATTAGAATCGCTGCCGAAACCGCCATTTGGATCAGTGACATCATTGACAATAATCCAGTCAAGATTTTTCGATTCCAATTTCCCTTTTCCGTATGTAAGCGCATCTGTCGTTTCTGCTGCAAAACCGATGAGTCGTTGTGTTGTTTTTTGTGCTCCTAGTGTCTTCAATATATCCGTGGTACGTTCTAATTCAATCGATGCCGTACCATCTTTTTTCTTCATCTTCTGATCATGTACCGTCATTGGGCGATAATCTGCAACTGCAGCAGATTTCACCACGTAATCCGCATCTTGATAATAATCCAAGACAGCATCTAACATCTCAGCAGCACTTTCTATACAAATGAGTTTCACACCTTTAGGTGATTCAAGCGAAACAGGCCCGGATATTAAAATGGTTTCAGCGCCCATCTCAACGGCAGCTTGTGCCATTGCATACCCCATTTTCCCACTTGAGAAGTTTGAAATATATCGAACAGGATCGATTCGCTCTAGTGTGGGACCAGCTGTTACAACTACTTTCTTCCCAGCAAGCGGAAGATCGCGGGATTCATTGAAATAAGCATCTACTAATTCAACGATACGTTCAGGCTCTTCAAGGCGACCTTTTCCAACATAACCACATGCTAAAAAACCTTCAGAAGGTTCGATGAATCGATAGCCGTCTTCGTACAGACGATCGATATTTCGAAGAACTGCAGGGTGCTCGTACATATGGACATTCATAGCAGGGGCAATCCAAACAGGTGCCGTTGCTGCAAGCAAAATAGTTGAAGGCATATCATCAGCGATACCATTCGCTAGCTTTCCAATGAAATTCGCTGTAGTCGGTGCAACGAGAATGAGATCTGCCCAATCCGCAAGATCGATGTGAGCAATAACCGATGATTCTTTTTCGTCAAATGTGTCCCAATAGACATCATTCCTGGACATTACTTGAAACGATAAGGGTTGAACAAATTGCATAGCGGAGCGACTCATAACTACTTTCACCTGTGCTCCAGCCTGACTCAACTTACTCACCAACACGACAGCTTTATAGACCGCTATGCCTCCTGTCACGCATAACAAGATCTTTTTATCAGCCAACACCTTCATCATCCTTTCCGAAAATGACAAACTCCCAAAGAAAGTACGTTTTCTAAGGGAGCTTCCATATGTGTATTCAACTCAAATGCTGTTTAAATTTCGTCCTCATAGACAATGGAATCATCCGTTTTACGTTTGTGAAGCATGCCTGCTGCAACTTCTTCAAGTGCTTTACCGACATTCTTATGAGATGTGTAAGAAGGCAGTTGCTCATCCTTCTTTTCCTGCATTTCACGAGCTCTTTTTGCGGCAAGTGAAACCAGTGTGTACTTAGAATCGATTTTTTCCTTTAGTGAATCAACAGATGGATATAACATTGTCTTATTCCCCTTCCAACATGGCTAAATAACGTGCTTCGACGCGTTCTCTACGACAGTGCTCTGCAATTACGATTGAATTAATACGATCGCACGCTTTGGTAACTTCATCGTTTTCTACTACATAATCATACAAGTCCATCATCTCTAATTCATCGCGAGCTTTTGCAACTCGTGATGCAATGACCTCTAGGACTTCGGTTCCACGCCCGACCAAACGTTGCTCTAGATGAGAAAGACTTGGCGGTGCTAAGAAAATGAACAAACCATCAGGCATTTTCTCACGCACTTGCGCTGCTCCAACCACTTCAATTTCCAAGAATACATCTCTTCCTGAATCGAGTGTTTCGTTGACATAGTCAAGCGGTGTGCCGTAGTAATTCCCAACATACTCTGCATGCTCAAGAAGTTTACCTTGAGAAATCAATTCTTCAAATGTTTCACGCGGGCGGAAAAAATAATCGACTCCATCCACTTCACCTTCTCGAGGCAGACGTGTCGTCATCGATATCGAATATTCATAATTGGTGTCCGGTTGTGTAAAAAGTTCTTTCCGAACTGTCCCTTTGCCGACTCCTGAGGGGCCGGAAAGAACAATCAAAAGTCCTCGTTGTTTAAACATGCAATCCCTCTTCTAATGTAGTCTCTCCATTCAAATCAGTCCTAAACGGGAATGATCCGAAGTTTGTATTCGTATTATACCATATCTTAGACGCGTAGTGCTAAAATGGAGAAAACGAAAAGAAAGAGGAATTCACATGGCCTTTGATGGACTGTTTACGACCGCAATGAAACGCGAACTACAAGCAATAGAAAACGGACGAATCTCTAAAATTCACCAACCAAATGCACAAGAAACCGTATTCATTATCCGTGCAGGTGGTCAAAACCGAAAGTTACTATTTTCGGTTCATCCTTCCTATGCACGTGTACAATTTACAGAAGAAACGATACAAAATCCGAAAGAGCCACCTATGTTCTGTATGACACTCCGTAAACACTTGGAGGGCGGGACAATTACAGCGGTTGAACAGATGGGAACAGACAGAATCTTGAAGTTCACTATTCGCTCTAAGAACGAAATTGGTGACGATATGGAACGCACGATTGTCTTCGAAATCATGGGCCGACATAGCAACTTTTTATTGCTCGACCCTGAACGCAATATGATCATCGATAGCATGAAACACTTACCACCAAGCGTCAACAGTTATCGGACTATTATGCCAGGGCAGCCGTTCATTCCTGCACCGCCTCAAGACAAACTAAATCCTTACACACTTACACAAGAAACGTTTGAACAATTACTTCCTACGTTTGATACGCCTAAAGCAGTCGTACAGGAACTCTCTGGTTTTTCACCTATTCATGCTGAAGAACTTTTATACCGCTTGGCTCATTCAGAAGACCAACCTGCTTTTAAGACCTATCAACAATTCGTCAGCATCTTTTCCGAAGGTCCTTTTCATCCTAATACTGTGGAGAAAGACGGAAAGTTATTATTTTCAGCTGCAGAGTTAACGTTTGCACAAGCGTCTGCAATTGTTTATCCGAAATTAGGTGAATTGTTAGACAAGGTCTACTTCGCACGTGCTGTGAGGGAACGGGTGAAAGCACAAGCCGCCGATCTCGAACGTTGGCTCGATAATGAAATTGCGAAATTGAAGTTAAAAGTGCAGAAGCTTGAAAAAGAACGTAAAGATGCAGGTCGTCTAGACACCTTCCAATTGTACGGAGAACTACTTACTGCCAACAGCTATGCAATTGAAAAGGGTCAGAAGGAAGCTGAAGTGGAGAACTATTATGAGCAAGGCACAACTGTTACCATTCAACTGGATCCACGTAAATCTGTTATCGATAATGCTCAACGATACTTTTCCAAGTATACAAAAGCGAAGAATGCATTAATTCAACTTGCAAGTCAGTTGGATAAAGCTCATGAAGACATCGAGTATTTCGAAATGGTCAAGCAACAAGTGATGCAAGCATCCACAGACGATATCGATGAAATTCGTGATGAGCTTGCTGAACTAGGGCTGATGAAAGCACGAAAGAGCAAAAAGAAAGTGAAACCGAAAAAGCCGATGCCTGAATCGTATCAGTCTACGGACGGCACTAAGATTTCAGTCGGCAAAAATAATCGTCAAAATGATTGGTTGACATCTAAGCTTGCAGCTCGAAATCATATTTGGCTCCATACGAAAGATATACCGGGGTCACATGTTGTCATTCATGATGAAGAACCAAGTGAAGCTACGATTCAGGAGGCAGCAACTCTCGCAGCTTATTTCAGTAAAGCGCGAGGTTCTGCATCCGTACCTGTCGATTTCACAGAAGTGCGACACGTGAAAAAGCCAAATGGTTCAAAACCTGGATTTGTGATTTACTTTGAGCAAAAAACAGTATTTGTCACGCCTGATGAAGATGTCGTACGTCAATTAAAAGCATAATTCCAACCATCATGGCAGCCGCCATGATGGTTTTTCTTTTTCAGTAGGTCCAGTAGTTGCTGCGTGCTCATAAAACACAGTAAATGATCATAAATTGTCGATTTCGCTCATAAATCGTCAAAACTGATCATAAACAACAAAATGTGATAATAACTTGCAATATATGATCATAACCTTCAAAAAATGATCATAAAATGACAAATCCGCTCATAAATCTATTCCTATCGACAAAGTCTCCCTAGAATCCCTATTATTTTCACTCCTACCTATTATTCTGCAACATTCGACATCTATCGATTGCTGTCGAACTCAATTTTTATACAAAAAAAGAAGCCTAGCGCAAAACGCCAGCTTCAGTCAATTATTGCAATGATCCCGATTTCAACTTTTGATGCCAATCTAGAAGTGAGGCAAGGGATTCTTCGCGGATCGCGCCAGAACGTATTGCAACTTCCGCAAGGGCATTGAAATCTGTAAGACTCGTGTATGTTAATCCTGCCTTTTCAAATGCCTGATTTGCACTCTCTAATCCATATGTAAAGATGGACACAACGCCTTCAACTTGGACACCCGCATCTTTTAATGCATCAGCAGCTGTCAAACTACTTCCGCCCGTAGAGATCAAATCTTCTACAATGATTGCGCGATCTTCAGGCTTTACTTTTCCTTCAATCTGTTTGCTACGTCCATGACCTTTGGCTTTAGAACGAACATATACCATCGGTAAACCTAAAATATCGGCAATCCATGCAGCGTGTGGAATTCCTGCTGTTGCTGTACCTGCAATGACTGTTGTATTCGGATAGTTGGCTTTAATCGAAGCTGCCATTCCTTCAGCAATTCGGCGACGTCCACCTGGGTCCGACATAATAAGACGGTTATCACAATAGATTGGTGATTGAATGCCTGAAGCCCATGTGAAAGGTTCATCGGGACTAAGTGTTACAGCACCTACGTGTAATAGTATTTTTGCGATTTCTTGTTTTGTCATTATTCGTTCAGTCCTTTCCACTGTCGTGCAATTTCTTCGTACGCTGCTACTGGGTCTACTGCCCCTGTAATCGAGCGACCCACTACAATTTGCGTTGAACCCATTTGTCTAGCTTCTGCTGGAGTGGCAATTCTCTTCTGATCATGTGCAGCATCGTTTGCAAGCCGAATTCCAGGTGTTACTTTTAAGAACTCTTGACCACATACATTGGCAATCGAACTCGCTTCAAGAACTGAACAGACGACGCCATCCAACTTAGCAGCTTGTGCAAGCTTTGCGTAGTGAAGGACTGAATCGTTTAACGAGTGTTGAATCAGTTGATCCCGTTGCATTTGTGCTTCTGTTGTTGAAGTCAACTGAGTGACTGCAATAATTGAAGGTCTACTCTGCCCCGCTTCTGTTCCTATATCTAATCCTTCAAGTGCCGCTTCCATCATCAACGAACCACCTGCAGCATGGACATTTACTAAATCTGCACCTACTGCTGCAAGTGATGTCATTGCTGACTTTACCGTATTCGGGATATCATGTAATTTCAAATCCAAGAACACATCAAACCCTTGCTCTTTTAGACGATAAAGAATACTCGGACCTTCTTTGTAAAACAGTTGCATTCCGACTTTAACAAATGTTCCTGTTTCAAACGGTTTTAAAAAGGACAATGCAGCTTCTTGGTGTTTGAAATCGAGTGCAATGATTGGGGATGTGTTCATACCGCATGACTCCTTCCGATTAGCTCTGTGATGTTTGCAACTCCTAATTCATCTAACAAAGAAGGCAGCGCATGAATGATTTCTGGACAGACAAATGGGTTAACAAAGTTCGCTGTTCCTACCGCTACAGCGCTTGCTCCAGCAGATAAAAAGTCAAGAACATCTCCAGCATCTGTAACTCCGCCCATTCCGATGATCGGTATATTTACCGCTTTACTTACCTCATAGACCATACGGATTGCGACTGGTTTTACAGCAGGTCCTGAAAGTCCCCCTGTACCATTTGCGATGACAGGCTTGCCTGTTTTCCGGTCGAGTCTCATGCCGACTAATGTGTTGATCATTGTAATTCCGTCTGCTCCAGCTGCTTCTACAGCCTTAGCAATGACTGTTATGTCTGACACATTAGGAGATAACTTTACATAAACCGGAACACTCGACACTTCTTTCACAGCTGCCGTTAATTCTGCAGCGAGTTTTGGATCTGTACCAAATGCAATTCCGCCACATTTAACGTTCGGACATGAAATATTCAATTCTAAAGCGTTAACGTTTGGTGCTTTAGAAATAACTTCCGCGACTTGGACATAATCTTCTATCTCAGATCCAGCTACATTCGCGATAATTGGAACGTCATGTTGAGCGAGGCGAGTTAACTCTTCAGCCATCACTCGCTCTAATCCAGGATTTTGAAGTCCTATAGCATTCAACATCCCTGCAGCTGTTTCCGCTACTCGTGGAGTCGGGTTACCGAATCGTGTCTCGAGCGTTGTGGCTTTGATCATAATAGCTCCGAGTTGAGATAAATCATAAAGATTTCCATACTCTTTTCCAAATCCGAAACATCCTGAAGCAGGCATAATTGGATTTTTTAACGATAATCCCGGTAATTCAACAGCTAATCGATTCATAATGCAACCACCCCCGCTGGAAATACAGGTCCATCTGAGCAGACTTTGACGTAACGCATGTGCTGCCCTGCTTGCGTTTCACATACACATGCGAAGCAAGCGCCAATGCCGCACCCCATGCGCTGTTCAAAGGACAAGAATCCCGATTTATCATGAAAGGCTTGTTGCACTGCGTGAAGCATAGGTGTTGGTCCACACGTATAATACGTTGTGAAGTCTACAGGATTTCGTGCAAGGGAATCGGTCACAAAACCTTGCTCACCTGCACTTCCATCTGCTGTCACGATGCGTGTTTCGCCAAGAGCCGCAAACTCTTCTTCATAAAATACAGCGGTAGCAGATTGAAAACCTAAAATATGTACACAGTTGACGCCTTTTGCAGTCAGTTCTTTAGAAAGCTGATACAAAGGAGGTACGCCAATTCCGCCACCAATCAATACAGCTGTTTCACCCGGTGCTGAATTGTCAGCAGAGAAACCATTTCCAAGAGGTCCGAGGACATCTACTTCTACACCAATTTGTTTTGCTGCGAGCAGCTGTGTTCCTCTTCCTTCCGCACGGAAGATGAGCGTCATTTGTTGGTTCTCTTTATCGAAAGAAGCAATTGAAATGGGTCTTCTTAATAACGGTTCAAATGTATCGGATACACGGATGTGAACAAATTGACCAGGTGAAGCAATTTCACTCACAAGGTTTCCTTCGAGTACCATTTCAATAATATTAGTAGCAATTTGACGTGTTGCGAATATCGTCATTCTGTTCTGTACAATCATGCAAGAACCCCCTTCTATTCTCTGGATCATTGCAGTACTCACTTTTGTTTTGTAAAGACGGTTTCTCCACCGAAAAATGTCATCACAGGCCATCCTGTGCATGTCACTCCTGTAAACGGTGTGTTCTTTCCTTTTGAAAGGAATGTAGTTGGGTCAATTGCCTGCTCTGTCGTCAAATCAAGGAGTACTAGATCTGCTGTAGCTCCTTCTACAAGGATGCCATACGGAAGGTCAAATACGTCACACGGTTTCTTCGCAAACCAATCGACCAGTTGCTTCAACGACCAATCTCCGTTTTTCACGAAGTGCGTGTAAAGTAATGGGAAAGACGTTTCAAAACCAGTAATCCCGAATGGTGCTATCTTAAATCCTACAGCTTTTTCTTCCGCACTGTGAGGCGCGTGATCTGTTGCGATGAAATCTAGCGTCCCGTCAAGCAAGCCTTCACGTAATGCTGCTAAATCTTCGTTGCCACGTAGTGGTGGATTCATCTTCCATACCGCATCATCACCAGGAATGTCATGCTCAGTAAGTAACAAATGGTGTGGCGTTACTTCAGCTGTTACATTTACTCCAGCACGTTTTGCATCGCGGATTACGCGAACTGACTCTTTCGTACTTACGTGACACACATGATAGTGTGCACCCGCTGCTTCAGCAAGTAAAATATCGCGAGCAATATGGACCGACTCTGCTACTGAAGGGATTCCTGGTAGTCCGAGTTCCTTGTTACGAATGCCTTCGTGCATTGCGCCTCCATAAATGAGCGTATTATCTTCACAGTGCGCAACGACTGCCATATTCAATTTCGCGGCATCTTGCATTGTCTCAAGCATCATTCCCGCCTGTTGAATTCCTACACCATCGTCTGTAAACGCAAATGCTCCATGGTCTTTTAGTTCTGCAAGATTCGTACGCTCTTTACCCGCTTCTCGAATTGTAATCGAAGCGTACGGTAAAACACGAATTACTGCATTTTTTTCAATCAACTCGTTAACATGTTGTATAGTTTTAATTGTATCTGGAACAGGTCGTGTATTTGGCATAGCACAGATTGTTGTGTAGCCACCTTTAGCGGCAGCTTTCGTTCCACTTTCAATAGTTTCCTTATGCTCGCCACCTGGTTCTCTTAAGTGAACGTGCACATCGACAAATCCTGGTGCTAAGCAAGAACCGTTGCCGTCAATCACTTCTGCACCGTTCACCTCTAGATTTTGTCCGATTTCCGCAATCTTTCCATCTTGTATCCGTACATCTTTCAAATCTTGTGACGTTTCGTCATATAGCCAAATATTTCGGAGCAGCTTGTGCATGTACATTTCCTCCTCGTAAAATCATTTCCATCGCAGCAGCGCGGATGTAAACTCCATTTTCAACAGCCTCATATACACGTAGTTTCGGATGAGTTGTTAATGATTCTGCAATTTCGACTCCCCAGTTGATTGGAGCCGGATGCATAATGATCGCGTTCTCCTTCATCATCGCTGCCCGTTCTGCAGTCAACCCATATTGCTCGTGATACACTTCTTTAGTAAAACTCATTTTTTCATCGTGACGTTCATGTTGAACACGTAGCAACATCACAACGTCTGCTTGTTCAATCAACCCATCCCAGCCTGGGACTGTTTCGTACTCACCTGACCACTCATCTGGGCAAACAAATTGGACATCTGCACCAAGTTTTCGCAATGCTTCCGCGTTAGAAGCTGCAACTCTACTGTGTGACAGATCACCCGCAATAACGACGTTCAGTCCTAGGAAGTAGCCGAACTCTTCTTTGATTGTGAACAGGTCCAAAAGCGATTGACTCGGGTGTTGCCCCGTACCATCTCCGCCATTGAAAACTGGAATTTTAATACCTTCAAGTTGTTTGTAGTACTCTTTTTCAGGGTGACGGATGACAACAGCATTTACTCCTAATGCCTCAAGAGTTTTGACTGTATCAAAAAGTGTTTCTCCTTTAGTCGTACTTGAATGACCTGGATCAAACTGGATAATTTCCAACCCTAATTTCCGTTCAGCGATTTCAAAGCTAAGTTTTGTGCGAGTGCTCGGCTCAAAGAACAAGTTGCTCACTAAATATTTCCCGGGCAATTCCCGAATTCCGTGTCGCTTCAAATACTCCGCATAATTCAAGATTTCCATAATATTTTCTTCGCTAAATTGTTTCATCGTAAGTAAGTTATCCATTTTTTCGTCCTCCTCTTAGTTAGGGGAAGGTTTTAAAAAAAGCCTTCCCAGCATATAGGAAGGCCATTTATGTATGCAGGTCCCTTGCAGTCCCTGTCACATAAACCTTTCCTTGTCTCTCTGTACAATGTTAAAAGGTCTAACGTATTTAGTTGTCTTTATCCACAAGTAGTGGTTCTTCTTGAACGTCATCCAGCGTGTTCTTTTCACGTCCAGGTAGCACTAAGTTTAAAACTACACCGACGATTGCAGCTAGCGCCATACCTTCAATATGGAACGTATCGCTGAAGTTGATGGATGCACCACCAATTCCGATGACAAGAATAATTGATGTGATGACAAGATTTCGCTGTTTGTCAAAGTCGACTTGGTGATCCACAAGCATACGTAATCCTGATGATGCAATAATTCCGAATAGGAGGATTGAAATCCCGCCTAGTACAGCCGTTGGTATTGTTGAAATGAGTGCCATAACTTTCCCGATAAAGGAGAATAGTATAGCGAACACTGCAGCTCCAACAATAACATATACGCTATACACACGTGTGATGGCCATGACTCCGATATTTTCGCCATAAGTCGTTTTCGGTGGTCCACCAAGCAAACCACTTATAAGTGTTCCTATACCGTCACCTAACAGTGAACGATTTAACCCTGGATCACGGATGAAATCACGCTCTACAACTTTTCCAAGCACAAGTTGGTGACCGATGTGTTCTGAGATTGTGACAATCGCGATTGGTACCATGACGAATAGTAGCGTAGGTGTCACTGCGAAGTGGTAATCGACTCCCGGTATTAAGAACTCCGGAACTGCAAACCACTTTGCTTCTAACACTGGCTTAAAGTTTACAATGCCGATGGCAGCAGAGTAAATATAGCCTACAATAATGCCGATTAACACCGGCATTAAACTGATTACACCCTTGAAAAACATTAGACAGATGATAGCAGTCGCAAGTGTAACCAGTGCTGCTGAAAAGTACAATAAACTATATGAACCAGGATCGTTTACATCTATCAAGCTTGCCATTTTCACTGCCGTTGGAGCAACTGCTAAACCGATTACCATAATCACTGGTCCTACTACGACAGGCGGAAGAATATTCATAATCCAGTTGTGACCAGTTTTCCATATTAGAAGTGAGACAATCGCATAAACGAGTGCAACGAACATGCTACCGATCATTGCACTTCCAATTCCACCAGTTTCAGTCGCGACTTGTATAGGCACTATGAAAGCGAAGGAAGATCCAAGATACGCTGGGACTTTACCTTGTGTAACGACAACAAAAATAAGTGTTGCGATACCACTTGTCAGTAAAGCGATTGCTGGGCTAAGTCCAACGAGTTGTGGGACTAGGATTGTTGCCCCAAACATAGCGAACATGTGCTGGAGACTTAAAGCAACCCATTTACCGGTTGCTGGTTTTTCATGAATATCCAATACTTTTTCTGACATAATTCGTGCGCCTCCAAGCGGTTCTTAATTAACGAGAGTGAATAGTTACGCTGTCTTCTCCGTCTGATTCAACTAAATTTACAACTACTTTTTCATCACTTGAAGTTGGAATGTTCTTTCCGACAAAATCAGGTCGGATCGGGAGTTCGCGATGACCGCGATCCACAAGGACTCCTAGTTGGATGGAAGATGGTCTTCCTAAGTCCATGACTGCATCCATGGCCGCTCGCACTGTACGGCCTGTGTACAATACATCATCTATAAGCACCACTCGCTCATCCGACAAACTGTAATTAATGTCGACTTGTTTAACTAGCGGCTCTTTGTTTTCGTATTTAAGCCCTAAATCATCACGGTATAAGGAAATATCAAGTTCCCCAATACGAATTGGCTTACCTTCGATCAGCTCGATTTTTTCTGCGAGTCGATTCGCAAGGAAAGCACCTCGTGTTTTGATGCCGACTAAAATACAATGATCGATACCTTTGTTACGTTCAATAATTTCATGTGCGATACGGGTGAGTGCACGGTTGATGGCACTTTCATCCAAGATATTCGCTTTTTCTGCCATGTCAAACGTCTCCTTTAAATTTAGTATGATTAACCTGTAGTTCACATGCAGCCAAACCTTAACGTTGGTTTTTACATACAAAAAACCTTCCGGCCGTCTTTCTGGCAGGAAGGTTTATGTGCGTAAATAGGATTCAGTAGTCTGCGCTCGCAAGCGTGACTCTGAACTACGTGCATCCTTCCCAACCTCTCTGGATTGGCGTTAAAGGTTCGCTATTAAGTTTCTACAACAAGCATACCGCTTGAATTGATGAACGTCAACCTTTTTCAGATTGTAACTCATTTAACAATTGTTTGAAATCTTCTGGTAGTGGTGTTGTGAATTCCATATATTCTTTCGTTACGGGATGTACAAATCCGAGAGTTCCTGCATGAAGAACTTGACCATCATACTCGATCGTCTTCTTAGGACCATACTTTGGATCTCCAGCAAGTGGATGTCCGATGTATTTCATATGCACACGAATTTGGTGTGTTCTGCCTGTTTCCAGACGACACTCGACCAATGTAAAGTCACCGAATCGCTCAAGTACTTTAAAATGTGTGACGGCGTGCTTTCCTTGGTTTTCGACAGACATACTTTGTCTGTCTTTTTGGTTTCTTCCTATAGGAGCATCGATTGTACCGTTGTCGTGAGGAATGTGACCATGCACGAGGGCTGTATAAACACGTGTCACAGACTTTTCCACTAACTGATTGACAAGGGAAGTGTGTGCGTTGTCATTTTTAGCAACCATCAACAAACCTGATGTGTCTTTATCAATTCTGTGGACAATACCCGGACGCATGATACCATTTATACCTGATAGGTCGTTGCAATGGAACATGAGTCCATTTACAAGTGTCCCTTTCGTATGACCTGGAGCTGGATGAACAACCATACCACTTGGCTTGTTTACAACGAGTACATCACTGTCTTCGTAGACAACGTCTAAGTTCAAATCTTCTGCAGGCATATCAAGTTCTTCCGGTTCTGGCTCATCCACGGTCAATGCATCCCCGTCTTTCACCTTGTAATTCGATTTCACTATATTTCCATTCACTAATACGACTCCGTCTTTTACCCATTGTTGAATGAGCGTACGTGACCATTCCGAATGTGCAGTAGCAAGCGCTTTGTCGATTCGCTCCCCTGCTAATTGTGCGTCAATTACAAATTGGAACTGTTCCATTATGCCACCTTATCCTTCTTGTTCTTTTTTTCATCTAAAAACAGATGAATGATTACGAGCACGACTCCGATTGTCAAAGAAGCATCTGCGACGTTGAATATTGGAAAGTCATAGTTGATAACTGGAATTAGAACACTAACAAAGTCTACTACTTCACCTCGTACCATTCTATCTAAAAAGTTCCCAACTGCGCCTCCAAGTAATAACATCAAGCTCCACGCAAACAATGGTTCGTTCTTTCCTTCTTTTTGAAAATAATAAACGATCCCGCCAACGACGACAATCGTAACAATTGCAAATAGCCACATTTGACCTTCAAGCATACCCCATGCCGCACCACGGTTCCGGTGTGACAGCAAGCCTAGATACGGTTCGATTAAAGGAATTCGTTCTCCGATTTCCATATTTACAGCAATCCACCATTTTGTCAGCTGATCGACCAAAATGACAATCGCTGCAATACCATAATAAATGAACAACCCGGTTCCCTCCGTCCTGCAGTGTCTTGTTTAGTTTATCATACCCTACTGTATCGCGTGCAAGTCTAATTACATCAAATGAAAAAAGACGCTGCAAAATCCGAGTAGACGGATCGCAGCGTCTCTTTAGTTCTTATGCATAATGGTGCGCAACAACATCTGCACAACGTTCGCATAACTCAGGATAATCAGTACTTGAACCGACTGTCTCTGAAATTGTCCAACAACGTTCACACTTCTCGCCGCTTGCTTTCTCAACAGCTACTTGACCAGTCGCTAGTGAAACGGCGTGTTCAGGCATCTCAGATGCTGCAACAGCACTAAATTTCGAAACGATAAAGAATTGAGCAAAGTCAATTGTTTCTGTCGCAAATAATGCGGCAAGATCGTCTCGTACAGCAACAGTTACGTGAGCTTCCAGTGATTTACCGATGACTTTATTGTTACGAGCTTCTTCTAATGCTTTCAAAACATCATCACGAACGAGCATTAACTGATCAAACTGAGAACGAAGTTCTGTCGCTTCAAACTCCTTTGCTTCAGGCATATCTGTAAGCTGGATACTTTCAGCTGTTTCATGCTCCAAGTAAGCCCACATTTCGTCTGCTGTATGTGGCAAAATCGGTGCAGCTAATTTCAATAGCGCGAGTAGCGTGTCATACATAACTGTTTGCATCGCACGGCGATGTGGATGATCAGCAGCTTCAATGTAGACAACATCTTTCGCGATATCTAGGTAGAACGAGCTCAATGTACCAGTACAGAATGAATTGATAGCATGGTAGACAGTCGCAAATTCATAATTGTTATAAGCTGTTCGTACATCACGGATCAAGTCTTGAAGCTTCACGTAAACGTACTGATCGACTGCACGCAAGTCTTCAAATGCAACCGTATCCGTACCCGGTGTAAAGTCAGATGTATTTCCGTGAAGGAAACGAACTGTATTACGGATTTTACGATATACCTCAGAAACTTGCTTGAAGTTTGAATCAGAAACTCGAACGTCTGCTGTGTAATCGACTGAAGATACCCACAGGCGAAGAATGTCCGCTCCGAATTGGTTCGTCACTTTCGATGGTAGGATAACGTTACCAATTGACTTACTCATCTTGCGACCTTCACCGTCTAGTGTGAAACCATGGCTTAACAAGCCTTTGTATGGTGCAATTCCATTAATCGCTACACTAGTCGTTAAGGATGAGTTAAACCAACCACGGTACTGGTCAGATCCTTCGAGATAGAGATCTGCTGGATATGAAAGATCATCGCGCTCTTCAAGGACACCCTGGTGGGTAGAACCTGAGTCAAACCAAACATCCATAATGTCCGTTTCTTTTGTAAACGCACCATTCGGGCTACCTTTATGCGTGAAATCTTTCGGTAGTAAATCTTTTGTATCCCACTCGAACCAAATATTAGAACCATGCTCTCGGAATAATACTGAAATATGGTCGATTGTTTCATCTGTGATAATCGGTTCACCGTCTTCTGCGTAGAACACAGGAATCGGAACACCCCATACGCGTTGACGTGAAATACACCAGTCTCCGCGGTCGCGGACCATATTATAAAGTCGAGTTTCTCCCCATGATGGCGTAAAGTCCGTTTTACGAATCGCTTCTAGAAGCTCATCTCGGAATGATTCAATTGATGCAAACCACTGTGCAGTAGCGCGGTAAATAACCGGCTTTTTCGTGCGCCAGTCATGCGGATACGAGTGCGTAAAGAACGAGAGCTTTTCAAGTGCCCCTACTTCTTTCAACTTCTCTGTAACAGCTTTGTTTGCATCTTCATAGAATAACCCTTCAAATAATGGTGCTTCTTCTGTCATCACACCACGATCGTTAATTGGAGACAAGACACCTAGGCCATATTGTTTCGCCACGTAGAAGTCGTCTTCACCGTGTCCTGGAGCTGTGTGAACACAACCAGTACCAGCGTCAGCAGTAACGTGTTCGCCAAGCATTACGAGTGATTCACGGTCATAAATCGGATGGCTCGCAGTGATTCGCTCAAGCTCACGTCCTTTGAATTCTCCAGCAGTCGTGTAATCTTCCCACCCGAGTTCAGTTGCTAGACCTTCAACTAAGTCTTTTGCGACTAAGAACTTCTTACCGTTTGCTTCTACAATTGTATAAACAAAGTCAGGGTGAACGGAAATTCCTAGGTTTGCTGGAATGGTCCAAGGAGTTGTTGTCCAGATTAGGATATTGACATCCTTATCCAATACGCCTTTACCGTCACGAACTGGGAAGCTGACATAGATGGAAGGTGACTTTTTGTCTTGGTATTCAATCTCTGCTTCAGCCAATGCTGTTTCAGACGAAGGTGACCAATAAACCGGCTTCAAACCTTTATAAATGTAGCCTTTTTTCGCCATCTCACCGAATACTTTGATTTGGCGGGACTCGAATTCAGGTTTAAGTGTAATGTATGGATTATCCCAATCGCCTCGAACACCTAGACGTTTGAATTGTGTGCGTTGGTTATCGATTTGCGTTAGCGCATATTCTTTACACATTTCACGGAACTCGGCGATGCTATGCTCTTTACGCTTCACACCTTTGTTCACAAGAGCCTGTTCAATCGGTAGACCGTGTGTGTCCCAACCTGGAACGTATGGTGCATGGAAGCCTGTCATGGACTTGTGACGCACGATGATATCTTTAAGCACCTTGTTGAGTGCGTGCCCCATGTGGAGGTCACCGTTTGCATAAGGAGGACCATCATGTAGGATGAATGTCGGTTTACCTTTTGTGCGTTCCAATACTTTTGCATACATGTTGTCTTTTTCCCACTGTTCTTGCAGTTGCGGTTCTTTTGTCGTTAAACCGCCTCTCATCGGAAAGTCAGTTTTCGGCATAAGTAACGTATCTTTATATTCCATTCCAATTCCTCCTTTGATATATCTTACTTGTTTAATGCAAATAGCTGATAGGTAGAATTACCGTTGATTGAAGCGGATGGCTCAGCGAAGGTTGAAGACCCCGCAGAATCGAAGCGACTAGGAGGCTGAAATCAAGCCCCTCGGAAAGCGTTCGCCCATAGCGCATGTCAACACCGTCAAAACTAGCCCATAAAACAACAAAAAATCCCCGTCCCTATAAAAGGGACGAGGACTGTGCTCGCGATACCACCCTAGTTGCAGTCGGAAGAATACCGACTACCTCTCGAACACCGTAACGGGGTGTGCTCCGGGATTACAGAACTGCAATCCGGCTCCAGAGTGATTTTCTTTTCCAACCTGTAATCGGGCTTCCACTGTCCCCAACTCGCTTTATACAGCCTACTTGGAACGTACTGTCTCTTTCAATGCCTGTCATTCAATATGAAACATATTATAGGGTCGAACTACTTATAAAGTCAAGTGACCTTTATTCGCGATCTGCAGCTGCTTCCAGTTGCTTTGTGTTCTGTTCGTAATCGAGAAGTGTATCCCAATCATCCATCTTCACTAAATCCAACTGTGCTTCGATCAACATACGGAATCGGTTACGGAACACTTTAGACTGCTTTTTCAAGTCTTCGATTTCAATTGAAATCTCACGTGAACGAGAAAGCGCCTCGTTGACAATGCGGTCTGCATTCTTTTCAGCTTCTTTAATGATGAGCTTAGACTCTTGAGTGGAGTTTCTGCGTACATCTTCAGCAGCTTCTTGTGCAACCATAATTGATTTCTGCAACGTTGACTCAATCGCATTAAAGTGTGCAACTTGGTCTTCTGTTTCTTTTAGTTTGCGTGTTAACTCTTTATTCTCTTCAAGCACGTTTTCGTAGTCTTTCATCAATTGCTCTAGGAATTCGTTTACTTCGTCTTCATCATATCCACGCCATCTGCTACCGAACGTTTTATTATGTATATCAATTGGTGTAAGCGCCATGCATGTCTCTCCCCTTTTGATGGTCTAATACGTCTTTTGTTGACTATAACAGAAAATAGACTTTTTCTAAAGTCTGTCCGCAAAAATCATTCCAACTTCCCAGTAACCAATCGAATCTTATCTTTTTTAGTCCTACCTTCAATAGCCATGATTTTAAAGCGGCCATGACCTCGTATGGAAAGTACATCAGATTCATTCAATTCAAATGAAGGCTGGTCGACGACGCGCCAATTCACTTTCACTTTTCCTCCATGAATGTAAGTTCCAGACTTTTGGCGAGCAATATTCAATAGTGATGCAAGAACAGTGTCAAGACGGAGTGAACTGATGATTTGCGTTTCTTCTATCCACAATTCTTCAAGCGCAATCCAGCTTCCACGTTCACTAAGCTCTGTTAGATGAATTTTCGCTTTTCCTGCCGCCGTGAAATTCGCAGTCAAGTACGTACTCAACTCAGTTACAGTTGCTAGTTGAACATCCTCATCTTTTAAACGGATATCACCGAACTTAGCACGATTTAATCCTAGTCCCATGAGTGCTCCAAGAACGGCTGGATGCTCAAGAGTCAAAAATTTGGATGCGTATCGGACATCAAAAACAGTGATTTGAAAATCAGCGCGGGTCGGTTCGTAATAGTCAGGATAAATAAGTACACGTTTTCGCTCGGCACCCTCAAATCCTCCGTCTCCAGAAGTAAGCAATCCACTCCCTTTAACTATCGAATCCACAATGAACCGTTGACGTGGATCTAGAAAGTCGGTCAACTTAGGAGAGTAAAGATCTTCTACCTCTCTCACCCAATCCATGGCAAGATCAATAAACGGCTGTTCTTCTTTTCTGAAATGCTGCAAGATTCCTTCCATCAATTTCGTCTCCTTATCAAAAAATCCCCACAGCGTGAGGATTGAATTAACTTATGAGAATTGTTATTAAAGCATACGTGATAGCCATATAAAGACTGGTGCTAGACCTTTTCCAATAAATTGCAAGGCGAATAATGCAACAATCGGTGAAATATCAATCATGCCAAGTGGTGGTATGAACTTCCGGAAGAACCCTAAATAGGGCTCTGCAATTTTCGCAATGATTTTTCCGAATTTCGTCTCTCTAGATGCGGGTACCCACGACATCAAAATATAGATGACGAGGAGAACCGAATAAATTGATAATGCATACGTTAATAAACGGTAGATTTGAAACAGTATTAAATCCATTACAGTTCGGACACCTCATTTAGTTTCTTTCATTCATATAGTCGGAGATCGACCCATTTACTTCCACGTTTTCCGGAACGCATAGGAAGATATCTGTACCAATTCGTTGAATATCTCCATTTAATGCATAAACCGATCCACTAAGAAAATCGACAATACGAATTCCTTGATCTCGGTCAATACGTTGCAAGTTTACAATGACTGCACGCTTGTTTGTTAAATGTTCGGAAATATCTTGTGCTTCAGCATAGACACGTGGCTCTACTAAGATAACCTTTGATGCTTTCTGGACGCTTTGCAAGCTTACAATGTTCCCGGCTGGCATAGGCTCCTTACGGTTCTGTTTAGGCAAGGGAGCATTTTTCATAGAAGATTGCTTGCTTTGTTTTCTCTCCGTCGGGATAGGGGCTTGCTGCTTGGTAGCTACTTCTTGAGATGCAGCCGCTTCTTCTTCATCAAGGTAAAACCATTTCTCGAATTTGTTTTTAATACTCATTCGTCTCCCTCGCTCTCCGAACCGACGAGTGCCGTCCCAATCCGAACATGGGTAGCGCCCTCTTCGATTGCAATGCTGTAATCATTAGACATACCCATTGACAATTTGGTAACTGGAGCGTGTTTCATGTTTTTTGACGCTAAATCATCACGGAGTTCTCGAAGACTTTTAAAAACATTTCTAATCTCTTCGCGATCTTCTGTTAAAGGGGCCATCGTCATAAGGCCAATCACTCTAATTTTATCATAGTCTTTCAATGCTTCTATGAATCCTTCTGTTTCAGACGGTTTTAATCCAGATTTCGAATCTTCACCGGAAACGTTAACTTGTACGAAACAATCCACCGGTTCCGCTGAACGCTTTTGAATCTCGTTGGCAATACTTATTCGATCCAATGAATGCAGATAATCGACACGTTCAATAATCTCTTTAACTTTTCGACTTTGTACATTTCCAATGAAATGCCAGACGGCTCCTTGGGGAATCGCTTGCTGCTTCGCAAGAAGTCCTTCAGGACGGTTTTCTCCCAGATGGACGATATCTGATTCCAAGACCTGTTGTGTACGCTCTGTAGACACTTGTTTAGTGACTGCAATCACTGTGACCTCTTGACGGTCCCTGCCCACACGTTCACATGCCTGGCATATTGTATCTTCAATTGTTTCGATACGTTGTTGTAATGGTGTCATTTCAATCACTACTTTTCTCGATACTTTGTTCCATTGTATCAAGCAGACACTTAGTTATCAATGATAAGTCACTCTTTTGGCAGTTTCTTTTGTATTAGTACGATATCTTTTCCAATCGTCACAACTTCTTCATAATTAAAATGCTTTTGATCTTTCACACGTGTTTCTAGAAAGAATGACCGTTCTGTATCGCCAATATGCAACGTATCAATCTTCCCTTTTGAAATATCGATCGCCGCATCTTGAATAAACCCTAGAAATTTCCCACGCTGCATGTCGATAACTTCTTTTTTTTGAAATTCAGAAAAGCGCATAGAACTCCTCCTTTACTACATTCTATGCAGAAGGGCATAAAAAAAACGCAATGCACTTAGCGCATTGCGTTCCTAATTAGTTACTTTGTTCCATCCCTTCACGTATCTGTGCAATCGCCTGTTTTTCAAGTCTTGAAATTTGAGCTTGAGAAATCCCGAGCTCCCTTGCAATTTCAGTCTGCGTCTGTCCAAGATAAAACCGTTTAGATAATATCAGTTGTTGACGGGTATCCAGTTCAGTCATCGTTTCTTTCATGGATACATATGTGGACCACCGTTCTTCCGAAACGGTTTTATCATGTAACTGATCCATCATATATACTGGATCTCCGCCCTCACCATTCATCGGTTCGTGCAAGGACATAGGATCTTGGATTGCATCGAGCGCAAAAAGGATATCTTCTTCGGGGATGTCTGTCATTTTTGAGAGATCCGATATTCTCGGTTCTTTTTGATGTTCATTAATAAATTCTTCTTTTGCACGAATTGCTTTGTAAGCAATATCTCTTAGCGAACGCGATACTCGAACAGAATGATGATCACGCAAGTGGCGCTTGATCTCTCCAACAATCATAGGTACTGCATATGTTGAAAAACGAACGTTATGCTTTAAATCGAAGTTATCAATTGATTTCAACAATCCCACACAACCTACTTGGAACAAATCATCTGCTTGCTCACCGCGATACGCAAAGCGCTGCACCAGACTCAACACAAGGCGTAAATTAGCCGTTACTAGCTCATCTCTAGCTGATTCATCACCACTTTGTAGACGGATGAATGTCTCTTTCATAACCCCACTCGACAGAAGCGGCAAGGTAGATGTGTCGATACCGCAAATTTCCACTCTTGTACGTACCATCTGAATTCCTCCGTATTCTGTAGATGACTGTACGGGATAGCTTATCCTTCAAGTGGAGTTCTATTCGGTTTTCGACATCACCAATTTCAACCATTACGCAATTGGATGATTCAATTGTTCACGAAGCTCTGAAATTATCTTCTTTTCTAAGCGTGAAATATACGATTGTGAAATGCCTAGCAGATCAGCAACTTCTTTTTGAGTCATTTCAACTTTGCCAGTCAATCCGAATCTGCATTCCATAATATGTCGTTCTCTATCACTTAACGTTGTTACAGCATCAATCATATGTTGTCGTTCGAGTTTCTTTTCGACATCATCTGTAATAATATCTTCATCCGTCCCTAAAATATCAGATAAGAGCAATTCGTTCCCGTCCGCATCCGAATTGAGCGGTTCATCAAAGGAAATTTCAGAACGTGTCCGATTCGTCTTTCGCAAGTGCATCAATATTTCATTCTCAATACAACGTGATGCATATGTTGCCAGCTTAATGTTCTTATCACTTTTAAATGTTTCAATAGCTTTAATAAGGCCAATTGCTCCAATGCTGATTAAGTCTTCAATATGTGTATTCGTGTTGTCGAAACGTCTAGCGATGTAGACAACCAGGCGTAAGTTTTTTTCAATCAGGCGATCTCTTGCCTGCTGATCACCCGCCATGTAAGCTGCAATTGTTTCTGCTTCTTCCTCACGAGTCAATGGTTTAGGCAAAGACTCGTGTCCACCAATATAGTACGTCCCATTTTTCTTCTTAAAGATTCCTGCTAAGACTGCTAACCACTTCTTCAATTCATGTAGCATGCAACATTCCCCTTTCCTGTTCCTTAGATTCCAAGGCAGAGACATGTAAAATAGCAGACGCATTGTGTGGATATCGTGCATCATCAGCTGTTAACACAATATAACCCTTCTCGAGAAAACGATTTCCTTCTAATTCCCATTCGTCAAACCTAATCCCTACTGCCCAATTAGCCCCTTCGACAGTTTGAACTCGAATTAAACGCAACTGCTTACGGAAGTTCGTTGGAAAGTGTGAAAGGTCTGGTAGAGCATTCCGGGAATCTCCAGATTGTCGTAGACATTCGAGCACTTCCTCTGGAATTACTGACTGCACTGCTCGAAGTGAAACGAAATGGACAGCGTCGTTCGATAATGGTTCAGTGCAATTATTCCCTGTATCAATAAATATAGTAAGTTCTATAGATGAGCCGAATATCTGTAATTTAGAGTGACCAGAAAACTCGGAAAACCTACTAATTTTTCGAACATCAAGCCACTTAGCTTTTACAATCTGTAGGCTTAAGTATGCGAGAATAGCGCAGAAAAGTAAGCGAAACTGAAAATCTTTCCCCCAGCTACTGAATGGGAGCGCTGACAACAGTCCTCCTGCTAAAAATGCACCAATCAAAACTAAACCCGCGGACGCTTTCCAAAGTCGTACTGAAAAACCGAATGCACAGCCTGTCATGAGTATAAAGGCAACCATTGAAGCGAGTAGGGACCCTGGAATTGTTACGGCAGGAATAGCTCCCACTAAGGCGGCCACCATCAATCGCTTTTTACTGATCTTTGCATTCCCGATCGCATTCGCAAATGACAGAACTGTATAATTGAAGATCATATTTATGCCGATCATGACTTCCCCATACATAGGCTGTCCTCCTTGTTTGCAAGATTACCACTTTATCTTTACGAGGTTTGTCAGTTCAAGGCATAGAGTTCAAAGAAAAGTTCGACAGATTATTCGATAGTGAAACAGAAAAAAACCTCCAGCATGAGATGCTGGAGGTTGTATAGTACGACTTATTTACGACGACGATTGCGAAGGAATGTAGGAATATCCAAACCATCGTCTTGTTGTGACTGTTGTTGGTTGCGAACTGGTTCTTGTTGAACCGGCTGCTGGTGTTGCTCTTCGTGACGAATCGGATTGTTTTGAGTCGGATTCGGTTGTTGAGCTTGAGTTTCACGCTGACGAACTCCACTAAAGGCCGCTGAGCGATTTCCTCTTACTTGAGTGATTTGCTCTTCAGTAAATCCAGTAGCAATTACTGTCACGATGATTTCGTCTTTCAAGTCATCATTGATAACTGAACCGAAAATCATATTTACATCTTCATCAGATGCGGAAGCAACAATATCAGCTGCTTCTTGTACTTCGAATAGACTTAAATTAGATCCACCCGTAATGTTCATCAACACACCTTTTGCTCCATCAATCGATGTTTCAAGCAATGGGCTGGAAATTGCTTTCTTAGCAGCTTCAGATGCACGATTTTCACCAGTGGACATCCCGATTCCCATTAGAGCTGAACCTTTGTTAGACATAATTGTTTTCACATCAGCAAAGTCCAAGTTAATGAGACCCGGCACAGCGATCAAGTCTGAAATACCTTGTACACCTTGACGAAGTACATTATCCGCTTCACGGAATGCTTCAAGCATTGGCGTGTTTTTATCCACAATTTCAAGTAACTTGTCATTCGGAATGACGATTAGCGTATCCACAGATTCTTTCATTGCTGTAATACCACCGATTGCCTGTGTCGAACGTTTGCGTCCTTCGAATGTGAATGGACGTGTCACAACACCAACAGTCAATGCACCAATATCTTTAGCGATCTGAGCAATAACTGGTGCGGCTCCCGTTCCTGTTCCGCCACCCATACCTGCTGTAACGAATACCATATCAGCACCACGAAGTGCTTCTTCTAACTGCTCACGACTTTCTTCAGCAGCTTTTTTCCCTACTTCAGGGTTAGCTCCTGCACCTAAACCGCGTGTTAACTTTCCACCAATTTGAAGTTTAACTTCAGCAAGAGATAAGTTAAGAGCTTGTGCATCTGTATTCACCGCAATGAACTCTACACCTTGTACACCGTGCTCAATCATTCTATTTACTGCGTTGTTCCCACCGCCACCAACACCGATTACTTTGATGACTGCGAGCGCTTCAATATTCGTATCAAACTCTAGCATCTCTTCTCCTCCTAATCATTCACCATCTAGTTTGGAACCTTTTACTCGAAAAAGCTATCGAAAAAGCGTTTTGTTTTACCAAGAATTGAATCTTTTGGTTGTTTAGGGTCTTGACTCTTTCTCGTAGCTGGTGCAGCAGCAGTTTCATCGTACGCTTGTCCCATTGGTTCTGAATGACCTTCACCAAAGAATACATCCTCCATGCTAGCATAGCGAATTAGTCCGACAGCAGTCGAGTACATTGGTTCACGAACACCAATATATTCAGGCGTATGAATGCGGACACGTGTATTGAGTACATGACGCGCTAATTGCAAAATACCATCCATTTTGGTTGTGCCACCCGTCAACACAACACCACCCGGTAGATCACGAATACCCATGTGATACAGCTCTTCAAGAACTAGTTCGAACAGTTCTTCAAGTCTCACTCCGATAATCTCCGATATGTATTTTTGGCTATATTGATCTTTGGTATCTGCACCAACGACTGGAACTTCAAATAGTTCATCATCAGAAGCGTCATCATAAAACGCATGTCCATACTGATGCTTAATTTTTCTAGCTTGTTCAGTAGTTGTTTTAAGAATAATTGAAAGGTCTTTTGTAATATGATCTCCGCCTACAGGTAGCACAGCTGTTGCCGCAAATCGATTATCCCAGAATAACGAAACCGTCGTAGAACCACCACCGATATCAATGAATGCCGTTCCATGATTCATTTCATCTTCTGTCAATGCAAACGTCCCCGAAGCGAGCGGTTGCAAGTAAATTTCACGAATAGATAATCCGGCGCGTTCTACACAACGAAGAATGTTGTGTACAAGTGTTTTAGACGTAGTTATCATTGTGCCATCCATTTCAAGACGGACACCGATCATGCCTCTTGGATCTTTTATTTCATCATAGTCATCCACAATAAATTGCTTAGGAATGATATTCACTATTTCTCGTTCAGGTGCAACAGACATTAATTGTGCTGACTCCATCACACGATCTAAATCGTCATCTGTAATTTCGCGGTTTACCGAGTTTACAGCGACAACCCCTTTTACATCCTGCAAAGTAACACCGTTTGAAGGTATACCAAGTACAACTTCTTTAATTTGTAACCCTGTCATCCGTTCTGCCTGCTCGACCGCTTTCCGGATAGATTGTACTGTTGCGTCGATGTCCACAATGGATCCTTTGCGAATACCGGCGGATTGAACATTACCGACCCCGATTACATGCAAGGATCCGCCATCCACCTCACCGATTAGGACTTTGATAGTGGAGGACCCGATGTCTAATGATACATACATATTTGACTGACTCATCTTTGGCACCTCCCATTGTGACTCTTCTTCCATTCTATTGTATTCTTCATGCCTTGTCTAAATATTTTCGCCATCCCCTCTCGAAATCCTTTCATTTTGAAGTATTTGTCGTAGAAACTTTACGATACTCTGACCATTTCGTTAATAATACCCGACGAATGACAGCTAGATTCTGGAATAACCGGACACCGAAAGCGAAAATAGCAGCCAAATATAAATCTACACCGAGGTGTACTCCGAGGAATGCAAGAGCTGCAGCTAATATAATATTGAAGAAGAATCCAGTGATAAATACTTGGTCATCGTAAACTCGTTGCAAGTGTGCACGAATTCCACCTAGTAACGTATCGAGTGCTGCCAATACGGCAATGGACAAATAATTACCGTATTCTTGAGGTATCTGGATATCCGATAGAAATCCTAGCGATACACCAAGTAATAACCCTAATATCGGTAACCACATCGTCAGCCCCCCTTAGGCAGTTCTTTCAGAAAGCGATTTTCAAATTGGTCCAGCCGGCCTGTAACTGTGACCTCAGCATCTGGCTCATGAATCTCTAAAACAAAATCGTCTAAGTAAAAGTCATCAAGTAATGATGATGACTGTAAAAAATTATATAATTTTTCACTAATACCCAAGTCTGCGGATAATATCTTTATTTGAAATGGTGGCAATGCCACAGGCAGTCCATTCACTGTCGTCTCTCCATTTATATCCCGAATTGCACTTAAAGCAGTGAGACGCTTACCATCGATTTCCATGTCAATATTTTTGAATCGATTTACGTCATTAACAAAACGTGTTAGAAGCTCAGGGCTTACTTCGTGCAAGGGTGTCCCTAATGCAATACTCTCTTCTGAAGGGACGACATCTATAACAATACCAGGCCCAGTTTGATCGGTCATGCCCGCCTTTTCATGCAGACTTTGAACCGTTTCAGCTAACGCCTTACCTGCACTTTCCCCTTCGGAAGCATTATACTTACTAAGCGTTATGTCCAACTCTCGAACTTCTGTCAATAATTCTGAATGGAGTTTCCGTTCTTTCGCTAACTCATTGCGGATCGCCCATAAGTCTCGTGTATCCCGCTCCGCCGGTTGCTGAACCGTATTATACTGAACTGCGACCATAAAACCGACAATGAGCAGAATGAAAGTAAACATCCACTTACGCTTCATAAACACTCATCCTCTCTCGTCGGATTCCATTATCCTTGCACATCATCTCGTAATGCAGGCATCAAAATTTCTTTGCGTTTCTCAATTTTTATCTGGATGTTATCTGACAGTAGACTATCGCTAACGCCACCTTTTAAAGTAAGCGATGAGTTCAGTGCATTTGAATCTCCTATGGCTTCAACTACAAAAGGAGCTGGATAGGTTTGTCCATCCACTGTAATTACAGGGCCTGTACATTTTATACTGGAATTAGCATTTAGTCGTTGTCCGTTAATAGAAAGTGCTTGCGCTCCCGCAATTTTCAGTTCATTGACGACTAACAATACTTGACTTTCATGCACAATATATTCGTTCGGGTTTTGTTGAGTCGGATCATAATCACCATCTGCCAGCTCCACCCGAACACCTTGCCCACTCGATGGTACGACTCCAAGCAATAATCGTAGTCCTCTAGCTTGTTTAACAAGTTTGTCATGATTTTCTTCAGAGTCACTGAGCAGTTGCTCCACTTCAACAATAGCTTTTTGCTTGGATAGGATTTCATCTGTAAGCTGTTTGTTACGCTCTTTTTGCTCAATCAAATCTTCCCTGTAACCTTCTTCCCTTGAATCTATTCCAGACCTCAGTTGTTGCGTTTCAGAGCCCGGTCCTAGTGTCCGGTAAGAAAATGAAAGCATGAACCCAAGTATTAAAAACACAAGCGCATATAAAATACGATTCGTTCGTTTTTTGCGATCATTCGTCTTCAGATTCACTAGTATCACCTTCTTCTTGGGTTCCGTCTTCTCGGGTAGCATCTTCTTTAGCTGTATCTTCTTGGTTACCGTATAGTTTGCTATATGGTGTGAAATACGTGCCAACTTCTACATCGATTACACCTTTTTCTGAACCCTCCAACTGATCCACGATTTCAGCATAATAGGACAATTTTTCTGCTAACGTCCCGAGCGAAGCATGAACTTCAAATCCATCATCCATATATAAAATGATTTGGTCTGAATCTGCATCTTCAGGCTCTTGAATCTCTGAAACAAGTTGGTATACGGAATCGTCGAGCTCAAGTAGCTGAGATGCTAACAATTTCCGCGTGTCGTCTTCTTCAAATCCATTGACGATTGGTATATCAACAACGGGTTCACTATCGGGAACAAATAAATCTCCGTTTTCAAGTATCAACGCGTATTGCCCTTTTTGGTCTATCCAGGCAATCGGGGTCCACTCTTGAATAGTGATGTCTACGTCTCGGAACCATTTGCGCGTAATAGAAGCTTGCTGAACCCCTTCTACATCTTGAAGACGTTCAGCTGCTTCAGTTGTATTGAATCCCCATAGTGAGTCTCCTGGAATGATCTGTGCTTGTTGCAGATAGAATTCTTTGTCATGCAAGACAGCTCCGTTCATTTTCACAACGTCGATTTTACTCGCCTGTGATTGAAAGTAAAGGAGGACGAGGAGGACCATTACAAAAGTAAGTAAAATGAAGATGAATTTCCGGTTCGTCTTTTTTCTTCGCTTTTTACGCATAGACGGAATTCGCTCTTCAATGTCGATAACCTTCTCCATTTCCTCCCCCTCCTTTTCACTCAATCTACTTCTGTTTAGAGAAATGTAAAATTGCTCCTACTGCGAGCCATGTCGTTAACATAGATGAGCCGCCATAACTGATGAACGGCAACGTTACACCAGTAACTGGTAACAATCCCGAGACGACACCAACATTCAAAAATGTTTGGAATAGTATGATAGACGCCATTCCAGATACTAACAGACATTCTCTCCAACCCGTGGTACGGATTGCAATGCCAAACGCGCCAATTAACAAACACACAAACAGTAGCAAAACGACTGTTGCTCCTATAAACCCTATCTCTTCGGCGATGATTGAGAAAATGAAATCGTTTTGTGGCTCTGGCAAGTACAAATACTTTTGTCTGCTATTGCCAAAACCATGGCCTAGGAGACCACCTGGAGCGATTGCAAACAATGACTGAATACCTTGGAAACCTTTACCGAGTGGATCACTCCACGGATCGATATATGATTTGATGCGCGCTAATCGATAAGGCGCTGCAATAATTAAAGCAGCGAACCCTCCAATTCCTGCAATACCTAAAATTGAAAAGAACGAAAGAGGATAACCCGCTATAAATAGCACAGCGAATGCCGAAACGATCATTATGACGGCTGAGCCCAAATCAGGTTGCATCATGATTAACGCAAATGGTAGTAATATGAGAGCGAAATGTCGCCAATCCCAAACTCTTCGTCCGGATTTTCTCTTCATACTCATAGCTAGTTTTCCAATCAATGCCACTTTGATGAACTCCGCAGGCTGCAAACTGATTGGCCCTAAAGCAATCCAACTCTGTGAACCGTTCCGTACTGCACCAATACCTGGTACAAGGACTGCTGCTAATAAAATAACAGAGGCAACATAGAAGAATGTCCAAAACTTTTCAGTAGAAAGAACAGGTGAACGCATCATCAAGTAGGCAACGGAAATGGAAACCCCTATGTAAATAAGTTGTTTCAATGCAAACGGGGCAGCGTCAGCATATCTGATTTCTCCCCAGTACGCGGCAGCTGAGTGTACGAAAAGTACACCAATTACCGTAAGCGATACAGCCGAAACCAAGAAAAGTAATCGATACTTAGATAGCAGTGGGTGCATCCTTTCGCTGTTAGATTTACAAAACTAAGAAATTCAGAACGATCAAGAGTTTAGCAGTTGAACAGCGTCTATGAACTCATCGCCTCTTGCTTCAAAGTTAGGGTATTGGTCCCAGCTTGCACAAGCTGGAGATAACAATATCGTATCTCCTTTAACAGAAACATTGTAAGCTTCCTGAACCGCCTCTTTGAGGGTCTCAGTCTCTTTAGTAATACTGACACCGCATGATTGAGCGAACTGGACAAGACGATCAGCTGTTTCACCAATTCCGATAACCGCTTTCACATTCGTCATGTGAGAGCGTAATTCTTCGAACGAATGTCCGCGATCCAAACCACCTGCAATTAAAATCGTTGGTGTTTCAAAAGAAGACAATGCACTTTTAGTCGCTAACGTATTCGTTGCTTTTGAATCATTATAAAACTTACGGCTCTCGTGTTCAGTGACAAATTGCATTCGGTGACGAACCCCTGTAAAGGAGCTAAGTACGCTTTCAATAGCGCTTCTCTCACAACCATAGAGCAATGCCGCTGCTGTCGCAGACAAGATATTCTCCAGATTGTGAGCACCTGGCAACGTGATTTTCTTTCTCGAAATGATTGGTTCACCTAACCAATAGATTGACACATCATCTGCGGAGATTCCTTCTACCGATCTTCCTTGCGTCGTAAATGGAACTAATGATGCTTGTGTATCGATAATGTAGCGTTGTATTTCTGGCTGATCCACATTATAAATTAGAAAGTCTGTAGGTGTTTGATTTTTCGTAATTTGAGCTTTTGCTTCAGCATACGCCTGCGCACTGCCGTGATAGTCTAAATGGGCTTCATACAAATTTGTCCAAATTGCAATGTGGGGTCTGAACTGCCCAACTCCCATGAGTTGAAACGATGACGCCTCCAAAACAATTACGTCGTCTGAAGTAGCTTCAGACGCTACTGTACTTGCAACAGTCCCTATATTACCCGCAATTAAAGGATTACGATTGCCAATACTAAGCATGTGATAGAGCAATGTTGTAGTAGTCGTTTTTCCATTAGATCCTGTAATACCAATTATTGGAGCTTCGCTAATTAAATACGCCAGCTCGATTTCCGTCCAAATCGGGATTTCTAACTGTTCAGCTTGTAGAATCACTGAATTACTGTAAGGTATTCCTGGATTTTTAATAATGAAGTCAAATCCACCATCCAAAATATTCTCTGGATGACCTCCACAAATCACAGTTACCCCTTTCGTACGTAGCTCTTCAGCGAGGGGATTGCCGTTTTCAGGCGCATAATCATTTAACGTAACGCTAGCTCCACAATCAGAGAGAAGCGATGCCGCAGCATGACCGCTTTTTGCTAAACCGAGAACGAGTACTTTTTTTCCTATGAACTGAGCTGCATGTTGCATTTACATCACCTCCATTAGTACAGGTACAATTGCTGCAAGGAATGCGATTCCCCAAAAGACAAGTACCACTTTCCATTCAGACCATCCAGAAAGTTCAAAATGGTGATGAATTGGACTCATCTTGAATACCCGTTTTCCAGTAGTTTTAAAACTAATCACTTGAATAATTACAGAAAGTGTTTCAATTACATACACTATCCCGATAATAAGTAGTAGGAATTCCTGCTTGATGAGCATGGAGATCATTGCTAATGCTCCACCGAGCGCAAGTGACCCCGTATCACCCATAAAAACACTTGCAGGTTTCATATTGAATAAGAGGAACCCTAACATTGCTCCAGATACTACAAATGCAAACATTGCGATGTCCTGCTGACCATATGCAACTGCTAAAATACCAAATGCCGTAAAAGCAATTGAAGATGTCCCTGAAACAAGGCCATCCAACCCATCAGTTAAATTCACAGCGTTTGAGAATCCAACAAGCCAAAAAATAAGGAATACAACGTAGAATATTCCTAAATCGAGTTCAAATCCGGTAAAGGGTATTGAAACTACTGTATCGAATGGCCCTAATTTTAAAAGGAAAAACGCAAAGATCGCGATAATAATTTGACCTATGAGCTTTTGCAACGATGTTAATCCTAAATTACGTTTCATCACCACAATGATGAAATCGTCAATGAATCCAATTACTCCAAATCCAACTAGAACGAGTAATAAGACGATTGTCTGAGTGGTGAGCACGCCATTTATGTAAGATAGAATAGGCGTTGCGATTAAAATTGCAACCAGAAAGATGAGTCCACCCATTGTCGGTGTTCCTGCTTTTTTCAAATGGGCTTGCGGCCCCTCTTCCCGGATGCTTTGACCAAACTTCATTCTTCTGAGCAACGGAATAATTGCATAGCCCAGTATAGCGGTTAAACCGAATGTTACGGCAATTGCCGTGATTGTTGTGACGAGCGTCATTTATAGTTCTCCTTCTGTATTCCCAAACAAGTTATTGGTTCATGTAAGTCTTGCCATTAATCCGTGTACACATGAAGAACATCTTCTTCATGTACTTCTGTACCTGGAACAGGTAATTGTTTATCGATCTTCTTCCCATTTCCATGCCACTCGATACGGAGTGTATGTTGCTGTTTTACTACTTCGTCTTTCGTCAATCCTCGAAGATCAGGTACGAGCTGTGTCAATGGATCTCCCCAGCGATATTCCTTTTCAATTTGACCCTTTTGTGATTTAATCCCTGCTAACGGTGCGATTTCTTCAATAATCCTTCCGACAATGGGTGCTGCAATAACCCCACCAAACTGAACAGAGTTTTTCGGGCTATCGATTGCTACATAGACGACTAGTTCAGGATCATTCGAAGGTGCGATCCCTATGAATGAGACGATGTAGTCCCCTTCTTTATACTTTCCATCTTCTACTTTTTGTGCAGTACCCGTTTTTCCACCGACACGGATTTCGTCGACGAATGCATTACGTCCTGAACCATTTGCAACAACTGACTCAAGGGCTCTTCGGACTTCTGCAGACGTTTCTTCACTAATGACACGTCGTTTCATTTCAGGTACAAATGATTGAGTCGCTTTACCATCCGGACCAATAATTTCTTTCACGATATATGGTTTGTACAGCATCCCACCGTTAATAGTTGCAGAGACAGCTTGCACTTGTTGAATAGGAGTAACTGCTATTCCCTGACCAAATGCAGTGGTTGCTTGTTCGACTGGGCCGAATGCGTCTTCAGCAAACAAAATACCTCTTGCTTCACCTGCAATACCCGAGTCTGTCGATTCACCAAATCCGAAATCACGTATATAAGAAGAAAGTTTTTTCTCTCCTAAACGTTGCCCCATTTCGATGAAACCAGGGTTACATGAGTTTTCAACAACTTCCAAAAATGACTGATGACCATGCCCTTCACGTTTCCAACAACGTAAGCGAGCGCCACCTACCATAGTATACCCTGGATCATGGAAGGTTTCATTGTCCAAGTCTATGAGTTTTTCTTCCAGCGCTGCTGCAAGTGTCACAATCTTAAAAGTAGAACCCGGTTCAAATGTCATCCAAACTGGTAAGTTGCGGTTATAGATGTTCGGGTTTACGTCCTGATAATTGGAAGGATCGAATGTCGGCGCTGATGCTAAGGAAAGAAGTTCTCCTGTCTTTGGATTCATAACAATCGCAAGCGCTTGACTGGCATCATACTTTTCCATTGCTTGTGCTAATTCGCGTTCAACTACTTTTTGCATTTCAGCATCTATCGTCAATACAACTGACGACCCTTCTTCCCCATCTTGAAAATCATCATCGACATGAGGAAGCGGTACACCTCTAGCATCTGTATACATCCTAATTGTGTCCCCGGTTCCATTGAGGAAATCGTTATAGGCATATTCAATTCCAGCAAGGCCATTCCCATCATATCCAGTGAATCCTAATAGCCTTGAGAGCAGTTCACCATTTGGGTAACTACGCATAAAGTCAACGCCTGTATAGAGTCCAGGTATCTTTAGAGCTGAAATCTCGTCAGCTTGTGCCTTCGAAATGTTTTTTCCTTCAGGCGCTAATTTGACCATATATTCTTTCTTACTCATCTTCTCAGCTAACTTCGTCTGATCAACTTGTAAAATAGGTGAAATTTTCGAAGCCGCACTTTGAGGATCTGGGTTTTGAGATGGCATGAAGTACAACGTAGGTGCAAGTTTGTTTCCAACAATCAACTTTCCATTGCGGTCTACAATTTCTCCTCTAACGCCTCCAAACGGAATTTCACGATCCCAGTTCGCTTGTGCCCGCTCTTTAAGCCATTCATGTTTGATAATTTGCGCGTGAAAAAGTTTCCCTACTGTGGCACCGATTAGTACTAGAAAAATAATGAATACGGCTCGCAATCTTTTTTTAGATTGCATTCCGATTATTTCTTTCAAAGAGCTTCACACCTCTCGTTTTACTGCTAATTTATGAGAGTGTGTGCTCCTCTATTCATCATCCTCCGATTATTTCAGGTTCTTCTTCAGTTTCCGGAGTAGGTTGGTTAAGTTGTTCAGGTTCTTCCAGCGTAATTACAATTGGGTCGTTTGCAGATACGTTGGCACCTGCTGACAGACTTTGCTTCACAACGAAGCCTTCACCATTTAACCTAATGTCTAGACCAGAGAAATTCTTAAACACCATCACTTGTTTTTTTGACCATCCTGTAAAGTCAGGCAAAGTCGTTTGACCAGAAGTTTTCAAAAGGACAATCGAGCCTTTAGATACTTTGGTCTTCACAGCTGGTGATTGTTGAACAATTTCTCCAGGTTCTCCGACAACAACTGGTTTCAATCCTTGTTCAGTCAGGTTTGCCACAATTTCTTCCGAAGAACTACCTGTGTACGCCTTCAATTTCATAGATTCTTTCGTTTCACTATTCTCAGGAGCAATGTTCAAGTACTTCAAGCTACTCTCCATAATGGATGTAAATATCTCGGAAGTCGGGTCGGATCCGTACTGTCCCGCTTGTAAGTTTGGCTTTTGAACAAGCACATAAGTTAACAGTTGCGGGTCGTCAATTGGGGCCATTCCTAAAAACGAATACAAATAGTTTCCGTCTCCGGCAATATAACCACTTCCCGATGTTTTAGGGATTTGCGCAGTACCCGTTTTACCACCTGCTTCATATCCGTTCAATGCAAACTTCTTACCCGTACCATGTTCAGATGTAATAGTAGAAGCTAGAATCTCACGGACCTTCTTTGCAGTTTCCTCTGAAATAGGGCTTTTCTTTTCTACAGGCTCATGTTTCTCTAACACTTTTTCTGTATTCGGATCAATGATTTGGTTAATGACATAAGGTTTCATCATCTTCCCATCGTTTGCTATAGATGTTGCTGCTTGAATCATTTGAATCGGAGTTACTGTGGATCCCTGTCCATAAGACGTCGTCAGTCGTTCACTTGGATAGTTTGCGAGAATAATCCCAGACGCTTCGTTCGGCAAATCAATTCCGACTTTCTTCCCGAAACCGAATTCGTCAAAGTATTCAACAAGTGTTTGATCTCCTAAGCGTTCCAACAAATAAGCCATAGATACGTTGGATGAACGTTGGAATCCTTCTAGGAATGTAATCATTCCCCATCCTACTTTGTTAACATCACGAATCGTTTTGTCATAGATTTCATACTGACCTGACTTGTAGTATGCATTCGGATCCCATTTATTTTCTTGAATAGCTGCAGCTAGAGTGAACATTTTCATGGTGGATCCAGGTTCGAATGTTTCTTCCACTGCCTCGTTCAACCAATTTCCTGTCAAGCCTTCACGCGTTCCAGGATGGAATGATGGCCGCTGACTCATTGAAAGAATCTCACCAGTTTTAGGGTTCACAACAATTGCCAACATTTTTTCCGGCTTATACTTTTCTTCTGCACGATTCAACGCGTCTTCAGTGAAATTCTCAATTGTCTTATCCAATGTTAGCTGGATTGTATTCCCGTCCTTCGGTGCTTGAATATTCTTTTTAGTATCCCTTAGTTGAATGCCCCAACGATCTGTTTTGAAGTCCGCTTTGCCATCAGTTCCTGTAAGTTGCTTGTTATAGGTTTTTTCAAGCCCCATCTTTCCAACGGTTTTCACCGATTCGCCTTCTGCCTTTTCTGGCATGGCAAACCCAACTAGATACGAAGCGAAATTCCCATTCGGATAAAGTCGCTTTTTATCCTCAAAGAATCGGATTCCTGGTAATTCTTCTTTCTTAATAGCATCTGCTACTTCGTTTGAAATCGAACGGCCAGCCTTTCCAAATTCAACTTGGTAGGCTGTCTTGGGCGCATCTTCAAATCGTTTTTGAATCTCACTTTTATCCATATTTATATATTGACTCAGCACTTCTGCAGTATGTTCAAAATCAGTGACGTGTTGAGGCTTCTTGGAACCGTTACTCGCCTCTTTGCTCAGTACGGCAATTAATCGATAACTTAATGTGTCTGTTGCAATGACTTCTCCGGAACGGTCAACAATCTGTCCCCGATTCGCTCGCAGTACACTTTCTTTCAAATACTTCTTGTCTGCCATAGCAGCAAGAGGTCGTCCGTCAATTTGTCCTGTTATTTGTATTTGCAACATTCTTCCGAACAAAAGGAAAAAGAGCCCTCCAAATAACAATAGCATTAGAAAGGCTCCACCTTGAAATCGAAATTTCTTTTTCTTCATCGTCCAGGCACGACCTTTACGTTACTTTCATTTAGATTCAAGCCAAGTGCTTTTGCTTTCTCCCAAATACGTTCATACGTCGATTTCTCACTAACTTGATTGGACAATTCGATATTCTGTTTTGATGTTTCCTCAATTTTGTTTGAAATGTAATACATATCTTTGTTAGTGTCATTGATTTGTGCTTGTGTGTGAAGTACCGATGTCGAAAACATGACAACCGCTGCAATGAATACAACAGCTAGAAATTTTTCTCCTGGCGAGAAAAACTTCCGAGATTTCGGAGCAGGTATCGATGCAGGATTCGCTTGAGTTTCCTGTTCCGGTATGTAATGCGGTTGGAGTTTACGTTGCTCTAAAGCCATTTTTCCTCATCCCCTTTTTACGTTCTCTCAGCTATCCGCAATTTTGCAGAGCGTGCTCGTTTATTCGCTTCTATTTCTTCATCACTTGGCAACATCGGTTTGCGTGTTATCAGCTTTAACTTAACGTCTAATCCTTCAGGTATTACTGGCAAGTTAGGTGGCAGTTCTGGAAGGGATGATGCTTCTTTAAAGATTGTTTTACACAGTCGATCTTCCAAGGAGTGGAATGTTATGACACTAATCCGTCCTTCAGGATTAAGTAAATCGATAGCATCAGTTAGCGACGTTTCAGCAGCTCCTAGTTCATCATTAACAGCGATTCGAATTGCTTGGAATACTCGTTTTGCAGGATGACCACCGGTTCTTCTTGCAGCTGCAGGTATACCTGTTTTAATGAGTTCTGCCAATTCTGCTGTAGATTGAATAGGCTTTTCAGCACGAGCTACTTCGATTTTACGAGCAATACTTTTAGAGAATTTCTCTTCGCCATAGCGGAAAAAGATACGAAGAAGGTCTTGGTAGCTCCATTCATTCACCACTTCATAAGCAGTTAGTGGAGCTGAAGTATCCATTCTCATATCTAATGGAGCATCGTGATTATAACTAAACCCGCGCTCAGGTGTGTCCAATTGTGGAGAAGAGACACCAAGATCGTACAGAATTCCATCCACAGATTCGATATCAATTTGATGAAGTTCGTTTTTAAGTTCACTAAAATTAGCGTGTATGAATGTAACTTGGTCCAAATACTCACTTAATGTTTCTTGAGCTGCTTCAATTGCAGTCATATCTTGGTCAAAACAAATGAGCCTTCCATTTGCCGATAAACGCTTCGCGATTTCCTTACTATGACCTGCGCCACCAAGCGTACAGTCGACATAGATCCCGTCAGGTTTTATAGCAAGGCCTTCAACAGCTTCGTGAAGTAATACAGTTGTGTGATCGAACACTGGTACCGCCTGCTTTCCAAAATTTAAATCGTTCTACTAATTATAACGTGCAGCGTCAGAAGTCAAAGTCCATGATGTTCTCTGCGATGTCATTGAAGGATTCTTCAGATTGCTCATAATACGTCTTCCAATTTTCATCGGACCATATTTCGAAGCGTCCAGAAACACCGATAACCATACAATCTTTGGAGACTTTCGCATATTCAAGTAGTGAAGATGGAATGTTTACGCGTCCTTGCTTGTCCAGTTCTACTTCAGTTGCACCGGAAAAGAAAAAACGTGTGAACGCTCGGGCGTCTTTTTTAGTCACGGGTAGCGCTTTCAACTTCTCTTCTAACTTTTTCCATTCATTCATTGGATAGCCGAAGAGACAATTGTCAAGTCCGCGAGTCAACACAAAACCTTCCGCAAGGTCTTCCCTAAATTTTGAAGGGATGATCAAACGGCCTTTTGTATCAATTGTATGCTGATATTCACCCATGAACATACCCTTCACCCCACTATATAAATTTAATGTACCACATCCCCCCACTTTCCTCCACCTATTTCCCAAATTGCAATGAAAATGTATCAATAGTACTTCATTCAGTGCGTTTGTGACGAATATTACAAAGAAAAGCATCTCCATTTGCACAGTATGCGTGCACTAGAGATGCTTTAACAGATTCGTTATAAGTAAATTACAACATGCTGCCCATTTATAGGTAATGTTTCATTTAGTAAATCATCAATTAACGTGGGTCCGTACGTATTTAAATATGGATATGGCGTATACGTACGCTCTTGCAGATTACGTTCAGGATATAAATCCCCTTCAATTAAACTGTAATTCCGAATTGCCGCCGCGTATTTTCTTAGCAATGCGTCTTCGGCTTTGTCTTTCAAGTATGTTACCTGCCGTAAATGGAACGCGCGATTTTTTTCAGTGAGGCTAGCAAGATCTACATCAGTAATATGTTCTGCCATTTTATCGTATTGAGATTGAATGCTAGCTTCTGTATCCTTTAACAATTGATTGAGGGTATTATCTTGATGCTCCTCTAAAAATTGAGCTCTACGAATAATGACTCCCCCAGCCATTACGTCATCAAAAGACAAATCGGCTTTTTCAAGAGCCCTTTGTGTTTCTGGAGTAACTAATGTCATTGATATTCTTGGGACTAAAATAGGCATCTTCATATCGAAATGGTGGAATGCATCTTTTAACAGTGCCCAATATGCGATTTCCCCGGGCCCCCCGACAAATGCTAAAACCGGGAATACCATGTCTTGCATTAGCGGTCGCGTTGCAACGTTATTGCTTAGTAGCCATGGGGACTCTTTGGCAACGGTTAATAACTCCTCTGTTGTAAACCGAACTCCAGCTGCATCATTGACAAAGAGATCTTTTTCTCGAGTAAGTAACACTCGTCCAGTTTCATGGACATAAAATAAATTCGCAGCATCATTAGTTGCTTGAATTGGTGTTCCAAATCCTTTTTCTACGAATAATCGTTCTGTTTTCACAATCTTCTCAGCAACTACTTCAGACTCTGTAATGAAATTTTCGAAGTACTCTCTCTCCAGCATACGAAGGGATTTATCTGCTGCATCTATTAGAAGAAGTCCGTGCTTTTGGAATAAGTGGTTCATGAGTCTAACGAAGAAACCTGTGAATGTCTGCTCGTGTTTTGCAGCGTTTAAGACTTCCTCTAAAAGTTGCTTCGTATTTACAGTTTCTTCATAGTCACGGAATACTAAACGGATGTACTCCTCCATTCGTCCGTTGTCATAAACAGTGTCCGATGCCATTGTTTTAAAAACAAAGCGTTCAGGATACTGCTGTTTCACCGGACGACCATCCTGCTCCGTGAAAATATGATTGATTTCATCCAAATCATGATCTTCTCCCGCTACCCAAAATACAGGAATTACGGGTACATTCAGCTCGTTCCGTTGTTGTTTGGCAAACAAAATAACGGTAATTGCCTTGTGAATCGAATAGAGCGGACCCGTTAATAAACCAGCTTGTTGCCCTCCTATTACGACAATCCCATCATTTGAAAGTTCATCCAAGTGAGTAGATGCAGCTTCTGACACACCAAACGGCTCCATATACGAGCGGATCGTGCGCGCAAGTTCATTTCTCTGAAACGAACGGTTTGTTAACTCTGCTAATCGCTGACTATAACTTCCCTCGCGATTTGTGTAGTCGAAGAACGTTTCATTAAAACTTTTGTTAGTCTCAAACGCTTCCATAACGGCGCTTTTATGCACATTTCTTGATGTGATTTCCATCTTTCAAGCCCCTTTTTTCACTATCTTTTATATGGAATGAGTATATCACTCTGCTGCGATTGTTTAAAAACATACGCTTACTTCCGGTCACTTCACGATAAACTCAACAACTGTTTTCACGAGGCCTCCAATTAGTAACGTTATGTATAGTAAAGATAAAATCACAAATAGCACTCGCCACATATTGCGCAACATGAACTGGACGCGAAACTCTTTGCTCCGTAATCTCTCTAAAACTGCAAAACCAATCCCAGTTAGGAGTACAGCAACTACTAGCATGATGCTAGATTGAGTGCCGAAAGTCATTCTAAGTAATAGGGTTACTGCTAGAAACAAAAAAGGAACTGTTGAGTCTGCCGCAATTCGAAAAGACTTCACAGAAGAGCGACCGCTAATTTTAGCACTCATAAAGATAACAATCGTTAACACATACGGCACTAAAATGATGAGCGCTAACAAGAACTGCAACAACTCTTTCATGCACGATCCACCCTTCCGTCAATAGCGTTCAATAATTTCTCCATCAAATATAAAACTGGCATTTCTTCTTCATGACCTTCTAGAATCGCATGAATAATCGTATCAATCTCCATTGGTACTTTGTTACGTCTATCATTGAACATCGATGACTGATTTTCTGCTGTTTTTTTACAAACTTCTTCAACCTGCGAAAAAGAGACAGCCTTTGCCACTTGCGGATAAACCATTGCAATCTCTTCATACACACTCCTCATTACATCGTGGGCATAACTATTTTCAAGGATCTCTCCATTTTTCATTTCAAGAATTGTCGTTATAGGATTGATGCAACAGTTGATGATTGCTTTTTCCATCAACATCTGAAACGCATCGGAATGTCTATGTATAGGAAACTGGAGGGATTGAAGTTTCAAAAGCTCATTAGAAAGCTCGGGACTTCCTTTAAGTTCAGCTAGATTCATGACTCCAAACCCTTTGTGAATAATCGTTCTATCGTCTTCCTTCAGTGCACCATGTGTCAATGAACCGATTGCTACAGAAGGAACCGAGGTTTCACGCCCGACCTCCAAATGACGTAATCCATTTTGAATGAACAACAAATGCCTTGGTTCTGCGTGAGCTTCCAATTGCTCAATGATGGATGTGAGATCTCTAGACTTCACAGCTATAATCCACAGAGCATTACATGGTGCTAGCGATAGTCGTGAAAAAGCATCTACTTGAAATACAGTAGATCGTCCATCTACGATTCTATTCAAACCTTTTTCACGCAACTGTGCGGCCTGTTCTTCTCGTCTTGTATAAAACGCAATCGATTGACCCGTTTGCGCAAAGTACGATCCAACCAAGAGTCCCATTGCTCCTGCACCGGCAATTACGATTTGCATGTCCGTCCCTCCTATCTAAGAGAAAAGTCCGCCAATTGGCGGACGATTATCTGCTTCTTTAAACCGGGTAAACTGGATGTTTACGAGGGGGTTGCGGAATGTTTTTCGTACTATATAGTTCAAATCTCGTTGCAAGAACCGCTCGTAAATCAGAAGGTTTTACGATTTCATCGATAATCATTTCTGACGCTAATCGGTATATATCGATTTCTGCTTTGTATTCCTGCTGTTTCTGTTGAACATATGCACGACGTTCTTCAGGATCTTCAATAGCTTCAATCTTATTTGAATAGACAGCATTAACTGCGGCTTCCGGTCCCATCACGGCGATCTGAGCAGTAGGTAAGGCAATGCATACATCCGGTTCGAATGCAGGGCCAGCCATGGCATACAGTCCAGCTCCATAAGCTTTTCTGACAACGACAGAAATTTTAGGCACCGTTGCTGAACTCATGGCCATAATGAGTTTTGCTCCGTGGCGAATGATTCCTTCCTTTTCCACTTTCGTCCCAATCATGAACCCTGGGACATCCGCAAGAAACAGCAAGGGAATCGAAAATGCATCACACAGATTTATGAACTTCGCACCCTTGTCGGAAGAATCTCCGAACAGCACGCCACCTTTTGCTTTTGGTTGGTTTGCAATAATCCCAACGGCTTTACCATCGATACGAGCTAGACCTGTAATCAGTTCTGGTGCAAACTTCTTTTTCACATCAAAGAAACTACCTTCGTCAATTAGTGTATCAATTGCTTCATACATGTCGAAGGGTGCATTTTGATTTTCAGGAATGATCTCTTCTAAGGAACGACCCAATTTCGCTTCAACTGTTTCAGCTATTGGAACAGGCTCTGTAAAGTTTGCTGGGAAGAATGCAAGATATCGTCTTGCTTCAGAGATCGCCTCTTCTTCGTTTTCAGCCAATACATCCCCACATCCACTAACTGAACAATGCATTTCTGCGCCGCCCATTTCTTCTAATGAAACTTTTTGACCGATGACTTTCTCCGCCATTCTTGGAGAACCTAAATACATCGAGGCATTCCCTTTCACCATGATGACCAAATCGCAAAAAGCAGGTATGTACGCCCCACCAGCCGCAGACGGTCCAAACAGAACGCATAGCTGCGGGATGAACCCAGATAATCTCACTTGGTTATGAAAGATTCGCCCGGCCCCTCTACGGTTCGGAAACATATCCAACTGATCCGTAATACGTGCTCCAGCAGAATCCACTAAGTACAACATAGGTACCCGATGCATTTCCGCGGTTTCTTGTATGCGAATAATTTTTTCTACTGTGCGAGATCCCCATGACCCTGCTTTAATTGTTGAATCATTTGCCATGACACAAACTGTCTGGCCGCCCACTTTCCCCATCGCGGTAACGACACCATCTGCAGGTAAATCTCCTGCTTCACAATTTGCAAAACGACCGTCCTCTGTATATTCTCCATCGTCAAACAGCAGTTCAAGACGCTTTCGCACAAACATCTTTCCTTGTTGAGCTGCTTTTTCATGATACTTTCGTTGACCGCCTGCAAAAATTTTCTCGAGTTGCTGTTCCAACTTCTGGTTGTACCCCTTTTGTTCTTCCGTATTGTTCGTCATGCAAACTACCCCCTTAGCTGTTCTACTTAGTCTTCAAACGTTAAGATGACGTCGCCTTCGTCCACGAAATCTTCTTCTTTAACTACGATAGAAGCTACTTTACCGTCCATATCTGCTTCTACAGGGATTTCCATCTTCATTGATTCAAGGATAACAACGACATCCCCTTTTTTCACTTCTTGTCCTACTTCAACTTCAATCGTGAATACTGTGCCTGTCATTGTAGAAAGTACTTGTGCCATATTCGTTTCCTCCTCGTCATTTGTTCGAACAGATAGATGAAATCCATTTATCTACTTACTAGTTTATCTGAACATTGAAACCGTTTTCAACTATTCTCATATCTTTTGAATATTCAATCTATAAAAATTACCGTTTAGCGGTTGCGAAATTGCCGAACAGCTTGATGATGTTCCTCCGACTCCCAAAGGATCGCACAGTGCTGGCACTCTTGAATCATACGATTCCGTAAGTCTGTTTGTTCCCATTTCCGGATTGCAATCGCTTTATAAGCTCTTAATACAGAAGACTCGATATGAGAGAATTTTGTAGTAAATCGGTCGAGCGCAACTTGTTTTTCCCCCATAAAGGTATCTGTAATCCATCCCCACTCTAGCAACGCATCCGCTGAGTAAACTCGAGCTTCCGACAGGAGTTGAAGAACTTTATTATGGTCTCCTTCTTTTTCATAGAGCAACGAAGCCCCACCCCACCCAGTAGTAATCGCAAGAGTCCCTTGAATGAACCCTGCTTTAGCTCCGGACTTCATCAAACGATAATCGCATGCTGAGGCAATCTCACAACCCCCACCAACAGCAGCACCATCCATCAAAGCGACGACTGGCACTGGTAATGTCGCAAGTCTGTATAAGAGTTCAGTCATGCGTGAAAGCATAGGAAGTGCTTGAGCGGTTGTTTCTAGAGTATGAAACTCTCCTAAGTCGCCACCTGAGCAAAAAGCTTTTCCACCTTCAGATGTAATCACACCCCATTTAATCGAATGATTTTGCTCAATTTGGCTGATAAATTCCTCTAACCCATCCATCACGTGATGGTTCACTGCGTTGCGTACTTCAGGACGTGTAATTGTAAAGGTAACAATCTCCGGATCAGATGTAATTGTATATGACATGAGTGGTCCTCCCCTTATTTTTATGTATAAAAAAAAGACTACCGTGAGCCATGGTCTCACGGTAGTCTTTAGATAGCAAATGCTATCAAGGAGTTGCGGCAGAATCTTGCTTATTCGCCTACAACGACTTTCCCTTTGTATTGACCGCATGACTTACAGATGCGGTGTGCCAATTTCATTTCACCACAGTTTTCACAAGTAGTCATACCTGGAACTTGTAACTTGTAATGTGTACGGCGCATATTCTTTTTGGTTTTAGATGTTCTTCTCTTTGGTACTGCCATTAGAGGGCACCTCCTTTATTTCGACTAGTCGTTATCGGATTCAAAAAATCTTGCTAAGCCTGCAAGTCTAGGATCCGTTTTCTTATCCTGTTCTTCTGCCAATTGTAGATTGTACTCTTCGTCAGTCGCATACGACCAACCCGTGCCGGAGGCTTCCGTCATGGCATCCGCATCATCACAGTAAACCTGTAATGGTACTTCCAAAAGAATGAGTTCTTGAAAGACTGGCATCGGATCGACCATATCTCCCGTAATCGGGTGAATTTCGTCATCCTGTGCTAGCACGTCTTCATCCCAACTATATTGCTCGTCCGACTCAATCGAGAACGGAAAATGAACATCTTCCCATGTGCGTGCACAGGGTAATGTCAACGAACCTTCAAGGTGGAAATGAAACGATATCTTTTTAGAACCTACTGTACAACTTCCTGTTAACTGAACAGGTGAAATCGCCCGAATTTCCGGGTTTCTTTCCCTTACAGATCCAAGATCAACCACTTCGTCAAGCGGCATTGCTCCCTGCCTGAACTTACGCAATTGATGAATTGACCATTTCATGCCTATCACCTCAAGACAACACTTTTGATTATATAGCGGATAAAAAAAGATGTCAAGATATTTTCTTGTCACTTGTTCGCTTAGTTCATTATACTAAAAGAATAGAAATACACAAACAGGAGTGATTTCCATGAACGCCGTTGGCATTGTCGTAGAATATAATCCTTTCCATAACGGACACTTGTATCATGCTGCCTCTGCAAAAGCTCAAACAGAATCCGATCTAGTTATTGCAGTGATGAGCGGAAACTTCTTGCAACGTGGAGAACCTGCACTCATCGACAAATGGGCACGCACACAAATGGCTCTAGAAAACGGTGTAGACATCGTATTTGAGCTCCCTTACGAATGCGCCACTGCACACGCACCTTCTTTCGCATCAGGCGCCATACAACTATTAGATGCAGCTGGCTGTTCAAGTTTTTGTTTCGGGAGCGAGAATGGAACAATCGCACCGTTCACCACGACGCTGAACCGCATCGCTTCAGTCCAACCTCAATATGAATTTGTCATCCGTGAATCTATTCAACAAGGAATGAGTTATCCGAGAGCACTTAACCAAGCATATTCTCAACTAATACATTCATCCGAAGCGGAACAAGACATTGTTGACTTGTCGTTACCAAACAACATTTTAGGATTTCACTACATGGAGGCTGCAAGAACGATCAATTCATCGATGTTACCTGCAACTCTTCCACGTCTTGGGGCTGGGTACCATGATGATGTCACGCACGGTGTACCGATTGCCAGCGCGACAGGGATACGGAAAGAATTTTTCGAAAGCGAAAACACCGAAAACATTCGTCAATTCGTGCCTGATTCTTCTTATGACGCTTTGAAAGATTGGCTCAACACTCGAGGGCAGTTCGGTAGCTGGGATCGATTTTATCCGATTCTCAGATTTCAAATAATTCGCGATGGACCTAGTCAACTCGCTTCAATTGCCGATGTGACAGAAGGAATTGAAAACTTATTATACAAAGCGGCTAAACAGGCTACGACATTCCAACAGTTCATGGGGATCGTGAAATCTAAACGGTATACATGGACAAGGATCCAGAGAATGCTTACGCATATCTACACAGGTTTTACTTATCAGAATCGATTATCCATGCAGGCTCCTGATCATTTAAGATTGCTTGGCATGACACAAATTGGGCAAGCTTACTTAAAAGAAAAGAAAGATGAGATGAAGTTGCCTGTAGTGAGCCGCCTCGCTAAATTCGAAAGTGACTCTACTCAATTCTCTGCATCTGCTACGGATCTCTACGCTTTCGGAATCGATCCGGTTCATCCACTGCTAGGAATGGATTATCGGATGCCTCCGATTAGAATCTTATAAATCATTTTTTCGGTTTCAACTTTTCTAAATAGCTCAACGCATCATCTACAGTTTTGACGGGTACGATTTTCATTTTCGTACCTATTTTTTTCGCAGTTTCTGCGGCTTCTTCATAGTTGCTCATAATCCCCGGGTTTGCGGCTTTCACTTCTTCAGGCAGTTCGTCATCCGGTGCAAAGAATATCTCCATGCCGTCGCGGTCCGCAGCCATCACTTTAAAGTCAATACCACCGATTCGACCCACTGTTCCGCCCGGAAGCATTTCACCGGTACCAGCAATTGTATACCCCTTGGTAATATCCGACATGTCCAACTGATTTATAATTTCCAAAGTAAACATCAGTCCCGCGGACGGCCCACCGATTTCAGCCGTATTGAAGTTCACTTTCGGAATCGTTTTTAAGGAGCGATCTTCTAAAAACTGAATACCTAGCCCAACTTTTCCTTTTGCACCCGGAATTTCTTTCAACGTAATATCTGTGTTAAATTTTTTCCCTTCGCGTTCTGCTTCTACTTGAATTACATTCCCTTTTCGCTGATCCGCTACGTAAGTAGCAAACTGATCCGGTTCCAACAGTGGTTTACCATCTACCCCGACCACTCGATCCCCTGCTATTAATTTACCGTCTGACGCACTATTTTCCACAACATGTTGAATGTAAATACCTGCAAAGTCTATTTCCACAGGCTTCCCTGCTTTTTCAAAAGCAACTGTAATGGCGTTAAACTGTGAATCACTCATCAAACGTAATTGACGCACATTGTATTCCTGATCATTCTCTCCATGACGTCTAACCTTATTCGCCGGGAGCAACTTCATTTTGTCTGAAACCTTCGACCATACGTACGTTGCAGGAGTTGCTTTACCCACTGAAATCGTCATCAAACTAAACGTTCCTGTATCTTTTTCATCACCATCTTCAACTTTAACAAGTGGTGAAAGTTCATATGCTCCACCAGGTTGAGACACGTAACTGTCTAGTGGATAAATCATAAACAAAGCGATTAAAACAGTTAGCATTGCGGTGATCCCGATTCGTTTAATTGTAATTTTACTTGCACCTCCATTAATAGCCTGTACTTCGTTCACATATGGTTAAGTGTACCATCTGAAAAATGCATGACACAATAATTTTTGCTCAAGCTTTTCATCTCATACAGAAAGGAGCCGCAAGCATGAATGCCACACTGTTTATCCTTGCAAGAAACCATTGATTAACGTCGTCGTGATTTGGGCGCTCATTGCATTATTCATCTTACAACCTGGGATTGCTCATGACGGAGCGGAAACAGGTGTGAAATTGTTTGCAACAGCCCTGCTTCCTTATTTACTACCCTACATCATTCTAACCCAATGGCTCTTAAAATTACCCGTTTCAAAAAATTCTTCTCCTGCTTGGATGCGCTATTTGAAAGCTTATACACTCGGATCCTTCGGAGGATTTCCTGTAGGCGCGGTTACAGTGAGTGAAATGAAGCGAAGCGGACAACTTTCTAGATATGAAAGTAGTCTTCTTTTAGCTGCGTGTCATGCTCCAGGTCCGATGTTCATTGTTGGATTCGTAGGGCTAGAGTTATTCGGAAACTCCATGTCCGGTTGGAAGTTGCTCATTGCCATTCACGTAGCTAATATCATCTTTTTCCTTTTTGTTCTTAGGTTGATGTCATCGCAACGCGCTAAAAATGACGGACCGCCAAGCACTCCTGTATTCACACCAAGTAAGGCTCCTTTGTTAGACGCTTTTAAAGAAAGCTCGTCCATCATCATTTTAGTGGCGACTACTGTAGTGTTTTTTTCATCACTGGGTAGTGTTTTAACCAATGTGATCCAGGCTGCCGCTTCTGTTGAAATGGGAATTGTAAAAACTGTAGTATTGGCAATCTTTGAAATGACCTCAGGCGTACAATCTGCAACGCAGCACTTTTATGGACAACCGATTTTCCCGTATTTAATTGCAGCTATCCTTTCGATTAACGGCCTGAGCATCCACATGCAAGTATTCGTCATCGCCCGTGCTGCTGAACTATCGCTTAAACCTTATGTCATTGGTCGTATTTGGAGCGTTTTAACCGTCCCAGTATTCTTATATATACTTCTCTAAAAAACGATTTCTAACTCTAGAAGATTTTCTCAATTACTAGGCACCTGTTTTTTGTAAAAGGATCTATGCCAATAAATAAAAAAAAACAATGGGTACGGCAATCGCCATCCCATTGTTTCCTACTTATGTATACACTTTTTTTAGCGCACGATTGACCGTCTCTGGAACGAGTGCGGATACATCGCCACCGTACTTCGCTACTTCTTTAACGATACTAGAACTGAGGAAGGAATACTGATTTTTCGTCATGACAAAAAATGTTTCGATGTCTTCATCCAAAAAGCGGTTCATCGAGGTGATTTGCATCTCATACTCAAAATCCGATACAGCACGCAATCCTCTAACAATTGCAATAGCATTAATGGTTTTTGCATAGTCGATAAGCAGCCCCGAGGATGAGTCAATCTTAACAGATGGATACTCCGCAGTCGCTTGAGCAATAAGCTGTTGCCGCTCTTCGACACTAAATAACGGATTTTTAGATGAATTATTCATCACGACAACATGCACTTCGTCAAAAATCTTTACGGCTCTCTTAATAATATCGAGATGACCATTTGTCAACGGATCAAAACTTCCTGGCACTACAGCCACTCTAGACATGGTAGACCCTCATTTCTTATAAATAGTGATTGCACTTCCGCCATATACCGTCGTGCCTACGGATTCGAATGCACCATATGCTGTCGGTAGTGTCAGTTGTTTTTCGTGCTCACAAACAATAATTCCATCATCCGCCAACAAACCTTGTTCCACAAACTGTTCTGCTAAATTATAAAATTCCTCTTTTGCATACGGCGGATCTAAAAATAGCAAGTTTGCAACGATACCTTCTTTAGATAATTTTGATGCCGCTGTTCTTGCATCCCCTCGAACAATTCGAAGCTCTTCTGAGAACTTGCATTTCTCTGCATTTTCTTTGATGACTGTGCAAGCTTTAGAATTCTTCTCAAAGATCCACGCACTGTCTGATCCACGCGAGAGCGCTTCCAAAGTTAGCGACCCACTCCCTCCGAACAACTCTACCGCAACTCCACCGTCAAAAAAAGGGCCGATTTTACTGAACAAGGCTTCCTTTACTTTGTCTGAAGTGGGGCGCGTATCTGTACCTGTGATTGATTTCAAAGGGATTCCCCTTCTCGTACCAGCGATTACTCTCATAGTGTAACTCCTTTAGATCCACTTAAACCGGTCTGCAAAGAAGGCTTGAGCATGCTATGATGAACAAGATACTTTTTGAAAGGTGTGTGCATGACAAATGCGACAACAACGATTCATTGAACTCGGTGAAGGATACTCAGATATTTATGAATTATGTGAGCTTATAAAAACAAATGCGAGCAGACTTCAACGTACATTCCTATTCACAGCAACAACAAAAGAAGGCAAGCGTTGTCTATCTATCGCAGCTTCTTTCTCACCTGCTGGTGAAGGTGGATTTTATCCAATCTATATATGTCGTGAAGGAATTCCTTCAAAAGAAGAGAGTCCATCTAAACGACAACTGGTTTTTGAAGAAGCCGCTGCTTCGGTAGGTAGTAAGCCCATTCCGGTCGACCTCAAACACTCGTCTGAGTTTCCGGAAACAAAATTATTCTACCAGTACGTTACTGGTATCTTGCGACTCAATCACTTGTTACCACCACTCGACTAACGTTACAAACCTGTTTTGTAATCATAGTCGTATTCCTTGGCTTTGTCAGGACGTACATTTTCGTATTCTGTGCTCACAAAAGGTCGATATGAAGGAATTGCTTTCTTCACTGACGAGAGCTTCTCAACTTTACGAATAACGTCCTCGACGTCGTCTTGACTGCAGTAGAGGACAACATACTTCATGCGTCGTGATATATAGTGAACGTGTCCGTATTTACGGAACGATTTCGCCTGTTTCAAGTGATGGAGATAAATGATAACACCTTGACGATCAACCAATAGTATCCCTCTTTTCTTCCCCTAACAATACCATAGGTTTCAAAAGTGCTGCAACCAGACTTTACTGACAGTTCGTCCGATTTGCCTTATAATGAATGCAACAGTTCCAAAAGGAGGAAATAGACATGGGAAGAAAAACAAAATTAGCCCTATCTGTCGGTGCAGCTGGTGCAGCAGCATGGGCCGCCTCGAAAGCGATTATGCGTCCAACTGCTCGGCCAGGTAAAAAAGCGCTTTCATTTGAAGGCCCCATTGTAATCCAACAACTAGGAAATCTTCGAGATATAGAGCAACAAGCCGCGAAGGCTGCTTCTCTTGGCGTTCATGGTCTGTCTATGGATGTAAAACTAACTGCTCATGAAGAAATCATTGTAGTCAGCGGTAGCGAACCAGACGCATTGTCTTGTTTACTTAAAGATATGTTAGCATCCTATCCACATCTCCTTTTCCTCATACGGATAGCAGACTCACCAGACACTTATGAAGGAAGCCTAATGCCTTCTAAGTTGTGGAAACTCTTGGAAGAATGTGAGGCTCAAGACCAAGTCGCAGTAATCAGTAATTACGATGAACAAGTCGATCGGTTTAATTTGTATACGCAGCATCTTGCAGCAGTCGGTGCAGGTCAAGCGGAACTGAAGCAAGCCTACACAGCTTACACAAGTCGATTTGGACATTTATATCATCCTCGGACAGATCTCGTTGTGCTTGCTGGAAAAATCGGACCATTCCAACCAGCCAATGACGGATTCATCCACTTCTTAAAGAAGCTGAATATCGCAGTTTATGTAGAAAACACATCAAATGATGATGTCATTAAACTTGCACAAGCAGGTGCATCAGGATTCATAACGAATTCGCCAGAATCTGTTATGAAACTGTTAGATTCGTTGCTAGAACATTAAAAGGCAGATGGCTCAAATTGAGCCATCTGCCTTTTAATGTTCTTTAATGTAGATTAGTTATGCTGAACATGAGCAACCGCCACCAGTTCCACAACTTCCTCCACAAGAGGATTCTGTCACAAAGGTATTATCAGTTGGTAACTTCACAGATTCAGAGACGGAATACGCAATACTCGCACTGATTTCGTCCAACATATATTGGACATCATTCTCTGCTAACCGTAATGCTGCAACCTTCTCATTCATATCCAATGCTCGTTTGTCGAGCCGAATCGATTTCATTACTATATTATAATCCGGATGGTATCTTCCGAATCGTTGTACCTCTTCATAGCGGTCTTTCATCTCAGAAAAGTCCCGAATTTGTTTGACTAGATCTGGATCACTGTAGACTGCTTGATGAGTGGAACGATAATCGACTAATACCTCTGAAGTTAAAATCATCTCTGCCAATTCGTCTGTCTGTTCGATGATGGCAAGCCATTCGTCGGTCATCATCATAAGTGATTTCCCCTCCATTCCTCTTCATTGTACCAAATAGAGGGAGTAAACGCATCACATGATTACTCTTGAACGGTTTCCAACTGCTTAAGTGCTGATAATGCTTCCTCATAATCGGACATGACAAGTTCGACTCCTGCGACAAATTGAACTTTTTCGTGGCCCTTCCCTGCAATCAGGATAATATCGCCAGGATCACTAGTTACGATAGCTTGATGAATCGCCTTTTTTCGGTCTACTTCCACTAGGATTGACGATGGATTCTGAACGCCTCTCATAATATCTTCCACAATCACCGCTGGATCTTCACTTCTAGGATTATCAGATGTAAGCACAACAACATCACATATCTCCTCGGCAATCTTTCCCATGAGCGGACGTTTTTGTTTGTCGCGATTCCCGCCACAACCGAATAGACAAATCAGTTTCCGAGGGTTCAAACTTTTCATGGCTTGTAGCACTGCTAACAAGGCATCTGGGGTATGTGCGTAATCGATATACACTTCTCTCCCTAAATTCGGTAGACGTTGCATGCGTCCTTCTGGGAGGGTTAGTACATCAAACGCCTCAAAAATCTTTCTTTCAGAGAAACCTAGCATATTGACAACACTCGCTGCTGCCATGGCGTTCAATCGATTATGCTCTCCAGGAGGCAACATACTGACCAATTCTTCGGATGGCATGAATCCATTCGCCACATTTCTTCCAAATAACTGAATAGGTACCCCGGCATCTTTTACTAAATTCATACACTCTACGTCTTCGCAATTTACCAGCAGGGTTTCGGATAACGTAGTTAATATCTTTTTCGCTTGAATATAGGATTTCTTACCACCATGCTCGTCAAAATGATCCTCACCAATGTTTAAATAAACTCCTATAGCTGCACGACAATGCATCAATCGGTCCATTTCCAAACCAAGTGAAGATGCTTCCAATGCGATATGCGTAACCCCTCTATCTACACACTTACGTAATAACGGATGCAAATACTCTGCTGTTAGTGTCGTCAATTGAGGAGTTACTTCTTCGACCTTCTCTCCATTAATAAAACATCCAGTCGTCCCTAGAACCGCTACCTTGACGCCGAAATGTGTAAGTAATTGACCAATGAAATGAGTCACAGTTGTTTTACCATTGGTTCCCGTCACAGCTACTATCGTCAGTTCTTTCGCAGGCTCGCCAGCGAGTTGCGCACTACAATGAGACAAAAACTTTTTGCAGTCAGGTACTGTAACAATTGTTGCCCCCCTAGCACACCACTGCGCAAGTTTATTTTCTGAAACGGTCCGATCTATAATAATTGCGGCTGCTCCCATCTCTATTGCACGACACACAGAGTCGAGACCATCGAATTGAGCTCCTTTTCTTGCGAAAAACAAAGATTTCTCCGTGATACGTTCAGGATGCTCTGTAACTGTTTCAACAGAAACATCACGCCACTTGCCTTTGATTGTGCACGGCCAGTCTTTTAGCAATTCAATTAAGTACAAATCCGTTTCTCCTTCCCGAACGTTTTTCTTACGAGAGAATATAGTAAGAGTGAACATACCACAGCTTATGAAATGAACCGTGTGAATGTCACGAAGAAAGTTGGGAGACGAGATGATTATTCAAAAGTTTGGTGGCGCAGCGATGAAAGATCACGCGATGCGCCGTTTATGTATTGATCGAATCCAAGAAGGCATCTATTTGCATAATCAAGTAATTGCGGTCGTTTCTGCCATTGGTCGTCAAGAAAGCCCCTATTCAACAGATCGTCTGCTTTCAATTACACCTGCGTTTGAAGAATCTACAGCTGCATGGGATCTCGCTGCTTCTTGTGGAGAATTAATCGCATCTGCTGTACTTAGTGCAGAACTAGAAAAAGCCGGAATCCGAAACAAAGTAATGCACAGTGTGAATTCAGGAATACAGACTGTAGGGCCATTCGGTAACGCAACAATAGAGACCATCGAGACAAGCTCCATCGAAAAAGATTTGCAGGATTATTCCTGTTTGATTATTCCAGGTTTCCAAGGTATGAGTGCAACAGGAGACTATATGACTCTCGGGCGTGGCGGGAGTGACCTGACCGCAATCGCACTAGGGAGTAGTCTGAAAGCATCCCATGTTGAATTCTTCAAAGATGTACCTGGCGTCATGTCAGCCGATCCCCATATCAATCCTAGCGCAAAAAAGTTCGCGACACTGACAATAGACGAATTTCTTCCACTCCTAGAATGTGAACGACCGGTTATCCAGCAACGTGCCGCCCTCTATGCAAAAAAAGCAGCAATTCCTCTTTGTGTAAGAGGAATTGCTGCTTCAGAAGAAGGTACTTGGGTAATTCCTAATTCCCTTTAGTCTTGTTTTGACGACTTCTCCACTTCTTGTATTAAGTTTTGCGTGTAGTAGTTGCCATACACACCCGTTCCAATATGCGTGAAGTTCTTATCTAGCAGGACCTCTTGGTGTGCAGGTGAGTTCAACCAGCCATGAACAGCTTCAATCGCATCTGTATAATTCAATGCAATGTTTTCACCTGCTTTTTTCACATCTATTCCTGCTAGTTTCAGTCGATTTGCTAGCGATCCTAATGTCGGTGAGTCTTGTGAGAAGTAGTTTTGTAAAGCCATCTCTTTACTATGTTCACGCGCTACCACTTGAAGCTGATAATCTTTCTTCAAGTTACTGAAACCATGATTCGCTCTATAAATATTTGTAATATCGAGTATTTGACGTTCTAATGCGCGGTCTACCGCCATCTGGTCTTTAGAGGAAGGTTTCTTCACTTCAACTAGATCCCCTTTATAGAAGAGATCATAAGGTTGCTGCATGACGAGCGTCACCGGGTCGATGAATCGAACACCTTCCAATTCCTCACCTTTTTCATCCATATACAACTGCGTGAAAAGACCTTCAGACTGTATTAACATCTTGTTCTTAATGTCATCCCCGTTTAAAACAAATGTATATTGGTTCTCACCAACTACTACTTCTAATTCAGATTCAATAATTGTACTACGATAGATATCCTGACTGCTTTGCCCGTTCTCATACGGATAAACATCAGCTTTAGTATCAGCACTATATATCTGATTCACCGTTCCATCATCAGTTATCCCTACCATAATCATTGGATTCGCCGTATAAATCCACCATTCAAAACCGAACACAGAAAGATCCTTGCGATCTGGCTCACCAAATTGCCCGACTACTTCTTTAGATGTCTTACCGACTAAAGTCGAGATTCCTTTTTCAGGACGTTTAGCATTTGTCATGCCTTGCTGTTCAAATCCTTCATTCCCACTTATGGCAGTCCCCGGTTGAACGGGGGATTCCAAGGGATCGTTCTCTCTGAAACCATCATCCCAAAAGTAAAATATTAGAAGAGCAATCAGCAATATTACGACCACTTTCCATATTCTTTTCATACCCCAACCCCCTCTTTCATCTAGCATCCGTGCATCTCATTACTACTATCTTAATCAACTTCAGTTGTCGAAGACATCCTTTTCGCCTCACCCCACGTAAATCCCCTCGCTGACACAATGTTGCCATTGCAACCGCCTTCCATTTGTTCTATGATTGTAGACGAATAGAAAACGATTTACTGTTGCATAAGGAGGAAGTTAATCAATGGATTTTACAAACACAGGTCTAGAAGAACTGGCTGTAAGCCTAACCGATCTTGAAGAAATCGCTAAAAGATATGACTTAGTTCTTGCTGGTCAGTGGGACTACGAACGTGTGACATTCGACAAAAAGTATACTGTCAGTGAAGGTATCTACTATTTGCGCGTGTACGGATTGACTCCTACTGGAGATGTCGGTAAGGATGAAGCCATCATTGAATTCATTACGCCTCAACTTGGAAAACATTATTATCCACATGGCGTTGAATACGGTGAGGATGAAATCTATCCTGCATTCGTCGTAAATGATAGCAAGAAAACATTAGCAGGCTTAGTGAAAGACCTACAAGCTTTCAATGTAAAAAAATAACTGCTTACCGGAGAATGTAATGTTCTCCGGTTTTTGTATCCATTTACAGATGTTTTGGCTATAATAGAAATAATACACGATTTGGAGGAATGCCGGGTGACGAAATGGTTAACAAAACGAACTTTCCTTATTCTAGTGACTGTGTTCCTTGCAGCCGCTGCTTTATTTTTTATACTCCCGGTTTCCATACCGCTAATTTTAGCATTGCTAACAGCATTGGTTATTGACCCACTCGTTAAATTAGTAGAGCGTAAGTTCAAATGGAAGCGAAAACTATCGGTAATCTCCGTATTCATTTTCGTTGTTTTACTTGTTTCAATCGGGATTTATTATACGGTGACATCATTGATCGGCAGAATAATTCAATTCACAAAAGATGCACCTGAATATTTAAACTCATTATCCGGTGTTTGGATTGATATGCAAGAAAAAGTTTTCAAATATACTTCTGGGATGCCCCATGATATTGTCGAAGCAACTCAAAAACAATTAACAGCTGCGCTCACTTCCTTCAAAACTTCCCTTCTTGAATTGTTGAGCTACGAAAAGATTATTGCACTCGCTTCTGAAATTCCAAATTTCCTCGTGAGTTTCATCGTCTTCTTAATTGCATTGTTTTTGTTTATGCTAGAACTTCCTCAATTAAAACAAGGTGCATTTAATTTGTTAACAGACCGCACCGCTGAAAAAGTTCGCTATATGACGACCAAACTAAATGCAACAGTAATCGGCTTCATGAAAGCACAACTACTTGTTAGTTTAATTATTCTAGTGGTCGCATTCATTGGTCTACTATTAATTGTTCCAAAGTATGCAGTCGTTATGGCGTTAGTCATTTGGATTATCGATGTAATTCCTATCTTAGGTTCTATTATCATTTTAGCTCCATGGTCTTTGTATCAATATGTAAGTGGCGATGTAGCTCTCGGAACGAAACTGGCAATTTTAGGTGCTGTGTTACTTATCATTCGTAGAACAGTGGAACCTAAAGTGATGGGCGCTCAAATCGGATTGTCTCCACTTCCTACTTTAATAGGAATGTTTATCGGGCTGAAGTTGTTCGGCGTACTTGGATTCTTTATCGGACCGATGGTCGTGATCCTCTTCACTACTGCAATTGAAGCAGGTATCATTAAAATGAATTTTAAAGTCTAGCTTGAATAAAACCATACAAAAACACGCATGTCCCAAATGGGTCATGCGTGTTTTTGTGTTAGAATCCTAAAATTGCTTTAATCATCGACGTTGTTTCTCCGCCTTTATAGAAAACGTAAAGCAACAAGTAGACAGCAACACCTGTTAGAGCTGCAAAGATCCACACAATGCTCGTTACAGGTCCTAAACGTTTGTGTCTTGGCAAGTTATTCTTCCATCCCGAAACTAGCGACAGAACCCCTAGTACCGCCCCAGAAGTGGCCAAACAAATATGGAAGATGAGAAACACCGTATAATAGACTTTAATGTTGTCCGGACCACCGAACGATGTATTCCCAACGATAATTGTACGGGATAAATAAATTACTAAAAACAAAAGCGCTGAAATAGATGCAGCTATCATTACATTTTTATGTGCTTGCTTACGCTTTTTGCGAATCAGTATCCATCCAATGACAACTAGAATACCCGAAATAATAATGAGCGCTGTGCTCAATGTTGGCAAAAAAGGCAAGTTCATAATCTTTCTCCATTTCTATTCAGATAGTTGATCAGCCGTGTGCAGTTAATTTCTTGCGATTGATCAAATCTTGACGTGTAATTTCATCTGCATTTTCTTGTTCATCTCTATACCAAGTAATGAAAATCTTACCGATGATGAATACGTACAACAATTCCTGAATGACTTTCATAATAATTCCACCAAGTTGCTGATCATAAAGGGTCGGCATACTCGTGAATAATTCAGGTCCTGAAATCGTTAATCCAGACAATGTACCCGCTGGCACACAAAGCGCCATCGCTTGAAGCCATGCTTCTCCACTTCTATACGTTTCATATACAGGGACATCCGCGAAGATAATTAGTGAGCACGCGGGCGTTAAAAGAATTGCACTTAACATAACATAGCCAATCTTTTTTAATCCATGTAACTGTGGCTCTCCAGGCAGTGTATTGAAAATCGGCCACCATAAGAACAGCGCAGATAGGAAGAGCGTCAGTGTAAAGGCTGTATGCAACGGTAAGCTGAGTTTAATCGTATCCAAAACCAGTGGATAGTGATTCAAAGAAAACATAATCGTAAAAGCAACTAAGCTAATAACCGGTTTTGTGAAGAAACGGATAACAGCAGCTACCTTCGGATAACTAAAAACTCTTTTCCATAAAAAGTTCGGAATTCCGATGATTAATAGCGGCGCAATCACTAAGAGCAATAGTGCCATCTGTCCCATATGTACAGAAAACAGAATATGACCCATTAAATCCATCGGAGAACCTTTTACAATATACAACAGTACAATCGCAGTTAGGAAGACAGTGATTTGTCGAGTAGTGACAGCTTCAGTTCCTTCAAAATGCGATCTCCACTTTTTCGTCAATAAAAAATATAAGACAGTCAAGAGGACAAGAAATATTAAAAAATATGGACTCCATAAAGCGCGGAAGCCAAATATACTTAACGGCAAGTGCCCCAGCTCCTTTTATAAGTTCTTTCCCCATTATAGGCTGTTCTAGTTGGTAACACAATGAACGTTCTTTGACATCGAAAAAAAATAAAAACCTCTGATCTAGGAAATTGCCTAGATCAAAGGTTTTTAAAAGCTTACCACCAAACGATTGTAGCGAAAGTCAGTGGAATTAGGAAAGCAAACACAGCTCCTGTAAACATGAACATTTGAGGAATACCATGTCCCTTATCTTTCATGTGCATGAAATAGAACAACTGCAATCCTACTTGAACTGCTGCAAAGAGGAAAAGGACAGGAACGAGTAAATACTTCGTAAATCCTTCTACTCCTTGCTGATAAGCCACGACGAATGTAAACGAGACAAGTGTCATGAAGATCATGAGTGAGAACATCATAATCTGACCACGCATAGTTTCCTTTGAACGGCGGATATAAAGATCCTGTTCAATAGGGGTTCTATTGTACATTTGTACTTCTGACATGTTATCCGATCACTCCCATCAAGTAAACTACCGTAAAGATGAATACCCATACGACGTCAATGAAGTGCCAGTAAAGTGAAAAAGTATAGTACTTAGTTGCATTATACAGGTTCAATCCACGTTTTCCATTACGGAAAAGTAACAAAGTTACCCATACAAGACCGATTGCTACGTGGAAACCGTGAGTTCCAACAAGAGTGAAGAATGCTGAACTAAATGCACTATTGCCAAATGTAAAGCCTTCTTTTACATAGTGAGTAAACTCGTAAACTTCAAGTCCTAGGAAGCAAAGTCCAAGGAATGCTGTAATGGCTAACCATAGTTGCATTTTCTTAAAGTTGTAATTTTTCATGTGGTACATCGCATACACACTTGTAAGTGATGAAGTCAAAAGTAACAACGTCATAACAAATACTAGTGGAAGCTGGTAAAGTTCTTGTGTTGAAAATCCGAAACCGCTTGGTCCTTTATTCTTCAACGCCATGTAAGTTGCAAATAATGTTGCGAATAGAATCGTCTCTCCACCAAGGAAGAGCCAGAATCCAACAAACTTGTTTTTTGCTTCAAGTGTTGCACGCTCAGGGTGTTCCGGCCAAGTTTCCGGAGTGAATTTTTTATTCAAATCCATCAGTTTTGACCCCCTTTACGATTCATATCACGCAGAATCTCTTCTTTTGTTACGTGGAACCCAAGATCATCTTGTAACGAACGTGCTGCCATGGATACGAATGTCCATGCAAGACCAAAGATGAGAAGTGGAAGTCCCCATGATGTTTCACTGTGGAACATTGCACCAAATCCAGCGATGAATAAACCGAATGTCATTAAGAATGGAATAATTGAACCATTCGGCATATGAATATCAGTTACTGGCTCAGCAAAGGTAAGACCAGTTTTGTTGCCTTCTTGCTTTTCAATCCAAAATGTATCAAGTCCACGAACGAGTGGAGTTTGTGTAAAGTTGTAGAACGGTGGTGGTGAAGGTATTGCCCATTCAAGCGTACGTCCGTCGCCCCATGGATCATTTCCAACACGTACATTTTTAACTGTTGTAATGATGATGTTGTAAACTAATACAATAACACCAATAGCCATTAATAACGCACCAACCGAACTGATGAGGTTCGCTGTATTCCAGCCTTGTCCGTCCATATATGTCCAAACACGACGTGGCATACCCCAGAATCCAAGCCAGTGCTGGATAAGGAATGTACAATGGAATCCAATAAAGAAGAACCAGAAAGTAATTTTACCAAGTGTTTCATTAAGCATTGTTCCAAACATTTTTGGCCAGTAAAGGTGTACACCTGCTAGGATCGCAAGCACTACCCCACCAACGATTACGTAGTGGAAGTGAGCAACAATGAAATAACTGTCGTGTAACTGATAGTCGAGAGGTGCAGCACCTTGCATAACTCCAGTAACACCACCCATTACGAATGATGGGATGAACCCAAGTGCATAAAGCATAGGAGTCGTAACGGAAATACTTCCGCCCCAGATCGTAAGAAGCCAGTTAAAGATTTTAACACCTGTTGGTACTGCAATTGCCATCGTCGCTACTGCGAAGATTGCGTTTGCTGTTGGTCCAAGTCCCACTGTAAACATGTGGTGAGCCCAAACCATGAATCCTAAGAAACCAATCAATACTGTCGCAAATACCATCGCCGGATATCCGAAAAGACGTTTACGAGAGAAAATTGAGAAGATCTCAGAGAAAATACCGAAGGCAGGTAAAATCAAGATATATACTTCAGGGTGACCAAATATCCAGAAAATATGCTCCCAGATGATTGTGTTTCCACCCATCGTATGATCGAAGAAGTTACCGCCAAACATACGGTCGAATGTTAAGAAGAACAAACCGACTGTAAGTGGTGGGAATGCGAAAAGGATCATTGCCGAAGCGACGAATGTCGTCCATGTAAACAATGGCATCCTCATATACGTCATACCCGGAGCACGCATATTAATAATTGTGACGAGGAAGTTAATCCCGGCCATCAGCGTACCACCACCTGCAATTTGGAGACCGATTGCATAGAAGTCAATTCCGTGTCCAGTAGAAGCAAGTGATAAAGATGCATAAGATGTCCATCCAGCATCAGGTACTTGCCCAACAAACCATGAAACGTTCAGGAACAATCCTCCGAAGAAGAACATCCAGAACCCTAACGAGTTGATGAATGGGAACGCAACATCACGCGCACCAATTTGCAGTGGCATAATATAGTTCATAAATCCAAATAATATTGGCATGGCAGCTAGGAAAATCATGGTTGTACCATGCATTGTGATTAAATCATTATATAGACCCGCACTTACTAGGTCGTTGTTCGGCTTTAACAGCTGGAGACGAATAATCATCGCTTCAATACCACCGACGACGAAGAAGAAACCGCCGCCAATGAGGTAAAGAATTCCGATCTTCTTATGGTCGACAGTTGTCATCCAATCCCAAAATGCCGCGCCGAATCCTCTTTTTTGAGCAACAGAACTCACGTTGTTTTACCTCCTCTTCAATATCTAATTACGTATATTACTGCTCTACAGACAAGCCAAGCAAGTATTCAGCTAAATCATCTAATTCTTGCTCAGAAAGCTGATTTTCAAAAGAAGGCATTATGTTGCCCGGTTTTACTTTTTGTGGATTCTTAATCCACTCTTTTAAATGTTCTTCGTCGTGTTCTAAGAAACCAGCTACACGGTTACGATCTCCGAATGCTGCAAGATTAGGACCTTGTGATCCACCTTCACCAGCTCCTGAAGTCGCGTGACAACCGATACAACTTTGTTTAAAGACTTCTTCGCCGGCTGCGTTTGCAACTACGTTACCATCTTTAGTACCTTGCATACTTTTCGCCCATGCGTCGAACTCATCACGTGGTAAAGTTTTCACTTTAAAGTCCATTAGTGAGTGAGATGGTCCACAAAGCTCCGCACACTTACCATAGAAAACTCCATCTTTAAGGCCTTCTGATTCCATATCGAAAGTCAGATAGAACTTATTTAAGTTTTCAACGTTCGTATCCAACTTACCACCGATTGCAGGAATCCAGAAGGAGTGCTTTACATCAGCGGCTTTCAAGTTAAAGTAAACTTTTTCTTTTGTTGGTACTACTAATTCTTGAGCCGTTATAATTCCAAGCTCAGGGTATTCAAACTCCCACCAATATAGCTTAGCTGTTACGTCAACAACAAGGTGTTTTGCATTCCCATCGTCATCGACTTCTTCCATTGCTTTTACATCCCCAAGTTTATACGTGTAGTACACGGTAGGGACAGCAAGGACGATAAGGAGGAGAATTGGAATGATTGTCCAAACGAGCTCCAATTTCTGACTTCCTTCAACCTGTTCAGGAATGAAATCATCGCCTAATTTCGAACGTCTGAAACGAATCAGTGCTACTACATAAATTACGACTACAACAAGAATGACGAACAACATAATACCTGAAGAAAGCATCAGTAATTTAAACTGATCTTTACCTACCTGACCAGCCGGTAGAAGCGTGGATAGTTCCTGTTGGCCACATCCTGATAAAAATACAGTCAGAACAGCTAACAAAGTAAAGAGACGCCATTTTTTGAGTCCTTTCATCATCGCTTCATAATCCCTCTCTTTCTAATAGTGTTTTCTTCCATCGAGGCGTGTAAACCTCTCTATAATGAATTCCTGTCAAAGAAAGAATTCCAAGCAGTTAGATGAAAATCGAAAAGATAATCATCGAGACAAATAAAATGGTCATGTAATTCAATGAATAGATGAACATGGACATCGCCCATTTCAAGTCGTCTTTCGCACTGAACCCTCTAATAGCGAGGAATAACCAACCTGCGTTTAATACAGTTGCTAAGATCAGAAACGCAGTTCCTAATTCACTTAATAAAAATGGTAGAGGAAATAGCAGCACAACCCATGCAAGCATCGATTTCTTTGTGCGAGCAAATCCTTTAACGACAGGTAACATCGGGATACCAGCTGCCCTATATTCTTCTGTCTTTTTCATAGCAAGCGCATAGAAATGAGGCGGCTGCCAGACAAACATAATAAGGAACAGTGCCCAAGCACCAAATCCAAGTGACGGATCTACTGCCGCCCACCCAATAAGTGGTGGTATAGCTCCAGACAAGCTACCGACAATTGTGTTAGAAACGTGTCGACGTTTCGACCACATTGAATACAACACAACATAACTGAATACACCAGCAAACCCTAGAAGACCTGTAGTGACGTTGGCTGAGAATAATAAGCCTTCCCCCACCGCAATGAACCCTAATGCCATCGCAAGTACAGCAGGAGCTTTAAAGCGTCCCGTTACAGTCGGCCGTGTTCGTGTGCGCGTCATAATCGGATCGATATCTCGATCAATCAAGTTATTAAGTGCTGCAGAACCTGCTATGATCAAGGCAGTGCCGAATAGCGTAGAAATCATAAGATCCAGTCTATGTACAAAATTAATGTTGGCAAACTGGAATGCCAGGAAGATACCTGTAAATGCAGTTATTAAGTTTGAGTTCACAATACCAATCTTAATAAGTGCTAAAAAGTCCTTTAAAAATGTTGGTGCAATTACAGTTTCAGGTACCGTCTGCGCAGCAGTCGTACGACTGTTTGACATTTGACTCCCCCTTTCAAAGCCGGTTAAAAATGACCGCTGTACTTAACTATATCGAAATTCCTTCACAATTTCTATACAAATTAGCAATTTGTATAGAATTGCACACTCTCTCATGGAATTATACAGTGCATACTCTATAGTAAATCATTACTCACTGCCATTTGTGAAGTTATCTGGTCTTTTTTATGAACATTTTGTGAAGAAAGGAACTTCTTGACGCGTTCTTCGTATATGCCATTGTGTTTTAAGCACCAATTCTCTATCATTAATAACTAGAGGCCTTTTTAACCGGTCGACATTTCATAAAAGAAGGTGTCTTTGTTTGAAACGATATAACTACTTGAAATGGTTTGCGGTAGCTGCAACAATCGGGATGCTGCTAATCATGCTTGGCGGTGCGCTCGTTACGAAAACAGACAGCGGGATGGGCTGCGGCAGACATTGGCCAGGCTGTAATGGACAACTAATTCCTGACGAGATCACCGCAGAAGTACTCATCGAGTTTTCTCATCGTCTCGTTACTGGTGCTGTCGGAATTCTAATAGTAATTTTAGCAGTATGGTCATGGAAAGCAATCGGACATGTTAGGGAAACCAAATTCCTATCAATTATGGCCGTGTTCTTCCTTATCTTGCAAGCGCTAATTGGAGCAGCACAAGTTAAATGGGGCCAAGGGGATTTCATCCTCGCACTGCATTTCGGAATCTCTTTAATATCATTCTCAGCAGTTTTACTTTTAACACTCCTGGTATTCGAAGTGGACAAAAAGTTTGATGCTGATAAAATCCAAGTTGGACGTAAGCTGAAGTTCCACACAATTGGCGTGACCGTATACTCGTATCTTGTGATCTACACAGGTGCACTTGTACGTCACACGGAATCCAGTCTTGCTTGCGCGGATTGGCCACTCTGTAGAAATGACCGTTTTGAACTCCCTTCCAATCTAAATGAATGGGTACAGATGGGACACAGGGCAGCTGCTGCATTAATTGTTGTCTGGCTAGTCTACATTGCAATTCACGTGCTCCGTAACTATCGTGGACAAAAAGTTTTAGTATGGGGCTGGTCGACTGCAATGATACTTGTACTAGCACAGGCTACGACAGGAATGCTCTCAGTCTTCACTAGATTGAACTTAACGATTGCATTGCTTCACTCGTTGTTCGTGACGTTACTCTTCGGCTTACTCACGTACATGATTCTTCTACTATCAAGAGTCCGCATCCGTAAATAAAGTAAAAGAACAGCCGCCCGGCATAAACCGAGCGGCTGTTCTTTTGTTTGTGTGGTGGGTTATGAGCGCTTTTCAGCTTTTATAATCACTTTCCATGGGTTATGAGCGCTTTCCAGCTTTTATGATCACTTCAATCATTCCAAGTGCTTCACACTTACTCTACCTCGAAAAAAGTCTCTTAATGCTCCAACTCTATTAACAAATCACCAGTTGATATTGCCTCACCCGGAGCCACATGAATCTCTTTGACTATACCGTCATATGGTGTTTGAATTGTCGTTTCCATCTTCATCGCTTCAGTGATTAATAAATGCTGTCCGCGTCGCACACGATCTCCTTTTGCAACAGCAAGCTGGAGCACAGTACCTGGCATCGTTGCAGCAATGTGAGCATCATTTCCTGGATCAGCCTTTTGCTTTTTCACCATATCAGTTTCAACACTAACATCTTGAATAATCACTTCACGAGGCTGACCATTCAACTCGAAGTAGACGACTCGTGTGCCATCGGCTTGTGGTTCTCCAATTGAAACAAGCTTGACAATGAGTGTCTTTCCTACTTCAATCTCTACCTCAATCTCTTCTCCGAGTCTCATACCGTATAGAAATTCAGGTGTTTGAATGACTGACAGATTGCCAAAGTCTTTATTCATCGCCATGTATTCTTCAAAGACTTTTGGATACAGAGCATATGCTAGTGCATCATGCATCGTTGCGGGTTTTTCAAGTTCTCCATTAAGCTTTTCAATAACCTGTGCAAAATCAACCGGTTCGAGCAACTCACCTGGTCGCACAGTTAAAGGCTTTCGACCTTTCAAGACAACTTGCTGAAGTTTCTCAGGGAATCCTCCATAAGGTTGGCCGATATATCCTTCGAAAAATTCAATAACTGATTCTGGGAAGTCTATGGAATCTCCTCTCGAAATCACAGCGTCTTCATCCAACTCATTCTGGACCATAAATAACGCCATATCTCCCACAACTTTGGACGAAGGAGTCACTTTTACAATATCTCCAAATAGCATATTGACACGAGAGAACATTTCTTTTACTTCTTTCCAACGGTTACCGAGTCCGACTCCTTTTGCTTGTTGCTGCAAGTTCGAGTATTGGCCACCTGGCATTTCATGAACATAAACTTCTGAATGCGGACTGATCATGCCACTTTCAAAGTGAGCATAATACTCCCGAACGTCTTCCCAGTAAAACGATAACTCTTCCAACGCTTTCACATCTGTACGCACACCACGCTTACCATACTGCAGTGCATAATAGAGCGAGTTAGCTGAAGGCTGAGAAGTAAGTCCAGACATCGCACCAAGCGCTGTATCAACAATGTCTACACCTGCTTCAATTGCACGTGTGTACATAGCGATTCCGTTTCCGCTCGTATCATGAGAATGTAAGTGAATCGGAATATCTACAGTTGCCTTTAACTCAGAAATAAGTTGATATGCAGCTTCGGGCTTTAGTAACCCCGCCATATCTTTCAAGGACAATATATGTGCCCCAGCGTTTTCAAGTTCCTTAGCCATCTCTTTATAATACGAAATCGTATACTTTGTACGCATCGGATCTAAAACATCCCCTGTGTAACAAAGTGCAGCTTCTGCAACTTTACCTTCTGAACGAACAGCATCAATCGCAACTTCCATCCCTTTGATCCAGTTCAAGCTATCAAATATTCGGAAGACATCGATCCCTGCATCAGCTGACTCTTTTACAAATTCCCGAATTACATTATCGGGATAGTTTTTATACCCGACGGCGTTTGCTCCTCTAAACAGCATCTGGAACAACACGTTTGGGATTTCTTTACGAAGCGATGCTAAACGCTCCCATGGATCTTCTTTTAAGAAGCGGTAAGAAACGTCAAATGTTGCTCCTCCCCACATTTCGAAAGAGAATAGATCAGGCATTAGACGAGCTGACTCTGCAGCGATGTTCGTCATATCAGCCGTACGAACACGCGTAGCCAATAATGACTGGTGGGCATCACGGAAAGTCGTATCCGTCAGCAGAACTTCTTCTTGCTCTTTGACCCATTTCGCTAAACCGTCAGGGCCTCTTTCATCCAAGATTTGCTTTGTGCCTTGTTTTGGTGGAAGTGACAAGTCAACTTCAGGTTTACGTGGAACAGCAAAAACCGGCTTAGACTGACGTCCGATTCCTGGGAATCCATTAACTGTAATTGTCCCAAGATAATTCAGTACTTTAGTTCCGCGGTCTTTTCTAACCGGGAAATCGAAAAGTTCAGGTGCCGCATCTATGAAACTAGTCGAATAATCACCAGTTAAAAAGCTCTCGTGACGGACAACATTCGCAAGGAAAGGAATATTGGTTTTAATACCTCGGATTCGGAACTCTTGTAAGTTTCTATCCATTTTCGAAGCAGCTTCCCTAAATGTCATTCCCCATGTTGATACTTTCACTAGTAAAGAATCATAGTATGGAGTAATCACAGCGCCTTGGAAACCATTCCCTGCATCTAAACGAACTCCAAATCCACCACCTGAGCGATAGACCGATAGCTTCCCTGTATCTGGCATGAAATCATTCAACGGGTCTTCTGTAGTCACACGAGCTTGGATTGCGTATCCGAATAACGGTATGTCTTCTTGAACAGGAACTGCAGCTTGTCCGGTATGAAGATTTTCCCCATCAGCAATAAAAATCTGTGTATGAACGATATCGATTCCTGTAACCATTTCTGAAATCGTGTGCTCAACCTGGATACGTGGATTCACTTCTATAAAATAAAACTCATCATTTGCGACTAAGAATTCAACGGTACCTGCATTTATGTAACTTACGTTTGCCATAAGTTTAACTGCAGAATCACAAATTGATTGTCTGAGTTCGTCAGATAACGAAATAGACGGTGCAATTTCCACAAGTTTTTGATGACGACGTTGAACAGAACAATCCCGCTCATACAAATGAACGATATTACCATGCGTGTCACCTAAAATCTGTACCTCAATATGTTTAGGTTCTCTAATTAGTTTCTCTACATATACCTCATCAGATCCAAATGCAGATTTTGCTTCGGATTTTGCGCGATTGTAGGCTTCTTGAACTTCATCGGCATGCTCGACAATTCGCATACCTCGTCCTCCACCACCAAGTGATGCTTTAATAATAATTGGGTAGCCATGTGATGTACCGAATGCCGCAACTTCTTCAATAGAGTTGACTGGACCATCTGTGCCCGGAATGACTGGAATACCTGCTTGTATCGCTTGTGAACGTGCTTTCACTTTGTCGCCAAACATCTCTAGATGACGAGAAGTCGGTCCAATAAAAATAATTCCTTCTTTTTCGAGTCGTGCAGCAAATTCTTCATTCTCTGCTAAGAAGCCATAGCCAGGATGGACTGCATTGGCACCTGATCGTTTAGCGATTTCAATAATCCCATCGATATCTAGATACGCATCGATTGGTTTCTTGCCTTCACCAATTAGATACGATTCATCTGCTTTATAGCGATGAAATGATCCACGGTCTTCTGCAGAATAAATTCCCACTGTTGGAATTTGAAGTTCTGTACATGCTCTGAAAATACGAATTGCAATTTCCCCACGGTTCGCAACCAGAATCTTTTTAATGGATTTCATTTCCACCTTAGGCACGCCCTTTTCTATTTGTTTTTCTCATATCTAGTGAACATTGAAACATTCATCAATATTCCTAAAGCTAAAGATAACAGAATAATCGAAGTTCCGCCATAACTAATAAAGGGTAAGGTGACCCCTGTTAGTGGAATTAAGCCTGTTAATCCACCCAAATTAACAAATGTTTGAATACCAATTAACGCTCCAATACCAGATGCAAGCATTCTTGCATGCGGGTCATGAGTCTTTAAGGCGATAGTAAATGCGCGAATTACTAAAAATCCTAATCCACCTATCACAAGAATCGTTCCAAAAACACCTAGTTCCTCAGAAATAATCGCCATAATGAAATCTGTATGTGGCTCAGGTAAGTACCCCATTTTCTGAACAGAGTTCCCGAGTCCTAGGCCAAATAAGCCTCCAGCACCGATTGCAATGTACCCATTTACAATCTGTAAGCCTGATCCTTGGATGTAAGCAAATGGATCTTTATAGGCTGTGAAGCGCCCCAGACGGCTTCCTGTCATCACAGAATCCCAAGAGAAGTATAAAAAGATTGCAACGAGTACTAAAATCCCCGCAACAAAGACACTTAACTTTCCGAACGTTTTAAGATTAATACCACTCGCAGCCATTACGCATAATGAAGTTGTGATAATGATAAAAGTTGCCCCGATATCAGTTTCTGACATTACAGAAGCAACAGCTATCCCCAAAATAGCAACAGGCGGCACAATCGCTGTATTGATGCTATTGATGGTTCCTGCCTGGTACTTATTTGCAAACACACCTGCAAAATAAATGATCATAACAATTTTAGCTAGTTCCGATGGTTGTAAACTACCTATAGGTAGCTGAATCCAACTCTGCGAACCTACTGCACCACCAAATCCAATTAAATGGACGAGAAACAGCAATCCGAGCATGACAGCAACAGAAATCACCATGAAGTACTTCTTACGGTATAATTTGTAAGGAAGAAAAGCTGTGAAAAAGAAGGCGAATATCGCGATGATAACGCTCGTTAGTTGCTGATTAAAAAAATAATCAGGCTCCCAACCATAACGGTTTACGGCCCACACCATGCTTGAACTGTAAACCATTACAAGTCCAAATAGTAAGAGCACTAAATATGTAAAAAATAATGGGAAATCAAAATGGCGAAACAGCCGCTTTGCGTAACTTTTCAAGAATATCCCTCGTATCTGTAAAGAAAAAACTCAAACTTTGGATAGTTTGAGTCTTTTGTTTATTTTTTTATGCTAAGTTCATGTAGGATGTTCATTTCTTTCTCTAACACTGAAAGAATGTTCTTTCCGCGCTCTCGCTCAATAAGACCAAGCTTTACAGCAAAGTCGATTTCACGAGACAGTCCATACATTTGTGTATCCAAAACTTCCTCATACAAAGGACATTGTGGCATCGTTAAATGGTCCATCTGCACTTTAATGAGCTGTGCAATTCGTTCTGCATCCGCCTGCAGCTGCAATATGGCTTTCTCCTGATAAGTTTCCTGTACTTCTATATCCATGAGGACGCCCCCCATTACTCTTATTTCAGCAAGCTGCTATAGACTAAATTGTAGCTTTATAAAGCTCAAAATGCAAGTTATTCTCGCGCAGGTCACTTGACTAATAGTCAGATGGCTTTCGATTCCGATACAAAACAGGTATACTAGAAACTAGAAACGAATGAACTAGGGGGATTTACTTTGGAAACAATTGTACCGATTAAAGGAAATGTGAAGCACACAATCACGTTGGATCCAACTGTCTGGATTTTTGACGACAGACGTCTTGATTTAGATACATACTTCATAACAGAAGTAGAAGAGTTCGATGAGATGGAAAATTACAAAGAAAGAATGGGTAAACATTGGTCGCGCGAGATCATGGAAGGCTCGACATTTCCTCCAACGCTAAAATCTGAAAAGAAATATGAAAAGCAAAAAATGCTAACAGGCACTTTCGGAATTATTTTTGAACCTTTCCTTAAAAATGCAATTCCAGCAGCTGATGCGACGACAATTATTTTTGAAACTGCTGATGGTGAGTATGACTTTCCTATTGAAGACGCAGCAAACTTGCTCTTCCAATTCAGTTTAGAAGGCAAGCCTTTAAAAGAAGATGGTCCGATTCATGTACTGCTAAAAGATGGCTCTACTCGAAATAACCCGATCCGCAATGTTTCGGCAATTCGGATCAGCTGAAAAGAGGTGCACCGATGCGTGTAAAATGTGTAATGTGTGATGAAATCGGAAAACTTAGTGATGAAGATCCACTCGCAAAGAAATTGCGCAATCGCCCAATTCATACCTATATGTGTCCCTCTTGCAGAGACCGCATCGGAGAATTAACCAGATTGCGCATTGAAACGGGAAACTTTGTATTCCGCAGAAGTTCCCATCCAGCAGAAAATGAATTTTAAAAAGATCCAGCCGCATTATGCGACTGGATCTTTTTGATGTTCATTTAATCTACGGACTCTGTAAATGATCAGAATTAGCGCGGCTACAATTAACCCTTCCACAATTGGAAGGAAAAATGCCAAGAACGTTAGCACAAGGCAGCCGATAAACAAAAACGTATATATTACAAGATTTTGCAATGGCTTTATTTTTCTAGCAAACCCTAGTTTATACACTAATGCCGCCAGTAAAAACACGAGGGCGAACAATACGTAGCCCGCAGAAGAAAAGTTCGGCATCGTTTCATATACAAACTTAGCGATGCCGGACATCTTTGTGGCTACGAGCTCTGAATCCCCTACCTTCATTCAACACATTCCTTTCTAACTTGCTTATTTACTCTTTTTCTGAGACTTTTCACGTTCGTTCTTATCAAGAATTTTCTTGCGAAGACGAATCGATTCAGGTGTTACTTCACAATACTCATCGTCACTCGCATATTGAAGAGCTTCTTCAAGTGTCATGATTTTAGGTTTTTTAGTTGTAACCGTTTGGTCTTTTGTTGCAGAACGAACGTTAGTTGCGTGTTTAATACGTGTTAGGTTGATTGTTATATCACTTTCACGTGTGTTTTCACCAACAACCATACCTGCGTAAATATCTGTACCAGCTTCAACAAACATGATTCCACGGTCTTCAAGTTGCATAACACTATAAGCTGTTACTTTACCGTTTTCCATAGAAACAAGAACACCATTGCGACGTCCGCCAACTTTTTCAGATGACATTGGCTTATACGAATCGAATGAGTGGTTGATGATACCGTAACCGCGTGTCAATGTTAAGAAGTCTGTAGAATATCCAATCAATCCACGAGCAGGTACAAGGAATGTCATTCGAACTTGTCCATTACCATTGTTGACCATATCAAGCATTTCGCCTTTACGCTCACCCATTGATTCAATAACAGATCCCGTATATTCTTCTGGAATGTCAATTTGAACATTTTCAACTGGCTCACAACGTTTGCCGTCGATTGTTTTAACGATAACTTCAGGCTTTGAAACTTGAAGTTCAAATCCTTCACGTCTCATGTTTTCAATCAATATTGACAAGTGAAGTTCTCCACGTCCAGAAACCATCCATGCATCAGGAGTTTCTGTTGGATCTACTCGTAAAGAAACGTCTGTTTGCAATTGCTGTTGAAGACGTTCGTCAATCTTTCTTGAAGTAACCCATTTACCTTCGCGACCAGCGAACGGACTGTTGTTCACTAGGAACTTCATTTGTAATGTAGGCTCATCGACATGTAACAGTGGCAACGCTTCTTGATTGTCGATTGGGCAAACTGTTTCACCGACATCAATATCGTCCATACCTGAAATAGCAATCAAATCACCAGCAAAAGCTTCTTGGATTTCGATACGCTTCAACCCTAAGAAACCATACATTTTTGTAACACGGAAGTTTTTAACGGCTCCGTCACGTTTCATAACACTAACTTGTTGTCCAACTTTCATAGATCCGCGGAATACACGTCCAATTCCGATACGTCCTACATAATCGCTGTAGTCGAGTAAAGAAACTTGGAACTGAAGACCATCTTCACGGTTATCAATTGGAGCTGGGATTTTTTCAATAATTGCTTCGTATAATACTTTAAGTGTATCTTCTTGGTCAGCTGGATCTGGTGAAAGACTAGCTGTACCATTGAATCCTGAAGCGAATACAACTGGGAATTCAAGCTGCTCATCGTTTGCATCCAATTCGATGAAGAGTTCAAGTACTTCATCAACTACTTCTTCAGGACGTGCAAATTCGCGGTCGATTTTGTTTACAACTACGATTGGCTTCAAATTAATTTCAAGAGCTTTTTTCAATACGAAACGTGTTTGTGGCATACATCCTTCAAATGCATCAACAACTAAAACTACGCCGTCAACCATTTTAAGAATACGTTCTACTTCTCCGCCGAAGTCAGCGTGTCCTGGTGTGTCCAAGATATTAATTTTAGTATCTTCATATTCAATCGCAGTATTTTTCGCAAGGATTGTAATTCCACGCTCACGCTCGATCTCATTTGAGTCCATTGCGCGTTCTTCAACTTGCTCATTTGAACGGAAAATACCGGATTGCTTCAATAATTGGTCGACTAATGTTGTTTTACCATGGTCAACGTGGGCAATAATAGCTATATTTCTAAGATCATTTCGTGTGTTTGTCATTATTTCACTCCATCTGTCTTTATTCAGTTGATTAACTGTGTTATTATAGCACAAGATACTTAGAGAAAAAAAGAATTACTTTATCAGGAGGCGTATTTTTTTTGAAAAATGTCAAATGGGTGTTCGTCCTCTACGCATTGGGAGCCGTTCTGTCAATGTTTATGATTGGAATTGCAGTCGGCGTAAAAAGTTTTTTATTAGCGATTGCAGCCATTGTTTCTCTTATACTAATCATGGGCAATGGGTTCAAAACAAAAAAGAAGCTACGTGAACAAGGCTTACTTTAATAGATGAGTGAAGATCATTAGGGATAACTTAATGGCCTTCACTTTTTTAAATGGATGTATTTCTCAAGTAATATAGGGTGAATACTCGAGTTCGCAACGATGAAAGTTTCTTGGCGAAGCAGTCCAAGCGACTCTCCACGTAGTGTAGACGACACGGCTCCCACTTCTTTCGCGATAATTATTCCACCTGCAACGTCCCAAGGAGACAACCTCATGGACACGTAGGCATCGACTCTTCCTGTAGCAACATGCATTAGTTCAAGTGCTGCTGAACCATAGGAACGTGTCCCTCTACAGGTTTTCACAAGTTCAATCATTGGCTCGTGTTCGACATGCCGATTCGGTGCCACCCAAGTTGCATTCACGCCAATAATTGCTTGCTCAATGTTCGTGTCATTTAAGTCTGAGAGGCGAACATCATTTAGGTGCGCTCCTTCGTCTTTCAACGCAACGTATAGATCGTCCGCCATAACATCGTACACATAACCAAGCATCCCGACACCGTCTTTATAGATGCCTAACGAAATGGCGAAATTCCGCTTTTGATGAACAAAGTTCATGGTACCGTCAATTGGATCTAAGAACCAAATGATTCCCTCTAACGAATCAATTGTGTCTCCAAATCCTTCCTCACCCATAATTCGATGTTGGGGGAAATCTCTTCGAATTCGCGTGATGAAAAACTGTTCAATTTCCTTGTCAATGTTTGTTACAAGATCATTGACTGATGATTTTGAGCTAATTTCTATCTCTGTGAAGAATGAGTTTTTTATTTTTTGGCCTGCTTCTTTGATTAATGATTTCGCATAACGGTCAATGGCTCCCCAATTCATCTCAAATCCCTCCATTTCATCTCCACTAAGTATAGCATAGCTCTAAGGTGTCAAAACAAAAAAGGCTCCTGTCCATGATCTCTTAAAAGAGAACAATGTCCAATCGCCTTACTAACACTCGCGTATATTTAATCCATTAAAAACCATTCAACTTCTCCAATTCGCTATGGATTTCGGACAACCTCTTTTTGCTTTTTCCAATTTGTTTAGAATCCTCTTGTTCCAAAGCATCATGTAGAGTTGCTAATTCATAATCCAATTCCAAATTCAAGACTTTAAGAAATTCCTTTTCAACATCAGCTTTACGAATAACATGAACGACTTGTTTCATCGAAAACACCCCTTTTTTTTGAAAGTATGTGCAATTTCCTGTTACCATAAGATATGCGGGAATCAGTTGGACAGCTAGATAATTCGTCCTCTTGTCTTCAATTATTCCCCAAAGTACTCACCGATAAACGTAGATAAAAGAGAGAAGGATTGGAAATTGACTAAAACATTTTGGACAGACAATGATTTTTCTGTTTTTGAAGTGGATGGATTAGATGCACGAATGACTGCTTTACAAGAACGGATTCAACCAAAGTTCTCACAACTAGGTAACCTTTTTACTCCATTACTCTCTGCGCATGGAAAAGGTGAATTTTATCCCCATGTAGCAAAGCATGCGAGACGAACAGTAAATCCACCATCAGATAGCTGGATTGCGTTCGCTCCTGCTAAACGAGGATATAAAGCGCTCCCTCACTTTCAGATTGGCCTTTGGGGTACACATTTATTCATCGTACTTGCTGTAATTTATGAAAATCCCGATAAAAAAGGAATTTCCGAGCGCTTACAAAACAACTTGTCTGTATTGACATCCCTTCCAGAAGACTTCGTTGTCTCAGGAGATCACATGAAACCCGGAGCACAACCAATTCAAAAAATTGGTGATGACGGCATCACACCATTGCTAGAACGTCTCCACGACGTAAAGAAAGCTGAATTTTTAGTAGGTCGACACCTCAATCGCAATCAAGCCTCAGAGCTGTCTGAAAAAGATTTTTTATGGTTCGCAGAAGAAACTTTTGAAAAGCTTTTGCCTGTATACGATTGTGTTATCGGCTAAAAGTATTACTAAGTAAAAAATCCAGTAACTCGCAAGTTCTGCGGATTACTGGATTTTTGTTTTCACATTTTAATTAGATCTCCACTCATACTTTCTTTTGCTCTCTTGACAACTTTATAACACTCATAACCGCTGGCTTCTTTGAATTCTTTAAACAACGTTTTTTCTTCAGCCATCGAAGGGACAACCTTTTTAAAGACATTATACGCATTTAGCAGTTGGTCGCGACCAACTCCTTTTTCAATCGCTTTTTCTACACATGTGAAAAATTCTGTTACAATCATAATTTCTTCTGTAGACCAATCCGCACGTAATGGGTAACTGTATTCCATTTTTCTCCTCCTATCGATCCAACCTATACACATAGGAAAAATCCTACCCGACAAGTGCCGAATAGGATTTCTTACTTCTTATTTAGAAAGAATATGAATCGGTTTACCAAGCGCAACTTCAGCAGCTTCCATTGAGATTTCTCCCAATGTTGGATGCGCATGAATTGTCATTGAAATATCTTCTAACGTCATACCGCTCTCAATAGCTACTGCCATTTCAGCGATTAAGTCCGAAGCATTTTCACCGGCAATTTGAGCACCAAGTAATAATCCATCTTCTTTACGAGCAACGAGCTTCACAAAGCCTTCTGGAGCGTTCAAAGCAAGTGCGCGACCATTTGCTCCGAATGGGAATTTACCCATCGAAACTTCATAGCCCTCATCCTTAGCTTGCTTTTCATTTAGTCCTACAGTCGCAAGTTCTGGATCTGTGAAGCATACTGCAGGGATTGCCAAGTAATCGACTTCAGATTTCTCTCCAGCGATTGCTTCTGCAGCAATCTTACCTTCGTAAGAAGCTTTATGGGCCAATTGCAAGCCAGGAACAATATCCCCGATTGCATAGATATTGTCGATGCTTGTACGACATTGTTTATCGACACTGATAAGTCCGCGCTCTTCAAATTTCAAACCGAGCTCTTCAAGACCCATTTCGTCTGTATTCGGACGACGTCCAACAGTTACAAGAACGTAATCAGCTTCAACGGTTTTTTCTTCACCTTTAACTTCATACGTAACTTTAACGCCTGACTCAGTTTCTTCAGCGCCTTTTGCAGTTGCTTTTACGACAACCTCAACGCCTTTTTTCTTCAAGCCTTTTTTAACAAGCTGCGTCATCTGTTTCTCGAAGCCTGTAAGAATATCATCTGCACCTTCAATAATTGTAACTTCAGAACCTAAGTTTGCATATGCAGAACCTAGCTCAGTACCGATATATCCTCCACCAATTACAACCAATTTTTTAGGCAACTCTTGTAAAGCTAAAGCACCCGTTGAATTGATTACACGCTTAGAGAATTTAAAATTAGGAATCTCAACTGGACGTGCTCCAGTCGCAAGAATTACATTTTTAAATTTATACGTTTGTGCAGACGTTTCATCCATCACACGCGCAGTGTTCGCATCGACGAAGTAAGCTTCGCCTTTAACGATATCAACTTTATTCCCTTTAAGGAGTCCTTCAACACCGCCAGTAAGCTTATTCACAACGCTATCTTTAAAAGCCATCGCTTTAGAAAAATCGAGTTTAACGTCTGATGCAGTAATTCCCATATCATCAGCATTTTGAGCTTGGACAAAACGATGCCCTACAGAAATCATAGCTTTCGAAGGGATACAGCCTACGTTCAGACAAACCCCACCGATCATATTTTTTTCTACAATAGTTACTTTTTGTCCTAGTTGTGCAGCTCGGATTGCAGCTACATATCCTCCAGGACCTGAACCGACTACGAGCGTATCTGTTTCAATTGGAAAATCTCCTACTACCATCTTTTACGCCTCCATTAATAAAAGTTCTGGATTTCCTAGCAAGTGTTTAAGGTGGTTCAACGCTTGTTGACCCGTTGCTCCATCGATTACTCGATGATCAAACACTAAGGATAATGCTAACATAGGTGCAGCCACGATTTCACCATTTTTTACTACCGGCTTTTCGGAAATACGTCCGATCCCTAGAATCGCAACTTCCGGATGATTGATAATCGGTGTAAACCACTGTCCACCTGCTGAACCGATGTTTGTGATAGAGCATGAAGCTCCCTTCATTTCAGAAGCAGATAGTTTACCGTCTCGCGCTTTAGCGCCAAGATCAGAAATTTCTTTAGAAATCGCAAACATTGATTTACGATCGGCATGCTTGATTACAGGTACTAGAAGACCGCGATCTGTATCTGCAGCAATCCCGATATTGTAATAATGTTTCTGAATTAACTCTTCTGTTGCATCATCAAGTGATGTGTTCAGTTCCGGGAATTTACGCAATGTTGAAACGAGCGCCTTCACTACATATGGCAAGTATGTCAATTTAACATCTTGTTCGGCAGCGATTTCCTTAAACTTCTTACGGTGTGCAACCAATTCTGTTACATCTACCTCATCAAGCAATGTCACGTGTGGAGCTGTACGCTTAGAGTTCACCATTGCCTTAGCGATCATTTTACGAATATTGGAAAGCTTTTCACGCGTCTCTGGGAAGTCTCCTTCAGGAAGTGCAGCTGCTGCTGGTTGAGTAGTTTGCGTTTCCTGCTGTTGTTGAACTTCTTGAGTACCTGTAGAAACAGGCTCGTCCTGAGCTTCAGGCTGAGTAGCTTTGCTACCACCTGATTTGAATGACTCAATGTCTTCTTTCATGACACGACCATTTTTACCAGAACCTGCAACCTGATGGATATCTACACCTTCTTCACGTGCAAATTTACGAACTGACGGCATCGCAATTACACGGCCATTCGGATCTACGTCTTTTTTCGTCGATTCACTTTGTGACTTTGGCGTTATATCTTCATCGGAATCCGCTTGCTCTTTAGGTGCGTCATTTTTATCAAGAGACTGGCCTTGTTCAGCAGTAGCTTGAACTTGGGAATCAGTTTCAGATGGAGCGTCATGCTTTTCTTCAGCAGGTGCTTCTTCTTCCTCTTCAGCCTCATCTTCATGGTCAGGAGAATCGATTCGAATTAGTTTATCTCCGACGACCGCAACTGTTCCTTCTTGAACTAGTATTTTTTCGATAGTTCCTGATACGGGTGAAGGAATTTCTACGACAGATTTGTCATTTTGTACTTCAAGAAGCGTATCGTCTTCGTTAATGGTATCGCCTTCAGCGACGAACCACTTTACAATTTCACCTTCATGAATTCCTTCTCCTATATCTGGTAAACGGAAGTGATATGCCACGTGATCCACCCTCTCCTCAGTCATCTGACTGGCTATTAAAATTCAAGTACTTTTTTCGCAGTTTTAACAATGTCTTCTGCTTTTGGAAGCCATGTGTTTTCTCCTTGTGCAAACGGATAGATTGTATCAGGTGCTGTCACACGAAGAACTGGTGCCTCTAGACTCAAGACTGCACGCTCCATAATTTCAGAGACTACATTAGCAGCAATTCCAGCTTGACGTTGTGCTTCTTGTACAACGATCGCACGGTTTGTTTTTTCAACAGATGCAATGATTGTGTCCACATCTAGCGGCTGGATTGTACGCAAGTCAATTACTTCAACTGATTTTCCGTCCTTCTCAAGCAATTCGGCTGCTTTCAAGCTTTCTTGAACCATCGCACCATAAGTAATAATCGTTAAGTCCGTTCCTTCACGCTTCACATCTGCTTTTCCTAGTGGAATTGTGTATTCCTCTTCAGGAACTTCTTGACGGAACGAACGATATAATTTCATATGTTCCAAGAAAATAACTGGATTATCGTCTTTAATCGCAGAAATTAAAAGTCCTTTCGCATCATATGGAGTTGATGGAATAACAACTTTCAATCCAGGCTGTGCAGCGACAAGACCTTCAAGGCTGTCGGCGTGCATTTCAGGTGTTGCAACGCCCCCACCGAATGGTGAGCGAATCGTAATTGGCGCATTCAATTTACCCGCACTACGGAATCTCATGCGAGCGGCTTGCCCACTAACAGAGTCCATCACTTCGAATAAGAAGCCGAAGAATTGTAATTCCATTACAGGTCTGTACCCTGTTAAAGAAAGTCCGATTGCCAATCCACCGATACCCGATTCCGCTAGTGGTGTGTCAAATACTCGTTCTTCCCCGAATTCTTTTTGAAGACCTTCAGTTGCTCGGAAAACGCCGCCGTTTTTACCGACGTCTTCACCAAATACGAGCACGTTTTCATCATTTTTCAATTCCGTGCGCATTGCATCGGTAATTGCTTGGATCATCGTCATTTGTGCCATCGGTTATTTCGACTCCTTTTCCTTATAGATATCAAACTGTTCTTGAACGTTGTAAGGCATATCGCCTGAATACATGATGCTTAGGAAATCGGTCACTTTTTGTTTCGGTGCCTGATCTGCCTTCTTGATTGCATCCTTGATTTCTTGTTTAGCACGATCAATCACTTCAGTTTCTTTCTCTTCATTCCAGATTTTCTTACCTTCTAGATACGTGCGGAATCGAACGATTGGATCGCGTTTTTCCCACTCGCTATCAATATCAGAAGTCCGGTAACGTGTTGGGTCATCCCCTGCCATTGTATGAGGTCCATAGCGATAACACATAGTTTCGATAAGAGTTGGTCCATCACCTCTTACAGCACGCTCACGTGCATCCTTTGTCGCAACGTACACAGCAAGCGGATCCATGCCATCAACAAGAACACTAGGAACGCCTGCTGCAATACCTTTTTGAGCGAGTGTTTTCGCTGCCGTTTGAACTTCACGTGGTGTAGAAATTGCAAATTGGTTATTTTGCACAACGAAAATAGCTGGTGAACGGAATGCACCTGCGAAGTTCAATCCTTCGTAGAAATCACCTTGTGACGTACCGCCATCTCCCGTATAAGTCATGACAACTGATTTTGTACCTCGCTTTTGGAAACCGAGCGCAACACCAGCAGCTTGGACATATTGGGCACCAATAATGATTTGTGGTGGGAAGATATTTAGTCCTTCTGGAATTTCACTTCCCAAGAAGTGACCGCGTGACCATAAAAATGCCATATGTAAAGGCAAGCCATGGAAAATAAGCTGTGGTACATCACGATAGCCTGGTAAGATGAAATCATCTTTTTCCATAGCGAAATGTGATGCTAATTGTGACGCCTCTTGTCCAGCAGTAGGTGCGTAAAAACCAAGACGTCCTTGACGATTTAATGCGATTGAACGTTGATCAAGGATTCGCGTGTATACCATACGCTCCATTAATTCAGTTAACTCTTCATCAGACATTTTCGGATCTGATTCTTCATTAACAATCTTTCCATCCTCATTCAGAATCTGAAACATTTCAAATTTATCTTCAATCTCATGCAATACGCCCGTCGGGTCGAACTGCGTGTTCTTTTGTGCAGCCATTTCAGCAACTCTCCTTTTCTTAACTGTATTAGGTAAATCGCGATATTCTATTGATACAATCCAACTTCAACACTTAGTATACTTAAACGGAAACAAACGGTCAATCCATGAAGCATATAGACGTAAGACATTTATAGAAAGACATATATGAATCATTCAACTGTATTAGTACAACTTATAAACTGTATTATAATAGATATTATTGAAATCTATTTACTAGGACTCCACTTGCTGTGTATCTTTTAATGCATCATTCACTTCATTTGTAGATTGGTTAAACACTTGGATTGCATCTTCTACTTTTACACGTTGTTTATTGACTGCCCGAGTCGCCTCTTCTAATTGTACCCTTTTCACATTTTCCTCAATCAGCATTTCATACAAGATACCTTGATGCTTCGTTAACTCAGAATACAAATCAATCACTTCCTGATGTAGCTCATATCTTTTCACAAGAGCCTCTTGTAACTTCGCAACAGCACGAGTTCCTTCATCGCTGGATGCTGGTGGGAGCGTAAGAAGTTGTTTAGCTAACTCTTCTGCCTCGTGCACTGCTTCTTGTTCTTGCACTAAAATTTGATTTCTTTTTTCTACAGATTCTTCTAATCTTAAAACGACACTTTTAATTAGTTCGCGATTTTCATTACTTAGCTCTACAGTTTTTTTAAATAGCAGCTGTTCTTTCTTTTCTAAACTCGCAAGCTGACTTTCGTAGTCATCAACTTTTATTTCATACTCTTGAATGTCATTTAAAACAGTATCTAATTCTCGTTGCATCTGTTCTTTCTCTTCTGTACAACCACCCGTTATAAGTAACAAACTCATAGAAATCGCTAACAAATACTTCCGCATTAGATTCCCCCTCATTAAATTTAATCTATTCAGCAGTAAATCCTTTCACCCGTTTCCTACTTCCATTATACTAAGTACATGCACTAAAACGAAAAGGAGACACCATCATGATTTTAATGGACGATATTATACGAGAAGGCCATCCTTCACTGCGCGAACGCTCTGAGGATGTAAAATTCCCTTTATCCGCAGAAGACAAACAATTAGCACTAGACTTGTACGAATATGTTGTGAATAGTCAAGACGATGTACTCGCAGAAAAATTCGAATTACGTGCAGGCATTGGATTAGCAGCTCCTCAAGTCAATCAACCGAAGCGAATGTTTGCACTTTATATTGAACAAGAAGATGAAAAAGATTTAAGTATGATTGCCATCAACCCTAAAATAGTTAGTCACTCAGTAGAGCAAACTTATTTATCAACGGGTGAAGGCTGCTTATCTGTAGACCGTGAAGTAGAAGGATATGTCCCTCGCTACGCCCGGATTACAGTTAAAGCATTTGATAGTGAAGGAAAAGAATTTAAGAAACGGTTGAAAGGACTTCCTGCGATCGCGTTTCAACATGAACTTGACCATCTTAACGGCGTCATGTTTTACGACCATATCGATCCTCAAGATCCATACAAGATGATTTCAGGTGCATTCCCTTACGAAAGTTAATTATTCTAACTTGACAGAAAGTTATAAATGTGATAAACTTCTCTAACAAGGAGTGATATAGCCATGTATAAGCGCCTGAAACGAAAATTGTTGAAACGGCTGAATGGCATCCTCGGCAGAAAGTCTATTGCATAACGTTGACACGCCCACCCTTCATAAGGTGGGCTTTTCTTTATTTTCACTGAATGACGTGTTACTATTAAAAGTATCAGTCCAAAATCGAACGTTTAAGAAAAAAGGAGAGCAAACCATGATCTTTAAAGTTTATTACCAAGAAAGCAAAACTCAAGTACCAGTCCGCGAAAATACACAATCGTTGTATCTTGAAGCAGAATCTCAACGTGATGTACGTAAAAAGTTATTAAACCGCGATTACAACATTGAAATGATCCAGCAACTCGAAGGGGAGCACCTTGAATATGAGCAAGCTTCTGAACACTTCGTGCTTGAGCAGGTGTAATGAATGAAGTCTATTAAAAATAATGAGACTGCCGTTTTCGCTTTAGGCGGACTAGGTGAAATCGGTAAGAACACGTATGCCGTTCAATTCCAAGATGAAATCATCATAATTGACGCGGGTATTAAATTTCCAGAAGACGATTTACTCGGAATAGACTATGTTATTCCTGATTACACATACTTGAAAAGAAATGCCGATAAAATTAAAGGCTTATTTATAACACACGGCCACGAAGATCACATCGGTGGAATACCTTACTTATTACGTCAAGTGAATATGCCTGTATATGGCGGAAAATTAGCACTTGGCCTATTGCGCAACAAGCTTGAAGAACACGGTCTCGTGCGTTCTACAAAACTAATTGAATTCGGTGAAGAAGATGTTTTCAAATTCCGAAAAACATCTGTGTCATTTTTCCGTACAACACACAGTATTCCTGATGCATTTGGTGTCGTTATTAAAACACCTTCAGGAAATATTGTTCATACAGGAGATTTCAAGTTCGACTTTACTCCTGTCGGTGAACCAGCAAACTTAGCAAAAATGGCGAAAATCGGAAGCGAAGGTGTCCTTTGCCTTCTATCAGACAGTACAAATGCGGAAGTTCCGAACTTTACAATGTCTGAACGTAAAGTTGGAGACAGCTTGAATGAGATTTTCAGAAAAGTAGATGGACGTATTATTTTCGCGACATTCGCTTCTAACATTCACCGTCTTCAGCAAGTAATTGAAGCAGCGCAAATCCATGGACGTAAAGTTGCTGTGTTCGGTCGCAGTATGGATAATGCGATTAACATCGGACGCGAGCTCGGTTACATTGATGCACCGAAAGATCTTTTCGTAGATGCACAAAGCATCAATCGATTACCTGCAGGTGAAGTCATGATCCTCTGTACAGGTAGCCAAGGAGAGCCTATGGCTGCATTGTCTCGGATTGCAAATGGTACACACCGTCAAGTTCAAATTCAACCTGGTGATACAGTAATCTTCTCATCTTCACCGATTCCAGGTAATACGTTGAGCGTCAATAAGACGATTAATGCATTGTTCCGTGCCGGAGCTGAAGTAATTCACGGTGCATTGAACAACATTCATACATCAGGTCATGGTTCTCAAGAAGAGCAAAAACTGATGTTACGTTTAATTCAACCTAAATTCTTCATGCCTATTCATGGTGAATACCGCATGTTAAAAATGCACGAACAACTAGCTATCGCATGTGACGTTGAACCAGAAAATGTCTTCATCATGTCTAATGGAGACGTTCTTGCACTTACAGAAGATACTGCTCGACAAGCAGGTCGCGTTCCTTCAGGAGACATCTACATTGATGGTAGTGGTATAGGTGATATCGGTAACGTAGTGCTCCGTGATCGTAAAAACCTTTCTGAGGACGGACTCGTTATCGTCGTTGCAACTATTGACAAAAAACGAAACCGCGTTGTATCTGGTCCAGACTTGATTTCAAGAGGATTCGTATATATGCGTGAATCAGGTGCCATGATCAACGAAGCTCAGTATATGCTAACGCGTCAAATGCATCGCAAGCTATCTACTGGTCCTGCTGATATTGGTGTTCTGAAGAGCGATATGATCGATTCTCTCAGCTCGTACCTGTATGACAAAACAAAACGTAGACCTATGATTCTACCTGTAATTCTAGAAGTATAAAAAAACAGCCTATCCCGAGACTTTCATTCGGGACAGGCTGTTTTTTAATGCAATGCTTTCTTCTCAAATCGGTGAATATCTACGTCTGATCCTATAACAATTAAAACGTCATTCAGTTGAATTTCCTCAATAGCTTGTGGAGATACTAAAATATGATCTCCACGCTTGATCGCAACAATATTGACTCCAAACTTCGCCCGGATATCAAGATCAATTAACGTGGCACCTGCTAATTTTGTATTGGCACGGATTTCCACAATTGAATACTCATCTGATAGTTCTAAGTAATCCAGAATATCATTGGAAACCATACGATTTGCAATACGACGTCCCATGTCACGCTCAGGATGGATCACATGGTCTGCCCCAATTTTACGCAACACTTTTTCATGATAATCATTTTGTGCCTTCACTGTGATTGTCTGCACACCTAGTTCTTTTAAAATGAGCGTCGTTAAAATACTCGCTTGAATATTCTCCCCTATCGCAACAACAACATGTTCGAAATTGCGAATTCCGAGTGATCGTAAAGAAGATTCATCTGTCGTATCTGCTGCGACAGCTTGTGTTGCTATTTGAGCGAATTCGTCAACCCGCTCTTGAGACTTATCAATCGCCATTACAGAAGCATCCAATTCAATTAGTTCATTCACAATACTTCCACCAAAGCGACCTAGGCCGATGACGACAAATTCTTTTTTCATTATTAGATCTCTCCGATTCGCTTAAGAATGCGTTTAGTTTACCACAGCACTGCTAGTCACTCAAATATCAAGAAAACCCGACTGTCCAAGTAATGGATGTCGGGCTTAACCTATTATTTTTTCATTTCATCGAGTACACGGTTTACGCGCTTCTCAAGCATCTTCATACCGCTTCCACCAGCTTGGAAGTGACGAAGCTGACCGTCTTTATCGAATACGTAATACGCAGGAACGTATTGATTTTCGAAAGCGTCATTTAGTTTCAAATCACTATCAACGTAAATCGGTTGAGTAATATCATGTTCAGCAGCTACTGCTTTGATATTTTCCAAATCCACATCATCTTCAGATCGTGGCATGTGAACAGCAACGACGTTTAATTCGTTTTTGTACTTATCACGAAATGCATTGACGTCTGGCATAGCTTCTTTACACATATGACAGCTAACTGACCAGAAGTGGATGAGTGTAGGTTTTTCGCCTACTAGTTCTGATTTTGTAACCTCACCATTCAGCCATGCTGTTGCGCCAGTTAGTTCTGGCAATTGATCACGTAATTTCATGCGAAAGTTCCTCCTCTTGGATAAAAATCCCCGCAGCAATAGCTAAGCGGGGAATATAATTATTTATTCGTAGATGTGATTATAGAGTTTTTTGACCTGGACGCCAGTTTGCTGGGCAAAGTCCACCTGTTTGAAGAGCTTGAAGTACACGAAGGGTTTCGTCTACATCACGGCCAATGTTGTTGTGGAATACTGTTTGGTACTGCATTTCACCTTCAGGATTGACGATGAATAGACCACGCAAAGCAATTCCTTCTTCTTCAATCAATACACCGTAGTTGCGTGCTACTTCGTGGTTCGTATCAGCAGCTAATGGGTAGTTAAGCTCTCCAAGACCATTGTCTTTACGGTCTGTGTTGATCCAAGCTTTGTGTGTATGGATCGTGTCAGTAGACACACCGATTACTTCAGCATCAAGGTCTTCAAATTCGTCATAGCGATCAGACATTGCAGTAATCTCTGTCGGGCAAACAAATGTAAAGTCCATTGGATAGAAGAACAATACTGTCCACTTATCGTTTTTCATGTTTTCTTCGAGACTTACTTTACCGAATGACTTGTCCTTCATTACAGCTTCCATTTCAAATCTTGGAGCTTGTGTACCTACCATACGTTCTACCATTTAAGAATCCCTCCAATTATCTTATGAGCAGAATTCTCATCTGCTCAATTCTTCTATAGTTTATCAAACAGTCATCTAGATATCAATTAGAATGACTTAGATATAAGAATGATTATCGAAAAGCATGGCTTAATTGAGAAGATTGACTATTACTTATGAGTCCTCATTACCACGACACATTGAAGGTTTTGCTGGACGATCTCCGCAATAATCACACGCAGGATCTTCACAAGACACTTCTCTCCATCCATCGCAAGATGCACAGTAGACGGAGTCAAATTCCTCATTATATACAAGCGAACTCATGCACTCGATGCAATGGTTTGCCATTTCTTCCCACTCAATCATCTTTTTATGATGGTATAAAAATACTCGCGAACTTCCATCGGTTACAGGGAGGTTCTCATTACTGAAAGCGGACTTCATGAAGTTATTCCACTGCCTGTCTTCCGGGTCAAAATAAAAAAGCATTTTCTCGCCCAATTGAAGCCCTCCATTCTTTGGTCTAATTCTACTACGCTCCCCTTTATATTACAATGAAAGCCGGTTATCGTCATGCTTCTACCTCTAATAATTAGACTTTCATCCGTATACCTTACAAAATAGGGAATGCTTTTAAAACTATCCTTGATTTCTTGTGTCGTTTTTGTATAATGAAAGATGCTAAAAGTAAACTTGAAGTACAGTTAAACTAAACTTTTATGAAAGTAGGAAGCAAAATGCAGATCGGAAGCAAAATCAAGCGGCTGCGATTACAGAGTGGGCTCACACAAGAAGAGCTTGGTGAACGTACCGACTTGACGAAAGGCTACATTTCTCAATTGGAAAGAGATTTAAATTCTCCTTCTATTGAAACGCTTTTCTCCTTGCTTGAAGTTCTCGGTACTACTCCAAAAGATTTTTTTGACGAAACGAAGAAAAGCGATCCTGTCGTTTATTCACCTGAACACCAAACGACCTACACGAATGACGACATGCATTATAAAATACGGTGGCTTATTCCAAGATCTAATGAAAACGAAATGGAACCTGTTCATATTACGTTTTCGTTTAAAGGTGAGCTCAAGCAGTTTGCTCCTTCCCTATCTGAAACGTTTATCTATGTCCTCGTGGGGAACGTGGAAATAGAGATTGGAACACAAGTGTATACAGCAAGAGCTGGAGATGCTGTTTATTATTCAGCAGAAGACCAACATCGAATTTACAACGCGCATGATGGCCCGAGTGAATTGTTACTCGTTGCAACAGAATCTTACTTATAAAAAGGGGGACCTTCTTTGTCCACACAACCGATAATTCGCTTTGAGAATGTACGAAAAAGCTTTGGCGAAGACACTACTGTATTAGATGGAGTCTCATTTGAGATGGAACGCGGAAAATTTTACACCCTCCTTGGCCCTTCTGGCTGTGGTAAAACGACTATCCTTCGACTTATTGCAGGGTTTACAGAGCCTTCTGAAGGCACAGTCTATTTTAATGGCAAGTCTGTTAACCAAACGCCTGCAAACGAACGTCAAGTGAACACCGTATTCCAGGACTACGCGCTGTTCCCTCATCTGAATGTCTACGAAAACGTTGCGTTCGGCCTTCGCATAAAAAAAGTGAAAAAGGCTGAAGTCGATCGACGTGTGAAAGAAGCGTTAAAATTCGTTAATCTTGATGGTTACGAAAACCGAGAGATTACAGAAATGTCCGGTGGTCAACGCCAGCGAGTTGCGATTGCTCGTGCAATTATCAATGACCCTGATGTGATTTTATTGGACGAACCCCTATCCGCTCTAGACTTAAAATTGCGATCCGCTATGCAATATGAATTACGTGAACTACAGCAACGCCTAGGGAAGACATTCATCTTTGTCACCCACGACCAAGAAGAAGCGCTTGCGATGTCTGACGAAATCTTCGTCATGAATTCTGGGCAAATCCAACAATCTGGAACACCAATCGATATTTATGATGAACCGATTAACCGATTTGTCGCTGACTTCATAGGAGAATCGAATATTGTATCAGGAGTTATGATTGATGATTACCTAGTAGAATTTAACGGCAAACGATTCGAATGTGCTGATGCTGGTCTGCAACCTAATGAGAAAGTAGATATCGTTTTACGACCAGAAGATATTGAAATCACACCAGTCGATGCCGGTAAACTAACAGTTACTGTAGACACTTCTCTATTCCGTGGCGTCCACTATGAAATATCCACATACGACCAAGACGGCAATGAATGGCTCGTCCATTCTACGAAAAAAGCCGAAGTCGGTATGCAAATTGGTCTAGACTTTATCCCAGAAAACATTCATGTCATGCGTCTTAACGAATCAGAAGAAGACTATGATGCGCGACTTGAAGCGTATGGTGCGGCGGATGAAGACTAATCGCACAGGTTTCCGTCTATCATTAGTTCCATATTCTCTTTGGATAATACTTTTCGTTATCGCACCGATCGGCTTAATCGTCTACTATTCATTTTTCGACCTAAGTGGCAATTTCACATTTGAAAACTATAAAAACTTCTTTACGTCCGTCTATTTAAAATTGACGATTAGCTCATTTTGGTATGCGTTTCTAATTACGTTCTTTTCGTTGCTCATTTCCTATCCGACAGCTTACTTTTTAACTAAGCTAAAGCACAAACAATTGTGGTTACTGCTAATTATTATTCCTTCATGGATTAACTTATTGTTGAAAACGTATGCGTTTATTGGACTTATGGGGCTATACGGACCTGTCAACGCCTTACTCGAATCTATCGGTATCGGTAAACAGCAGATTCTGTTCACCGACTTCAGTTTTGTATTCGTCTCTGTATATATATTCATCCCGTTTATGATATTGCCAATTTTTAATGCGTTGGATAAGTTAAATCCAGCTTTGATTGACGCGTCACGCGATCTTGGAGCAAATGCCTGGATAACGTTCAGACGTGTCATTTGGCCCCTTACATTGAACGGAGTAAAGTCTGGTGTACAAGTTGTATTCATACCTGCACTTTCGTTGTTCATGATTACCCGACTTATTGCTGGAAACAAAGTTATCACACTTGGTACGGCAATTGAACAGCAATTCCTTGTCACACAAAACTGGGGAATGGGATCGACAATTGCTGTCTTCTTGATACTATTTATGGTTGTCATTTTACTACTGACAACCGCGAACGAAAGGGGGATGGCTGGAAGTGGAAAGAAACGGTAAACTCCCAAAAATCTATTTAACAGCTGTCTTTCTTGTGTTGTATGCACCCATTTTCTACCTAATATTCTACTCATTCAACTCAGGTGGCACGATGTCTCATTTTGAATCATTTACGTGGGAACATTACGCGGCTGTGTTTGAAGATAAACGACTTATTGTCATTGTTCTCAATACAGTCGTAGTAGCCTTATTATCAGCTCTAATCTCAACGGCAATCGGTGTTATGGGAGCCATTACAATCCATTACATGCGTAATAAGGTGATGCGTAATGCCATGCTCTCAATGAATAGCATTCTAATGGTTAGTCCAGATGTTATCATCGGCGCTTCCTTCCTGATCCTCTTTACGCTTGTTGGCATCAAACTTGGGTTTGCTTCGGTATTGCTTTCGCATATCGCCTTCAGTATCCCAATTGTCGTCATCATGGTGTTACCAAAGTTACAAGAAATGAGCCCTACATTAATTGACGCGGCACTTGACCTAGGAGCGTCTCGAAAAGAGATTATGTCACGTGTTATCTTACCTTTCATCAAACCGGGAATATTCGCAGGTTTCTTCTTGGCTTTGACGTATTCACTCGATGATTTTGCGGTTACGTTCTTTGTAACAGGTAATGGCTTCTCTACACTATCTGTTGAGATTTATTCTATGGCTCGGACGGGTGTCACGTTGACTATTAATGCACTTTCCGGTTTAATATTCGTCATTACAGCCGGTCTAATACTCGGCTATTACTTCATTACGAATCGACCTAAAACACCGGCTTCGGGGGTGAAACGATGAAATCTTTAGTTCGTAGCGCTATTCTTATAGCAGCAACAGCAGCGATATTGATGATCATCAACGCGCAACTTGCAAAAAGTGGTTCACAATCTGGAGGCAACACACTTACTGTTTACAACTGGGGAGAATACATCGATCCAGATCTTATCAAACAGTTTGAAAAAGAATCAGGCATTAATGTCATCTATGAAACATTCGATTCAAACGAGGGAATGATGGGAAAGATTGAACAAGGCGGTACTTCTTATGACATAACTATCCCTTCGGAGTACATGGTGGAAATGATGCGTCAGAAAGATTTGCTCATCCCACTTGATTATAAAAAAATTCCAAACATAAAAAACATCGATCCTTATTTTATGGACCTCCCTTTCGATCCTGAAAACACATATTCTATCCCTTACTTCTGGGGCACGCTCGGAATAGCTTACAATCCGACGTTGTTAGATGGTCAAACATTTGAGAGTTGGGATAACTTATGGGATCCATCCCTCGAGCAGGAAACTGTCCTTGTAGACAGTGCTCGTGAAGTAATTGGAATGGGGTTGAATTCACTTGGCTATTCTCTTAACTCAACGAATGTGAAAGAACTTCGGGAAGCTACGGATAAATTAAAAACGTTAAGTCCAAACATAAAAGCCGTCATCGGTGATGAAGTGACCCAGATGATGATGAATAACGAAGCGGCAGTGTCGCTCATCTGGTCCGGTCAAGCAGCGGATATGATGTCTGAGAACGAAGATATTACGTACGTCGTTCCGGAAGAAGGCTCTAACTTGTGGTTTGATAACATCGTAATACCAAAAACAGTGAAAAATATCGACGGTGCTTACGAATTCATCAACTTCATGTTACGGCCTGAAGTTGCTGCTCAAAACGCCGATTACGTAGGGTATTCAACTCCGAACAAAGAGGCTCTGGACTTTTTGGATGATGAAGTGACTTCAGATGAACGCTATTATCCTGATGAAGAAGCGCGTGATCATTTAGAAGTTTACAAAGATCTTGGTCTGGAGATGCTAGGCACTTACAATGAGTTGTTTTTAGAGTTTAAGATGGATATGAAGTGAGTTTGAATTTTTATAGTACAGCAGAAGCGATTGCCGCTTCTGCTGTTTTTTTCTTGGGCTTGTTGAGTTATGAGCGTTTTTGCGTGGTTTATGATCGCGTTCCCTGGGTTATGATCACTTTTCCTGAGTTATGAGCACGTTCCCTGGGGTTATGATCGCTTTCCCTGAGTTATGAGCGCTTTCCCTGGCTTATGATCACTTTCCGTGAGTTATGAGCGCGTTCCCTGGGTTATGATCACTTTCGGTGAGTTATGAGCGCGTTCCCTGGGTTATGATCACTTTTCCTGAGTTATGAGCGTTTCTCCTGGGTTATGATCACTTTTCCTGAGTTATGAGCGTTTCTCCTGGGTTATGATCACTTTCCATGAGTTATGAGCGCGTTCCCTGGGTTATGATCACTTTTCCTGAGTTATGAGCGTTTCTCCTGGGTTATGATCACTTTCCGTGAGTTATGAGCGCGTTCCCTGGCTTATGATCACTTTCCGTGAGTTATGAACGCTTTCCTGGAGTTATGATTACTTTCCGCAATTTATGAGAATTCCTCCGACATATTTCCAATATACTCACCAAAAATGCTAGTTTCAAATCTATCGTTAGAATTGTCCGAGTTGTCAAAAGACCGGAGAGACAGGCTATATGATAGACTTAGGCAATATAAAACTGGATATCAAGGAGGAACATGTGTGGCCGCTAAATCTACTTCATTTGCAATTTATATTCTTATGTTTAATATGTTCATCACGATGTCAGGAATCGGACTTATCATTCCAATTATGCCCGATTATTTAGGGACGTTTGGTGTAGCTGGTACAGCACTTGGAGCTTTGATAGCTGTGTTCTCATTTGCTCAATTTATTTTTTCTCCTGTGTCTGGTTCTCTTTCCGATAAACATGGTCGTAAAAATATTATTATCTTCGGACTTGTTCTTTACGGTGTCTCTCAACTTGCTTTTGGGCTTTCGACTGAACTTTGGATGCTCTTCGTAGCTCGCTTCTTCTCTGGTTTTGGCTCCGCTTTCCTCATTCCACCGATGATGGCATTTGTCGCAGACATCACTACATTTGAAGAACGCGGTCGGGGTATGGGATTACTTGGTGCTTCCATGTCTCTTGGGTTTATGATTGGACCTGGAATTGGAGGATTTCTTGCTAAGTTCGGTTTGCAGTTTCCATTCTATTTTGCTGCAGGTGCTGCATTATTCGCTGCCGTTATGTCATTTTATATTTTACCTAATCCAGCGCCAAGTACTGCTTCTGAAAATGGTCCAAGGCGCACTGAGAACTTATTCCAACAAATTATACGTTCCACTAAAACACCTTACTTCGTTGTGCTTCTGGTCATGTTCGTCTTCTCATTCGGATTAGCGAACTTCCAATCAACGATATCACTCTATGTCGGCATTAAATATGACTACACACCGCTTATGATTGCTGTCGTTATAACAGTTGGTGGTTTTGTCGGTGTTATTATCCAAACCTTCGTCATCAGTCGATTGTTTAAACGATACGGAGAAATGCGCGTCATCCTCATCAACCTAGTCATAGCTGCAATTTCCATGCTCAGCATTACATTCGTAAACATGTTTTGGTCAATCTTATTAGTAGCGACAATCTTCTCAACAGCAACAGCGTTATTGCGTCCTGCCGTTAATACATTGGTTTCTAAACTTGCCGGAGACGAGCAAGGATATGCAGCAGGAATGATGAATGCTTATATGAGCTTAGGGAATATGGTCGGTCCTGCACTCGCAGGATTCGTTTTCGATTGGAAAATGACGGCTCCTTACTTCCTAGGAACCGTCATACTTCTAGCCTGTTTTGCACTAGCCGCCACATGGGCAAAACGGAATTCAGAATCGCTAGCGGCCACACGTTCTTAATCAAAAATATCCCCAAGACGCATCTAACGAAGCGTTTTGGGGATATTTATTATCTCTTCTTTTTTCGCTTTAATAACTCCGTAATACTTGTACCGGTATCTTCACTCGTTTGTTGAGCATCTCGATTGGTACGTAAAGCAGGAACAAGTCTTCCAAATCTACGTAACGTAATGTCCGAAAAAAAGAGAAGTAATGATCCGAACAACAGCCAAGTCGTAATGGTTTTATGCTCTTCTCCGCGGTTTGGAAGCGATCTGAATACTTCTTTTGGATCCGTCACTACACTTCCACCCATCAATTTTGCAATAGATGTTAATAATTCTTCGTCAGGATTTCTCGGTCTGTACTCTTCACTATAAGGAATCGTAACGCCTGTTTCAAACAGACGATTTTGATCATCTGTCACACTTAAATAAGCTAAGCCAGGTGCAGAATCTAACGTAACGATTGTTTTCCCTGGTAGTGACTGATCTTCAACGACTTTGATTTCCTCACCTGTTTCTGTTACTGCAGATACTTCTAGAAATGCGGCTTCTCCACTCGTATCTGTAATAGTAAATTCCCCATCATTACCTTGAGTCAATACATAAGGTGCTGAACTGTAGGATGGCAATATGCGCGTCATCGCAGTATTCCAAAATTCGGGATACTGCTCCCAAGATGCTAGATCACCAGACCATTTCCCTGAAGAATCTGATGTGAAGGCAAGCGTGCGACCTAGTCCATATTTCCATTCTGCTAGAATTGGATCTTCTTTAGGGCTAATAGCCGCAACGTCTGCTGTTTGTTTCGCAGTTGTCGCAATGTATGCATTCATTTTAGGAACACCTGAAGCAAATAATTCATTCCACTCCGCTACACTTCCAAGCTTCATATAAAATGGATCATCTTCAATATACGTGCGTGTCATCGTAATGGTTTCGCGTGATAGAATTGCTGGTACTGTGGATTCGTCCGTCACGCCATAATAGCGTCCTCCACCTGTTAGTGCCATCTCTTCCAGTAATGTTTGGTCTGCATCAGTCCCAATTCCAACTGTGGATAAAGTCGTATTGTTATTCTTTGCCTCCTCAATAATATCAATGTATCCCGGAGGCATCGATGATTGTCCATCAGTTAATAGGATGATGTGTTTCCGTTGAAGTGACAAGTCAGCCAAGTCTTGGAATGCTTTCTCGACGGAAGGGAAAATGTTAGTGCCTCCTGCTGCAGGAACTGCTAGGATCTTCTCTATAATCTCTTGTTTATCATTGATTGGACCAACTGGAACTACTTCCCAGATGGAATCATCAAATGCAGTAAATCCGAACGTATCTTTTTCCCTAAGTAAATCTACCGATCTCGAAGCTGCCTCCCGCGCGAGTATTAGCTTCGACCCGCTCATACTTCCCGATCTGTCCATCACAATTACTAACCCGAGTGAAGGTAACTCTTCTTTACCTTTCACTTCCATTTCTACTGGTAACAATTCTTCGATTGGAGTTTTAAAATATCCGCCTAATCCAAAACTATTAGGCCCTCCCGTCATCATGAAGCCCGTTCCAAAGTTTCTCACGACTTGCTCAATGAGCGCCATCTTTTGTTCCCCTACAACCGTACCAGGAACATTATCAAAAATGATCGCTTGGTACGGTAAATAACCCGATATTATGGAGGGTAGCTCTGTTGCTTGAAGTACTGTGACATTCAATGCTTTCTGATCGAGTAATGACGGTATAACCGAAGGACTATCATCGTTCTCAACGATTAATACTGATGGCTTCCCTTGTACTGAAACCGCCGCAAACATTCGATTGTTTTCCAAGAAATGATCGTTATCCACAACTAGTTTCGCTTCGTACTTGACTAGTCCTGTTTCAGCTACTGGTAATGGATAGGTAAATTGATTGAGTCCAGGAACGAGGTCGATAGCTTCCTCACCAAGTAGAAGGTCATCTTTATATAAAAACAGAGTTCCCGTCGTCCGATTTGATGAATTCACTTCTACCTTCATAAATTGTTTTTGCCCAGCGAACGAGGTGCGGGGCACATCTAACTTCGTTAACGCAGCATCTGAATACGTCTGATTCTCCAGTTTTGCGACATCAATCTGTACTCGGTTATTTGTAAACTTCTGAAGATAACTAAGCACATCGCCTTTTGTTTGTAATCCATCTGTCAGCAAAACCATTCGTGTTGCTGCATCTGGATGGCCAGTTGTCTTTGCGAGTGTAACTGCCTTTTCAAGATTGGTTTCACTTATTTGTCCCAGTGATTCTAATTCAGGTATACGGACCTGATCTTTAGTTAATGAAATATCCGTCCGGAAATCTCCTGCAAATGAATAGAGGCCAACAGTTTGGTTAGGGTTTTTGGCTTTTAAGCTCTGCTGAATAAACGCATAGATTTCTTCCTCTGTCCCTGAAGTTGATGCTGAACGATCCGCCAAAAATAGAATTTGTTCTTCATTGTTGAAAAGCACAATATAGGGTGTCATTAGAGCGGCAACCAATAATAAAATGGACGAACTGCGTAAGACAAAAAGCCAGGCAGTCCTTTTTGTTTTCCGTTGCACACTTCGCCATGAAAAAATCAAATAAATAATGATAGGGATTAGCAGAAGTAACCAAAATGGGTGCTCAATACGGATATCCACGTCGTCGCTGCACCTCCCATTCTAGTAACAACATCATTACAAGTAGTATTAGAACCGGCCAAATCATAGGAACTTTTTGTTGTTTCTCTACATCTACTGCTGTTAGATTTCCAGTTGAATAAGAATCACTCACACTAACATTGCGCTCTGTAGGATCCAGTTGGACCGCAAATAACTTTTCTGTCATATCATCAGTTGCTTTGTAAATGCCTGGTTTCATAGGCGCACGCAACGTATTTGGAGATTCGCTAGTGTCTACAAAGGTGCCTGACAAATCGTAGATATCGGCCATCCCCATCAAAATAACAGACTTTCGTTGAAGAGGGGTGAATACACCTAACGAATTCGATTCCATAGTTAATGATTTCACCAAACTCCAGACAAATAACGGAAAAGTGGGCTGCAATGGCCAGTCAGTAGATTCTAGATCTGCTAGAAAAATAATATCACCTCGTGGTGAACGCTGAATGAGAGGCTTCTCCCCTAAGCGCGCAATCACATCAAATCCTTCAAATGCTGGATAAATCTTTTCTACATACATCTCAGTCGGCGCACCAATTGAAAATAGTGGATCATCTGTTACTGTGACCTCACCTTTTGCTTCGACCGATTTCTCTTTATCTCGTCCGATTAAAAACACAGGGCGGTCCCCTTTTGTCAACTCGCTTTCCGAACCTGTAATCTGCAACGCATTCGGTACATCGAATTCTTCACGGGTACCTATCAATGCATCCTCTTGGATTGCTTGAACGGCTTTTTTAAGTAATTCATGCATCGAATCATCTACAATAACGGTTACAGATTCTTTCTCAAGTAGTGCAAAACTAGTGTTATCTGCAACATAGTCATCGTTCGTTAACAGCTCAACCTGAAGGGCATTCGCATTTGTTTTAATAGCGTGAAACGAAACCAATTCTTCACTGCCAGGCTCACCTTTAAACGTCTGTTCTTGGAGTACCTTTTCAGTTTCTGCTTCTTTCAATTGTAGAGTTCCTGATTGTACATTTTCCGTATCGTGTTTTAGCTTGACGATGGCTGTCAGCTCATTAGCTTTACGACTCGCTCCAAAACGTATTATAGAGTGATTCTCTATTTTCTTTTCATTCGTATGTACATTCCAACTCATGTTTGTCCCTTCATATGCAATAGCCGTTCTATCCAATGCATCAGTGAAAATATGAACTTCCGCTCCCTTATCATTGTACATAGATTTCACAAGTTCAATAGCTACATCCATATGTGTCTGCTCATAACGAACCGTCAAGTTATCAATTGCATCTAGAGCTGAACCGATTTCACTATTTTGTACGATTACCTCGGGTTCTTTACCTGTAATGATAATAGTCACAGGACGACCTTCAGTACTTGAAAGCATTTCTTCTATAGCTTTTTGATGCGTTTCAAAGAGGCTCTCGTCGGTTGGTGTTGCAAGCATCGTTGCAGAGCTATCTACTACAAAAACTAGAGGAATACCTTCGGTGAAATCCTGCTTTGTATAGGGACCTAGAAGCATCCAAACAAATAGAAGAAGCGCAAGGAATTGCAAGTAAAATAGTGCATTACGCTGTAAGTTCCGAATGAAAGGTGAAACGCTATCTTCACGTCGATTTTCATTCCAAAATAGAGTAGAGGAAATGAGTTTTGGTTCAAATCGCTTTCTGAATAAATAATAGGCGATTACTGTGAGTGGAAATATCAGTGTCCACAAGTTCGTCAAACTAGCAAACCCCATTGATAACCCTCCTCTCTAACGTACCCAACCTATTCCACGCATTTGAATCGTAAACACATCAATAGGCCCTGTTTGTGGTGTTGTCATGACCACACTAACACCGTACTTCGTGGCACTTTCCATCATACGCAGTTGATGGTTCTTTTCTTGAAGCATGTATGCTGCTTCAACGGACTGCATCATCGTAACTTCGGAAATTCCCTCACTTTCACTATCAATGAGACGCATATCTCCTTGGTAAGTTGGATAAAGCTCCGAGGCGGAACGGATCGCCACTACTCGTACATCCTTACATCTTGCTGAAAGTTTCTTGAAAAGCTGATCAAGATGCTCATTTGGTTCAAGTGCATCTGTTACTACGAATATTAGAGTAGTCCCTTTCGGAATTGTCGGAATGCCCGCCAGCAATCCAGAAGTTTCGGATGGTTTCTCAATACGACTAATATAAGTAGTCCAGGAAGCTGCCTGGCGAGCTCCCTTTCTAGTAAATAATTGCTTTTTACCGTGATGTAATCGGCTGATTGAAACCGTATCACTATTCTTTAGCGCGATTTGCCCAAGTCCTATCGATAGTTGTTGAGCAAACATCCATTTGTCTTCAAAATCCATGGATTTACTCGTATCCAGCAAAATGTGGACACGCATTTCTTGTTCATCTAGAAATTGTTTAATGAAATATGAATCCGTTCGTGCGTATACATTCCAATCAATATGGCGGATATCATCACCAGGATGGTATTCTTTAAAATTCGAGAACTCTAGTGAAGCTCCTGTTTTTTTCGAAACATGACTTCCTTTATGATGACCAAGACGTCCACCGCGCTGAACAAATGACAATCGACCTAGACGCATTGAGAGACTCGGAGGAAAGAAAAAAGTCATTAATTGACTACCTCCGTCCTCATGCTTGCAAGCACTTGGTCAATGAATGCTTCGTTCGTGATTCCTTCAGCTTCAGCTTCATAATTTAGTTGGATGCGATGAAGCAAAGCGGGTTTTGCAACGGTACGGATATCTCCTATGGAAACATGAACACGTCCCAAAAGAAACGCTCTTGCTTTTGCAAGTCGGATGATCGCTTGCAATCCACGAGGCCCGCTGCCGAACTGTATGTACTGGGACCATTTATTTGCTTCACTAGACTCTGCATGAGTCATCTGAACTAGCTGAATCGCATAGTCGATCATCTCCTCAGCAATGACAACTTCCTTAACAAGCTGCTGCGATTGCAGTAACTCGGTTTCATTAATCACTTTCTGAATTCGTATAGTAGAAGTACCAGTAGTGCGTTTCACGATTTCCTTCAATTCGCTTGTTGAAGGATGGTGTAAATTGATTTTGCAAAGGAATCGGTCCAATTGTGCTTCAGGTAACGGATACGTTCCTTCCATATCAATGGGGTTTTGAGTCGCAAGAACAAAAAATGGTTTTGACATGGGATATGTATTTCCAAGAACGGTAACCGTCTTTTCCCCCATCGCTTCCAATAACGCACTTTGTGTTTTCGGTGTGGCACGATTGATTTCATCAGCTAATACTAACTGGCTGAACAAAGGACCTTCGTTAAATGTGAAGCGCTGTTTACCTTGCTCTCCACGCTCCAGGAGAGTAGTTCCTGTAATATCTGATGGCATAAGATCCGGTGTGAATTGGATTCGCTTAAAAGACAAGTCCAGCGCTTCACTAATTGTTCGGATAAGCATTGTCTTTCCAAGTCCAGGAGCGCCTTCTAAAAGTGCATGTCCGTCTGCAAGAATGGAGAGTAACGTGTATTCAATGGCTTGCTCCTGCCCTACGATGAACGTAGCAATTTCTGATCTTACATCATTCATCTTTTGACTCATCTCTTCAAATGATTGCAATAAGTCCGTCATAGAAATCTCTCCTTTCATTATGAATTATTCAATCGATGAAAAGTAATCCGTCACAATTCTTTCCAACTCAGGGGATAAAGGAAGTTGATCTGAACGTTTTAAATAGGATTCTTTATACTGACCGACCACCTCTTCATATGGCCGAATTGTTCCTCGTTCATTCACCGTCTGTTTGTCTTTAGAATCGATCGTAGATCCTTTGCCTAGCTTTCCATTATCCTTATCCACACCGGCTGAATTTCCAACTCGATTATTTGGGATAGCGAGTAAATTTCTCCCTCCCATCCCAATACCTTGTCCACTACCATTGCCCGGTCCTTGACCTTGGCCTTGACCTTGGCCTTGACCTTGACCTTGGCCTTGGCCTTGACCTTGACCTTGGCCTTGGCCTTGGCCTTGACCTTGGCCTTGGCCTTGACCTTGGCCTTGGCCTTGACCTTGGCCTTGGCCTTGACCTTGGCCTTGGCCTTGGCCTTGACCTTGGCCTTGGCCTTGACCTTGGCCTTGGCCTTGACCTTGGCCTTGACCTTGACCTTGGCCATGATTTTTATCCTTGTTAGGATTTGTTTTGCCCGAAGAGGGCTTTTTAGTTGAGTTAAGGTCACCTTTTCCTGAAGAGTTTGGGCCTGAAGGTGTTGAAGGAGACTGAGTACCTTCACCTTTACCACTCTGTCCAGCAGCCAGTTGTGGAACGGTTGGCGCCTTGCCTATTAAAGCCAATTCTTGATATGCTTCGTCGGCTTTTTTAGCCATAGAGTTCCCAAGCTCCGCAAGCTCTTCTATCTTTTTCTTTTCATCTGCGGATAATGCTTCCGTACTCCCAGTTTCCGATACGTTGCGCTTTTTCTCTAAGAGTTGCAACTGTTGAAATTTCAATTCCTTTTGAGCTTTAACAAACTTCTTCAAAGCTATTTCCGAGTCATCTGCGGTTTTCAACTCTTTTTCAAGCTGCTCTAATCTCTTTTTTATAGCTGGTGTTTTCACTCGATTCACTTGCTTTGTTGTCTCTTTCACAAGTGATTTCAGAATTTCTTTTTCTTTCACTACCGAGTGAGCCTCTTGTTGAGCAGGTGACGGAAAGAGTAGCAGAAGAACACAGATCATAACCGCACCTACGCCTGCCAGTACGACTCTCCACTCTATTGGTTTCTTTTTGCGTGATGAAAATAAGCTCGCAGCAGCAGGAAGTCGGGTTTCAACCCGTTCTCGTAAAGTAGCTCCAAACATTGAGTTCTGCACTTCTTTATCTAAAATAGTCATAAGTAAGTTATCCGGGATGTATCGATCTAATATACGGGCAGCTTCATTCAAGCTAACCCGTTTTTGAATAAAAAGAACAGCGGTGATGAACAATAGTAGAACAGCAGTTAGCCATGCAATCATCTCGTAATAAGGTAGGATGAACAATCTGGATATAGCGAGGATTACTATTGTCGCACTTAGTCCTAGAACTATTCCCCGAAGGAAAAAAGTAAGGGCTTGCTCTCGTAACAAGCTTCTTCTTACGCGAGCAACGGCTCGTTGAATTGAACGCATATCTCCAAATTGTTTTTCCATCGTTGTTCTCCTCCTTATTTACGTTTTTTCATATTCACTCTCAACCGTAATGTTGCTATCCATATAGAAACGATTGTAAGAATTCCATAGAATAGAAGATAGCCAATCCATAAGGGTGCTTTTACTTGTGTCATTTCTTGCAAACTGATTCCTAATTCTGGCGCAAGTAGCGAAGCGAAAAATATTTCAGGGTTAATAGACGCTAGGAAATGGCCTATATAGGATTTCGATGGCGTCATTGTCATGTTCCCAAATTGATTCACTTGAATAATGATGAGGAACAAGAAAGGCACGACTGCAGTTAAAAATAACATGCTTCCGTAAGTCGCAATCATCGATACCGTTGTCCGACGAATGAGTGTCGAAAATAAAATACCCAGACTACCGATGGCAAGCAACGTTACAAACAAAAATAACAATGATTTACTAAACAATATAGGTGAAATTCCACCAAATAGAAACACCATACTATAAACCGGTAGTCCCGCTACAATCAAAAGAAGCAAAAATAACACGGAAGACAATAGCTTCCCGGAAACGATTTGAAACGAACTTTGGGAAGTTGTTAGCAACATAGGCAACGTCTGTCGTTCTCGTTCACCGCTAATAGTACCTGCAGTAAGCCCTGGAGTAATAAAAAGAACCAGACCTAATTGGATGAATGTTAGAAATGTGAATAAGATGACGCTCTCTGACGGTTTGAAATAAGAAGATCCTGTTAAACTCGTAGTCGTGTAGATAAAACCGAAAACAAAAATACACATCGCTACTAAATACAATAGGACTCCCGTAAAACTTTTGGAGCTTCTAAACCGGAGCTTCACTTCTTTAGCAAGAACCGGATTAGTCAGTCTGCTTTTCACTATGCCCCACTCCCTTCGTTATCTCCATGAAGACATCCTCTAGGTCTACTGAGTCTTCCGTAAACGACAATACTTGAATTCCTGAGAGTACCGCTTCACGTAACAACTGAAACTGCTGCGCGTCATCGCCTTTGAATGTGAATGTCAGGATACCCGTATGCACATCATGAGATATTGCAGAAACAAAGGGACTTTCTTCAAAGAATGCAATGGCTGGAACATTATCTCCAGCAATTCTTGTAGTAATCGTTTTATCTCCAAGCAACTGAGCTTGAATTTCAGGAACCGATCCATGGGCAATGAGCTTACCATTGTCAATTACGCCAATTTCGTCACACATCTCAGCGAGCTCTGGTAAAATATGTGAAGAAATTAAAATCGTCTTCCCAATACTTTTGAGTGATCGTAAAATATCTCGCATTTCAACACGCGCTCTTGGGTCCAATCCGGAAGCAGGTTCGTCTAAAATCAGAACTTTAGGATCGTGAATCAAACTCCTTGCAAGGCACAACCTTTGCTTCATACCTCTTGATAAAGAGTCGACATACGCATCTCGTTTGTCCGTCAAATTTACAAGCTCCAGAAGTTCTGTGATTAGTTGCGATCTCTTTTCAGTAGGTATTCCATAACTAGCTCCGTAAAAGTCAAGATACTCATGGGCCTTCAATTGGTTGTAAATCCCGAAAAAGTCCGGCATATATCCAATAAGTTTTCTAATCTCCCCGGGCTTCTTTGTAATATCCACGCCATCAATCGTAACGGTTCCTGAAGTAGGTTGTAAAAGAGTAGCTAAAATCAGGAATGTGGTAGACTTTCCTGCTCCATTTGCACCTACAAATCCAAAAACAGTCCCTTCTTTCAGTGATAAGGTTAGCTCGTCAAGCGCTTTAACCTGACCGTACTTTTTTGTAAGATTGGAAATCTCTATCATTTCTCAACCTCCCCTGTTAATCGCAACTCTGGAGGATGAGATGCTTCTCCTAGTTGTCTATCGTTAAACTTAAGCTTAAGTAATACTTTTCCATCTTCTGTAACGTACTCGTTCGCAGGTTCAATTATAGGAGATGTTTTAGCTTCTACTTGTTCATAGCTTCCTGTTTTCACATTAAATAGGCTCACTTCATAACGGTTGGCGTCAACTCCAAATAATTGAAGTTTACTCCAATTATCGACCGATTCAACAAAGTCCTCAGGCAATTTCCATGTCTGAGTATAGTCGGTTTCAGAGAAGATATAATCTTTTACCATTTCGTCAATTAGTTCAGCGGGATTTCCTGAAGCTGATAGAAGTTCCATCTCCATTTGATCACTGTCTACTCTAACGGACCCTGACAATTTCGTATCGATATCGATAGGTTGAAGAACCATGGACAGTGGTGAGTTTTTCGCTTTTCGATCAGTTAGCTCGAGTTCCATAATTTGAGTATCCGTAGTTGCTGACAAGATAGGCTTAGTGGACTCATTCATATGAGTGGAAGAGAAGTTTAATAATCCTTCTTTCCTCAACTTAATAAGGTCATCTTGATTGGATGCTACAGGATTCATATATATATTTTGACTTGATACTCTTGACCCCAGAACTGTCACCTTCACATCTTCTTGAACAGTTAGGGTTTCTCCAGCAGGAATTGACCCAAGATTAATCTTCTTGTTGCCGGAAAGAATCATGACGTCTTTCACGGAAAACGGAAAATTATTAGTAATGGTTCCCGTCAAAGTCTTATTTTCAAGTTTTAAATCTGTTTCGAACGTGCCAATTGAGTCAAGCTCTGTATGCCCATAAATAGATGCGACATTCCAAAACCCAAGATTTCTAAAAGCAAGAATTTCTTCAGTAGCCCCTTTTTCCAATACAGCACCTTCATGGGCTGGTACGGTCGATCCGAACAGTGAATTCATAGATGAATTCGTAGTAACTGTACTTGGTTTCTGAACCGAAAACGTAAAGTCCCCTGCTTTGTCTGTTAAAAGGGATTCAGCATAATACCCGGTCATTTTTTTGTTTGGCTCAACAAAATAGACTGCGGAGTGCTGGAGTTGTGATGTACCTAGTCGATCTTTCCCTCCATAAGCGAATATTCCGAACGAAACCAAGACAGCTATAGCAGGGATAATCCACCATGCATGCTCTCGCTTATCTTTTTTACGAAGTACGATATAAAGGATTGGAATTATTAAAATGATATAGATACTAATTATGCCGAACAATAAAGGGGTTGAAACTTTAAAAGAAGGAAACAGTTCATTTGCTTCGCCAACACTGAAGACTAAATCATCCGTAGGTAAACTGTAGTACATTTGAGATGCTCTTTGTTTTAATACCTTTTGTCGGTTATTCAATAGCTCTGTCCAAAATGACTTAACACCTGGTGAAGACTTAAAAGCCTCACTACCGATGGTAAAAGTCGTTTGAAGAATCATTCCAGAACCTAAACGTTTGGAAGCAGCTAAAATAGTATCTTCTTTTTCCGCTAAAATTATCGATTCCGGTTGTATTTCAGCTGAAAAACCTGGTATAAATTCTTTGAATTTCTCGTTAAATAACGACGGAGAAAGTTGTTGAGTTCCCGTAATATTCAAGGGTAAATTCGAACTGAATATGCCCGCTTCTGCTGCAACGTTCTGCGATCCTCCGACTAGTAATGTTCCACCGGCCTCGACCCAGCCTAACATAGCTTCTTGTTGCTTTTGCGAAAGGTCAGCGATTGAATAGTTATCGATTGCAATGATATCTACAGCATCCCAACCTGTTCGTTCACTAGGAATTGGTGTTTTCCCTTTTTTAGTTAGGTTAAGTAGATGAGTTCCCTCTTGATTTTTTAAGGACAAATCCTTCAAAGACGACAACCTATCAATGTTATCTGCAAGTCCAGCGATGAAAAGAGACTCTTGAGGTAAACTTGTGGACGTTATAAGTTGAGTCCCGGAATGGGGTATTTCTTCTCCAGACTTCCAGCCATTTTCATAAAAGAATATATTCTTTTTCACTGGGTTTCCGTACATCATCGGATCTTCAATGGAGTCAACAACAACTGTAATTGTTTGTACTTCTCCTTCACCAATAGCAATAGGCACGGATTGACCGATACGATTCGATTGACTCGTAGTAGTATCGACTATCAGATCTCCTGCGAATGCTGATCCTTTGTTTTCAATCGTGAAAACGATAGGTGCTCCTTTTCCAGTTTTCGTTTTTTTGTCTAATCCAGTTTGAACCGAGACATGTAAGTCAGGTGCTGCTAAAGTTATAGCCGTAGGCCATATACAAATTACTGTTAGTAACAGTACTAACAAAGCGAAAGGCCTCAAGAATGTTTTTTTCAAATAGCCCGCCCCACTTTCCGAATTATCATTTTACTCTTGATTGGTAATTAGTACGTTTTCTATGCAATAAAGTTTCATTATTCAAGCAGTCTAGAATCATTCTGTAAACGATGTGCATGGGCTTTAATTACTTCTGAGAAAGCATCGACTTGCTTTAATTCAAAACTAGATTCATATCCAATCAAGTAAGTATCACGAGTCAATTCGAATTCCGCCTCATTGTTCAACAGGGGAATTTTATTTACTTGCTCATCACCCCTTAATGTGATAGATGGTAAGATGGCATAACCTATTCCATTTAGAACGAGCTGTCGGCATGTCTCCATTTGGTCCACAGTTAATTGTCTTCCAGGATTTTTCGAGAAATGCTTCTGCCACCATTGCTGAATTTCCGTGTAATAATTAGAGTCACTTTTAAATTGAATATATGGTCTTTCCGTGTCTTTTAATTGCTCTAATGAAGTAATTTCTTTATCCACTAAATACAACTGATCGCGAAATAAATACGTACGTCTACTGTTCCACTCAACTTCCCCTCTAACAATCCCTACATGAGCTTCACCTTCATAGAGCGCTCTCAGTATTTCTGAAGTCCAACCAGTCATCAATGATATTTTAGCGTCTGGGTAATGCTTGACATAATCTTTGAGTACTTCTGGTAACCATGTTTGACCGACAATTGAAGCACACGCAATTTTCAAGGTTCCGTGTACTCGATCCGCTAGACCTGCAATCTGTTCCATTGTTTCTTCTTTCCGTTGAACGGTCTCCTTAGCGAATTCAATGACTAGTTCTCCAGCTGCAGTCGGTACAAGGCCTTTCTGAGATCTAACAAATAGTTTTGCTCCCCAAGATTTTTCGATTGATTGTAACCGCTGGGAAAGCGCAGGTTGAGAGATAAATAAACGATCTGCCGCTTTTCGCATATTCCCTTCTTCAGCCAACACCTTCATAATTTCAGTTGTATTCATAAGCTTTTCATCACCTTTTTTTCAAATAGCGTTCGCTTCATGACTAGTTATCATTCATTCTATAATAAAAAGAAAGAGGCTCTTTAAAAAGAGCCTCTACACTTCACATGGATACATAATTCAACATACACTTACCTTGAACTATATACATATTTCTTAAACTGCTTCAACATCACACGACGCGTAAGGATACCTGCAAATGTGCCTTCTTCGTCTGTCACACATAAGAATGTATGGTTAATAAGCAAATCCAATCCTTTTTGAAAACGATCTGTTGTCCGAATCATAGGCAGATCCGTTTGCATAATATCGTCTACCTTCAATTCTGAAAGTCGTTCATATTCAATCCGTTCTAATCCTAATATCGCATCTGTGATCATTCCGATGCCTAATAATCCTCTTAGTTTATATTTTGCATCAAGTACAGGAATTGCAGAGTAACCCGTTTTGGTTAGAACGAGTAATGCATGTTCTGCATTATTACCTATTTGCACATGTGCGACTTTTTCAGAAGAAATCAGATAGTCGGATATTGGCATGACCAAAAAGTCATTATTATTCAAAGCAACCAATTTAAATCGCTCCTCCAGCAGCAATTTACTTCTTGCTATGCTGCACTTCTACTATATCATAGAGCCCACTGAAAAATGAATAAGTGATAAAAGAATCATGAAAAACTTCCAATTTCCTAAAAAAGAAAAACCTCTTTCTAGTTGAAAGAGGCCCAGTAGTAAAATATAACAATTAATGTAAAAACGGCGGCGACGAGAATAACCCATATAATCGGATTTAACGTAAAAGGATGATCTTCAATCGGGTCCGCCACACTGCGATCCTGCCTGTTTAGAACGCCTTCAGGATTGTAATCTGGCTTTTTCCGAATCGATAGCACACCGATTATCACAATAATCGCCACGACTACACCTATTGGAACCGCCCATACGTCAAATATTTTCATCCCTCCTCTGCAGACTGCTAAATCAATTCGCTGTCTGTTAGTTCAGGATGTGCAAGTTATGAACAAATTAACCGTTAAAATGGATATTGATTTAGCCACTGGCCACCATCTAATGTAACAATTTCTCCATTCATATACGAAGCTTTGTCGGACATGATGAACGCTGCAAGTTCAGCTATTTCTTCAGGTTTACCAACACGACCAAGTGGCACTGATTGGATTGTGCGCTGTACAGCTTTTTCTGATTGGAATAACTTCTCAGCTCCACCTGTACGCTCGATTGGACCTGGAGCGATTCCGTTGACTCGTACCCCATACTTACGTCCCCACTCAACAGCAAGTGTCCGTGTGAGCGACATTACGCCCGCTTTCGCAGCTGCTGAGTGAACAACACCAGGACCTGCATCCCATGCATAAGTTGCCAGCATGTTAAGGATTGAACCTTTCTGGCCTTTTTCTTTCCAATAGTTCATAACAGCACTTGAACAATAGAATGTTCCATTCAAAACGATATCGATTACAGACTTCCATCCATTTGGAGACAAATCTTCTGCTTGTACAATAAAATTACCCGCGGCATTATTAACAAGCCCATCAATTCTTCCGAACGTTTCATCAGCATAATGAATAAGCGCTTCAATCGTTTCAATTTCACGTACATCCATTTGGAAAGGATATGCATTCTCTCCGATTTCCTCTTTAGCTGCATTTAGTTTTTCCATATCTCTTCCTGTTATAATGACATTGGCTCCATCTTGTGCGAACTTCTTTGCCATGTATTTCCCCATTCCACTTGACCCACCAGTAACGATAATAACTTTTTTCTCGTCCATAGTTATCTCCCCCTAATAAAATGAATGAACATTCATTCAAAATTGTACCACAACTCTGACTATTTTTCATCTACTCTATAGTAATTTCGAAAATTTCTAAATGGGACTTTAAAATAATAGGAAATGTCGCTTTTTGTGTACATATTTCTAATTTACTAGTACAATACTGTCAAATTGATATTTTTTATACACAGAGGGAGGTCTACATATTGGCAGATGCCAATTCACTGCGCGAACTTGCAGTCGCAATTTATACGGTAAACAGGCACGCGAAAACCGCTCCTGACAATCGCCCACTTTATCAATTAAAAAAGTTAGCGATCTCAAAACTACTAGATACTGGCGGCGCAGAAAAAGTCGGTCTACATTTTGTAGAAAATCCAAAGTACAGTAAACAGCACTCCACTGTCCTCGTACGTTGTGGGGATTTCCTCTTTCACACTCTCCCTGAAAAAGAAGACTTCGCACAGTTGCCTCATTTAGGCGAGCAAGACATGGAGTTTAGGAACCCACAAGAACGCATGAGTTTGAAAGTCGCACGAGATATACTGACTAAATTCACAGAAACTATACCTCTGAGCATCCAAACTTCACCTGAAAAAAAAATACAACCCATGAAAAAACGTCGTGTGTCGAATACGGAAGTATTCCGCTCGTCATACTTAGATGGGAAACGTTAAAAAGGACACGCCACCGCGTGTCCTTTTCTTATTGGTAATAGTTGAACAATACCTGAGTTCCTTTATCACCGCATCCTTTAGCCATAAGATCTTCATAGAGACCAATCGCTAATTTCAAACCGGGAAGCTCAAGGCTCATTGCATTTGCTTCATCGAGAGCAATACGTAAATCTTTAAGGAAATGCTTTGTATAAAATCCAGGTTCGAAATTCCCCGCTAGCATTCGCGGCCCTAGATTGGATAGTGACCAGGATCCAGCAGCCCCTGGCGAAATTGACTGAAGCACACGTTCAGGATCGAGCCCTGCCTTTTCTGCATAGACCAAAGCCTCACACACACCAATCATGTTTGTAGCAATTGCCAATTGATTGCTCATTTTAGTATGTTGTCCTGCGCCCGCTGGCCCTTGCAAGACAATTTGACTGCCAAACAAGGCGAAGATCGGTTGTACGCGATTGAACACAGTTTCTTCACCACCACACATAATGGATAAAGTTCCGTTTTTAGCACCTACGTCACCACCAGAAACAGGAGCATCTAGCGAACTCATTCCCTTATCCATTGCTGCTTTCTCAATCTTTTTAGCTAAAGCTGGACTAGACGTCGTCATATCCACAACCACCTGACCATGCGTGCCGTTAGCTAGAATCCCGTCTTCTTTAAAATAAATCTCTTCCACGTCTGTTGGCATTCCAACCATCGTAAAGATTACATCTGCATCTTGTACAGCGTCTGCAATTGTTGGAGCCCATTTAGCTCCGGCAGAAAGTAACTCATCTGCTTTTTCTTTAGTGCGTGTATGTACAGTGACTGAGTGACCAGCTTGGAGAATGTGATTGACTATACTTGCTCCCATAACTCCTGTACCTATAAACGAGATAGTTTTCATCTACGTATTTCCCCTTTCTTATATGCACATCTATAGTTATAATACCTCATAAGTTTTAAGATTCCTCCTTCAAACAAAAAAAGAGACGGCACCTGGGAAAGGGCCGTCTTCAAAAGGGGGAAATGAGAATGTTGCTGTGTTCAATTGTAGTATCCCCCTCTGACAAAACTTTAAACATATTCAGCCAAACTTTTCGTCAAATTTAAAATCATTTCTTAGATAGCAGTTAGTCTTAGAATTCGATCCTTTTTCATCATAAGAATATATATTCAATAAGTGATCCAATTCTACACTTAACTTAATGGTCTCAGTGGAGGATAGGCCACGTTCTTCGGCAGTTTTAAGCAATTCAATACGGATCGATTCAATTTTGGATTCCAAATCTTCCATGGACAATCCTCCACTCTTTTGTAAATACGTTAGTTTATAGTAACATAAATGCCCTATTACTTGTGTCAAAACCTTTCGACAATTAACGACAATTATACTCTTAAACAAGAAAAATTTGTACATTACTGCATTTCATGATACTTTACCTGTATTACTTTTGTTAAAGTAGAAAAGATAGAGCGCCTATTTGAAAGGAGTTGAATCAGTTGGAAGAAATGGAAGAGTTGAATATTGCTGAAGTAGGAACCCTTATTGAATTTAAGGATGGCTTACAAGGCATTGTAGAAAAAGTAAACGACAACTCGGTTATTGTGAACCTGACTTATATGGAAAACTTTGAAGAACTAGGTCTAGAAGAAAAAACAGTCATTAACCATAAACGCTATACGATCATTCACAAAAAAGAGAATTGAAACTTTTAGGTTGCCATTGCGTCACATTCAATAAGGAGGAGATGAGCATATGAAAAACAAAAAAATCCTTTACACAGCATTATCTGCCTCACTATTATTAGCCGCTTGCGGTACAGATACTAGCGAAGAGGATAAGGATAACCAAACCGTTGAAAGTACGGAGCAAAATGGGGACTCAGCAACAGATGGTTCTGAGACAACTGAAAGCGGTACAGAAAGTACAGACACGACTCAAGGTGACTCTACAAACGACGATGAAGCTACTAATGACGATGAAGGCACTGAAGAAGATACAAGTACTGAATCAGGTTCTGACACTGATAGCGACGAGCCAGTGGCGTCTACTGAGCTAGTGGGTGCTACAGAAAAAGAGAGCGATGAGCAAGAATTTAAAATGCAAGTTCTCCCTGACTACGACTTGACGAGTGAAGAACCAGGCCGTGATATACTCTTCGTAAAAAAAGATGAAGAAATGTTTATGACAATTGGAACGTCGAAAGTATCTGAAACGGATTACGAAAAAGCGGTTGCAACTATGAACGAAACACTTGCTGCTTCTAGTTCAGATGCAACTCCAGTTGAATTGACAGATGCGGCACAACTTCCTACGAACAAAGATTTGCAGAAAGTACAAGCATTCCGTGTAGTTGCAGCAGACGGCCCAATAACAGCTATGATCTTCCAACGCGATGAACTAGTTGTCTCGCTTATGATGTATGACAACACTGACGAGAGCTATTACGAAGAGTATTTAAAAATGGCTGAAACGATTCAGGCAAAGTAACTAAATAACGCAAAAAAGCTGAACATATATGCTGTTCAGCTTTTTTTTGTGGACAAATCACGGATAGAAACGCCTAACTTTTGAAGCAGATTCGTAGCTTGATCCTGCTCTTCGCTCGTTAAGGATGAGAGCAACTCTTTGATGTTTTCAGCATGTCCTGGAAACAAGGAATTCATCAGTTCTTCTCCAAGTGGTGTGATTTCTACATAGGTTACACGTTTATCAATCGCATTGACTTCACGTTGTAAGTAGCCGTTCGACTCAAGTTTGTTGATAACGTAAGTCATGGAACCACTCCGCATCAAAATCTTTTCACCAATTTTTTGTATTGGTTGCTTCCCTTTATGATACAACAACTCAAGGACAGCAAATTCCGTTGGATTCAATCCTTTAGAGGAAATCAGTCGATTTGTCTCTTCGTGTAGTACCTTATTCGCACGCGAAAGTACTACAAATAATTTGAGTGCCCGTTCATTTGCATTTCCCATTACTAATCACCTGCTAGTATCCAATTTAATCTATGATGTTAGTATAAATGTTAAGGGAACATTTCGTCAAAGTTAACTTGAAATTGATTAATTTGCAGAAAGTTGCTCGACATCTTCATGAATTTCCATGAAGTTTTGTGGGAATTTCAGGACGAACATCGTTCCCATTCCTGGTTCACTAGACACTTCAACCGAACCTCCAAGGTCTTCCATCGTCTTTAATACGAATGGTAAGCCTAGCCCAGTACCTTCAGGTTTAGAAGTGAAAAATGGCATGAAAATATTTTTAACTTGGAGAGAAGACATACCTTTTCCTGTATCATGTACAGAAAGTTTATATGCAGTTCCTACATCTTTTTCAAGTTTCAATGTTAACACTCCGCCTGGTTCCATTGCTTCGAATGAGTTTTTAAAAACATTCATCAACACTTGCTTGATTTTGTCTCCATTCGAAAAAATCATGGAATTACAAAAAGATGCATCATGCCAATCAATATGAATAGATTCGAACATTGCCTTAGGTTTCATGATTTCCAAAACTTTTGTAATGAGAACACCGAGGGAGAATTCGGAAATCTTCTCTTCTGATGGTTTTGATAGCATGAGCATTTCATTTAATATAGCTTCCATGCGCTTCAATTCTTCATCCACAACTGACAAATACTTTGCTGTATCACCTGTCGCTGTTACTTCCATAAGTTGTACGAAACCTTTTAATGTCGTCATCGGATTGCGAATTTCGTGTGCAATACTTGCAGCCATCTGACCAACTGTTGAAAGCGAGCCTGAGTGATCGAGTTGACGACGTAACATTTCAGTTTCGGTCTTATCTTGTATTTCAACAATATACAAGTCACTAGTTAAATTATAAATAACTCGTACTTCCAGGAACTTTATGTCATTGGGGTTATTTTCAAATCGCTCTGTTATCACAAGTTCACCGTATGTTTTAAGTACGCGCAAATGATTTTCATACTGAGCTTCAGCGTTATCCTTTTGAGTGTTGAATGTCCGATATAGAGTCTGTATCCTTTTACCGATTATTGTACTTTTTTTCAAATTAAAAGTACTATTCAACTTTTCATTCGCATCGACAATATATCCTTGTGGATTTACCATCATTATTAACTTCGTGGCATGTGTAAAGCATCCCACATAAGCTGAATCAGGCAACTCATCGCATGCTGCCGGTAATACAAAAGTAATTACTGCTATCCCGGATTCGTGATTATAAAATATATGTCCTCTACACAAAGACTCGATGTTACCATCTGTAAGCATGATGAGATTCTCAAGCACACCTATTTTCGTTTCAGTAGTGCTTTTTTTAAAGTCATTCCATTGACGCTGTCCAGAATTCGTCAGTAAGGATAAAAAACTCCCGCCTGAAGTCAACAAGAATTTGTTTTTAAACAAAGCATTGGCATGGATAATCTTTCCGTCCTTACTAACTATAATACAAGGTCGTCGATTATCCTCTACAAATAGTGATTTACTGTCGTTCATATTATCCAGTTGATCAAGCATCGTTTAACCTCCTGAGACTATTTAGACAAGATATGAAAAAACATTGTACTTTATAACTTATATCGAATTCGCATCATTGCTCATAATTCAGATTATTCCATAGTTCACGCATTCAATATATAGGACTTTAGTATCTAATTGTTTGTTTTTTCCATAGTACCTAATCTTTTCAGGAAACAAATAATCATTGGACTAAATATTCTATATACACATCGTCTACAGGACGGTTATGTATTAACCAATAATCACTCGCTCTTTAGGATAGCGGAATGATGTTTTATTCACTTTTCCACCTAATGTAAACAAGAATGAAATCAGACCCACACGTCCAATGAACATTAAAGCCATAATAATAAGCTTTCCAGGAACCGATAAATCTGATGTAATGCCAAGTGACATACCGCACGTACCGAATGCAGAAGTGATTTCAAATAACAAAGAAACCACTGGTATTCCAGGCTCCGTAATTAGTAGAATAAGCAATGCAACGACAACCATGAATCCTGCGAGCAATATGACTGCATACGAGCGGAAAATGTCGATAAGTTTTATCCGACGTTTAAAAATATGAATAACGTCTTTGCCTTTTGCAAAGTTAATGAGGAATAAGACTGCAATTGCAAAAGTCGTTGTCCGAATTCCGCCACCGACAGAGCTTGGAGAAGCACCGATAAACATCAGTAAGCTAATAAATATATCCGTAGCGTCACTAAAGCTCGTAATGTCGTAAGTTGTCAGGCCAGCCGAACGTGCTGATACTGAATGAAATAGAGAAGAGAAAATCTTCTCATCCCAAGACATCCCTTTAAAGGAGTGGAAAGATTCTAGAATATAAATGAATAAAGCGCCACCGACAAGCAAGATACCAAATGTTGACGTCGTAATCTTCGTAAATAACGAAAATCGGAAGTGAGGTACTTTTTTCGAAAAGAAACTTTTCACTTCTATAAGCACAGGGAATCCGATTGCCCCTAAAATAATAAGTGTCATGATAACAGTTTGGACAAAGTAGTCATTGAAATATGGGAGTAAGGAAGCATCTGTAATGTCAAACCCAGCATTAGTCGTTGCAGATACAGATAAGAACATTCCGTTTAATAAGGCTTCCGAGAATTTATCATATAGTGGCATAATATAAATCGTCAGAACTACACCGCCTATTATTTCTATCAATAGAATGATCCGTACAATCTGCTTAATAAGCTGAACGACACCAGCTAAAGTATATTGGTTGTGATCCACCATGATAAGTTGACGTTCGCGTAACCCAATACGCTTCTTTACAAGTAACCAGAAAAACGTACCAATCGACATAATTCCGATTCCGCCAATTTGCAGTACGAGCATTAACATACAGAGTCCGAAGACGGTATAAGTACCAGCAATACTTATAGGCGTTAAACCTGTAACACTCACCGCACTTACGGAAGTGAATAAACTGTCGATAAAAGAAACTTTAACACCTGACTTATAAACACCAGGCAAATTCAACAATAAAAATGAAAATGCAATAGCTAAAAAATAGTAGAACACAATAAGTTGTGCTGGTGTAAATCTATGTAAACTATCTCTGTTAAGTTTCATTAATTACCCGATCCTTTCCTTTAGAAGGACATAATCATACCATATCCAAATTTATTCTGTCCGAGAAATTAAGCTTTCTTTTCAGCATGGACGAAGACCTTCATTTTAAATCCTCGCTAGAATAACCACACACAAATCTCATTTAAGTTTTATCAAATTGTATCACGTTCAAAACAAAAAAACTGTTCAGGATCGATTGTTATGATCATCCCTGAACAGTTACTTATTTTATGATTTTCGTTTTTTAACAACTGCAGCTAAATATCCACCTATAGCGATGGCTGCAAGTACTACCCAGAAAGTGATTTTCCATGGTGCTGAATGAGGGAATTCTGTATCGATAATTTGGACATTAGGGTGCGCGAGCGTCATCACTGTAAGTTTCACACCTACCCAGCCAACAATTAGGAAGGCTGCCGTTTCGAGCACTGGATATTTCTCAAGCAACATAACAAATTGACGTGCTGCAAATCGAATCATGACTAACCCGATAATTCCACCGATCAGCATTACGATGAACTGACCACCGTTGATGCCACCAATATGGAAGTTTCCTAGCTCTGGAAGAGTTACAGCAAGCGCAACTGCTGCTAGCATTGAATCCAGGGCGAATGCGATATCCGCAATTTCGACCTTTAGGACTGTCATCCAAAAACCAGATTGCTTTCTTTTTTTCTTATCCGGATTATCGTCTTTGTGATGTCTCTGATCGTATATACTTTTTATCGCGATGTACAACAAGTATATTGCACCGAGTGCTTGAATCTGCCAAATGTTGACGAGGAACGTAATTAGAAATAACGCTCCGAAACGAAAGACAAATGCTCCTAATAACCCGTAGAACAACGCTTTTTGTTGCTGTACTTTCGGAAGGTGTTTAACCATAACAGCCATAACAACTGCGTTGTCTGCAGCTAGTAGACCCTCCAGAACAATTAATACAAGTAACACCCATGCATATTCAAATAAAATCGACTCCAAGAAAAATTCCTCCTTTTTTTTCCATCAAAAAAGACCCTCACCTAATAAAAGGCAAAGGTCTCGCTAAGTCGGAATTCATAACAAATCCAGCTATCATAACCGATGGTGCTGATCACCATGTATTGACGACTATGAAATAGGTTTCCCTAAAGCTACTCCCCTTTGACAAACGTCAAAGACATTCAGTTGTTGGGTACTTCTCTCCCTTTATCATACTAAGACTCTGCAGTTCTGTAAACAAAACATCAATGAGTTTTGAATTAATTTCATTTTAATGTTTTATTTTCGACACATTCAGAGATTTATAGGAGGTCCGTATAGTGTAGCAGCTTTTTTGTAGCTAGAATATTCCTTTGCAGATTCCTATTATATGAACTACCTACATTTCCTATGAGTGATTGTCCTATGGAATGGATATAAAAAAGCAGAGGAATTTTACCTCTGCTTACTCATGATTGTTAGTATTCTTCTGGCGAATCGATTTTTCTTTTGGGACGCGCACGTCTCCGCGTTTCTTTATCAAACAAGCTATAAATAATCGGAACGATGAAGAGTGTTAAGAATGTGGAACTAATTAACCCTCCAATAACCGCGATTCCCATAGGTTGGTTGATTTCCGTACCTTCTCCGATACCGAGTGCAAGCGGAAGCAACCCTAGGATTGTGGTAAGTGCGGTCATAAGTATCGGTCTCACACGATTTTTAACGGAAATAACGATCGCATCATAGGATGCCATTCCTTTTTCCTTTTGTTGGTTGATATAGTCAACCAGAACAATTCCGTTATTTACAACAATACCTACTAACACTAGAATTCCAATGATTGAAGTAACACTAATTGGCGTGTTTGTAGCAAATAAGCCAATTGCGACACCAATCACCATTAGTGGAACAGAGAACATGATGACAAATGGATACTTGAAAGATTCAAATTGAGCTGCCATTACGATATAGACAAGAACTACAGCAAGTAAGAGTGCCATTAACATATCATTGGCTGCACTTTCAAACAGTTCACGGTCACCGCTATACGTCATTTTGACATCATCTGGCAACTTAAGATCCTCAATCGTCTCGTTCATAGATTTCGTCATATCTCCAAGCGAACGGTTGTTTTCATACTTCACATCGTAAGATACAGAATGCGCCTGATCGACTCGCTGAATCGCGACAGGGCCTTCAGCTATATCGATTGTCGCCATTTGACCTAACTTTACAAATTCACCTGTAGGTGTACGAAGCTTAATTTTTCTTAGTGCATCTGTATCTTTATAGTATTTTTTATCATACTGAACTTTTACGGTTAGTACTTGATCATTCTCATCAACTATTTGAGTTGCGAACGTTCCGCGTGTCACATCTGTGATTGTTTGAGCAATCTGGTAAGGAGCTAACCCGAAATTAGCAGCAAGTTTTGGATTAACACTAACTTGTACCTCTTCTACTGTGTCCATTAAGCTATTCGAAACTTCTGTAACACCATCTAATTCACTTAAAGCCTTATCTACTTTTTCCGTTGCTTCGTTCAAACGGGATTCGCTTGTATCTTGTAGAGCAAACGATAATGTATTTGGACTGGATCCAGCCGCAGCTTGAACGTTAAAGCTGATTTCGGCTGTCTCTCCAATTGCTTTTGTCACTTTCGGTTTTACGTCATCCATAAATTTAAAGATAGACCGGTCTCGATCCTCCAACGGCTTAAGCTTCACATACATCTCTGCCGTATCCGCTTGAGATCCTCCTTGAGCCATGGATTGTTGCGTACCACCGACAAGAGAGACATAGACATCCACATCTTTTTGTTCTTTTAACACATCTTCAATTTTCTTAACGGCAGCATTGGTTGATTCAAGTGACGATCCATTCGGTAAATCTACGCCAATACTAAAGAAACCTTCATCTGTTGAGGGGAGAAACTCAGTACCGACTTTTGTGAGACCAAATGCACTGACGACGAGCAATACAACTGTCAATGAGAGAATCAGGAATCGGTGAGCTAATGACCACTTAATGGATTTCTCGAACGTATTCAACGTCTTGGAACGGCGTCTACGAGCTTCTACATTGCGACGAGGTTTCTTCAACATACGGCTTGCCATCATCGGCACTACCGTTAACGCAACTACTAATGAAGCAAATAGACTAAATGAAATGGTTAACGCGAATTGCGTAAAGATCTGTCCAATCAGTCCGCTAATGAAGATGACCGGAACAAATACAGCTAACGTCGTCAGTGTGGAAGCGATGATCGCACCACTGATTTCTTTTGCACCTTCACTCGCTGCAACCTTTTGTTCTTTCCCCATAGCTAAATGTCGTTCGATGTTTTCAATTACAACAATTGAGTTATCGACAAGCATTCCAATTCCAAGAGCTAGTGCACCAAGCGTCATAATGTTAAGCGAGAAATCCGCAAAGAACATGAGAACGAATGTAACAATAACTGAATACGGAATTGCGACACCGATAATTATTGGACTTCGAAGTCCCCGAAGGAAGAAGAATAGGACAATCATCGCAAACAGGCCACCAAGGATAAGCGATTGACCAATGTTATTAATGGCTAATTTTACGTAATCTCCTTGGTCGAATAAGATGTCTGCTTCTACATCTTTGAACTGTTTTTCATCCAATAAATTATCTAATGATTTTTTAAAGGCTTTCGATACTTCAGCAGTATTCGCACCTGATTCTTGAAGAACCGAAAGGAGTACAGCTTGCTTGTCATTCGCACGCGTCAACGTACCACTGTTTGCTTCCGCTAAAGCGACGGTTGCAACATCTTTTACATACATTCGTTTCCCCGTAACCGGATTCGGTCCGATTATGACATTCTTCACATCATCTTCTGAGTTCAGGGAACTAATAATGCGTGTTGTTAATTGCTTACCTCCAGCTGCACTCACAGGTTCACCTGGCATCGTTACATTTGAAGCCTGGACAGCTTGTAAGACATCGGCCTGGGTGAGACCATTCTTTTCGAGTTTGACTTCATCCAACATTATTTGAATTTCTTCAACTAATTTACCAGAGACACTCACACTAGCAACGCCTTCTGTTTGACGTAATTCAGTTTCTAGTTCTTCCGCAATCTTACGGATATTAACATCTTCAGAAGCGGTCTTAAGAGAAAGTTGAATGACCGGGAATTGGGATGGATCAAACTTCATAAAGCGAGGTTTGTCCGCCCCTTCAGGAACAGGTACCTGATCGATTCGCTGAAGAATATCGAGCTGAACGTCATCGATATTGGCCGACCAATCGAACATCATGAAGAGCAGTGTTGCCCCTTCTTGAGAAGTAGATTGTAGAGACTTCAACCCTGGTGCTGTGGATAAGCTCTCTTCTAACGGCTTCGTAAGTTTTTCACTGACTTCTGTCGGTGAAGCGCCTCCATAGTTTGCTACTACAACTGCAACCGGAGGATTTAAATCCGGAATGAGCGTAACCGGTATTCTAAAGAAAGAGACAGCTCCGAGAATGATAATTAAAAACATCGTGACGATAGTAAATACTGGGCGTTTGATCGAAAAATCGCTTATTTTCATGTATGCGTCCCCTTTTATCTGAAATACAGTACTTTCATCATATGCAATCCAGCACACGAGTTCAAACAGAACGTTTGAGAATTTCTAGATAATTAAAAACCCGTACACAAATATGTAACGGGTTTCCAAACGATCTTCTATTTTAAAGTAGACTATATAAACGGATATCCGGGAACTTATCCCCGAACCAACGCATCGCAAAGTCGTTTTCGAATAGAAATACTAAATTATCGTAGCGATCTTTTACGAGCATGGAACGTGGACCTGTCATTGACTCTTTAACGTCTGATTCGTTTTCGATCCAACGCGCAACTTTTGAACCGATGTGTTCCATTTGAACTTCAACGTTGTATTCATTCTTCATACGGTGTTCGAATACTTCAAACTGAAGTTGTCCTACCGCACCTAAGATAACTTCTTCTGTATGAAGCGTTTTATAGTATTGAATAGCTCCCTCTTGTACGAGCTGTGAAATACCTTTATGGAAGTGCTTTGATTTCATGACGTTTTTCGCAGTAACTCTGACGAATAATTCCGGGTTAAACTGCGGTAGCGCTTCAAATTGGTAGTTGGACTTCCCGCCAACAACTGTGTCACCTATTTGATAATTCCCTGTGTCGTACAGCCCGATTATATCTCCTGCTACTGCTTCATTAACCGTTTCACGGTCGTCTGCAAGAAATTGAGTAGTTTGCGAAAGCTTTACAGACTTTCCTATACGAGGAATCGTTACAGTCATTCCTCTTTCAAATGAGCC